>JAHBSF010000042.1 GCA_019639255.1 Acidobacteriota bacterium | reverse complement strand
TAGGGTTCCTATACTCACGACGAACCTTTCTTACGCCCGCTCCCGCTAAATCGTTCTTCAAGCGTGAGCGGGCGTTGTGCTGTAAAGTACGTCCCGCGCGCAGGCCCGAAATCCAAATCGTGAATCTCGCCGATTTGCGGCCACAAAAGCTTCAGGTATCTGTCCTCTCGAATCTCTTCTCCCGTCGTCGGATGCCGGCGCGCTTCGTAAAACCTCTGTACCGCCCACAGAAAGTAGTCTACTGCTTGCAGACAAACTTACTCCGCACCTTTGGCCAATTCTTCGTATGCGGCCTTGCGGCGCTTAATCACTGCATCGGCAGCCGCGCCGAGATTCCGCACTCGCTCGGCCTCATCAAGTGACCGCAGGGTTAGAGTACCCTCCGTAACAGACACGTCAATTTCATCCCCATCAGTTACGCCCATTGCATCCAGTATTTCCTGCGGCAACAAGAGGATCGCCGAATCTTCGGATGCCATAATTCGTTTGCGCGACATCGAAACACCTCCGCAGAAACCGTAAGTGCGCCCTACGGAATTCCCTACTTTACACCAAAGCAGTTCGATTCCCGACAGTGGAGAAAGCGCGGAATATGCGGAAAACACGGAAAGCACGGAAAGAGATTATCTTTTCCGTGCTTTCCGTGCTTTCCGTGTCTTCCGCGGTTTTTCTTACTGCCTGCGTCGCACCGTCCGCACGCCTCCTACCAGCAGCAGCAGGCTTACAAACAGGTGCATCAGTCCGCCCGAAGCGAAATCGCTCAGCCCCGCGCCCGTAGAACCGCCCTCGCTCGATCCGCCCCCGGCTTCCGCTCCCGTGCGCGGAGCCGCCGGACGGCGCGGACGCGGCGGAACGTCGTCGGTCACGTTGTAGAACGTTCCGTCGTCGTGCATATACATGCGGCGCATCTCCGCCTTGTTGAACGGACGCGCGCCGCGACGGTTGAATACGGAAAGCTGCTGCCCCGTCTCATCCACGGCCCGATCCCGATCCAGCCCCTCGGAAATCGCCAGCGCCTCGCCCTTCATCGGGAAGGTAGCGATCAGCCTCGGAGTCGGCTTCGGCGAGAATCCGTAAATCGTCGCGTTTTCGGCCGGCGACAACATCTGTACCACGTGCACGCCGTTATGCCCGTCGGCGATGTAGGCGAACTGGCTGTTGTTGGTCATGCCTACTTTGACATCGTGCGAATCGTTGATCTTGCCCTCGGCGTTGTAGGTCAACTCGATCTTGGGCCTTTCAGCCCGCTCGATGTCTACGAGCACCAACCCGTTTTTGCCAGCCGCAACGTATGCATATGTGCGCACCAGATACAGGTTGTGCGCGTCTTCTATGGGCACTTTCGCTGCTTCTACGAGTTTGGCCTGATCCGGATTCGTGACATCCACGACGTGCATGCCCTCTTCATCCAGCACGAAGGCATAACGGAACTGCACCTGTACGGCGCGCGCACGCTTGAACGGGATTTCCGATACGATCTTCGGATTGAGCGGATCGTTTATGTCCACGATCAGCAGTCCGCGATCGGCCGTGATGTAGGCGTAGTGTCCGGCGATCGTTATGTTCGATGCGCCGTTCAACTTCCCTTCCGGATTGAAAGTCAACTGCCGCTTCAGGAAGTTGTTGGCCGGATTGCCGTCCAAAAGCGTCGCGGCAAGAACGGTGAAAAGCCCCTCGTACTTGTCGGTGACGTACAGGAATGCGTACATCAGGTGTATCGCCTGCTTGTCGTCGCGGTACTGCGCCTCCTCGTTTTCCGGCCGGTGGTTGCGCGTCGGATCAACGCCGAGCGTCGTCGGCGAAGCGACGGCGGTGGCGTACTTCGACTTGACGTAGAAGCGCTGTCCGAAGGGCGAGAAGGGCGCCGTAGCGATCCGCTCCGAGAAGCCCTTGTTGTCTATGTTCGCGGCGTCGTATACGCGCAGCCCGCCCGGACCGTTGGCGACGTATAGATACTCGCCGCGCAACTGTATCGAGAGCGCCTCGCCGTTGGCCTTGTGTTCGTAGGCTTCCTTGAGAATGCGGCCGCCTTTTACGTGTTTTTCGAACTCTTCGGGATACGCGATCTTGTGCAGGTCGGATCCGAGCACCGCCTGCGGTTCGTCGCGCTCGGTTACGACCACGGCCTGAAGCCCGTGTTTACCGGCTGCGACATAAGCGAAGCGCCCGATGAAGTTTGTGAAGTTCGTGCCCTGCATCAACAACTGCGCCATCCACGCATTGTTGTCGTTGGTCCGCGAAATGTGGCAGTCGGTGCAGACCTTCGTTTCCGAAGTGCTCACGGTATGCGGGACGTAGGTTGAAAACGCCTGTCCGCTGTAGCCCTCGGATGAAATGGTTTGCTGCTGCGAATAGATCCATTCGCGGTTCTGGTTCTGCGAGCCTACGAGAATGGCGCAGGTAGAGCGCGTAGGCGCAATGCGGCGGCCCGTTACGGTGCCGTCCTTGCCGAGCATGTAGAAATCGTCGCGCAAGGTCTGGAAGTTGTACTGCGTCCAGTTGCGCAAGCGGTCTTCGCCCTCGTTGTGGAGCATCGGTTTCTGCTTGTTGGCGGTCATCGGCAGATGGCAGCCTACGCAGCTTGTAGTCCACGACGAATGGCACGCGTAGCAGGTCATCGAGGAATTGGCGTGCGCGAGTTTCTTTTCCTCGACTGCGGTGTCGGCCCACGTCCTGCCGTCGCGCTGCACGGTTTTGGCCCAGGCCGAGGCGTCGTTGTAGTCGCGTTTGCCGGGCGTTACGGTGTCTACGGTCTGCACGACGCGCCACCACTTGCCGGGTTCTACGAGCGAGTTCTGAATGATTTCGCCCGCCTTGAACTCTACGTCGCGCCCCTGCGCGTCCTTTTTGCGGATCGGGCGTTCGGCTGTAGCGACCTGGAACATCGGAATCTGCCGGCCGCGCTCGTCGCGCGCCCTGACGCGGCGCAGGTCCTTCGATACGGTGACGACGCGCCCCTTGAACCGGCCCGTTCCGGCCGCGGGCCCCGAGGCCATCAGCGTAGCGGGTTTGTCTATGGTTCCGTGACAGTCTATGCAATCGACCTGTATGGCGGCGCGCGGTTCGTTGTAGAGGTTGCCGTTGCCGTGCACGTCGCCGCCTACGTGGCAGTCGGCGCAATGCATGCCGAATTTCTGGTGCACGTCTTCGAGATGGACGGCTTTCTTGAATTTCTCGGGATCATCCGGATCGATGCGCGTGCCGCGCGAGTTGAGCATATTGCCCTTGCGATCGGTTCTGTAAACGTTGCGGAACACCCAGCCGTGACCGTGGAAATCGCCGAACTGCGTGCGTTTGGCCTTGGGATTGACATCGGTCCAGATGTTTTTCAGGAACTCTCGATCCTGCCCCCAGCGCCCGCGCAGAGCCGAGCCCTCGGGGTTGCGATACTGTATGTTGTCCTTCTCCTCGGCGCTCAGCTTGGGCTGCTTTTCCGGATACATCAGATCGCCGTCGGTTTCGTTGTCCCACCACGTCATGCCGTAGTAGGTCGTGACCATGTTGGTGCCCGGGTGTATGTGACAGACCATGCACTGAGAAGACGGCGGGCCGGCGGTCATCTGATGTTTTATGGGGTGGCCGGATTCGTTTTTCGGGATCGTCGGATCGGCGGTGAAGGTCTTGCCCTCGTTGCCGAATTCGGCGTATTTGGACGAGTGTTTCGGGTCGCGGTCATTGGCGTAAACGACGTGGCAGGCCGTGCAGCCCGATGAGCGGTAATCGCCCGGATTGTCGTTTGTGCCGAGCATCGAGAGTATGGGATCGAGCAGGCGCGTTTTCTGCAAACCGAGGAATACCGGATCGGTGCGCAGCCGCGTGCCGAAACCGCGGTCGCTCAGCTTGACCTCGGGCTTGCCGGGAATTTCGTAGATCGGGGGACTGCCGATGTCCGAGGGCAAACCCTTGAGTTCGCCGCCGCGCTCGAATACGCGCAGCACGTTTCCGGGTTGCGTAATGGGCCATCGGGGCAACGGCTGCAGGAAGGTCAATATGCCTTTGAGTCGCGTTTCTTCGGGCGTGGGCGGCGGGTTGGTGAATACCATCTGGATTGCGCCGTTGGGGCCGAAGCTTTCGCCGAAGCGGGCGTCCTTGAACGGGTATGCGCCGTTGTTGTAGAGCGCCGCGGCCCAGAGCATTCCGCCGTGGGTCATCATGGATTTCTTCGACCAGGCGACCTCGCGTTCGTGGCACTTGCCGCAGGCCAGATCCGCGGCGCGGAAATCGCCCGGATTGACGAAGCGGATGAACTCGTCGCTTTCCTTGACCCAGGTAGCGGCGAGGTGCTCGGGGTTGGCCGTGGATTTCCATATCTCGGGGAAGCGCGGCTTGACGTGTCCGGCTTCCTTGGTCGTCGCCGCGGGATCGCCGCCGTGGCAGTCGGCGCAGCCTATGCCGAGATCGTTGTCACCGTCGTGGTGCATCGACTCGGTGCCGGTGTGGCAGGCGATGCATCCCGCGCTCTTCGGATTTACACGCGCCTGCCGCTGCTGCTGGGCGTCGGCCGAATTATCGGCCGAATCGTCTGATGGATCGCTCGACACGGCAATACCGGTTTTCGGCGTTCCGGACGCAGCCCCGGCGGCGCCGAGATCTGAACGCTGCGCGGGCCAGAAGCTCAGCCCCGTGACCACGGCGAGTATGCAAATGAAGACCAGTTTGACGCGACGGATACGGCTTACCTGATTCATGCGCCCCTTCTCACATCTGGGGGAAAGATCAGCAAGCGGCCGGCGGCGAAAAAACATTGCGTCTTTCACCGCACGGCGCGTTGCACGCTTCCCCGATGTTCATCAATACATGAACTTCAACACCATGAACGCCGACCACAGGGGTGGACGTCCGGCGCCGCATCCCTGCGGCAGGCCGCTGCAGTTCGAACTGTAGATGTCGGTGAATCCGTTGCCCGGTTTGAGGCCGTTGACCCCGCCGGCGAATATTACGTTTTCGTTCAGATACGGACGATAGATGAATCCGACGCCCAGATCGTGCCCGATCTCGTGCCGGATTCCGGGCTGAAACAGCACCTTCTCGATCGCTTCGGTGCGGTTCAGCCTGATGTAGTTGTAGTTGACGAAACCGCGCAGCTTCGGCGTCAGATCCGCGTCTACGCCCGCGTTGATGAGCCCGAGTCCGGGATTGACGAAATTCGACTGCCCCTGGATCTTGCTGCTGCGCAGGCTCGGCAGCAGGCTCCGGCCCTCGACAAGCGCTACGCCCGTCTGCGTCAGTCTCACGCCCTGCGAATTCCAGAAGCTGAACTTGCCGCCTGCGAAACTTGTATTATCCAGAATCGCATCGAAACCGCGCCCGCTGCCGTCGTCGGGATTGGCGTCGCCCGAGCTGTAGAAAAACGCCAGCTTGTAGCGCAGCCAGTCGTAATCGATCGACACTTCCGCCGCAGCCATCTGCGCGTTGATCGATACGGGACGGTCGGCGACCTGGTTGTAGGTGTCGCGCCCGATCACCTGATAGAAGGCGTGCGTGATGTTCATGCGCCCGAAGTGGCCGTCGCCCGCCCATCCGAAATAACCCGTGCGTACGCGGTGCTGCGTGACGTTGCCGATCTTGGCCGGACGCACCAGAAATCCGTTTACGTCGAACTGGCCGCTCGGCCGGTCGTCGTTGTAATGGATGCTGAACTGCGTGGTATAGCCCTTGACGAACGTGTCCTGGCGGTAGAGGTTCGCGATGTATACCTTCTGGTCGCGGAAGCGCAGACGCCGGAAATTGATGATGTTCAACTCGCTGTTGGTGTCCTTTTCGAGCATGTCGAAATACGCGAGATTGAACTGATACCGGTTCGAATCGTGGTTGCCGAATATGCGCACGCCCAGGTTCGAGTCGCTGAAGATGAAACCGCGGAAGTCCGATGTAAAGGGCTGGAGACCTACGCGAATCGAGGTCGAATCGAAGTACGGCGAGCGGCCCTTGCGCGAGCCGTCGCCGCGCAGAAACGGCAGCAGCTTCGGCGTATCGCCCAGACGCACTTCAAAAAACGCCTCCTCAAAGGTCGAGAAATCGTCGACGCGATCCCTTCCACGCCGCGGATCGATGTTGATGATCCCGTTTTCGCGCGCCCGCACGTAGTTGATATTCGAGATTCCGGTGATCTTCAGACGCCAGTCGGCGGGCCTGTAGGATGTTTCGCCGTGATAGAGGTCGAATCCGTAGACGAAATTCTGCAGCACGATTTCCTGCCGCCCGCGGCCGAAGAACTCGAAGCTTCCGGGCCGCAGCGAGCTGACGTCCTGCGGCACGGGCAGGCGCCGCAGCAAGAAGGTCGTCTCGGTGGCGAAGGTGAGGCTCAGAAACGTCTGCTGCCCGATGATCGGGTAATCGCCCTTCAGCACGTTCTGGCGATAGGGATTCAGTATGTGGCCCTCGGCATAGCGCGGATCTTTCGGCATGCCGATGCGCCAGCGGTCGGTGATGACCTTGTAGTCGGCGTCCTCGATGTCGGGCTTCCTGACCGGAGAGGGACCGGCGGCGCCTGTGGGCTTTTCGTCGGGAAGCGGCGGCGGCGACCCTTTACGCTCCTCCTGCGCCGGAGGACTTGCGGGACGCTGCTGACCTGAAGATGCCTGGTTCTGGTCGTCGGAGCTCGCAGCATCCTGCGGCGCGCCGGCCGGGGAAATAACCGCCGCCCCGGCTACAAAGAGCGCAAACAGGAAGCAGAGGATGATACGTCGCAAGGTGTCCTCCCCAGGGATGGCCAACGCGCGCCGGTCGGGCGTATGCGGACGGCGCGAGTTGTATGGGAACGTCAAATCAACTTGAGACTGCCCCGCGGATCGGGGTTTAACTTTTGAGGGTCAATAAAAAGCCGTATGCCGTCCGTATGCCTTCCGAAACTGTATTCCCAGCAAAATTCCCAACGGCATTATCAGCAACGGGCGAAAATTCGGGTGACCTGTTGATGATCGCCGCCTGCTGAAGATTATGGTTATGACGGCCCAACTGCTGCTTCGATTCGCAAGTATGTGCAGATCGCAAGTATGTGCAGGGTTGCACCCCCGCGATCTGCGTTTATTGTTCACACACTACCAGGGACAAGCTGCGGCGCTATGTAACACATCCGCGCGCGCGAAGTCAATCAACAGTTTTGCAAACCCTGAAATTACAGGCTTTCCCGAGCGTCTCTGCAACGAAGCCCCCGAAGAAAGATGGAAGAAAGATGGAAGAGAAACACCGGAACAAACGGAAATGTACGGAACAGACGGAAATATTTACGAAAATTTGACCGAAATATTGGAGGTTTTCGTGTTTTTCGTCAATTTCCGTATGTTGGGTACATTTGCGTCAGTTCCGTTGTCTCTCTTGCCTCCCGGACGGAGAATTGCGGGTCGTTTTCGCAGTTTGCCATTTTTTTCTTGCAGCGGTTGCGTTTCGCGGATTATAGTCTGTCGCGTTCGGCCCCCGGACGGGCGCTTCCTGATCTGTCCGATGCAGGCCACTCCAGGCAGTTGATTGCAGGCTATTGATTGCAGGCTATTGTGATTGCAGGCTATTGAAAGCCAGAAGCCGTGCGCCCGGCGCTCGATCTGTTGTAGACAACACATTACCGCACCCGCAATGCGCGGCGTGCGCGTCTTTCAACAACGTTCCGCCAGTGTCCGCCTGATCCTTTAAGGATTCCCGGCAGACGATCAAACCCGCGTTAGAGCATCAGCGTTAGAGAGGGCTTCGATGCGCATCTCAAGATTCCGGCGTCCCCGATTAGTTACCGCCATGTTTTCCGGTTTCCGATCCGATGCCAAAGTTTACTCCCTGCCCGCTTACATCCTGACCGCTGCGGCATTCATCGGCATCTCGCTGTGGTCATACACCGCGCCGGGCCGCACCGCCACGGCGGCCCCTGGTTCCACCGTAGTCACGGTAAATGCTGCGAGCTACGATTCGGCCGTCGCTCCGGGCGCAATAGCAGCCGCTTTCGGCGCGGGGCTCGCCGAAGGCACCGATCAGGCTGCGGGGCTTCCGCTGCCGACTTTGCTCAAGGGCGCGAGCGTCACGCTCACCGACAGCCTCGGCATAGAGCACCCGGCGCCGCTGTTTTTCGTTTCTTCGGGGCAGATCAATTATCTGATTCCTGAAGACGCAGCACTCGGTTCGGGCCGGCTTGCGATACTCGACTCCCACGGCGTGATCGCCGAGGGCGACGTGCAGATAGTCGCTGCGGCTCCCGCGATTTTCACCTTTGCGGCGAACGGGCGCGGAGTGCCCGTAGGGCTGACCACATTCGACGGGTCGATGTTCGATCCGATAGCCAACAGCGACGGCTCGCCGAAACCCATCAGTCCCGGCTCGCCGTGGCAGCCGAACTACCTTACGCTTTTCGGGACGGGGCTGCGCAACGCCTCGGATCTGCGCGTGTGGATGGGCGGCATAGAGGTGACGCCCTTTTACGCCGGGCCGCAGGGCGCATTCGTGGGTCTGGATCAGATCAATCTGACGCTGCCGGCCGGTCTGTCCGGCGGCCCCGTCGACGTGATGATCACGGCTGCGGGACGCGCAAGCAATCACGTGCAAATGGAAATCGGCGGCGCGGCGTCGCCCTCGCAAACCGGACTCACCGCAGCCGACGTGCAGACCGTCATTGCGCAGGCCGTGGGCCGCGCTCAGGCGCTCAATCTGCGCGCAACCGTAGCGGTGACGGACAAGGAAGGCAACATTCTCGGCGTATTCCGCATGACGGGCGCAAACCCAATGACGCGCATCGGCTCGGTCAACCTGCAGACCGGACAGATACTCAAGCCCGCCGACCCGGACGGGCTCGAAGGCGTCAATGTTCCATCGGAGCTTGCGGCGATTTCCAAAGCCGGCACCCCTTCCTTCTTCGGCACGCAGGGCAACGCGTTCACTTCGCGCACGGCGAGTTTCATCGTGCAGGAGCATCTGCCGCCGGGCGTAGCGTTTCAGCCCGGAGGGCCGCTGTTCGGCGTGCAGTTTTCACAACTGCCATGTTCGGACATCAAGATTCCGAGCCTCCCGCTCGGGCTTGCGGGCGATCCGGGCGGCGTGCCGCTTTACAAAAACGGCATTGCCGCGGGCGGCATCGGAGTCGAGCTCGACGGTTTTTATTCGGTCGATATAGATCCTTCGGATTTCGATCAATCGCCGGAGGAAATAATCGCCGTAGCGGGGACTCGCGGATTTGAAGCGCCCGCATCGATACGCGGCGATCAGATTTACGTCGACGGCATCCGGTTGCCGTTTGTAAATGCGGGACAGAGCGGGGGCACGGCGCCCGCCTTCGGTTCGCTGCCCGGCGTATCGCTGCCCGATTTGACGCACTGCCGCGCGGCTACGTGCGCGGCGGCGGCGACGCGGTTTGAACCGCTCACCCTTGGCGGCGTGCCGGGCCGCATCGACCGCAGGTTTTTCCCCTTCAGGGGGAGCACCGCGACGGGCCGGCCCGTGCTTACGGTAGACGACGTATCGCGCATACTGACGCAGGGCGCGCAGCAGGCCTTCCGCACGCGCGCGGCAATTCGCCGCCCGCTCGGATCGCCTGCGGAGGTCAATCTTGCGGTGGTGGATCTCGACGGTCAGGTGCTGGGGATATTCAGCACCATCGACGCTCCTATATTCGGCTTCGACGTATGCGTGCAGAAGGCCCGCTCATCGGCATTCTACAGCAAGGCTACGGCGGGAGCGGAACTGCGCGCCGCGGGTTTCGGCGCGTTCGTCGATGCGGCTGCGGCCGACGGTATAGCGCTTGCCGGACAGATAGCATTCAGCGACCGCGCGATCGGGTTTTTGAGCAGGCCGTTTTTCCCCGACGGAATCGACGGGGCGCAGCACGGTCCGTTCTCCAAGCCGATCGCTTCCTGGAGTCCGTTTAACGTCGGGCTTCAGATTGCCCTGGTACGTCAGGGCATCTTCAACGCGCTCGGCGGACAGCCCGGCCCCTGCTCACAGGTGCGCGGGCTCGACAACGGCACGCAGATTTTCGCCGGCGCCGTGCCGCTTTATAAAAACGGCATACTCGTCGGCGCCGTAGGCGTCAGCGGCGACGGGATCGATCAGGACGACATCATCTCTTCTGCGGGCAGCGTCGGATTCGAGGCCCCGGCCAATATCCGCGCCGACCAGATTTTCGTCCGCGGCGTGCGACTGCCGTACGTCAAGTTCCCGCGTCATCCGAACCTCTAAGGGAGTGCTGAGTGCGAGGAGGAGGAGGAAGAGGAAGTGCTGAGTGCTGAGTGCTGAGTGCTGAGTGCAAACAGGAACTGAAGAACTTCGATACAGAGTGTCTGTAATTAAAGTTCCTGATTTCCTGTTTGCACTCAGCACTCAGCACTCAGCACTCAGCACTTCTTCTTCCTCTTCCTCGCGCCCGGCAC
Organism: Acidobacteriota bacterium; assembly: GCA_019639255.1. Lineage (GTDB taxonomy): Bacteria > Acidobacteriota > Blastocatellia > RBC074 > RBC074 > JAHBSF01. Next base: position 35,248 of record JAHBSF010000042.1, on the reverse strand, counting down.
TGGGTACTTCTTATGCGGAGAGCAGTTTTCCTCCTCGTAGTTCTTGCCGTGGGGGCGCTTTACTGGGCATCGACCGGGCTCACAGCGCAGCAGCGGCGCGCACCGGCAAAGCGCGTGGATTACTCGAAATTCAATCACGCGACGCACCGCGGCACAGTCGACGGCGTGCTCCGAAAGGGTCAGCCGCAGGAGTTGAAGTGCAACTACTGCCACACGGACCCGACGCCCGCAGAGCCGAAAGTCACCGGATACCCGAACAGCAAGACGGGCGATCGCGTGACGCATTCGGCGTGCACCGATTGTCACGCGATGGCGGGCCGGGACGCTACGGTCACCGAGGGCACGTATCCGAAGATGTGCGTCATATGCCATTCTTCTACGCGCCTGAGCGAGATGAAAACCAACATCCGCGCCTTCCCGAATCCGGCTTCGGGCCCCGAATCGCAGTTCTACGATTATTACTCGCACGGCGATCATACGGGTTATTTCGAGCAGTCGGCGCATTTCAAGGAAGAGTTCAAGGACAAGAAGAAATACAAGGAAAAAGACAATTTCGAATGCGCGGCCTGCCACGTTGAAAACAAGGCTCCGGTAAAGGTGGGGGGCATGGATTACCCGGCGGGCGTCAAGATGTCGGCGCCGGGCCACGCCGAGTGTTTCGTCTGCCACCTGAATGAAAAGGAAGTCGGGGCAAAACGTCCCTCGTTCGGAACCAACTGCGTAGGGTGCCATTCGTTGACGGCCAAACAGCGAGGGGCCGGGTCCGAGCACGCGGTATTGTGGTTCGAGCGTCAGATCGTGGCTACGGAGATGAATCCGCCGAGAGCGGGCGTAAAGCCGCAGAAGGCCTTCAGCCACAAGACGCACGACGATGCAGTGGGCGCCGACACCAAGAGCTGCATGGAATGCCACGCCACGGCCAAGCGCGCCGAGCGGCGATCGGATTTCTTCGTTGCAGATCGGCGAACGCAGGAAAAACAGCCGCGCGCGGGCAACTGCATCGAGTGTCACAAAAAGGAGATGCAGACCAGGATAGAGGGCGCGATGACGATCGAGAAGGCGAAGTGCAACTACTGCCACTCGCTGCCCACGATCCGGCAGCGCGGCGCCCAGGGCATCGCGATGCCGCCGCCGAGCCACTTCCCCAAACCCAAGACGCCGCCCGCAACCGCCCCCCCGACTACTGCACCGGCCACTGCACCGGCTACCACGCCGGCGCCCGCTGCGGCTACGCCCCCGGCAACCGCCGCTCCGACAACTCCGGCTCCGACGACTCCGGCCGCGACCGAGACAAAACCCGTAACGACGCCTCCGCCCGCGGCGACTGAAACAAAACCCGCGACGCCTCCGCCCGCAGCAGCACAACCGACTGCCCCGGCAACGGCTCCGGCAACGGCTCCCGCGACTGCGCCTGCGGCGGGCCGGGTTCCGACGCCTACGGGCATCGTGCGGTTGGGCGATACGAAGGACAGTCCCTACTGGGGGCTGCATTCAAAATGGGGCGTTGTAGAGAATTTCGATCACGGCACGCACAGCAAGCCGACCTATGCAGAACGCTGCGAGACCTGCCACCATACGAACAAGGACGCAAAAATCGAGCTTGTTCCCAAGTGCGTCAGTTGCCACAAGGACCCGGGCAACGCTGAAACGGTGAAGAACAAGGCGGGCGAGGAGATTCCCGTAGAGATCGCCTATCACGGCAATCCCGACAACGAGACCAACCTTGCGGGCTGCATAGAGTGCCACAGGCGCTATCGCGATAATCATCCCGACAGCCGCGCGCCCATAAAATCGCCGTGCTCCGGATGTCATACGGAGAAGCAGGCAAGCCTGCGGCCCGGGGATCTGCTGCGTCCGGCCCGCTTCGAATGGGCGAGGTCAGAGCCGGGTCGTCGCGCCGTCGAAGCGCAGGCAACGGCGCACGCCGCAAGCGCGCCCCTATCGGCCGCGCCTATGGGCTTCTGGGCATCGCTTGTATTCTTCATTCAAATGCTCCTGATCTGAGAAGAGATAACGGAACAGACGGAATGAAACAAAACAGACGAGAAGTTCCAGGGGTTTTGTGATTATTCGTTGATTTTCGTTTGTTTCGTTATCTTTTTTCTCTCCGCAAAAAGACCGATCTGAAGAAAAAGAATATGTGGATTCAGCGCCTCAAGATTCTTCTGGTGCTCTGCGGCGTGATGACGCCCGCGACGGCGATGTTGCCGCGGCTGCTTTCGTCTGCGGCGGCCGAACCGGCCGTACAGCCCGCACGGGCTTCTCAACCTGCGGGGCAAAATTCGGGTGCGCCGAGCGTGAAGGACTACAACAAGTTCACGCATAAATCGCATTCGGGCAGCGTGCGGGTGCCCGGAACGCAGCAGACGCGCGAGTTGAAGTGCGATTACTGCCACGACCGGTCGGCGGCGCCGGCTGCGCTTGTAGCCTCGCCCGAGCGCAACAAGAAAATACTGCTCGATTTTCCCGTGCATCGCACGTGCATCGAATGCCACGTAGTGCAGTTCACGGCCAGGCCGCCCGAAACCTGTTCGGTATGCCATCAGGCGGAAGCCGGGCTGACGGCGCGCCCGCCGCAGCGCGAATTCCCCGAGCGCTACGACTTCAACGTATACTTCGACGCCAAACAGCACGAAACGCACGACACGTATAATTTCACCGACGGCAGCAGGCTCGACTGCGCGTTTTGTCACGCACCGACGCAGCGGCAGGTCGGGCGCGAAATAGGCGCGCACGGGCAATGTTTCGTATGCCACGCGCCCGTGAGCAACGATCAGAAGGCGCAGCAGAAATCCGATTGCAGCGTCTGTCACACGCAGATGGTCGACAAGGCGCCGAAGCGCAATCTGCTGAGCATCGCCTATGGGGCGCGGTTCTCGCATCAGACGCACGTAGGATACGTAAGCGGCGACTGCAAGAAGTGCCACAGCGTGACGGGCGGCTACAACCAACCCTCGGGCAAACCCGGCACAATCAGGGTCAGACAGCATCTGAGCGAGAGGGAAAGAGGCGGGCGCGGCTGCTTCAGTTGCCACGACGGCAACTCGCATCCGGGCGTCAATAACGGCAGGCCTGTATTCACGGGCGAGTACACGGCGCCGGATCAGGGCGCGTGTACGAAGTGCCATGGCGACAATCTGAAGGTCACCCCGGCGCGCGGGTGACGACTTTTCACATCCCGTAACCGCGCCCGGTTGACGTGCGACCGGGCGCGGTTTAATCTTGTGCGCACGCGAGGGGGGGGAGCGGCGCGAAGTCGACGGTGAGAAAGATCGACCTGAAAAAGATCGACCTGAAAAAGATCGACCAAAGGTCAGGCGAAGATCAATCCAAAGATCAATCCACCCAAGATCAATCCAAAGATCGAAGGCTGAGATTAACGAATAAAAGGTCTGCTGTTCGTTCGGGAGAAAGAATCGATGAAAGTGAAACTTCTGATCGCGGCGTGTATGCTCGCCGCCTATTCGGTAAGTGCGGCGACGCAGGGGCAGAAGCTGCCGGGGGACGATCTGGTCATCCCCTCGGTGGACGAGAAATGGGGACCGGTGAAGTTCACCCATCAGCAGCACATCCCCTTCTCCGACTGCACCTACTGCCACCACACCAACAAGGGATTGACGCTCGAAACCTTCAATGCCGGAAAGTCGGAAAAGATTCCGTTCTGCGCCGACTGCCACCTGCGCGAGGAGGGCAACGCCAAGACTCCGAAGAACGCAGACGGCGAGGAGCTCTGGAGCAAGGAGGCCTACCACGTCAACTGCATCGATTGCCACAAGGGCGAGATCACGAAAAAGCCCAAGGATGCAGGGCCGGTGCTCAAGCAGGGTGAGGGGCCGACGAGGTGCGCGGCCTGCCACGAAGTAAAGTAACCGATCCGGATTTTCCCGTTGCCGCGTATGCGGATCGACGGCGCCAATTCGCTTTGCGCCCAAGGGCGGCGACCAGTACGGTCGTCGCCCGACGCGCCTTCAGGGAGCCCGCCTCGCGGGCTTTAGTGCATGAATAAAGAGAACATTCTCTACGTCATAATCGGAATGCTCGCCGGCGTGATGCTCGGCTATATTGGAACAAATTCCCTCAACCGCAGCGTTCCCGTCCCGGCAACTTCGGGCGGCGGCCCGGGCGGCGGCCAGAGCAGCGCACAGATGCCGGCCGATCATCCGCCCGTAGCCGAAGGCGGCGCACAATCCGCGCAATCCGCACAATCCGCGCAATCCGTGCAATCCGCAGGAGCGCAGGCCGACGTGACGGCGACGCTCGAGCAGGCGCGGCGCGAGCCGAACAACTTCGAGGCGCAGATGAAGGCGGGCGATCTCTTTTACCAGATCAGGCGCTACGATCAGGCCCTGGAGCATTACACGCGCGCTCAACAGATCCGCCCCAAAGACTTCACCGCGCTTGCAAGCCTCGGCAATGCAAATTTCGATCGCGCGCAGTATGAAGAGGCGGCGCGATGGTACGAGCAGGCGCTCGCAGTAAGGCCCGACGACGTAAACGTCAGAACCGATCTCGGATTGACCTACTACCTGCGAATGCCCCGCGATCTGGACCGCGCCGTCGCCGTTTATCGAGATTCGCTGCAGCGCGACCCGCGCCACGAGCAGACGCTTCAGAACCTCGTTACCGCGCTCATAGACAAGGGCGACAGGGCCGCAGCCGCGGACTATCTGAAACGGCTGGAAGCCGTCAACCCGAACAATCAGGCGATTGTGCAGTTTCGCGCGCGGCTCGGCGCGCAATGAACAGATGAGAAGCAGGAGAGATAACGGAACAGACGAAATGAAACGAAAATTACGGAAAAGCAGAGTATTTCCGTGGTTTTCGTCTTATTTCGTTTGTTCCGTCATCTCTCCTGCCTCTTCGCAAAGAGGCGAACCTTGAGAGTAAGAATCGTCCCCAGCACTCGCGATGGCCGGCATCAGTTGCTTACGTCGTATCTCGTCAACGATCGGGTAGCGATCGACGCCGGGGCGCTGGCGGTCGGATTGACGATCGAGGAGCAGTTGAGGTTGCGCGCCATCATCATCACGCACGCGCATCTGGATCACACCATATCGCTCCCTCTTTTCATTACGGATCTGTTCGACGAGCTGCGCGAACCGATAGCGCTTTACGCCACATCCTCGGATTTCGCCGCCATACGCGAGCACCTTTTCAATCCTCGCGTATGGATACCGTTCGAGATCCTTCGCAACCAGTACACCGAACTGCTCGTCCATCATCCCTATCACGCCCACGAGCCTTTTTCGGTCGAGGGACTGCGCATTACTCCGGTTCCGGTGACGCACACGATATTGACGCACGCGATGCTTGTAGAGGATGATGAAAGCGCAGTTCTTTTCACCTCGGACACGAGCGCGACCGAAAAAGTATGGCAGATCGCAAACGAATGCGAGAAGCTCAAGGCCGTGCTTATCGACTTGTCGTTCCCGTCGCAGTTGACGGAACTGGCCCGCGTCTCGCATCATCATTCCACGACGACGCTCGTCGAAGAGATGAAAAAGCTGCGCCCCGGAGTGACGGTCTACGCCATCCACCTCAAAACGCCCTACCGCGAGCGAATCATCGAAGAACTCGACGCGCTTGCGGACCCGCGTCTGGTCGTCGCCGATATAGGACGCGACTACGAATTCTGAAGATGAAGAAAAACCCCCGAATTCGCCGAAGCGAAGACGCGGAATACACTGAAGGAAAATTGCCCCCCGGCAGGTAAACAGTCATGCCTCATCTGGAAATTCAGATGCCTGGAAAGGCGCCGTTCAACTTCGAACTGCGCGATGGAGAAACCACAATCGGGCGCGATCAGAAGAATATGATCGCGTTTGAGGGCGACCTGCGCGTTTCGCGCCAGCACGCCGTCATACGGTATTCGCCCGAAGGATGCACGGTGCGGGATCTCGGCAGCGGCAACGGGACGCTGGTAAACAACCAGCCGCTGTCGCCCCGCTTCGATCTCAAGCTCTCAAACGGCGACACCGTCAAGATGGGCAACTGCACGATTACGCTCCGTCTCGGCGACAAAATCGGCGAGGAATCCGAGTTCAAGCAGGTATTGCAGCGCACGCCCGACGATCTGATCGGAAACTCGCTTCCGGGCATCGTCACATCACAGGAAGTTTCGCCCGTAATCCTGCGGCGCGAACTCGAAAAACGCGAACAACTCCTGCGCCTGTTCTACGAACTCGGAGAAAAACTCAGCTCCATCTTCTCGCTGCCGCAGATATTCGATCAGGTCTTCCAGATACTGATGCAGGCCACGCCCGCCTCGCGCGGATTCATCTTCCGCAAGACCGATCAGGGCGAATTCGAGCAGGTAGCCTCGCACTTCCGCGAAGACAGCGACGACCGCGACCCGCTGCCCATAAGCAAGACGATCTTCGAGAAGGTCGCGAGAGAGCGCGTATCGGTGCTTTTGTCCGACGCGCAGCGCGACAACGCACAGCTTACCTCGCACAGCATCATCGCGCACCAGATCCGCTCCATTATGGCCGCGCCCATAAGCGGCCCGAAGGGATTGCTCGGCATCATCTACGCCGACCGTTTCGACCTGCTCGACACCTTCTCCGAGCAGGATCTGGACACACTCAACGCCGTAGCCGTGCAGACCGGCATCGCCATCAACACCGCGATCAACCACGAGCGGCTGCAAAAGCAGGCCAAGGCGCGCGACCGCTTCGAGCGGTTTCTGCCGCGCCAGGTCATAGACGAAATCCTGCGTTCGCCGGAAAAGGTCAAACTCGGCGGCGAACGCCAGCCCGTCACCGCGCTTTTCGCCGACGTGCGCGGATTCACCACGCTTTCCGAAAGCAGTTCGCCCGAGATGATCGTCGGCCTGCTCAACCGCTACTTCACAATCGTCAGCGAAATCATCTTCCGCAACAGCGGAACCCTCGACAAGTACATAGGCGACGGTTTGATGGCGCTTTTCGGCGCTCCATACATCAGCGCGCTCGATACCGTGAACGCGGTGCGCGCCGCGATAGAAATGCAGCGCGCAATGGTGGGCTTCAACCGCCAGCTTGAGGCCGAGGGGCTTCCCGCGATCGCCATAGGCATCGGCATCAACGCGGGCCAGGCCATCGTGGGCTATATCGGCTCCGAGACGCGCCTCGATTACACGGCGATCGGCGACACGATCAACACCGCCGCGCGGCTCGAAAGCAAGGCCAAACCCGGACAGATCGTCATCAGCGAAAACGCTGCGCAGATACTCGATGAAAGCTTTCGCATAGAGCTTATCGGCACACAGTCGCTCAAGGGCAAACTCTCAAGCATACGGCTTTACGAAGTTCTCTGGGACTGAGCCGGGGAGAATCAGGATATGTTGCGAATCATTCACATAGCGCTGCTCGTTGCGGCGGCGTTGCAGGCGGGCGCAGATCCGCAGGTCATTACCATGACGGCGAAGAAATATGAGTTCTCGCCCTCTACCGTGACGGTGGAACGCGGCCGTGCGGTCCGGCTCGAAATCACCGCAACCGACCGCACGCACGGCTTCGAAATCAAGGAATTCAACATCAAGGTCAAACTCGAAAAAGACAAAAAGACCGTCGTCGAGTTCACTCCAGACAAGGCGGGCGAGTTCGAAATAAAATGCTCGGAATTCTGCGGCTTCGGCCACGGACGCATGAAGGGCAAACTCGTCGTCACGGAAGAGAAGAAAAAATAACGAAACAGACGAAATAAACGGAACAAACGGAAAGAATACAATGGTTATATTCTTTCCGTTTGTTCCGTTTATTTCGTCTGTTTCGTTATTTTTCTTATGGGCCCTCGACGTGGAGGATGAGTTTGCCGTTTGCGCGGTCGTTTTCGGTCAGCGCCGAATCGGTATAGGCAGGGCGCGGCGCGTACCAGCTTCGGCGCTCGAAATACCATTGCAGATCCGGCGACTGAAATACGCGGCCGTGTCTTGCATAAATCGTATTGCGCAGCAGCCTCAATTCCTCGCGCGTAAAACCTTCGAGATCCTCGACCGTCAGCAGCCTGTCGGCCAGAATCTTTGCCTCCACTTCCTGAAACGGCGTCAGATCGCTCGGGCCGCCCGGCGCTCCTGCCCCGCCCGGGCGCGACTCTCGGCCGGGCAGGTTCGAGTAGCTATCAACGGGCGCAGCGGGAACCGGGGATATGCCGGGCCGCGCCTCTGAAGAAGCCTGCGGCGGCAGCGTTACATTCGCCGCCGGAGCCTCTTCGGGCCGGAACCGGAGATACGCGATAACTGAAATTATCCCGCCCAGAAACAACACCGCGATCATCGCTACTGCGGCGTAAAGATAATGCGGCGGTATGCCCTGGGCTGAAGAAACGGAAGCGCCCGAAGACGACGAGGCAAACTGTCCGGACTGCGGGACGGAGACCTGTTGCGCCGGTATCTGCGGCGAGGGCTGCGTGGGCGCAACCGGGGATGAGAGCAGCGTGGGCGGTGCGGAATGTTTTTCCGTCATCGCGGCGGGTGAACCTATCGCGGCCCGGCGCAGCGCCGCGCGCATTTCGCCTGCGGATTTGTAGCGCGCGGCGGGGCTTTTTTCGAGGGCGCGCGCAATGACCTCGGCAACGGGTCCGCCCGCATCGCTGGGCAGCGGTTCGGGCGCTTTCGTCACAATCGCGCCGATGAGCGACGCCATATCCGAATGCGGAAAGGGCAGATTGCCCGAAATCATCTGGTAAAGCATCACTCCCGCCGACCATAGATCGGTTTGCTCGTTTCGCTTTCTGTCGAAGGCTTCCGGCGCCATATAGACGGGTGTGCCGGCCATGATGTTGCTCTGGCTGGTGGATTTCAGCACGCGCGAGATGCCGAAATCGGCCAGACGCGGCACTTCGCCCTGCAGCAGTATGTTTGCGGGCTTCAGATCGCGGTGGATTATTCGGCGCGAGTGCAGGTGTTCGAGTCCGGCCAGTATGCCTATCGTCATCTCTACAGCAGATTCGATCGACGGCGCGCGCCCGCCGTGTTTTCTGAGCCACGATTCGAGCGAACCGTCGGGCGCGTATTCGCTGGCGATCACTACACGGCCGCCGTAAACATCGGCCTCTATGATCGGCAGCACGTTCGGATGCCCGCTCGCCATCGCCCACAACGCGGCCTCCTGGCGGATGGCTTCGAGTTCTATCTCGTCGTCGAGCGGAATCTTCAGCGCCACCTTCGTCACGGCGATCGCCGTCCGCCGCTCAGCCAGCCATACCACGCCGAACGACCCCTGCCCGAGCTTGCTCGTGAGTGTATAGGGTCCTACAATTTCGCCCGCTCGCAACATTGACAACCTCTCGGGGGGAAGAAGAAGTGCTGAGTGCTGAGTGCAAACAGGAACTGAAGAACTTCTATACAGAGTGTCTGTAATTAAAGTTCCTGATTTCCTGTTTGCACTCAGCACTCAGCACTCAGCACTCAGCACTTCTTCTTCCTCGCGCTCAGCACTTTCTTCTTCCCTCTTCATCTCACACGCCGCACCGCTTCATCTATTTCCGCCAGTTTGAAATCCGCCCTGCCCCAGAAGTCAAGAAACCGGCGATAGTACTCCTCGGCCGATTCGCGCCGGTCAAGCGCATCGAGCGCGCGTCCGAGTTCGTAATGCGCCAGAATGTGCCGCACATCGTAGAGCGGACTGATGGGGCTTGTGCTGCCGAGATCCGGTATCGGGCGCGCCCGTATAAACGCCCGCAACTCGCGCTCGGCCTCTTCCGCCTGCCCTGCTGCCAGAAGCGCCGCGCCCAGATCATAGCCGCGCGCTACGGCCGGCTGCTGCTCGCGCAGATTCTTCCACAACCCCACGGCCGACGAAAAGTCTCCGCGCGATTGCGACTCTCTGGCGCGCAACTCGAAATCGAGCGGCCCGGGCGCCCTCAATCCGCGCGCGGTAAATTCCGTGCGCGCTTCCGCGTGACGACCGCTCAATGACAACAACGACACGCGCGCTCCGATCAGACTCTGCGAGTCGGGCGCAATGCGCTGCGCCGCCCCGATCAATTTCAACGCCTCATCGGATTGCCCAAGCCCGGCAAGCAATCCCGCCTCGCGCGCCATGGCATCGACCTCAAGCGGCGTGCTGCCCGCACGTTTCGCCGCCTCGCGCGCAAGCGCAAAATGCCGCCGCGCCTCCTTCAACCGCCCCTCGTACAACTCTATGCGCGCAAGCGTCTGCTCGCCCACTACACGGTAACGATCCGTAGTCGAGCGCAGAAACTGTCCGGCCTGCGCGCGCGCCTGGGCGTGGTCGCCCTTCGCAAAATACGCCTCGGCCCTTTTCCACAACGCGCTGTAGGCGTAAAAATCCGGCTTGATTTCAAACGAACGCTGATAGGCCGCAAGCGCTTCGTCGTACAACCCGGCTTCGGTGTAGGTATCGCCTAGCGAATCATACGGGTTCGGATTGTTCGGCTCGATTGCAGCGTAGCGCTTGAAGGCGTCGATTGCGTTCGGGTAGTCGTGTTTGAACAGATAGCTGTAGCCCACGGCGTTCCACGCGGCGCTGAAATTGGGATCGAGCGAGGTGATGCGGCGGGCGTAGTCGATCGAGCGGTCGTATTCGCGCAGTTCGCGGTGCAGGATCGTCAATGCAAGCAGCGCTTCCTTGTCGCGCGGATAAAGCACAAGCAGCGATTCGAACGCCTCGCGCGCTTTTGCGCGATCTCCCTTTACGGCCCATTGCGCGTATCCGTCGATGAGCAGTTGCTCGTAGGGTCCGGCGTGATCGCGCAGCGCAAGAGCGCGATCGAATGCTTCGCGCGCTCGCGCCCGATCGCCGTTCAGACGTTGCGCGCGCCCGAGATGCAGAAAAGCCAGCGCATACTCGGGATCTATCTTCGTCGCATTGTCCAGGTTTTTCGCGGCAGCCGCGAAATCGTGCGCCAGCAGTTGATCGTAGCCGGTTTGAAAAAAACGCAGCGCATCGTAAGAACGCGTCGTGAGATCCGCCACGCGCGGCGCCTGCGGATTGCCGATGCCGTAATAAGAAGATATTTGCGCGCCGAGCGCATCGATCATCTCGAATACCGCATCGGTGCGCTCGCCTTCTACCGAGGCGCTGAAGAACGATCCTCCGCGCGCCGCATCCGAGAGTTCCGCCCTCAGTTGCAGGCGCGGCCCCACTCTCGCCACCTCGCCCGTAATCACCGCACCCGCTCCGGCAAGCCGCGCCGCCGCTTGCGCCTCCCTGCGATCCGGACGAGAGCCCGAACCCCGTCCGAGCGATGCAACCGCATCCGCAAGGGGTTCGCTGCCGATCATCGTAAGGCCGCCTATGGCCGAAAGCTTCTGGCGCAGCAACTCGGGCGCGATCCTTTCCAGCGCGTCCAGTTCGCGGTCGCCCGATACATTTACAAATCCCACAACCGCAAGCTGCCGCCGCGCCGCATTTCTTTGCGCGCGGTCGCGCCAGTACCACACGCCGCCGCTTGCAAGCCCGATCAACACTGCGGCAACGAGCGAGGCGCGTATGCGCTTCGTTTTCAGAAAACCCGTAACGGCATCCAGATTCGGACGCGTAGTGTGAGGGTGATCGACCACGGTAGGCACGTCGAACCCTGCCGTACTCCATGGTTTTCGTTGCGCTGTTGCGTCTCCCGAACCCGAAGGCGTGGGCAGTGACGCTCCGGGGCTCGAAGGCAACTGCTCGCCGAGGGCCTGAAAATAAAGCTCCGTGACTTCGCGCGCATACTGCGGGCGTTCGGCCGGCTCTTTTGCAAGCAGGCGGTTGAGAAGCGCTTCGAGATCTTCGGGCGCTTCCGGCCTGAGCAGGCGCAGCGGCGGCGGCGGTTCGTGCAACTGCCGCTGAATCAGTTCGGACACCGAATCCGAGGGAAACGGAACCGTACCGGTGAGCATGCGGAACAGGACTACGCCGAGCGAGTATACGTCGGCGCGCCCGTCTATATGCGCGCCGGTGCGGAACTGTTCGGGGCTTGCGTAATGCGGAGTGCCCATCGGGGCCGAAACTGCGGCGGCTGTGGTTTCGCTTATGACTTTGGCGATGCCGAAATCGAGCACCTTGACGTGCGGAACGGCGTCGTCTGCGCCCGGCCGGCGCACGAGCATGATGTTGGAGGGTTTCAGGTCGCGATGGACTATGTGTTCGGCGTGCGCGGCGTCGAGCGCATCGGCGATCTGGGCCAGAATTGCCCCGGTGCTCAGCAGATCCAGGCGTCCTTCGCGGCGAATCAGTTCGTCGAGGGTTTCGCCTTCGAGCCATTCCATGGCGATGTAGGCGATGCCGTCGGGTGTGCGTCCCGCATCGAAGACGTTTGCGATGTTGGCGTGCGTGAGATGCCCCGACAGGCGCGCCTCGCGCTCGAACATCTCGAATACCTGCGCGTCCCCGACAGCGATGTTCGGCTGCAATATCTTGACCGCGACGTGGCGGTCGATGCCCATATGCCGCGCGCTGTAAACCGCGCCCATACCGCCTACGCCCACCAAAGCATCAATCCGGTATTTGCCCACAAGCGTGCGCCCTATCAGGTGATAGGGATCGCGCAACGACAGCAGCCGCCCGTCTTCGAGACAGAAGCGCTGCGGTGCGGCATACTCACGCTGACAGGCGGGACAGTATTTCATCTTGCAATTCGTCGGGAAGAAGAAGTACTGAGTGCGGGCAATTCTGGGTTTAGGAGGGAAGAGAGATAACGGAACATACGAAATGAAACGAAAATTACGGAAAAGTTGAATATTTTCGTATTTTCCGTCTTATTTCGTTTGTTCCGTTATCTCTCTTCCCTCCTAAACCGAGAATTGCCCGCACTCAAACCAGCAACATATAGGCTACGAGCGCTGCAAGCAGCAACACGCCGCCGAGAACGAGCAGTATCCACAGCCCCTGGCCCGACGACTTGATCGCGATCTGCTGCTGCGCAGGTTGCGGCGGCGGCGCAGCCGAAGCGGCCGCCTGTTGCTGGCGCGTGAATTCCCGTATCTCCATCGTAACGCTCGACGAGCGCGCCGGAGGCGGCGCAGCCGGAGCGGCGGCGGCGCTTTCGAGCATCTCGGGCGTGATTCCCATGACGTTGGTAGAGAAATCGGGGCTCTCTTCGATCTGCACCTGCATAACGCTTGTGGCAAACGCATCGGCAGCAGCAGGCGGCGGTGCGGGCGCAGGCGCGGGCGGCGCCGGAGCAACCGGGGCTTCGGGTTTAGCCCGTGCGGGCGCAACCGGGCGTTTGATTTCAGCCGCGAGTTCCGGGTGATCGTCTATGCGCACGACGTTCGTCATCGTGATCGCCTGTTCGTAGCGGCGCACTACATCGCCCACAGACGCGGGCCGATCCTCGGGCTTTTTCGCCAGCATCTGCAGTATCACCTTCTCGACTCCGGGCGGTATGTCGTTTCTGAACTGGCCGAGCGGCGGCGGATCTTCGGTCGTGTGCATAAGAATCAGATCCGCGGTCGAACTCGCCTCGAAGGGTAATCTCCCGGCAAGCATGCGGTAAAGCATCACGCCCAGCGAATAAATGTCGGAGCGCGCGTCCAGCTTCCCGCTCTTCAGGCACTGTTCGGGGCTTGCGTAACTCGGCGTAAAGGCGTTGCTGAATGCGTTGAGAACGGCGAAATCGACTACCTTCACCAGGTCGCGCCTGCTGCCCTTTTGCAGCAGCAGGATCTTTGTGGGTTTCAGATCGCGGTGAATGATGCCCATGCGGTGCGCGGCGTCGAGCGCTGCGGCGATTTGCCGGAGCAGATCAAACGTGGTTTCGGGTCCGAGCGGCCCTTTTTCCTTCATTCTGGCTTCGAGCGTTTCGCCCTCGATCATCTCCATCACCATGCAGCCGAGTCCTTCGGGCGTTTTTCCGGCTTCGAGCACCTCGACCACGTTCGGATGGCGCAACTGCGCGGCGCGCGACGCCTCGAGCAGGAAGTTGTCCACGACCTGCACCTGATTGCGCGTCACGCGCGGCAGCATTACCTTGACCGCGACGCGCCGGCCGTTGTCGCTCTGCCGCGCGGTGTAAACGGCGCTGCTGCCGCCCTCGGCTACATAGGAATCGATCTTGTATTTCCCGAGCACCGTGCGGCCGAACAGATCGTGAGGATCTTTTGCCAGTCCGGTCCCGTCTTCCAGGCAGAAGCGCGTGCTTTCGGGATAGGTACGCTGACACTGGGGGCAATACTTCATTTTTCGCTCCTCAAAATTCCGCTTCCGCCGGATATGCGGGCAGCGTCGACAGGAAACCCTCTCACCGCCCTATCGTGCAGGCAATCTCGATGATTATGATGATGTGTAAGAGCGAAGAAAACTTATGGCAAGCGCTGGCAAAAGTCAATTCGCTCTCTCCCAAACGCCGGCGATTCCCCGCAGCGACGGGAGATCGGTACAAGCCTGAGACTCAAGAGAGATAACGGAACATACGAAATGAAACGAAATGAACGGAAAAGTTGAATGTTTTCGTAGTTTCCGTCTATTTTCGAATGTTGCGTTATCTCTCTCCTATGTTCCAATGTCGCGTCGTTTGATTTAAGCTTGCGCCTCTATGACTTCATCCGCCAGATCCGAAACCGCCCCGACCTGGAGCGCCGACGCCGCGCTCGCCGCGCTCGCGCTGATGTGGGGCTCCACCTTCGTCATCACAAAGGACGTCGTCACGACCCATTCGCCGCTCTTTTACACCAGCGTCCGCTTCGGCATCGCCTCCGCAGTCTTCGGATTGATGTTCGCCCGCCACCTGCGCAGCAGCCGCATTGAAGAAATCCGCGAGGGCGTCATTCTCGGCTGTTGCGTATTCGCCGGAATCCTGCTTCAGGTGTCCGGCATCGTATACACCACGGCGTCCAAAGCCGGATTCATCACCGGCCTCTATCTCGTATTTACGCCCGTAATCAGCTATATGGTTTTCCGCGTCCGCCCGAGCCGCGACAATCTGGCGGGATTGCTCCTCGCCATAGGCGGATTCGCCGTGCTCAGCGCGCCGAGATCGGGCGCAGGCGAGGGCAGTCTGCTCGGCGATATGTTGGTGCTGTGCGCCGCCTCGGCCTGGGCTACGCACATAGTCGCAACCAGCGTTTACGGCCGCCGCAGCGATATCCGCACGCTGGCCGCGGTGCAGGTATTCACCGTCGCCGCGCTCGCAATCACCTCTTACCTGGTGCTGCACGCCGTCGCGCTCTCGGCGTCGAATCCGCAGGAACTGCCGCGACTGCTCGCGCTCGAAGCCCGCGACAATCCGCTCACGTGGCGGTTTCTGGCGCAGGTAGGCTACATGGCGCTGTTTGCGACCATCCTCGCAGCACTCGTGCAAACCTGGGCGCAGGGCAAGTTGTCGCCCACGCATTCGGCGATCCTTTACGCGCTCGAACCCGCTTCGGGCGCCTTCTTCGCCTATCTCGTATTCGGCGAGCGGCTCGGCGCGCGCGGCGGCGTCGGCGCGGCGCTGATAATCACGGGAGTATTCGTTTCGCGCCTCGGCCTGTGGTCGCGCCTGCTGCCGGCGAGGACGGCGCGACAGTGGAACGAAAGAGAGATAACGGAACAAACGAAATAGAACGGAACAAACGGAAGAGGGTGGGGTAAACGGAAGAGGATGGGATAAACGGAAGAAGAAGGAATAAAGGGGATGCACGGGAGCGACCGTACCAGGCAATGCTGATCAGGGGAAAGACAGGCGCCGGCGCAAACGCCGTCGATATACGAATCGAAGCAGGCCGCATTGTTGCAATCAATGCGGCGGACGCTTCATTGCGCGCAGATCTCGGCGGCGAAAGTCTGTATGTAGCGCCCGGTTTTGTGGACCTGCAGATCAACGGATATGCGGGCATAGACTGGAACGACGCAACCACTCCGCCCGAACGCATAGCCGAAGCCGTGCGGAAGCTGCGTGCAACGGGCGCGACCGCTCTTTATCCGACCGTGATTACCGGATCGCGCGAACACATTACCGGCTGTCTTGCCGCGCTTGCGCGCGCAATGGATCGATACCCGGAAGTCGCGCGCGCCTGCCCGGGCCTGCATCTCGAAGGACCGTACATTTCACCCGAAGACGGCGCGCGAGGCGCGCATCCGGCGCAGCACGCGCGGCCCCCGGACTGGAATGAATTCCGCCGCTGGCAGGACGCCTGCGGCGGGCGCATACGCCTGCTCACGCTCGCTCCCGAATGGCCCGAAGCCCTCGACTTCATCGAACGCGCCGCCCGATCGGGCGTAACCGTGGCCCTGGGACATACGGCGGCCGCGCCCGCGCGCATCGCCGAAGCAGTGCGGGCCGGAGCGCGTATGTCCACGCATCTCGGCAACGGATCGCACGCGGTGCTGCCGCGCCACGAAAACTACATATGGGCGCAGCTTGCCGAAGACGGCCTTGCCGCAAGCTTCATCGCCGACGGCCATCACCTGCCGCCTTACGTACTGAAATGCCTGCTGCGCGCCAAGGGCGCCGAGCGCAGCATTCTGGTCACAGACGCGATTGCGGCGGCCGGACTCGGAGCGGGCAGGCGCCGCCTCGGCGATGTCGAGGTCGAAGTATCCGACGCGGGCCGCGTATCCCTGCCCGGCACGCCGTATATGGCCGGATCGGTGCTTGAAATGCACCGCGCCGTAGCCAACGCCGTGCGGTTTGCGGGCGTCCAGCTCGACGAGGCGCTCAGCATGGCCGGCCCGAATCCCGCAAAACTGATGGGTATCGATGGCGAATCCGGATCGATCCAAACAGGCCGCCGTGCAGACCTGATCGTTTTTGACCGGGACGCATGCAATCTGCATTTGCAGATCCTTGCAACCGTCATCGACGGCGAAACCGTGTATAAGAATGTTGATGCAAATCAGGAATGTTGATGCAAATAATGATGAATGAGGGAGAACAATGGGGAGTAACGGTATGGAAGGGCGCATTGCGCTCGTAACCGGAGCATCGAGCGGAATAGGACGCGCGGCGGCCATTGCGCTCGCCGAATGCGGCGCCGACGTCGCACTAAATTACCTGAAAAACCGCGAAGGCGCCGAAGCAACCGTGCAGCAGATTGCGGCGATGGGCAGACGCGCGCTTGCAGTGCAGGCCGATGTCTCTACGCGCGCCGGAGCCTTTCAACTCGCAGCGCGGGTGCGCTCGCAATTCGGAAGGGTGGACGTTCTGGTAAACAACGCCGGGGATCTGATCGAGCGCCGCCCGCTGCGCGATTTCACAGACGAACTGTGGGACCGCGTGATGGATCTGAACCTGCGCAGCGTATTCCTGTGCTCGCAGGCCGTGATGGGTGAGATGATCGACCGCAGGAGCGGCGTCATAATCAACGTAGGCTCGATTGCAGGGCACAACGGCGGGGGGCCGGGCGCCGCAGTTTACGCCGCATCGAAGGCCGCCGTACACTGCCTGACCAAAGGGTTCGCAAAAGAACTCGCGCCGCACGGCGTCAGGGTAAACGCCGTAGCGCCGGGCGTCGTTATGACGCCCTTTCACGAGCAGCATTCGACGCCCGAAATGCTCGCGCAGTTCACCGCCGGCATCCCGCTCGGCCGCCTCGGCTCGCCCGAAGAGTGCGGCCGCGTCATCGCCTTCCTCGCATCCGACGCCGCAAGCTATATCCACGGCGAAATGATCGAAATCAACGGCGGCCAGTTGATGGTTTGAAAAACAGGAAAACTACGGAACATACGAAATGAACCGAAATGAACGGAAATCCTCAAACTTTCCGCCTGTTCCGTCTCATTTCGTTTGTTTCGTTATCTCAATTTCCGCCTGACGAACTTGAAAATCTCCATCGCCGCGAGCATCACCGAAGCCATCGCAAACGGAATCAACCATTCGTCAAACCGTATCGGCGCTACCTGCAATATGCGCTGCATCACGGGAGTGTGCATCGCCAGTATGTGAAGCCCCGTAGCCGCAAGCACGCCGAACGCCAGCACGTAATTGCGGCTGAGCGGCACTCTGAATACCGAGTCGTATTCCGAACGGCAGTTGAAGGCGTGGAAATTCTGCATCAGCACAAACAGCAGCAGCAGCCGGTCGCGCGCGTCGAATTCGCTCATCCCGGTATCGAGCAGCGCCCACCAGTTGGCAAACGCAAGCAGCCCCATCGTGAGTCCTGCTACGAGGGTCTGCTGTATCATCAGCCGGTTGAATATCCCCTCGCCGGGACGGCGCGGCGGGCGGTTCATCGTTCCGGGCTCGCCGCCCTCGAACGCAAGCGCTACGTCCTGTATTCCGTTCGTCACTAGATTGAGCCACAGTATCTGCACGGGCAGAAGCGGCAGCGGCAGGCCGAACGTCAGCGAAAGCACAAACAGCAGGACCTCGGCCGCGCCGGTTGAAATCAGCAGGTAGGTTACCTTGCGTATGTTGTCGTAGGCGAAGCGGCCCTCTTCGACTCCGGCCTCTATCGAGGCGAAATTGTCGTCGGTAACGATCAGCGAGGCCGTGTCCTTCGTCACATCGGAGCCCGATCCCATAGCGACGCTGATGCTGGCCTTCTTGAGCGCGGGCGCGTCGTTCACTCCGTCGCCCGTAACGGCCACGAAATGCCCGGATGCGCGCAGGGCCTCGACTATGTGCAGCTTCTGCATGGGCGCAACGCGCGCAAATACGCGCGCCGATTCCACCGCCCTGCGGAAGGACGCCGATTCCGGATCGCCCAGCTTTTCGAGCTCCCGCCCCGTGACTATCGCATCCCGCGACTCGGCAATGCCCAACTCGCGCGCGATTGCGAACGCCGTCAACGGATGATCGCCCGTAACCATTGCGACCTCTATCCCCGCGTTCCGGCATTTCCTCACCGCCTCTCCGGCCTCGGCACGCGGCGGGTCGATCAATCCGACCAGACCGAGCAGCGTCAATGGCGGCAGATCCTCTTCTCCGGGGTCCTGCACTGCGGCGAGTTCGCCTTCCGCAATCGCGATGAAGCGATGACCGCTTTCGGACATCCCGAGCGATTGCCGCTCGACGAAATCCTCGTCGAGTTGCACTGCGCCCTCCGCCGTAAGCATCGACCGGCAAAGCGGCGCCAGCACTTCGAGCGCGCCCTTTACGGCCACCCTGACGCGGCCCTCTTCTTCATAAAACGTCGCCGCATAACTGCGTTCGGATTCAAAAGGAATTTCCCCGACAACTTTCACGCCGCCGCGCACCGCGGCCGGGTCGAGTTGCATCTTGTAGCCGAGCGCAAGCAGCGCCACATCCACCGCGTCGCCGTTGTGTTTCCATTCGCCCTGCTCGCGCACGAGGGAGGCTTCGTTGCATATGACGCCGGCCTTGACGAGCCGTTCGAGCCGCGCTTTTGCATCCTCCGGCGCCGCGCCGCCCGACTGGTCCGTAACCGCGCCCTCGCCCGCGTACCCCTCGCCCGAGGCGTGAAATATCTCGCCCGACGGCAGCGCGATGACCCTCACGGTCTGGCGGTTGACCGTAAGCGTGCCGGTCTTGTCGCTTGCGATGAATGTGCAACTGCCGAGTCCCTCGACCGCCGTCAGCTTGCGCACGATGACGTTTCGCTTCGCCATCCGGTTTGTTGCAATCGAAAGCGCCACCGTCATCGCTACGGGCAGACCCTCGGGAATTGCGGATACTGCAAGCGCCACGGCGAGGAAAAACACGTCCAGAACCGGCATGCCCTTCGCGAGCGCCACCATCGCGAGCAATCCGCACGCGCCGAGCACCACGTAGCTGATCTGGTGCGCAAACTGCTCCATCCTGATTACGAGCGGCGGCTTTGTAGTCCCGGCCGCCGTTACGGTTTCGGCGATCTTTCCGACTTCGGTCTGAAGGCCCGTCGCGATCGCTACTCCCGCGCCGCGCCCCGACATAACCGTGGAACCCGCGAATGCGAGATTCAGTCGTTCGGCCACGGTGATGTCGGCGGAAAGCCGGTCGGTATTCTTTTCGACGGCGAGCGATTCGCCCGTAAGAAACGATTCGTCGATGCTGAGATTGTTGACCTGAAGCAGGCGCAGGTCGGCCGGCACGCGGTTGCCCGATTCCAGAAGCACCACATCCCCCGGCGCCAGATCATCGGCCTCGATCCGGCGTTCCACGCCCTCGCGCCGCACCCGCGTTACGACCTTCAGCAGCTTCTGCAATCCGGCGGCGCTTTGCTCGGCGCGCCATTCCTGAAAGGTTCCGAGCCCGGCGTTGAGCAGCACGACGGCCATAATGAAACCGGCGTCGGTGAAATCTCTCAGAGCCACGGCCACCGCTGCGGCCGCAAGCAGAATGTAGATCAGCGGGCTTTTGAACTGATGCAGTATGATTTCGGCGAGCGAGGGCGGCTCCTTGACGGGCAGCACGTTTTTGCCGAACTTTTCAAGCCGCGCTTTCGCTTCGGCTTCGGTCAGTCCGTCGGTAGAGGTTTGAAGCCTCTCGAATACCTCCTGTTTTTCCGCCGCGTGCCACGCGAACCCGTCCGGGCGACGGCGTTCAACTTCAGACGTTTTCATAATCGTTCTCTCCCAGCATTATTATCGGTGCACGGTAGAACAGTCCAATTCAATAGAGTTTATTGTAAACTTAAGTGCGGGTTCAAATCGGAATGCAAGGCAACAAAAAACCGGAGGATGCGCGGAATGAGCCGGGACGTGAAATTTACTCCGCCTTATTCGTGAATTTCACGCCTCCGGTGGGTTCTCTTCACGCAAAAGAGGGAGGTGTAATGGACGAATTTCAGATCGAAGTACGCTCCGAAGAAATTGCCGAACGAGCTGCGCAATATCGCGCCGGAGGTGAATCGTTCGCCCGCTGGGCGCGCGGTTACGGCGTGATCAGGCATTCGCCCCTGACCCAGGTCCGCATCTACCGGCTCGAACAAAGACTCGCTGCGAAGGGTTTGCGCGGCGACGGCGCGGATTTTTACGAACTGCTGCACGCGCTCGACCGCATAGCAAGCGCGGCGATGTGGCTGGTGGTGCACCAAACCTATGCGCACAATGTCTACCTCGACGGCCGCAGGCTCGCTGCCGAAGATTTCAAGCCGAGGCCCGAAGGCCATACCGGAGGCTCGCTAAACATGGTTCCCGCCTATGCGGGTTTCCTTGCCGCAAACGCGATTGACGGATTCACGCGCGCGTGGCTGATGGGGCAGGGGCATTGCGTATCCGCGATAGACTCGCTCAACCTGATTGTCGGTAATCTGACTCCGCAGCACGCGCAACGCTATTCGGTCACCGACGAGGGACTGACGCGCTACGTGCGCGATTTTTACGCTTACAGGTTGCGCGCCGACGGCAAACAGGAATCGCCGCTTGGCAGCCACGTCAATGCGCATACGGCCGGAGGACTTTCCGAAGGCGGGTATCTGGGTTTTGCCGAGCTTCAATACGTGCACATGCCGCTTGCGGGCGAACGGCTCGTGGCCTTCCTTTCCGACGGCGCGTTCGAGGAACAGCGCGGCAGCGACTGGGCAGCGCGCTGGTGGCGGGCCGAGGATTCGGGACTCGTGGCGCCGATCATGATAAAAAACGGGAGGCGCATCGACCAGCGCACGACTATGTCGCAGCAGGGCGGGACCAACTGGTTCCGCAGGCATCTGCGGCTGAACGGATTCGATCCGATAACGTTCGATGGACGCGATCCGGCGGCCTTTGTCTGGGCCGTCTTCGAAATCGAACACAGGTTGACCCGAGCCGGTGCGGCTGTACGAAACGGGACTGCACGCTACCCCGTGCAACTGCCCTACGGCGTCGCCGTAGCTCCGAAGGGTGCGGGCTTCCCGGGAGAAGGCACCAATCTTGCTCACAACCTGCCGCTGATGAGCAATCCGTTCATGGATGCATCGGCCGCTGATCTTTTCAACGAGGGCGCGGGCAGGCTGTGGGTTGCGCCCGAGGAGCTTGGCGAGGCCTCAGCAAAATTCAAACTGCACTCGCAGTCGAACCGCCCGCGCGAACGCGATCACGCGCTTGCCAACCGCGATGTAAAATTCCCCGAAATCCCGACTCCGCCCTTCCGCGCCGTCGCCGAAGAGCAGCGGCGCCGCTCGTCGCAGCCGACTACGGCATCGCCGATGACCGCCGTAGACGAAATGTTCACGGCCATCGTCGAGGCGAATCCGCATCTGCGTCCGCGTGTGGGCAATCCGGACGAAATGCGTTCCAACCGGCTTGTAAGAACGCTTGAAACCCTGAAGTTCCGGGTCACCGATCCGGAACCGGGCATTCCCGAAGCAGTGGACGGAGCCATAATAACCGCGCTCAACGAGGAAGCGATTGCCGCCGCGGCTCTGGCAAACAAAGGCGGAATAAACCTTTTTCACACCTACGAAGCCTTCGGCGCAAAGATGCACGGCGTGATCCGTCAGGAGATCATTTTCGCAAATCACTGTGCGGAAGCGGGCCGCCCGCAGCGGTGGCTTTCCGTCGCTCTCGCGCTGACCTCGCATACGTGGGAAAACGGCAAGAACGAACAATCGCATCAGGATCCGAGCCTTGCAGAGGCGCTGCTCGGCGAGCCTACCCACGTTTCGCGCGTGATGTTTCCGGCCGACTTCAATACGGCGGCCGCAGTGATGGAAGCCGTATATCGAACGCACGGGCAGATATGGACGCTTGTTGTTCCGAAAGCCGACGTGCTGCCGGATCTGTTTACGCCCGAACAGGCGCGGCGACTCGTTGCGGAAGGCGGCATGCGCCTCGACTGGGCGAGCAGCGATCCGGGAGAGGCGCGCATCGTGATTACGGCGATCGGCGCATATCAGCTCGGCGAAGCATTGCAGGCGGCGCAGCGACTCACCGAACGCGGGATTGCGCATCAGGTGAATTACATACTCGAACCTGGTCGCTTCCGCCGGGCGCGCAACAGCCAGGAGCAGCGGCATGCTGCGCCCGCAGAAACCGTCAGGAAGATGTTTCCCACCGAGGCCCGCGCGCGGCTGTTTGTAACTCATACGCGGCCCGAACCCATTCTCGGACTGCTCGGCGCGCTCCACACCGGCGCGCATACCGCCGGACTCGGCTATATCAATCAGGGCGGAACGCTCGATACGCCGGGCATGCATTTCGTAAACCGATGCAGTTGGGCGCACTGTGCGGCGGAAGCCGCTCGATTGCTGGATCTGCCGGTGCAACAGGTGCTGGATTCGACCGAAATCGACGCAATCGAAGGACGCGCAAGCCCGCACGGCGCCGTCATCCCCGCGAATGTATGAACAAACGCAGAAATCGAATCAGGGAGCAACAGGATGGAATCACACATCAGGCTCGGCAGCATATTCGGCGTACGGATCGGGCTGCACTTCTCGTGGGCGATCATTGCGCTGCTGATCGCGTTCTCGCTCGCATCGCGGTTTCAGCAGATGCATCCCGATTGGGGCGCGGGCGTCGCCTGGGCGACGGCGATTGTTACCTCGGCGCTGTTTTTCGCCTCCATCGTCGTGCACGAACTCTCGCACGCGATGGTAGCGAAAATGCGCAACCTGCCCGTACACTCCATCACGCTGTTCGCCCTCGGCGGCGTGGCCAAAATCGAGAAGGAAGCCGCCGACGCTTCGACCGAATTCTGGATGGGAATAATCGGCCCGATCACGAGCGCTGTAATAGGTCTGCTGTTTCTCGGCGCAGCGCTGCTGCTCGGCTGGACGGCGTGGTCCGAACCCGGCACTCCGCTTATGTCCATGACGGTATGGCTCGGGTACATTAACCTGCTGCTCGCCGCGTTCAACATGCTGCCCGGTTTTCCTATGGACGGCGGGCGCGTGCTGCGCGCCGCCATATGGTGGAAAACCGGAAACATGGCGCGCGCCACGCGCGTAGCCGCGCTCACGGGCCAGGCGCTCGCCTTCGGCTTCATCATCCTGGGCATCGTAGGATTCTTTCAGGGCGCCGGATTCGGCGGATTGTGGATCGCATTCATCGGCTGGTTCCTGCTCAATGCCGCGCGCGCAACTTACGCGCACAACGAAGTGAACGCGCGGCTGCGCGGCGTGCGCGTAGCCGACGTAATGTCGCGCGACTGTCCGCTCGTGGACGGTCATACGAACCTTCAGACGCTCGTCGATGAACACCTGCTGCGCACGGGCAGACGCTGTTACCTGATCACGGAAAACGGATCTCCGGCCGGACTCATTACCTCGCACGAAGTCAAATCCGTCGAGCGCGCGCGGTGGCCCTTTACGACGGTCTACGACGTAATGGTGCCCATAGACCGGCTCAGGACCGTATCCCCGGAAATGCCCGTAGCAGAGGCGCTGGAGATGCTGGGGCGGGCGAACGTCAATCAGTTGCCCGTAGTTTCGAACGGGCGGTTCGAGGGTATGCTCTCGCGCGACCGCGTGCTGCAGTTCCTCGTCACGCGCGCCGAACTGGATATGTGACGATCCGAGGCAGATAACGGAACAGACGAAATAAAACGAAAATTACGGATATCTCTCTTTTACCTACCGAAGTCGTGTGGAGTGGGGCGGAGGAAACGGATGACGTTTCTGCAATGGCTGTTTACCGCGATATCGGCGATTCTGCTGTTCCTGTACGGGCTCCAGGGGTTCAGCCGCGAGCTGCGCGATATCGGCGGCGAATGGCTCAAGGTGTGGCTCGGCCGCGTTACGGCGAGCCGGTGGCGCGGATTCCTTATAGGCGCTTTTGCCACCGCCGTAGTGCAATCGAGCAGCGCTACGACTTCGCTTGCCGTGACGCTCGTGGATTCGGCGGTGATTTCGTTTCGCGCAAGCCTCAGCGTGCTGCTCGGCGCAAAGGTCGGAACCACTTCGACCGCCTGGCTGGTTTCCTTCAAACTCACGGGCATAGGCCCGGTCTTCATCGTGCTCGGCGCCGTAATCTCGGCGCTGCCCGTGCGGTGGAGGATCGCCGGAAAGGCGACTTTCTATTTCGGGCTCGTCTTCTTTACCCTCGATCTGCTCGCATCGACTATGGGACCGCTCAAGGAAGAACCGCTGCTGCTCGAATGGATGGCGCGCGCCACGGCGCCGTGGCTCGGAGTGCTTGCGGGACTCGTCTTCACGGCCATAGTTCAATCGAGCAGCGTAACCACGGGCCTTGCGATAATCCTCGTGCAGCAGGGAGTCCTTCCGCCGCAGGCTGCAATCCCGATAGTGATCGGGGCGAACGTGGGCTCGACTTCCACGTCGATGATCGCGAGTCTCGCGATGAACCACACGGCGCGCGCATCGGCCCTGGCCGGCTTCCTCTTCAACTGCGCGGGCGTGCTGATGTTCTTTCCCTTTATTACCCCGTTCGCCGACTGGATCATTGCCGCGTTTGAAACCCCGGGAAGGGCCGTGGCCGGCGCTCACCTGATATTCAATCTCGCCGTCGGCCTGTTTTTCCTGACCGCGCTCGGCTGGATCGAACCCCGCCTCGCAGCCTGGCTCAAACCATATGAAACAGAGATGACGGAACAAACGAAATGAAACTGAACAGACGGAAAAGATTATGCCCTTCCGCTTGTTCGGTACATTTCCGTTTGTTCGGCGTTCTCAAATCCAGTTGCGGCGGGAAATCGTCTGCCACTGATCGCGGCGCAGCGCGCCTACTGCGACAATCACGCCCAGGCGCAGCAGGCTGAGCGCCGAAGCTATGAGAAACCACGCGATGACCGGGCGCAGCGCATCGCCGCCCTCGCGCCTGACCCACAGGGCTACGGCAATCTCGGCAATCATTCCGATAATCAGATACTGCAACCCCGTAAGTATTTCGTGCTTCGCCCTGTTTCGCATCGGTACTGCTCTCGCTGCCTGTAAGGACGTTATTATCGCAAACCCCGAGGGTTTCGTCAGCCCCGGGAGGCGCGCCGGAGAATTTTCCTTTCTTTCCGCGTCTGTGCTAACTTCTCCCAAAATCCGACTCGATGGAGGCGCTCGATGCAAACCGTTCGACGATTTCTTCCGATAATCTGCGTATTTATCCTCGGCGCAGTTTCAATCGCCTGTTCGGGCGGCCCGGCCACGGTCGCCGAGGCGGAAAAATTCATCGCCGACGCCGAAAAGCGATTGCAGGATCTGTCGGTCAAATCGGGCCGCGCCGCGTGGGTGCAAAGCAACTTCATCACCGAAGACACCGAGGCGCTCGCCGCCGACGCGCAGACGCAGGTGCTCGCCGCAGTAACCGAACTCGCCAACGCTTCGCGGCGCTTCGACGGGCTGCAACTGCCTCCGGAACTCGCGCGCAAACTCAAACTCATCAAACTCTCGCTGTCGCTGCCCGCCCCCGACAACGCCGCCGAACGCGAGGAACTCACCAGAATCGCCGTCGGCATGGAAAGCGCCTACGGCCGCGGCAAATACTGCCCCGACGGCCCCGAAAAGCCCTGCCTCAGCCTCGGCGATCTCGAACGCATTCTGCGCACGAGCCGCAATCCCGATGAACTCAAACGCGCATGGACCGGATGGCACGCCGTCTCCCCGCCCTACCGCAACGACTACGTCCGCTTCACCGAACTCGCCAACAAGGGCGCGCGCGAAATGGGCTTCAAGGACCTCGGCGCGATGTGGCGCTCGAACTACGACATGGAACCCGACGCCTTCGCCGCCGAAATGGAGCGCCTCTGGCAGCAGGTCAAACCGCTTTACGACTCGCTCTATACCTACACGCGCCGCCGGTTGATCAAAAAATACGGCCCCTCCGTAGTCCCCGAATCCGGCCCCATTCCCGCGCATCTGTTCGGCAATATGTGGAGCCAGGACTGGACCAACATCTACGAACTGCTCAAGCCCCCGACATCCGATCCCGGCTACGACCTGACGGAAATCCTTCAGCGCCGCAATACCGACGCGCGCGGCATGGTCCGCTACGGCGAGGCGTTTTTCACCTCGCTCGGCCTCGACCCTCTGCCCGCTACCTTCTGGGACAGGTCGCTCTTTACCAAACCGCAGGATCGCGACGTCGTATGCCACGCAAGCGCCTGGAACCTGGACAACCAGAAGGACGTGCGCATAAAGATGTGCATAACCATCACGGGCGAGGATTTCAACGTCATTCATCACGAACTCGGCCACAACTACTACCAGATGGCCTACGCCCCGCAATCCACGCTGCATCAGAACAGCGCTAACGACGGTTTTCACGAAGCCCTGGGCGATACCATAGCGCTTTCCGTCACGCCCGAATACCTGAAGAAAATCGGGCTCATAGACCGGGCGCCCGACGCAAGCGCCGACATCGGGCTGCTGCTGCACAAGGCGCTTGAAAAGGTGGCGTTTCTGCCCTTCGGCTATCTGATGGATCAATGGCGATGGAGGGTGTTTTCGGGCGAAATCGCGCCGGGAGATTACAACAAGGGCTGGTGGGAGCTGCGCGAAAAGTATCAGGGCATCGCGCCGCCCGAGCCTCGCACCGAGAGGGATTTCGACGCGGGCGCGAAATATCACATTCCGGGCAACACGCCCTACGCGCGCTACTTCCTCGCAACAATACTTCAGTTCCAGTTCCATCGCGCGCTGTGCCGCGAAATCGGATACACCGGGCCGCTGCATCGCGGCTCGATATACGGCGACGGGCGCGCGGGCGAAAAACTCAAAAAGATGATGGAAATGGGAGCAAGCCGCCCCTGGCCCGAAGCATTGAAGGCGCTCACGGGCGAAAGCGAGATGGACGCTACGGCCATTATCGATTATTTCGCGCCGCTAAAGGCCTGGCTCGATGAACAGAACAGGCAGTAAACGCGCCGCGCGCTTTTGCCGCAACGATTCCTGCTGTGCTAAATTGCCTGAGTCCCGAATGCAACAGGAAGCGGGGTATTGCGTCGTTGATCACCGGCACACTTGAGCGCCTGCGCGAACTGCAAGTCACCATAGAGCGCGTAATACGCGGCAAAAGCGACGCCGTGCAACTCTCGATTACGGCCCTGCTCGCGGGCGGGCACCTGCTTGTAGAGGACGTCCCCGGAGTCGGCAAAACCACGCTCGCGCAGACCATCGCGCGCTGCCTGGCCGGAAGCTTCCAGCGCATACAGTTCACCTCCGACCTGCTGCCTTCCGACATCGTGGGCCTGTCGATTTACAACCAGCGGTCGGGCGAATTCGAATTCAAGCCCGGCCCCATATTCGCCAACGTGATTCTCGCCGACGAAATCAACCGCACCACGCCCAAGACGCAGTCGAGCCTGCTCGAAGCCATGGCCGAGGGCCGCGCTACCATAGAAAACCAGACCTACGAACTGCCGCGCCCCTTCCTCGTGCTCGCTACACAAAACCCCATCGAACATCACGGCACCTACCCGCTGCCCGAATCCCAGCTCGACCGCTTCCTTATGCGCGTGCGCATGGGTTACCCATCCATAGAGGACGAAAAACAGATTCTGCGCAGCCAGGCCTTCCGCCACCCCATAGACGATGTCGCCCCCGTAATGTCCACAGAAGATATTCTCGAACTCCAGCAGGAGGTGCGCAACGTGCGCATAGACGATGCGCTCGTCGATTACCTTATGCACGTCGTAGACGCTACGCGCCGCGCCGAAACGCTCGAACTCGGCGTCAGCCCGCGAGGCACGCTCGCGCTTTACCGCTCGGCGCAGGCCCTCGCCCTGACCGAAGGCCGCGACTACTGCATAGCCGACGATATCAAGCGCCTGATTGCGCCCGTATTCGGCCACCGCGTAGTCGTAAACGCGCGCTATTCGAGCCGCCTGCGCCACGGCGAAGAATCCGACGCCGCGCTCGCTGAAATCGTCAGAAACGTTCCCGTGCCGATCTGAGGAAGGAAGAGATAACGGAACAAACGAAATGAAACGAAAATTACGGAATGGTTGAATATTTCCGTCTGTTCCGTCTCTTTTCGTTTGTTCCGTTATCTCTTCCTTCCGCTTCTCCAGCGCCATGAAAAAAACCGCGCCCTTCATACTCATTTCATCGCTGCTGACGGGCGGAGCGCTCGCTTCGGTCGTCGTGTCCGGCCTTGCAATGAGGGCGGGCAACGGCGAACTCGCTACGATGGGATCGCGCCTCGCCCTGCTGTTTGCCCTCGGCATGGTCGTCTACATACTGCCCCGCCTTGCGCGCATCATTCGCCTCGACGCGCTGCGCTCCGACCTGTCGATAAAAATCTCCGCCGGCGGATGGATCTTTCTCGGACTGCTCGCCGTAGCGGGCCTGCTTGCGCTCGCTACGGCCAATAACCTGCTCTACCTGATCGTAGCGGTTCTCGGCGCAACGCTCGTCGTTTCCGAAATCGCATCGCGCCTGAGTCTCAGCGCCGTAGACGTGCGGTTGCGGTTTCCCGATCACATATTCGCGCGCGAAAGCGCCCGCTTTGAAGTCACGGCGCACAACCGCAAGCGCCTGCTGCCCTGCTTCTCGCTCGCCATCTCGGCATCGCAGGACCCGCAATGCGATAATCCCGACGACGCGCCGCCCCCAGATAAACCTGCTCCGGATAAATCCGGTCTCGATAAATCCGATCTCGATAAATCTGCTCTCGACAGGCTGGCCTATTTCCCGATCATCGCGCCGCGCGCGTGGGCGCAGTCGCGCTTCGAGTTCGGTTTTGCGCGACGCGGCGTATACCCGCTGCGCGGCTTCACCATCAGCACCCGCTTTCCCTTCGGCTTCATAGAGCGCCGCCGCCACGCCGCCGCTGCGGGCGAAATCATCGTATACCCGCAACCGCGCCGCTTCGATGAGCGCCTGAAACGCCTCTCGCTGCGCCTCGGACGCGCCCAAAGCTCGATCAAGGGCAGCGGCCACGACCTCTATTCCATCCGCCGCTATCAGCCCTCCGACCACCCGCGCCACATCGACTGGAAGGCTACGGCGAAAACCACGCATCTGATGGTTCGCGAATTCACGCGCGAAGACGACGCGCGCGCTACCGTCATGCTCGATGTTTCTCAACCCGCAGTACTCGAAGCAAAAGAATTTGGCGACCTCTTCGAACGCGCAGTCACCGCGGCGGCAAGCATCGTCGTATACCTGCTCGACGAGGGCGCCGAGGTCAGGCTCGTCGCCGGCGATGAGGACTCGGGCTTCGGCGCGGGCCGCGCACATTGCTACCGCATGCTCGCCCTGCTTGCCCGCGTGCAGCCCCGCCCGGCCGCATTCCCCTTCGAGTCCGAAACCGCAATGCGCGCAGCCTCAAACCGGGACGATGAAATCTGCATTCTGCTTACGCCCTTCGACGGCGGTGAAATCCCGGCCCGATTGCGCCGCTCGGCGAACCTGATCCGCTTTGACGAACTGGCCGAAACCGCGGAAGACGCGGAAATAAGGACGCTGAATACGCGGAAAAACGCTCATGATTAACGCTCATGATTAACGCTGATACTCAACGTTAATGCTCAACGTTAATGTTCAACGCTAATGCTCAACGCTAATGCTCAACGCTGATGCTCAACGCTAATGCTCAACGCTGATGCTTGAAGTTTACTTTCTGATCTCATCCTACGCGCTTCTCGCGACGAGCTTCGCAATGCTGCTCGCCACGCGGCAGCTCGACTGGATATCCATCGCGGGCTACACCGCCGCGCTCGCCGCAGGCTTCCTCATAGATCGCGGCTCGATCAAACCCGTGCTTACGCGCCGCGCCGTAAACCTGCTGCGCCTCGGCTATTTGCCCATACTCGCCGCCGACTGGCGCCTGTTCGATACCCCGCCCGCGCTCGCCGTCATACACTTCACCCTGTTTGCATCCGTATGCAAGCTGCTCGAACGCAAATCCGGGCGCGACTGGCTGTGGCTCTACCTCGTAGCCTTTTTCTGCGTGCTGCTCGCGGCCGGAATGACCGTGGATGCGATGTTCTTTGCGCTGCTCGTCGTATTCCTCTTCGCCGCCCTGTCTACGCTCGTGGCTTTCGAGATACGCCGCGCCGGCGAAGCCTTCCTCAACCGCCGCGCTCATACCGAAATCTGGCGCGAAACTCCGGATTCCCGCCGCGCGCTGCGGTCGCCCCGCGGCGGAGCAATCGCCGGATTCTCTCTGGCCGCGCTCGCCGTCATAGTGCTGCTTGCAACGCCCCTGTTTATGGCCATGCCGCGCCTGCCCCGCACCACGCTCGGCAACCGGCTGCTGCGCACCGAATCGCTTTCGGGATTTTCAAATACCGTGCGCCTCGGCGAAGTAGGGCGAGTGAAGCTCAACCCCCAGGTAGTCATGCGCGTGCGCGTCAATTTCCCCACGGGACAAGCCGCTGCGCCCTTGCGCTGGCGCGGAGTCAGCTTCGATTATTACGACGGATCAAGCTGGAGCCTCTCGGACGATACCGTTTATTCCGTGCGCCGCTTCGGCGACAGCTTCCAGGTCGAAGCCCCCCCGCCCTTCGGCATGCTCACCGAACAGAACTTCTTTCTGGAGCCGCTTACCCTTTCCACCGTATTCGCCGCGCCGCGCGCAAACTGGGTGCGCGGACTCCCCACCCTCGAACGCGACTCCGGCGACGGCCTCTGGACCCAGGCCCAGGCCGCACAGCGCCTGACCTATACCGTATACTCCACTACCTGGCCCCTCTCCGACGCCGCGCTCGCCGCCGATTCATCGCGTATGTATCCGCCCGAAATCCGGCGCCGCTACCTGCAACTGCCCGCTATGCGCGACCGCCGCGTAGACGCGCTCGCCGCCGAAATAGCCGAGGGCGCCGCTACGCCGCTGGAAATCGCGCGCCGCATCGAATTCCACCTCCAGACCTCCTACGGCTATACGCTGAATCTGCGCCGCACCGACGACGCCGACCCGATAGCCGATTTCCTGTTCAACCTGCGCGCCGGACACTGCGAATACTTCGCTTCGGCGATGACCGTTATGCTGCGCTCGCGCCGCATACCCGCGCGCCTCGTCAACGGCTTTCAGATGGGCGAATACAGCGACGTCGCCCGAGCCTTCACCGTCCGCCAGTCCGACGCGCATTCCTGGGTCGAGGTATTCTTCCCCCAACACGGCTGGATAGCCTTCGATCCGACGCCCGCCGCCGGACTCAGCGTATACGACGGCGGCATCGCCGCGCAGTTGCGCCGCTACTTCGAGGCGCTCGAACTCTTCTGGCAGGAGCGCATAGTAGGTTTCGGAGCCTCGGACCAGATCGCGATGTTCGGCGCGCTGCAAAAATCCCTTACCGAGTTCCAGCAGGGGCCGCTTGCGCGCTGGTTTTCCTGGACCGGCAACCCACGCGCGCAGAACCCGGAAAATTCGCCCGATGACGACCGCATAACCCGCTTCGGCGATGATTTTTATGCATTCATCACATCGCCGCCCGCAGCTTTCGTATTGGCGGCGCTGGCGCTTGCGCCGCTGATATTTCTGGCGCTCAGACGCCGCAACTCCTGGCGGCGACAGTGGCGGCGCGATCCTGCGCGCTCGGCCGTGGCCTTTTATCAGGAAATGATCGCTGCGCTGGAACGCAAAGGCTTCCGCCGCGAACCCTTCGCCACCCCGCGCGAATTCGCCGCCGCACTCGCCTGGCCCGAAGTCGAGGAACTCACGCGCCTGTACGAACGCGCCCGATTCGCCCGAACCCCGCTCGCCGAATCCGAAATCACCCGCATCGGCAGCCTCCTCGGCGAAATCAGATCCGCCGCCGTGCGTCGCGGTAACAAAAACCGGAAGAGAGATGACGGAACAGACGAAATGAAACGAAAAGAACGGAAACGTTGAATGTGTCCCCGGTTTTCGCCTTATTTCGCCTTATTTCGCCTTATTTCGTCTTATTTCGTTTGTTCCGTTATCTCTCTTCCACCTCCCGAAGTCGTGTAGTTTGGTTTAACCGATGACCGTAGCCGCAATCGCGGGACTTTACGCCCTGTTTCTGGCCGTAGGACTGATCGCCGCGCGGCGCGCGCGCGACGGCACGGCCGAGGATATGCTTGTAGCGGGCCGCTCGCTTCCGCTGTGGCTGGCCACGCTGACGATGACCGCCACCTGGGTCGACGGCGGCTACCTGCTCGGCACCGCCGAGGGCGCATATCACCGAAGCCTGATTTCGGGGCTTCAGGGCGGCGTATGCTTCGGGCTGAGCCTTGTAATCGGCGGCCTGTTTTTTGCGCGCCGCATGCGCCAACTGCGCTACACCACGCTCATAGATCCCTTCGAGGCGCGATTCGGCCGCAAGTGGGCCGTAGTGCTCTTCCTGCCCGCAGTCGCCGGTGAACTGTTCTGGAGCGCTGAACTGCTGGTAGCCATAGGCTCTACGTTCGGAGCCGTAATCGGCGTAACGCTCATTACCGCGATTGTGGTTTCCGCCGTAGTCGTAATCGCATACACGATGCTGGGCGGGATGTGGTCCGTAGCCTGGACCGATGCGCTGCAACTGGGCCTTGTGCTTGCGGGATTGCTGATAGCGTTGCCGTATGCGCTGGATGCGGCGGGAGGGCTGGATGCGGCGTGGACGGCGTACACGGCGGCGCGCGCCGAGCGCGGGGGCGTCTGGCCGCCCGTGGCGGTCAATGCGTACTGGACGCTGCCGGCCGTAATCAACTGGTGGGATATAAGCATAATGCTGATGTGCGGCGGAGTGCCGTGGAACTGCTATTTTCAGCGCGTGCTTGCCTGCAGCACTCCGCGCCGCGCGCAGTGGCATTCGCTGCTTGCGGGCGTGCTTACGATGGCGCTGACGATCCCGCCGCTGCTGTTCGGCGTGGCGGCATTCGGGATGCCTTGGAGCGAGGGTATGCGCGCGCAACTGGAAGCGCAGCCCGCAATGTCGCTGCCCTTGCTGCTGGTCGAGACCGCGCCGCCCTGGGTGTTGCTGCTCGGGCTCGGCGCAATCATCGGGGCCGTGACATCGAGCTTCAGTTCGTCGATCCTGTCGGCGGCGGCGATGATAAGCTGGAACGGCGCGAAGCGGTTGTGGCGCCCCGACCTGACGCCCGCGCAGTTGAAGCGGCTGATCCGCGTGATGATAGTAGTGCTGGGCGGTGCGGCCGTAGCGCTTGCGTTGCGGGTGCAGAGCGTGCAGGCGCTGTGGTTTTTTACAAGCGATCTGGTATTTGTGCTGCTGTTTCCGCAGTTGATCTGCGCATTGTACGATCCGAAGGCGAACCGCGCGGGATCTGTGACGGCGTTTGCGGTTTCGCTGGTGTTGAGGCTGGGAGGCGGCGAACCGTTGCTCGGGTTGCCGCATTTCATCCCGTACCACGAGATCTGGGGCCGGATTGCGGGAGATGATGCTGCGCGCTGGATCGACGCGGAAAGCGGAGTTATATTATTGCCGTTCAAAACGCTCGCAGCCGCAACCGGAATGGTGCTTTTGCCGGTGGTTTCGAGGATCAAACGCGCGGAGAATCCCAAAGATCATCTGAACGGCACATCCCCGAACCTCCGGTGAATATTTCCGTGTAGTGGCCAGACTTCTTATCTGCTGCAGTTGGAGTCTCCGGTAATCCTGGGGGCTTCTCAAGACGGGAGGGGAGTTAGAGGGACCGGCGAAAAACGCGACCACGGTCAAATATAGAGCACCCAATAGACGAACATAAAGAACGTTATGTTCGGCCATTGCCGAACGGGCAAACTCCGCATAGAATGCGCTGATGAAGCGCATCGTCATCGTCATTTTGCTGACCGCCATCACCGTCAGCGCCCAACCTGGACGCTGCGCCTGTCGCATAGCCTCCGAAAATGAAACCACCCAATGGGGCTGGATTGTAGACCGAACAATAGAAGGCGGCGCGGTCAAAGCGCTCCGGGGTCGCATCCTCGATGCTGCGGAGACCCCAATACCAAATGCACTAGTGGAAGTCTTGGACCATCCTGAAGTCTGGCTAGGCGAAAAAGGCTACTACAATCGCGACAAGCAGAAGAGACTTGCGGCCTGCGTTGTTGGCGCCAATGGCGAGTTCTGTTTTTCTAAGTTGCCTCCTGGAAAATATGAACTCCGGGCCAGCGGTCCGAGTGGGTTTGACCCGATGCACGTAATTTTGAAGCTCGCTCCGCACGACAGGCGAAGCAAACAGGAAAGCATCGTCGTCACTTTGGAGGTGAGCCAGTGAGCGGCGAAGTTCTCAACATCAAAAATGCCGCCCCTGGCGTACTGGTGTTGCCGGAAATCATCGTGCGCGATGGCGCGAAGACGACCGAGCGATTTCTCGAATTCTTTACGGCGAATATTCGGAACAAGAACACCCGCCTTTCATACGCTCGCGCCGTCGGCCGCTTCCTCGACTGGTGCAACGAGCGCGGGGCGACGCTTGAAACCATCAAGCCGATGCTCGTCGCCGCCTACATCGAGCAGCTCACCCGCGAACGAGCGCCCCAGACCGTCAAGCAGCACCTCGCGGCCATCCGAATGCTCTTTGACTGGATGGTGACGGGCCAGGCGATGCCCTTTAATCCGGCATCGAGCGTCAGAGGCCCCCGCTACTCCATCAAAAAGGGCAAGACTCCCGTCCTCTCGGTCGAGCAAATGCGAGGTCTTCTCGACAGCATCGATACAGCAAATCCCGGTTGGCCAAGAAGAAGTTGAAAACAGATGATTT
>JAHBSF010000041.1 GCA_019639255.1 Acidobacteriota bacterium | reverse complement strand
GCAAGAGATCATTCGCCGCATTGACCGTCGCCGCAGTATTCGCTGCATCCTGCGGCGGCCGGCCCGAAGCAACGACTTCGACCCCTCCCGCAGCAGTGAGCAATGTGCGGATAGCCGAGGTGGAAAAGACCTCGATCGAGGATTTTTATGAAGCGACGGGTACGGTGCGGTCGCGCGCGACCACCATAATTTCTTCGCGCGTCATCGGATCGGTGCTATCTGTCAGGGCTCGCGAGGGAGACCGTGTGCGTGCAGGAGCCGTGGTTGTAGAAATAGACAATCGCGAAGCCGCATCGCAACTGCAGAAAGCGCAGGCGGGCATTCGCGAGGCGCAGGCATCGCTCGGCGAAATCGAGCAGTCCGCACGCGCCGCAGAAGCTGCACGCCGGTCCGCCGAAGCCAACCTGCAGCTCGCCGCCTCTACGCTTGCGCGCTACCGGACGCTGCTCGAAAGAAAATCCGTGAGCCCGCAGGAATTCGATGAGGTAAACGCCCGTCATGCGATCGCCGAAGCCGAGGCCGAGCGCGCCTCGAAGATACTGGATTCGCTCGACGCTCGCAAACGCCAGATACTTGCGCGAATAGACCAGGCGAAGGCCGATCTTGCAGCCGCGGAAATCAATTCCGGATACGCGCGCATTACTTCGCCGGTAAACGGCATAGTCATCGCCCGCACGGTCGAGGTAGGCGCCATGGCTCAGCCCGGCGCGCCGCTGCTGACCATAGAGGACGAGGGCCGCTACCGGCTCGAAGCCTCCGTAGAAGAATCGCAGATGTCCCGTATACGGATGGGTGCACGCGCGCTTGTAAATATAGACGCAATTGGCGCGGGCGAAATCGAGGGACGGGTCGGCGAAATCGTTCCGGCCGCAGATCCCGCGAGCCGCAGCTACACCGTAAAAATCGACCTTCCCGGCGTTGCCGGTTTGCGCTCCGGGTTGTACGGAACCGCCCGTTTCACATCCGGTGCGCGCGAAATCCTCTCGGCGCCCGCCGGTGCGATTATCGAGCGCGGGCAATTGACGGGTGTGATGGCGGTGGATGCGCAGGGAATTGCACGGTTGAGGCTTGTAAGGACGGGCAAAACTTTCGGCGACCGGATAGAGATTCTCTCGGGCCTGGATGCGGGCCAGCGAATCATCGTCGAAGGTGCGGCGGCTGTAAGCGACGGCAGCCGTGTTCGCTAAATCAAACCACACGACTTCGGGACATAAAAAAGAGATAACGGAACAAACGAAATTATACGAAAATTACGGAATAAAGCGGGCCTGATTGAAGGAACGAAACGGAAAGAGCGGAACAGCCGATGATGGATGGAGAAAAGAAATTGGGACCGGCGGGGCGGCTTGCGCGTATTTTTCTGGATTCCAAGCTGACGCCGCTTGTCATCGTAGCCTCGATGTTGCTCGGACTCGGAGCGGTTGCGGCGCTGCCCCGCGAGGAAGAGCCGCAGATCGTCGTTCCGATGATCGATGTATTCGTAGAGATGCCCGGCGCTTCTGCGCGCGAGGTCGCCGAACGCGTCACGCGCCCGATGGAAAAACTGTTGTGGGAAGTCCCGGGCGTCGAATACATATATTCAACTTCCAGCCCGGGGCGCGCGATGGCGATCGTGCGTTTTTACGTGGGCCAGAACGAGGAAGCCAGCATAGTACGCCTGAATCAGAAGATGTCGGCGAACTTCGATCTGATACCGCCGGGTGCGAGCACTCCGCTTGTCAAACCGCGCTCGATTGACGATGTGCCCATCCTCGCGCTCACGCTTGCAAGCGACCGCTACGACGGCTTCACCCTGCGGCGCATCGCCGCGCAACTGCACGATTCCATCAAGGAAGTTCCCGATGTTTCCGAAGTGAAACTCATAGGCGGAGCGCGCCGCCAGGTACGCGTGCTGCTCGATGAAGCGCGCCTTGCGGGCCGGGGGCTCGAAGCCGGTATGGTCGCGCAATCGCTCGGCGCTGCAAACCAACAGATATCCGCCGGGGCTTTCTCTTCCGGCAACCGCGAGTTTTCGGTCGAAGTCGGCGGATTCCTGCGTTCGGCCGAAGACGTCGCAAACGTCGTCGTCGGCGTATTCGGCGGCCGGCCCGTGTATCTGCGCGATGTAGCGCGCATTGAAGACGGGCCCGAAGAGCCGGCCGATTACGTGCTCTACGGCGACGGGCCCGCAGCCTTGCATTCCGACGCCGGGCAGCTTTATTCGAGCGCGGTTCCGGGCGTAACGATTTCGGTAGCCAAGCGCAAGGGCACAAACGCAATAGACATCGCAGAGCGCGTGCTTGACAAGGTCGATCACCTGAAAGGGCAAATCATCCCGGACGGAGTGCGCCTTGCAGTGACGCGCAATTACGGCGAAACGGCGAGCGAGAAATCAAACGAACTGCTGCTGCACATGCTGGTTGCCGTGCTCTCGGTTGCGGCGCTTATATGGCTTGCGCTCGGATGGCGCGAATCCGGCATCGTCGCAATCGCGATCCCGGTGACGCTCGCGCTGACGCTTGCAGTGTTTTATTTATACGGCTACACGCTCAACCGCATCACGCTGTTTGCCCTCATATTCTCGATAGGGATTCTGGTGGACGACGCCATAGTAGTTGTAGAAAACATGGCGCGTCACTACCGCATGCCGAAAAACCGCCGCCGCCCCGTACTCGATGTCGCAGTAGAGGCCGTGGATGAAGTCGGCAATCCCACGATTCTCGCCACCTTCGCCGTCATAGCAGCGATACTGCCGATGGCCTTCGTCTCAGGACTTATGGGGCCGTATATGCGCCCGATTCCCGTAGGCGCGTCGGCGGCGATGATCTTTTCGCTGCTTGTAGCCTTCATCGTCACGCCGTGGGCCGGACTGCGAATATTGAAACGCGAGCACAAGTCTCACGGAAACGACGCCGATAAATCCGATGAGCCGGCTAATGAAGCTGAAAAGACGGGCGGAAATACGGATGAAAAAACTGATTCGACAGAAACTGATTCGATAGCAGATAAAGCAGCATTGGTTGATCCACACACAGATGAACATGCAGATGAACGTGCAGATGAACACGATGAACACGATGAACACGCAGCGGAAGGGATATTGACGCAGTTGTATCGCCGTGTGATGGGCGCGCTGATACACGAACCGAAGCGCCGCTACGCGTTTCTTTTGCTCGTAGGCGTGCTGCTGCTTGCATCCGTATCTCTGCTGTTTCTGAAAGCCGTGCGCGTCAAGATGCTGCCGTTCGACAACAAGAGCGAGTTTCAGATCGTCATCGACACGCCCGAAGGTTCTACGCTCGAACACACCGCCGCGCTTACGCGCGAAATAGGCGACTATATTTCCACCGTGCCCGAGGCGACCGATTACCAGATGTATGTCGGGACCTCTTCGCCCTACAACTTCAACGGTCTGGTGCGGCATTATTTCCTGCGGCGCGGGCCGAACGTCGCCGAGATCCAGGTCAACCTTGCATCAAAGGGAGAGCGCAGCGCGCAGAGCCACGACATAGCCAAACGCGTGCGTCCTCCGATTCAGGAAATCGCGCTCAAATACAATGCGCGCGTAAAGGTTTCTGAAGTCCCGCCGGGCCCGCCCGTGCTTCAAACGCTCGTAGCCGAAATCTACGGACCCGACTACGACCGGCAGATAGAAATTGCGCGGCAGATACGAGACATCTTCGACCGCACCGACGGTGTAGTGGATGTCGACTGGTACGTAGAAGACGAGCAGCCGAAATACCGTTTTGTCGTCGACAAGGAAAAAGCCGCGCTCAGCGGCGTATCCACCGAACAGATCGCGTCTGCGCTCAGGATCGCCGTGGGCGGAATGCCCGTGGGATTGATTCACGCGCCGAAAGAAAAGGAAGACGTTCCCGTAGTGCTGCAACTGCCGCGCGCCCGCAGATCTCGCATCGAGGATCTGACCTCCGTCAGGGTTGCGGGCGCATCGGGCGCGCTCGTGCCGCTCGGTGCGCTCGTTCGCGTCGACGAGACCATCGAGGACCGCAGTATATACCACAAGAATCTTATGCCCGTGGTTTATGTGACGGGCGATGTAGCGGGCAGCGAGGAAAGCCCGGTTTACGCGATTCTAAAGCTCAACGAAGCGATTTCGCAGTTGCAGCTCCCCGAAGGTTATGAGCTGGAACGCTACGTCGCAAGCCAGCCCTCGCGCGCCGACCGTTACGCGATGAAGTGGGACGGCGAGTGGCACATCACTTACGAAGTATTTCGCGATCTCGGGATCGCGTTCGCTGCGGTGCTGGTGCTGATCTACATCCTTGTAGTCGGATGGTTTCAGTCCTTCCGCGCGCCTCTGGCGATTATGGCTGCGATTCCGTTTTCGCTCGTCGGAATACTTCCGGCGCACGCGCTTATGGGCGCGTTTTTCACTGCAACGTCGATGATCGGATTCATTGCCGGCGCGGGCATTGTGGTGAGAAATTCGATCATACTTGTGGATTTTGTAGAACTGCGGTTACAGCAGGGAATGGCGCTTGCCGATGCAGTGATAGATGCGGGTGCGGTGCGTTTTCGTCCGATGATGCTGACGGCTGCGGCGGTGATTGTGGGTTCGGCGGTAATGCTGTTTGATCCGATCTTTCAGGGGCTTGCGATCTCGCTTATGGCGGGAGAAGTGGCGTCGCTGCTGTTGTCGCGCATGACGGTGCCCATACTCTATTACCTGAGCGAGCGAAAGAAACACAAAACGGCCGAACGGGCGGCGGAACCCGTGCTTGCGGGCGCTCAGGCCGAGGAGTAAGATCAGGGCGTCGCACGTTCCCTCGATATGAATCCGACATCATTCATTTTGAAAAGGAGAAAAGATAACGGAACATACGAAATAAAACGAAACATACGAAATCAGTCATACGTTCCGTATGTTTCGTTTTATTTCGTATGTTCCGTTATCTTTCTTAATGCAGTATGACGAAACCGCGAACGCTCGGTGAACTCAGAGCGGCAGGGTACGGCCGCCGCCCGGTCAAGGATGAAATCCGCAGCAATCTGATGCGCAAGCTCCGCTCGGGCGAGG
Source organism: Acidobacteriota bacterium (assembly GCA_019639255.1). Taxonomy (GTDB): domain Bacteria; phylum Acidobacteriota; class Blastocatellia; order RBC074; family RBC074; genus JAHBSF01. The sequence goes on along the minus strand of JAHBSF010000041.1, from coordinate 41,804 downwards.
TGCTCTTCCCGGGCATAGTCGGCTACGAAGACACAGTCATCCCTCAGGTTGTAAACGCGCTGCTTGCGCGGCACAACTTCATACTGCTCGGGCTGCGCGGGCAGGCAAAAACGCGGCTTCTGCGCGAACTGGCCTCGCTGCTCGACCCGGAGATTCCGGCGCTTGCAGGTTCGGAAGTCAACGATGACCCGTTTGCGCCGATCAGCGCGCACGGCCGTTCGCTGGTAGCAAAGTACGGCGACGATGCGCCCGTTGTGTGGATAGGGCGCGATGCGCGCTACATCGAGAAACTCGCCACCCCCGACGTCACCATTGCCGATCTCATAGGCGATGTAGACCCGATCAAGGCCGCGCGCGGCGGGCATCTGCTCGCGGATGAACTGACGATACATTACGGACTGCTGCCGCGCGCAAATCGCGGCATCTTTGCAATCAACGAACTGCCGGATCTTGCGGGGAAGATTCAGGTGGGTTTGTTCAATATCATGCAGGAAGGCGACGTGCAGATTAAGGGGTATCCCGTGCGGCTGCCGCTCGACCTGCTGCTTGTGTTTTCCGCCAATCCCGAAGATTACACCGCGCGCGGCAAGATCATCACTCCGCTGAAGGACCGCATAGGTTCGGAAATACAGACGCACTATCCCGCTTCGCTCGACGAAGGCATGGCGATCACCGAACAGGAAGCGTGGACGCGGCGCACAAATTCTGAAGAAGGTTCCGACGAAGATATTGCTGTAGAGATTGCTCCCGCCGTTCGCGAAGTCATCGAACGTGCAGCGTTTCTTGCGCGGCAGGACAAGCGTATAGACCGGCGTTCGGGCGTCAGCCAGCGGTTGCCGATTTCGGTTATCGAAAGCGTAGTGTCAAACGCCGAGCGGCGCGCTTTGCTGAATGGAGAACGCACGGCATCGCCGCGTTTGAGCGATGTTTACGCTGCAAGTCCGGCGATAACGGGCAAGATCGAACTCGAATACGAGGGCGAAACCGTTGGAGCCGACCGCATTGCGCGTGAATTGATACGCAAGGCGTGCAGCGAAGTTTTCAACGAGCGATATGCGGGCATAGATCTTCGGCAGGTGCTCGATCATTTTCAGCACGGCAAGACGCTGACGGTTTCGGAGATGGGCGGCGATGACGATCTGCTCAAGGCTTTCAAGGGCGTGCGGGGGCTGATCGACGCGGCGCGCAGCGGGCGAATCGAAACAGGGGCAAAGGGCGCGCTGATCGTCGGGTGCGAGTTGATACTCGAAGGCCTGCACGCACAGAAGAAACTCGCCCGCAACGAGGGCCGCGGAGGCGCAAGCTACACGCAGGCGAAGCCCGAACGCGCGGGGCGCAGCGTTCATTTTGATGACTGGACCGGCGGCAAGGTGAATTGAGAGGAGTGTTCTGGGTGAAGAGGAAGAAGTGCTGAGTGCTGAGTGCAATTTGGAACTGAAGAACTTTAATTCAAAGTATCTGTAATTACAGCGGTTTCGATTTTGGTGTTCAGTACTCTGTAAACAAAGTTTTTGAGTTTTTCAGCCGCGGAGCGGCGAAAGATCTGTAGCCTGGTGCGTGAGCGCCAGGTCAGTAGAAAAAGAACGTCCGAGCCCTGAAAGGGCGAAAGATCTTCCGCCCCTCCGGGGCTGGCGCCGCTTCTCTACACTCACCCAGGGCTTACGCCCTGGGCTACAGATCTTTCGCCGCTCCGCGGCTGAAAAACTCAAAGAACTTAATTGGCAGAGTAATGAATACTGAACCCGAAACCGCTGTAAAGTTCCTGGATTCCAAACTGGACTCAGCACTCAGAGCGTGTTTTGAGAGCCCCGAAGGGGCGTGAGATCTGTAGCCCAGCGGCGTAAGCCCTGGGTATGACGCCAACATCAATTTCAGCCCTGAAAGGGCGGAAGATTCTCGCTGTATAGGTCTTTCGCCGCTTCGGGGCTTTCAAAACACGCTCTCAGCACTTTCTATGCGATACACGCGTTATTCTCAATGGACCGGGGCAGATTGGGACGATCTGAGTCTCGAAGAGTTGATGGAAGCGCTCTCGGATTATCTGCTGCAAAGCGGCTTCGAGCGGCAGTTCCGGCAGAGCTTTCGTCGCCGCAATTGGGACGATGACGAACCGCTGGGTGATCAGGAAGACGCGCTTGAGGGGTTGCGCAGGGCCATACGCGAGGCGCTGCGCAGTTCGGGCCTGCTCGACCGCGAGCAGTACGATCAACTGTTTGACGAAAACGGCGAGGCGCGCGACGAAAAACTCGATGAACTGATCGACCGGTTGATCGAGCGCCTGCTGCAGGAAGGTTACCTCCAGGCCGAAGGCGAACCCGGAGACATAGACGGAGATCAGGACGGAGAAGGAAGCGAAGCGCGCAGGGCGCGTTTTCGACCTCAGTCGGGCGAGGGCAAAACCGAGGACTATCGCCGCGCGCGCATACGATTTGAGGTTACGGAAAAGGGCCTGGATTTTCTCGGCTACAAGACGCTCAAAAATCTTATGAGCAGTTTCGGCCGTTCGTCTTTCGGCCGGCACGATACCAATCACCTTGCTACCGGCGTAGAGGCCTACGAGTCTTCAAAACCCTATGAGTTCGGCGATGCGCTGAATCTGGACGTCAACGCGACGCTTCTCTCTGCGATTGCGCGCGAGGGCCTCGGCGTACCGCTCAATCTGGAATACTCCGATCTGATGGTTCGGCAGTCGGAGTATCAGTCGTCGTGCGCTACGGTAGTGATGCTCGACTGTTCGCATTCGATGATTCTTTACGGAGAGGACCGGTTTACTCCGGCAAAGCGGGTAGCGCTTGCGCTCGCGCATCTGATCCGGACGCAGTATCCGGGCGATTCGCTCAAGCTGGTGCTTTTTCACGATTCGGCCGAAGAGGTGCCGCTTGCGAAGCTCGGCAGCGTGCAGGTAGGTCCGTATCACACAAATACGTGCGAGGGGTTGCGGCTTGCGCGGAGGATACTTCTTTCGCAGCGCAAGGACATGCGCCAGATCATCATGATCACGGACGGAAAACCCTCGGCGCTGTTTCTGGATGATGCTCCGATGGGGAGCAAGAGTCGCGAAGACCGGAAACGAAGGTTGTACAAGAATCCGATGGGTCTGGATCCGATGATAATCGACGCGACGCTTGCAGAAGCCGCGCAGTGCCGTCGCTCCGGGATCATAGTCAATACCTTCATGCTGACGGATGATTATTATCTGGTCGAATTCGTCAAACGCCTTACCGAGATCGCTCACGGCAAGGCGTACTTCACTACCAGCCTCAGCCTCGGCCAATACGTCATGATGGATTTCATGCGACGCCGGACCAGCCGCGTGAAGTAAAGGCCCGGAACACGCGGAAATCAAAGAGAGATGACGGAACAAACGAAATATAACGAAAAGAACTGAAAAATTGAGTATTTTAGTTCTTTTCGTTATATTTCGTTTGTTCCGTCATCTCTCTTTTACATCCCGAAGTCGTGTGGTTTGATTTAACTTTTCTCGTTGCTGTAAAGGGCGGCGGCTGCGCTTACGCCCGAATCCTTCACCTTGAATCCCTCGTCGGCGAGCGCCTTTTCGAGAGCAGCGAGCAAAAGTAGTACGTTGTTTTCCGTGCTGCCCGCGCCCATCAACCCGATGCGCCAGAGTTTGCCCTTGAATACGCCGAGCCCGCCGCCTACTTCGATATTGAACTCTTCCAGCAGGCGTTTGCGTACCTTCGCTTCGTCTATGTTTTCGGGCGCGCGCACGGTATTGAGGGTCCAGAGCCGCGATTCGGGCGCAACCTGCATCGCAAGCCCCATGGCTTCGACGCCTGCAACCAGCGCCCGATGATTACGCTGGTGACGATCGGCGCGAGCTTCCAGCCCTTCCTCAAGAATGACACGAAGCGCCTCGTGCAGCGCGTAATTCATCGAAATCGGCGCGGTATGATGATACACGCGGTCGCTGCCCCAATAATTGAGCAGCAGACCTACATCCAGATACCAACTGCTGCAAGGCGTGCGTCGTGCGCGAATCTTTTCCACTGCGCGCTCGCTGAAGGTGACGGGCGAAAGTCCCGGCGGGCAACTGAGCGCCTTCTGCGTCCCGGAATAACAGGCGTCTACGCCGTTGCGGTCCGCGCCTACCGAATGCGCGCCGAGACTCGTTACCGCATCGACCAGAAGCAGTCCGTCGCGCTCATCGGCGATCTCGCGCAATGGGCGCAGATCCTGCAGCACGCCCGTAGATGTTTCGGCGTGTACGCCGAAAAGTATGCGTGCGTTTGATTTGCGCCACGCTTCGCGCGTTTTGTCGAGATCAATGGGAGCGCCCCAATCGCATTCGACGCGCACGGGCCGGCCGCCCAAACGGCTTACCATATCCGACATCCGCTCGCCGAAGTATCCGTGTATGCATACGACTACTTCTTCCTCCGGTTCGATAAGGTTGGCAATCGTTGCTTCCATACCGGCGCTCCCGGTGCCCGATACGGGAATGGTCAAGCGGTTGTTGGTTTCAAATACATAGCGCAGCATCTCCTGAATTTCATCCATGGTGCGTATAAAAACCGGATCGAGATGCCCGACAAGCGGCGCGCTCATAGCCCGCAGCACGCGGTCGTCTACGGGACTTGGGCCGGGGCCGAGCAGCGTCCTGCGCGGCGGATCGAGATGTGCAATCACGGGTGCGTCAACGGTCATAGAATAATTGCCCTTTCGGAGGATTATTTTGATATCGGGTCGACGATATCAGGTTGATGATATCGGGTTGATAGTATTCGGTTGTTATCTGTTGTTTTTCAGGCGACGAATACGGATCGATCGCTGCGCTCCCCGACGCGTCCTATGATCGCAGCGTCGGGGTAGTCGATACGCAGGCGATCGAGCAATTCATCGGCCTTTTCTTCAGCAATCGAGATCAGCATACCGCCCGCAGTTTGCGGATCGAACATAAGGCTCTGCAGGTCTTTGCCGATGCCGGAACCGATTGCGAGGTCGTCGCCGACGTATTCGCGATTGACGCGGTCGCCGCGCGTCACCATGCGCGCGCGTGCAAGATCGAGAGCCCCATCAATCTGCGGGATTCGGGCCGAATCGATTTCAAACGTCACCCGGCTTGCGCGCGCCATCTCCCAGGCGTGGCCGAGCAGTCCGAATCCCGTGATGTCGGTTGCGCCGCGCACGCCGAAATCGCGCATAGCGGCGGCGGCCCGGTCGCCTGCCGTCAGCATGACGCGGCGCGAACCCTCGGCGACTGCGGGCGGGCACTTGTCGAACTTGATTGCGGTCGAAACGATGCCCGTGCCCACGGGTTTTGTGAGTATCAGAATGTCGCCCGCACGCGCGCCCGTGTTGGCGGCGATCCGGCGCGGATCGATCGTTCCGGTTACTGCGTAGCCGAACATGATCTGGTCATTGTCTACGCTGTGCCCGCCGAGCAGCGCTACCTTGTGTTCGGTCAATATCGACAGGCCGCCGCGCATGATCTCGCCCAGTATCTCGTACTCTACGCCCTGTTTCGGAAAGCAGGTAACGGCAAGGGCCGTAACGGGCGTGCCCGCCATAGCCCATACATCGTTGATCGAATTGAGCGCGGCGATGCGGCCGTAATCGAACGGATCGTCTACGATGGGAGTGAAGAAATCGACCGTTTGCACAATCGCGAGATCGTCGCGCAGAAGGTAGACTCCGGCGTCATCGGCGGTTTCATAGCCGATAAGAAGTCTCGGATCGTGCGGTGGTCGTGGAAGCCCGCTCAGAACCTGAGCGAGCGCGCCGGGCGCGAGCTTGGCCGCTCAACCCGCACAGGCGACCATCTCGGTCAACCGCTTCTCCATCGTTTCCTCCATTAAATCCACAGAGATAACGGAACAAACGGAAATAAACGGAACAAACGGAAAAGATCATTCCCTTCCGCAGTTTCCGTTAATTCCGTTTGTTCCGTAGTTTCTCTCTTACTCTTCGCTTTCGCCGCGTCCGCGTTTCTGCGGCGGGGCGGAGTTTGCAGCGGCAGCCGCCTGCGCTCGTGGCGCAATGCCGAGCGCTGCGCGCAGTTCGGTTTCTATGCGGTTGCACAGATCGGGATTTTCGCGCAGCGTGGTTCTTGCGTTTTCGCGGCCCTGACCGAGCCGTTCGCCCTTGTAGGAAAACCACGCGCCCGACTTCTCGACTATCTTGTTTTCGACTCCGAGGTCGATGATTTCGCCGAGGCGGGAAATACCCTCGCCGTAGATGATGTCGAACTCGGCGTCCTTGAACGGGGGCGCGAGTTTGTTCTTGACGACCTTCGCCTTCGTGCGGTTGCCGATAAACGATTCGCCGTCCTTGATTCCGCTGATCCGGCGTATGTCGATGCGCAGCGAGGAATAGAACTTCAGCGCGCGTCCTCCGGTCGTAGTTTCGGGCGAATTGTGTACGATCACGCCGTCGACCATATAGGTGTGATTGCCCTCGATTTCAAGGTCGAATCGTTGCATCGATTTCGTCTGCGGCTTGACGTAGATGCGCGAGATGCGCGCCGGGATCGAACGGGTGAAACGCCGCAGTTTCAATCCACCGGGCAGGCTGCGCATATCCGGCTGCCAGCGAAACTGATTTCGCAGACTCGGATGCAATTTGTAATCAACCTCCGGGTGCAGATACGGCGCAATCAGTTGATGAAGCCGTGCCGTATCATCCGCTGTAAACCAGAAGCCGCGTCCATCGTCTCTTGGCTTGCCCACCCCGAGTCGCTCAAAAAGCGCCGCCACGCGCGCACGGTCATCGCCGGTCAGAGATTTGTTATAAACGACCGCCTTGCCACGCCCCCATCGCTCGAAATGTCCGGCAAATGAGCCATCGTCACCGTACCAGACTGCTACTGCACGGGCATCGAGCCGATCCAGAAGTGACCCGGTTGCCTGACGGCGACCGTTTCCGAAATATACCTCCCGGCGTATGTCGGCGAGTGCAGGAAACGCGAGTGTTTCAAATCCGATACCTCTTCCCATAGGTCCGACTGGCCGTGCAAAAGGGCTGAGCATATCGTGTTTCCATTGAAGGTACTCCGCCTGCGCCGGGCTGTGGCCTACACGGAAGTTTGCCGTGTGTGTGCCAGTTTGCCGCAACGAGCCGTCGCCGAGTGCGCCGCCAAGCAGCAGTTGAACTTGATCATCGCTCAGATAATAGTCAGCCACCATTGCAAGCACTTCATCGCCTACGCGCAGATCTCCGGCCGCAGCCTCGCCCTGCGGAGTGAAGATGGTGTGATTGGGCGTGGCTGCGAAATGCCGGCGTCCCGAAGCGCCTCCCTCGACTTCGAATTGGAGGAAATAATCCGCCCGACCGTTGTCGAACCAGTTGACTACACGGCGCGGTTCTATGGCGCCGGTTTCCGGGTTGTAGCTAAGCACCTCGACCGGCATCCGCTGGTTGACTATCTTTCCGATCTTTTCCGTGGTCCCGTCGGCCAGCACTACTCGCGAGTTGTAGTGGAAACAGCCGAACATTACCCCTATCTTCTCGCGAATCTGATTGATGAAGATCAGGCACGTATTCGAGCGACCGACTACGGCCGTCAGTTTGCGCAGCGCCTGAGACATAAGGCGCGCCTGAAGGCCCGGGAGCGAATCGCCCATATCGCCTTCGAGTTCGGCGCGCGGCGTGAGCGCCGCCACGGAATCCACTACAAGAATGTCGATTGCGTTCGAGCGCACGAGCGCTTCGGTGATTTCAAGCGCCTGCTCGCCCGAATCGGGCTGCGATATGAGCAGATCGTCGATCTTTACGCCGAGCTTTTCGGCGTATACGGCGTCGAGCGCGTGTTCGGCATCGACGTATGCGGCGGTGCCGCCGGCGCGCTGCGCTTCCGCCACTACGTGCAGCGCAAGCGTGGTTTTGCCCGAGCTTTCCGGTCCGTAAATCTCGATGACCCGGCCGCGCGGAAATCCGCCGACGCCGATAGCGGCATCGAGTCCGATGCTTGAGGTCGAAATAACGGGCACTTCCTCGACCCTGTGCTCGCCGAGGCGCATGATTGCGCCCTTGCCGAAGGACTTTTCGATCTGTGCAAGCGCCGCATCGAGCGCCTTGTTCTTGTCGTTTCGTTCAATCTTCTCGTTTGCCATAGAATCCCTCGCTTATCCCGGAATCGTTTTGATCTCCCGTCCTGCGTTCGACGCACTTCCGGCGCGCCGGAGCCCGGATGGAGATCGACTTAAGTTGTGCCCGCGATTGCTCCGCCCTTACAGGGGCGGCGAGACCCGTTTGCAGCCCGGTTCGGCGTCGGCTGAGGAGACAGTACCGGCCGGCCGCTTCAGTCTGACGCAAGTCTACCACTTTCAGCGAACTCTGCGCCATCACTTTCTGGGAGTTTTTCGCAATGCAGAGGGCGCCAGCGCCACGCTCGCCAGATCGCGCCAGAGCAGTTCTATGAAGCGCGTTTCGGAATTGGCCGTGCGTCGCTTGCGTATCAGGTGAGCCCATCCGGGCGCAGGAGGCTGCGGCAGTTCGTCGCCTGCGTGCGCCTGCATCGCTACGCGGTAATGCGAATCGCGCGGATTGATTTCATACGCGGCGCGAAAATGCTCGCGCGCCTCGTTGGTTTTGTTGGACTGCCAGTAAAGCCAGCCGAGGCTGTAGAGCGCCGCGTCAAAGCGCGGATCCAGCCGCACGGCCTTCTGCAGATGTTTGAGCGCACGCGAGGCCTGGCCCTGCTCCCAGTAGGCGCGGCCTACGAGGTAGTGCATTTCGGGCGTGGGTTTGAGCGCAAGAGCGCGTTTGAGATGCGCGAGCGCTTCGGCAATCCTGCCCTCGCAGGCGAGCAACCGCCCGAGACCGTAATGCGCGGCGAAAGAGTCGTTGTCTATGGTGATGGCGTGCTGAAGGTGAATCTTGGCGAGTTCGGCTTCGCCCGCCTCTCCGCTCAGAAGTCCGAGCAGCAATCGTGCGCCGAAGTGGTCCGAGTCGAGTGCAACGACGCGCCTGAGAAATCCCGAAGCTTCCAGCCCCTTGCCGAACTGAAAGTAGCATTCGCCTACGGTAAAGAGCAGTTCGATGTTCTGTTCATCGAGGGCAAGGCCCTGTTCGAGCAGCCGCAGCCCGCGCCGCGTGTGGCCTTCGCTGACAAGCTGCGCGCCTTCTTCTACGAGATTGCCGAAATCCTCGCGCTGCGTTCCGCGATAGTTCGACAGTATCTGCGCGCAGCGTTCGTCGAGCCGCTCGCGTTCTATGGTTTCTTCGTAATGCCTGGCTACGTGGATGCGCCAGCGCTGCTCGAGATCGTCGGTGCTCAGCAGCCGGCCTTCGGCCAGGATTTCCGACAGCGCCTCGATCATCATGTGATCGTAAAAGCTGCCGGTAGCCTGCTGCTGCGCGAGTTCGAGCAACTGTTCGAAGCGGTCCTGCATGCGCGTAAGCGCGGCTTCAAGCGTGCTGATGCGTTCGAGCAGGTGCTCTTCGAGCGAGTGATCGTTTGTGGCCAGAAGCGCCGAAGTATCCTGCGCGCCTGAGATGATGAGCAGACGAGTGCCGCACGCGCCGCAATGTTCGGCTTCCAGCGGATTCGAAGTTTTACAACGTTGGCAGAAAATCATATACACAATACACAGTGAGATTAAGCAACAACAGCAGAGAAAAACCAAACTACGGAATAGACGAAACAATCGGAAGATCAGGGCTTTTCCGTTTGTTTCGTTTATTCCGTATGTTCCGTTTTTCTCTCTTTTCTCTCTTTTCTCTCACGCCGTAGGCCAATCTCCTGTGGACCGATTTAGCGTTCAACCGCGAGTGCGACGGCGTTGCCGCCGCCCAGGCAAAGGCTCGCAACGCCGCGGCGCGCTTGCCTGCGATTCATCTCGTAAAGAAGCGTCGCAAGTACGCGCGCGCCCGATGCTCCGATCGGATGCCCGAGCGCCACGGCGCCGCCGTTGACGTTGACGCGATCGCGGTCGATGCCGAGTTCGCGCGCGACCGCTACGGACTGCGAAGAAAACGCTTCATTGAGTTCAAAAAGATCCACTTCATCCAGCTTCCAGCCCGCCTTCTTCGCAACCATTCGCACCGCATCCACGGGCGCCATCATTACAAGTCGCGGTTCGACGCCCGATGTAGCCTGTGCGCGTATGCGTGCAAGCGGCTCGCGGCCTGCGGCGCGCGCCGCTTCGGCGCTCGTTACGACAACGGCGGCGGCCCCGTCGCTGATCTGGGATGCGTTGCCCGCGGTCACGGAGCCGTCGGAGCGAAACGCGGGCCTCAGCCGTGCAAGCGAATCGAGCGTGGTTTCGGCACGCGGTCCTTCATCGACGGAAAATCGCACGGGATCGCCCTTGCGCTGCGGGATTTCCACGGCGCAGATTTCGTCCGCAAATCGGCCGGCGCCGATGGCTTCTACGGAGCGGCGATGGGACTCGGCGGCGTACTCATCCTGCTGCTCGCGCGATACGTTGAATTCGCGCGCGACTACTTCCCCGGTTTCGCCCATATGCCATCGGTCAAAAGCGCACCACAATCCGTCGTGGATCATCGCGTCGATGACTTCGCCGTTGCCGAGTCGGTAGCCGTCGCGGGCTTTGGTCAGCAGATACGGCGCATTGGTCATGGATTCCATGCCGCCGGCGACGATCCATTCTGCATCGCCGAGCGCTACGGCCTGAGCTGCGAGCATGACGGATTTCAGACCCGAGCCGCATACCTTGTTGACCGTAAGCGCGGCTACCGCGTTAGGAAGGCCCGCGCCGAGCGCGGCCTGGCGCGCCGGATTTTGTCCGAGGCCCGCCTGAAGCACGCATCCCATGATGACTTCGTCGACCTGTTGCGCGTCTATGCCCGCGCGTTCGATCGCGTGGCGTACGGCAACGGCGCCGAGTTGCGGCGCGGTGAAGGATTTCAGACTGCCCTGGAATTTTCCGATTGCGGTGCGTGCGGCGCTGAGTATGACTGGCTCTTTCATGGCAAACTGTCCGTAATAAAAATCACGTGCGCTGAATCCTCGCGCGACGTTCGCATTCGATTATATTCGCCGAGTGTGGAGAGTCAATCACGGTGCGTGCGCGGAGAGATGCGGAGTCCGTCGCGGTTTGGCAAGGGCGCAACCCCGATGCTACACTCGCCGTTCGTTTCCGCTTGACCGACGTTTTGTCGAGAAGGGAGCATTACTCGCTGCATGCAGGCCTTGATCCTTGCAGGTGGGAAGGGGACAAAGCTGCGACCGCTGACAATTCATACGCCGAAACCGGTCGTCCCCGTAGTAAACCGTCCGTTTCTGCTCTACCAGGTAGATCTGCTAAAACGCGCGGGCATAAAAGACATAATCCTTTCGCTTTCCTATCAGCCCGGAAAGATCGAAGAGATCCTCGCCGACGGGCAGGACTTCGGCGTGCGCATACGCTACGCGCACGAACCACTCCCGCTCGGCACTGCGGGCGCTTATCGCAATGCATCGGAGTTCATCGACCGTACGGCCGTCGTATTGAACGGCGACATTCTGACCTCGCTCGATCTGAATTCCGCAATCAGTTTTCATCAAGAGAAAAATTCGGCTGCCACGATCGTTGCAACGCCGGTCGAAAACCCTGCGGGATTCGGCCTGGTGGAAACCGATGCGGACGGCCGCGTAATAAAATTCCGCGAAAAACCCAGGCCCGAAGAAATCACGGTCAACACCGTCAACGCGGGGCTTTACATACTTGAACCGGAAATCCTTCAATACATACCCGAAGACGAAAGCTGCTCGTTCGAGACCAATCTGTTTCCGAAACTTCTGGAAATCGGCGCCCCGTTTTACTCCTACATATGGGATGGTTACTGGATCGACATAGGCGAACCGCCGCGCTACATGCGAGCCAATCTGGACCTGCTCGCAGGCCTACTTCCCGGATACGCGCCGGAGCGCATGCCAACCGGCGGCGGCGAGGACTCGCCGCGAATAGATGCGCTTTCGGTAGTCGATCCGAGCTGTGTGCTGAAGCCGAATGTAGAGATAATAAATTCGGTGCTCGGGCCGAACTGCATCATAGAGGATCGCGTGCGCATAGAAGATTCCGTTTTGTGGGCCGGCACGCGCGTGGGTACGGGGGCGACCGTGCTTCGGTCGTTTGTAGGCAGAAGCGGACTAATCGGCAGGAACGTTGAAATCGACGGTGCGGTGCTTGGCGACAAGAGTTCGCTCACCGATCACAGTACGGTTTGAAAATGAAGGAGGAAGAGAGATAACGGAACAGACGAAATAAGACGAAACAGACGGAAATATTCAACTTTTCCGTAATTCCGTAATTTTCGTTTTATTTCGTTTGTTCCGTTATCTCTCTTCCCCACCGGAACAGGCGATATGACGACTATCAAGTTTGGGACCGACGGATGGCGCGCGCGAATTGCAGAAGACTTCACCTACGCAAACGTCGAACGCGTGACGCAGGCGCTCGTTGAATATATCAAATCCGAAAAGCCGGCGGGGCCGTGGGCCGTGATGGTCGGCTACGACCGGCGCTTTGCATCCGAATGGTTTGCTGCGCGCGCCGCCGAAGTTTTTGCCGGCAACAATGTACACGCAGATCTGCTGTCGTGCGATGCGCCCACGCCGCTGATTTCATTCGAGGTGAAACACCGGAGTCTGGACGGAGGCGTAGTAATCACCGCTTCGCACAATCCGCCGGATTTCAACGGCTACAAGTTCAAGGCGCCGTACGGCGGTGCGGCCACGCCGAAAATCACCGATCAGATAGAGCATCGCATTGGAGAGGCTCCGGTACGGCGCATGCCGCTCGATGAAGCGCAGCGCTCGGATCTCGTTGCAGTCATTGCGCCCCCGGAGGATTACCGTCGCGCCGTAGAAGCATTCGTGGATCTGGACCGGATCAAATCTTCCGAAGGGCTTGTAATAGCCGATCCGATGCATGGCACGGGCGGGCGCTGGATTGAAACGATTGCGTCGGGCGGGCGGTTGAGGGTCGAAACGATTCGCGCCGGGAGGGATCCATTGTTCGGCGGCGTATTCCCCGAACCGATGCCGCAGCATTTGGGCGCGCTTGCGTCGGCGATACGCGAGCGGGGCGCTATGCTCGGACTCGCTACGGACGGCGACGCCGACCGCGTCGGCGCGATGGACGAACGCGGCGAATACATCAATACGCATCAGATACTGGCCATCCTGCTGCTGCACATGGTTCGCAATCGCGGGGAGCGCGGCGCAGTAGCGCGCACGTTTTCGCAATCAGTGATCGTGAGGCGGATCGCTGAATCATACGGATTTCGCCTGTTTGAAAAGCCGATAGGTTTCAAACACATCGGGGATCTGATGCTGGACCCGGCCAACGACTATCTGATCGGCGGCGAGGAATCGGGCGGAATCGGCGTGCGCGGGCACATACCGGAGCGCGACGGAATACTGAATTCGCTGCTGCTGCTCGAAGCCGTGGTGACGGCCGGTAAGTATCCGTCGGAAATCGTGCGCGACATATGGCGGGAGTTCGGCGAATTCCATTTCGAGCGGCGCGACCTGCACGTACCCGTAGAGCAGGGCCGGCGTCTGGTTGAAGGGTTGAGGGAAAATCCGCCGGCGGAGTTTTGCGGGTACGCGGTTGCAGACATCGCGACGCTTGACGGGACGAAGCTGATTTTCGAGGACGAGAGCTGGATACTTTTCCGGCAGTCGGGAACCGAACCGCTGCTGCGCGTCTACTGCGAAGCCGCTTCGATCGGGAAAATGACGACGCTGATCGCCGAGGGCGAGAAGAGAGCCAGAGGTGGATAGAACGTTGAGTACGGGGAAAAAGCGGCGGACGGAACCTGGGTGCGGGTCGCCGTCGTATCCTGAGCGTCGGGAGAAACGATGCGAAACCGTCCCTCATCGCACCTCCTGTTGATCGTCGCTACGGCGGCGCTCAACGTGGTTGCATACCTGGCTGTTTACCGCGCGGGCGTCGTGCGAGGGTTTTCGCCGTCGCTCGTTCCGGCGGCGCGCGACCTGCTGCTGTTTATCCCCATCATTGCGGTCTTCGTCTGGCTGGTGAAACGGCGGCGCTACGCCGGAGACCTGGCCATCTACACCATCGCCGTATTGCTGTTCAGCCTCGGGCAGATAGTTCAATACCGCCTGTTTACCGATCCCGAATACAGTTCGCGGGGCAAATCCGCAGCGCGCATCGCGAAAACCAATACGCTGCGCCAGCGCTACATAAACGAGTATTACGACGCGGACAAGAAGCGCGCGCTTTTCGGGGATCCGAACTATGAAATCCCTATAGGCCGGGACCGCGATGCAGAGGATGAGTACTGGACATTGAGCCGCGCAGCGCTGTCGGCATCCACCTGGATTCCGGTTTTTGCGCTGCTGGGATTTGCAATCGCATTTGGATTTGCGGGGCGCGATGACGTTCTGTTGTGGCTGCAGCGTCACAGCTTCCTGATAGGCGTGGGCACGGCCGCGCCGTTTGCATTGATAGCGATACTGTATTCGAGCGGGGGAAAGTTTCTGGGGCGCACAACGCCGTGGGAGCCGGTCAAGATCAGCTTTCTGATCAGCTACGCCGGAATGCTTGCCGACAGTTACCGCAACCTGTCGCTTACGCGCTGGGGGATGCCCTCGCCGCGATTTCTGCTTCCGTTCATTTTCATCGCGATTTTGCCGCTCGTACCATTTTTTGCCTTGTCGGATTTCGGGCAGATGCTCGTCTTTTGCGGCACGTTCCTGACGCTTTATCTCGTCGCGATCAAGCGGACTGCGCAGGTGCTGGTTGCGGGAACCGCCGTAGGCGTGCTGCTCGCTGCGTCGATACTCGGTCTGGGAGTTTTTCATACCATACGCGCCGCGGCTACCGATGGAGAGTCGACAGGCTTCATCGAGCGTGTGAGCGAGATTCCGAGCCGCGGGTTGCCGCGCCGCATACATCAGCGATTCTACCTGTGGCTGAATGCGGGACGCCCGCCCGATCCCGAGGCGTGGTGGTGGCGGGGGGATGCCGAAGCCGCCGAAGGGCGCGGCATATCGAACGAAGAGGCGTGGTACAATTCCTACGCCTTTCAGCCCTCTCAGGCGCTGTTCGGGATAGCCGACGGCGGAGTGTTCGGAACGGGGCTGGGGCGCGGATTTCCGGAGATCGTGCCCATAGCGGATTCGGATTTCATTTACGCGGCGGTGGCCGAAGAGCTTGGACTTGCGGGCGGAGCGATCCTGCTCGCCGCGTTTTTGCTGCTTTCGTCCGTGGGGTATCGGACGGCGATCGAGGCAAAGGATATGTTCACCAAGCTGCTTGCGGCGGGAGTGACGACGTTTCTGTTGTTTCAGGCGATAGTCAACGTCGGCGGAGTCATAAGGCTTCTGCCGATGACCGGAATCACGCTCCCGTTTGTGAGCCACGGCGGATGGTCGCTGATGACGAGTTTCTTTTTGCTGGGAATGCTGGCGGCGATCTCGCATCGAAATCGGGGCGGAAATGAGAGAGTAAGAGAGAATACGGAACAAACGAAATAGAACGAAACATACGGAAACAAATCATCTCTTTCCCGGATGTCAGGTTCTATTCCGTATGTTCCGTATTCTTGCGGGCGGCGGGGCGGATGCAACTGACGATTGGAACCATCACGGATCGCGGACTGAATCCGAAGCGTGCGGCGAATGAGGACCGGTTGCTGGCGCTCGCCGACCGCGGAGTTTTTCTCGTCGCGGACGGTGTGGGCGGACGCCGCGCGGGACAGGTCGCGAGCCAGACGGTCGTGGATGTCTTTACGGAAATATTCAATGGCGATGAGGGCAACCCGCGCGCGCGGCTGGAAGCTGCAATCACGGAAAGCAACCGCAGGATATTCGATGCTTCGGTGGAAGATGCCGAACTCTCCGGCATGGCCACTACGCTTGTCGCGCTCCTGATAGACGTTTCCGATGCCGTGGTTGCACACGCCGGCGACAGCCGTTTGTACCGTTACGAGCGCGGAGCGCTGCATTGCGAGACCGAAGACCACAGCGAAATCCACGACGAGGTGCGCAAGGGGCTGCTTAGTCCCGCGCTTGCGGCGCAGGATCCGCGGCGCAACATCATTACGCGCGCACTCGGCGTCGAACCGGAAATAGACGTCGACTACAAAAGTGTGCAGATCCGTGAAGGCGCGCGAATGCTGCTGTGCAGCGACGGCATCACGCGCCACATTCCGGATTCGGAACTCGAAACATTGCTTGAGCTTCATATGCATCCGCAGAAGCTGTGCGCGGAATTGAAGCGGATCTGTTACGAACGCGGCGCGCAGGACAATCTGACCGCAATCATCGTTGATTGCGGTTCATTCGGATACGGTGCGGCCTCGGTCGATGCGGCGAGTGCCGCGAACGGCGCGGTTGCCTCGGGTTCGCGCATCGAAGTCGACTTGCGGGAGCGCAGGATATCCGGGGCGCCGGCGGAAGAGTCGAAGTCGCCCGTATTGCAGGCCTCGGAATCACCCGCGTCCGGACGCAGTTGGGTTGTGCGTCTTTGCGGTCTGGCCGCGCTCGCTTCCGTCGCCTTTGTTTCTTATCATTACCGGGACGCGATTTCCGTGTGGAGCGAGGATCAACTCAAGCGGTTCGGCGTCAACCGCAGCCATTCCCCGGCGATCGGGCCTCAGGCGGTCGATCCGGAGCTTGCGGCGGCGCGCGTGCTGATCGAAGAAAAAAGATATGACAAGGCGCGCGAGCAGCTCGCCGCTCTCTCGGCGCGGCGCGCGCAGAACGCCGAGGTTCACTACCTGCTCGGACGCGCGAATCTGGAACTGAAGAACTACCCCGAAGCGATCGGCGCACTCAACGAGGCCGCGCGTCTGGATGCTGCGTTGCCCGATGTATACCTGTATCTGGCGCGGGCATATGAGGCCATCGGCGATCGGCGAATGAAGGAAGAAAGTCTGCGTCGTGCTGAGATGGTGCGGTGAGGGTGTGCAGCGAGGTCGTGGGAGTATGCAGCAGTTGCGGCTCGAAAACAGTCTGGTGGATGACCGCTACGAGGTGGGCGAGCGCCTTAGTATGGGCAGCTACGCCGAGATTTTCGTAGTGCGCGATCGAAAGCTGGAAGGGCGTGAAGTCGTAATCAAGGCGCTCAACACCAGCCTTCAGGGGACGCCGGACCCGGATCTCGAACGCACGCTTGTCGAAAACTTTCAGAACGAGGCCATTGCGCTCGACGCCGTCCGCCATCCCAACGTCATATTGCGCCTCGGACACGGCACGGCTGCTGACCTGCGCACAGTGCCGTTCCATTACCTCGTGCTCGAATATATGCCGGGCGGCGACCTGCAGCATCTGTGCCGTCAAAGACCCGGAAACGCCCTGACTCTCGGGGAGGCGCTTTTCTTTTTTCGCCAGATTTGCCAGGCGCTCGCCTACGCGCACCAGCAGGGAATCATCCACCGCGATCTGAAACCCAACAACTTTCTTCTGGACGCCGAACACAGGATCGTCAAAGTAGCCGATTTCGGCGTAGCGAAGCTTACCGCGGGAAATACCGCTGAAATTACGCGCGTAGGAACAGAAATATATGCGCCGCCCGAACATCATCCGGACGGCGCGGCGGATGAAGCCGTAGCGGGGTTCGGGAAACTCACTGCCGCGGCCGACGTCTATTCGCTGGCCAAAAGCTTTTACACCGTAGTGTGCGGGCGCACGCCGAGGCGGTTTACGCGGCGGCCGATTACTGCGCTTCCGGATCACGTTGCGGGGGAGAGTTGGGCTGCGCCGCTGCTCGAAGTGCTCGGGCGCGCCACGGCGGATGCGGTGGAAGACCGTTACGCCGACGTGGTCGAGTTCTGGAACGATCTCGCAGCAGCGACTTCGGCGGTTGTAGATGAGGAAGATGTCGAAACGCGCGTGCGTCCGAGGTTGAGAGTCGAGCCCGGCGCGGTGCCCGCTTCGCCCGCCTCGCCATCGTTCGCCCCGATGCTTGCGAGCACTGCGGCGGTAAAATTTACGATGCGAGGCAATACTCGGCGAGATGGGGCGATATACGCTCCCACGGGGCGTACGGCAAAGATCATAGTGCCGGTAGTGCGTTCAACGCCCCCGGTTGCAGCGCCCGCACCGGTCGCGCTGAACGGCGGGAATACAGCAAAGATAAATGGTCCGGAGCCTGCAAACTGGCGGGAGCGATTGCGCGAGAACTTGACGGCGAACCTGCGGCGGCGGATATTCATCGTGTTGCTGGCGGCTGCATTTCTGGGCGCGCTTGCAGGCGTCTTTCACTGGGCGCGCGCGCTTGCAAATGCCGTCGATATCGAAGTAGTGATAGAAAATCTGACAGTGCGAACCGCGCCCAACCCCCGTTCGGCCGAACTCGGCTGGATACCGAAGGGCTCGCGTCACCGCGTGCTCGGTTCGGGCGAAAACAAATGGTTGCTTATAGAGGTGCGGGAGTGGAATGAATCGCGCCCGCACGATATGGTTCAGCGTAAGGGATGGGTTTACGGGGACTCGAGATTTGTTAGTATAGTGCCGCGTCGATTATGGTGAGCGGCGCAAAGGCGAGGATGCGATGGTCAATCTCGGCGGTCTGCTCGGCGGCATAAGAAAATGGCTCGATGGGGAAGAAGCGGCGGAGATCGCCGACGCGCAGCCGCGCGTGCGCCGCGAGTGGGAAGAGTTTTTGATCGCCGTCGCCCGCGATGTCGAGGCCGTGTTGCAGCGCGAGATGTTCACTCCGCCGGGCGGCCCGACCTACATTCCACCCGAATATCTCGTATTCCTCAGTCCCGAAGACGATGCGCAATGGCGGGGCGCAAAGCGCGAGGGGCTCGAACGCGGACTCAACCACGTGCTTACCGAACGCGTGCAGGAACTCATCGGTGATTCCGATGTGCAGACGCGAAGCTTTGCAATAGAATTGCGCGTCGACGGCGCACTGGAAAAAGGCAAGTTTAGAGTGCAGCCCGTTTGGGATACCGAATCGCCGAAAACCGAAGTTCGCCCGCGCCGCCCCGCGCCGGCGCCGGTCGAAGCGGGTTCGGACCCTGAACCCGAAGCGGGTGAGGAAGCGACAATCGTGCGCCCGCGCGCGCCGCTCTTTACGCTTTCGGTGAAAAAGGGCGATGATGCCGCGGAAGTCAGAAAGATCAATCAGACAAGGGTCGCCATAGGACGCGGCTCGAAGGATACGCCGGTAGATCTCAAGCTCGAAGGCGATCTGGAAATCAGCCGCCTTCAGGCGGTTATTGAACGCGTCGAGGCCGGACGTTACGCCGTATCCTGCGAGGGGCGCAACGCCGTGGAAGTCGGCGGAAGGGAAGTCGCTCAGGGCGAGCGCGTGGAAATTGCAGCAGGCGAAATCATCCGCATCGGGGTTTACGAGTTGGTGGCGGAAGAGAGAAAAACGGAACATACGGAATAGAACGAAACATACGGAAAAGAGATGATTTGTTTCCGTTTTTTTCGCTCCATTCCGTATGTCCCGTTATCTCACTTCCTGATTTGGAGGAGAGTGCATGAATTACATCCGGAGAACGGCGGCCGCCGTATTGTTTTTCTTTCTGCTGGTGGGGACGCCGTCGGCGAGAGTGCAGCGGCCCGAAGACATCGCAAAGCGCAAGTCCTTCGGTGCGCTCGTGGATCGATTGTCGGAAAAAGCAGGTTACTTCGGGTCCGACAACCTGGTATCGAACGAACTCTCGATGCTGCACGTGCTCGGCAAGCTCTCGCAGATGAACGTAACGGGCGGCGCATACATCGGCGTAGGACCGGATCAGAATTTTTCCTACATCGCGCAGATCAAGCCCCGGATCGCCATTATGGTCGATATACGCCGCGATGCGCTGTTGCAGCATCTGCTGTTCAAGTCGATCTTTATGATGTCGCGCAACCGCGTCGAATACCTTTCGCTGCTCTTTGGCCGCCCGCTGCCGCGCGATTTCAGGAAATGGAACAACAAGACGATCACCGAACTTGTGGATTATGTAGACCGGACCGCGGCGGACGAGAAACTCGTTGCGCGCACGCATACCGAAATCCACAAACGTCTTTCGGGTTTCGGCGTGGAGTTGTCCGAACGCGATCTTGAAACCATCGATGATATTTATCGCGCGTTCCATCAATCGGGTCTGGAAGTCCGCTACACGATTCGGGATCGCCCGACCGGGAGATTCTTTCCCGCATACCGCGAACTGTTGCTCGAAAAGGATCTCGACGGACGCCAGCGCAATTACCTTGCCGCCGAAAGCGACTTTCAGGTCATAAAAACCATGCAGGATCGCGACCTGATCATACCGGCGACCGGGGATCTCTCGGGCCTGAAAGCGGTAAAGGCAATCGGCGATTACCTGCACGAAATCAACGAAAAAGTTTCGGCCTTTTATGTATCGAACGTAGAGTTTTATTTGGTGCGCAACGGCAGCTTCGACAGGTTTGTAGAAAATCTGCGCGCGCTGCCCATAAACGAACGCAGCGTCATAATACGCAGCTATTTCAACTACGCCTATTACACATCGCAGCACCCGCAGACGATCGACAACTATTTCAGCGTGCAGTTGCTGCAAACCATCGAGAGCCTGCTGCGCGATCAGAGCGCGGGCGGCTACGACAGCTATTACGATCTGGTGACGCGCCGCAGTCTGGATCTGCGCGCAACGACGCCCTGAACCCGATGAAGAGAAGATTTCTGCAGCTTGCGATCATGCTCGGCGCAGCCGCAACGGCCGTGTTACAAAGCTCCGCCTCGGAGCATTGGGCTTTTGTCGCGCCGGAGCGTCCGGCGCCGCCTGCGGTAAAAAACGCAGGCTGGGTGCGCACGCCCGTAGACCGTTTCATCCTGGGTAAACTCGAAAGCCTGAATCTGTCGCCGAGCGCGCCGGCCGAGCGCACTGCGCTTATTCGCCGTCTCAGCCTGGATCTGACGGGGCTCCCGCCCGCGCTCTCCGAAGTCGATCGGTTCGTAAACGACGCAAGCCCGGATGCTGCGGAAAGGCTCGTTGAGCGGTTGCTCGCCTCGCCGCATTACGGCGAAAAGTGGGCGCGGTGGTGGCTGGACGCGGCGCGCTACGCCGATACAAACGGATTTGAAAAAGACCTGCCCCGCCCCATATGGCCGTACCGCGACTGGGTCATCTCTGCATTCAACCGCGATATGCCGTTCGACCGTTTTGCGATCGAACAGATAGCCGGCGACCTGCTTCCCGACGCCACGCTCGAAACGCGCATCGCCACCGGATTTCTGCGAAATTCGATGCTAAATCAGGAGGGCGGAATCGATCCGGAACAGTTCCGCGTCGAGGGCCTTGTCGACCGCGTAGACGCAATCGGAAACGCTTTTCTGGGCCTTACGGTCAAATGCGCGCAGTGCCATACGCACAAGTTCGATCCGATCAAGCACGAAGAGTATTACCGCTTCTACGCTTTCCTGAACAATGACGACGAGGCCGAAATCGAGGCTCCCGATGAAGCGCTGAGGAGTAAACGGGAAAACATTACCCGTGAAATTGCGCGAATCGAAGACGATCTGATGCGCGACCCAGATCTGCCGCGCAGGATGAAGGAATGGGAGGAACGGGAGCGAAATTCGGCGGGGAACTGGAGCGTGCTTGCGGGCGCAACCGCGTGGGGCACGATCGGAGCGAAGTTCATTGCGCAGGATGACGGATCGTTTCTCTTTCTCGGCGACAACAACGGTTCGTACATTTTCACGATCAAGGCCGCATCCGACCTCAAGCGCGTAACCGGATTCAGGCTTGAACTGCTTGCCGATCCGAACCTGCCTTTGGGAGGGCCGGGGCGCGGCGCCGACGGGTTGTGTTCGGTTGCGGAGTTTACCGTCGAAGCCGCTCCCGCAAATTCATCGGATAAAGAGGGCGCGAAGAGAATCGAACTGGTTGCGGCATCGGCCGATTTCGAACAAGCCGAGATGCCCGTGAAAAACGCAATCGACGGCGAGCAGAACACATCGTGGGGCATAGACGCCGGCCCCTTGCGCCGCAATCAAAGCCGCAAGGCGGTATTCGTCGCAAAACAGCCGATAGCGTTTGATTCGGGCGCGGCGTTTACCTTTCAGATCTCGCAGCGCGGCGACGGTCCTCCGGGGTATCGCCCGAGCATAGGGCGGTTCCGTCTTTCCGTAACATCGGACGAAGCGCCGCAGGCCGATCCGCTGCCCGAGCGCGTCCGCCGCATCATTGTCAAAACCGAAAATTCGCGAACGACCGAGGATCGCCGCGAGGTATTCCGATATTACCGGACCATCGATCCGAAGTTTGATGAGGCCAATCGCCGCATAGATGCGCTTATGAAGGATTGGGGCGCCGCGCCCACGTCGCTCGTGATTGCGCCGAGGGAAACGCCGCGCACTACGCGCATATTCCGCCGCGGCGACTGGAAGCGCCCGTCGGATGCGGTAGAACCGGGCACGCCCGCATTTCTGCATCCGTTTCCCGAAGGCGCGCCGAAGAACCGTCTCGGGCTCGCGCAGTGGATAGTGGATAAACGCAACCCGTTAACTGCGCGCGTCATAGTCAATCGCGTATGGCAGCAGTATTTCGGCGAGGGGCTCGTGCCCACGCCCGACGATTTCGGCACGCGGTGCGATGCGCCCTCGCATCCCGAACTGCTCGATTGGCTCTCGGCGGAGTTTATGGAAAGCGGGTGGAGCTTCAAACATCTTCACCGGTTGATTGTCAACTCGGCGACATATCGACAATCGGCGGTGCTGAGGCCGGATTTGCGCGAGGCGGATCCGACCAACAGATGGCTTGCGCGGGCGCCGCGTTTTCGCGTCGAAGCGGAAACCGTGAGGGATATCGCTTTGGCCGCAGCCGGGCTTTTGAGCGCGAGGATTGGGGGTCCGAGCGTTTATCCGCCCATCCCGGACGGCGTGCTCAACCTCGGTTACGGTTCGCCGATGAAATGGGAAACGAGCAGGGGCGAGGAGCGTTATCGGCGCGCGATGTATACGTTCTGGAAGCGCAGCGTCCCTTATCCGAGCCTGCTTGTATTCGATCAGCCGAACGGGGATTTCTCCTGCACGCGCCGCATACGATCAAACACGCCGCTTCAGGCTTTGACGACGCTCAACGACACGGTCTTTATGGAGGCTGCGCAGGGGCTTGCGCTGCGCGTTTATAAAGAGGGCGGATCGGACGACGCCGCCAGAATGGAATTCGCGTTTCGTCTTTGCACGTCGCGCCGGCCCGATGCAAGCGAAAAACAAAGGCTGATGGAATTTCTGCGCTCTCAGCAGCAGTATTTCAGCGGGCGCACGGCCGAGGCGGTGTATGTAACATCGGCGGATCTGAACAACATTCCCGAGGGAGTGGATCTGCACCGCGTCGCTCCGTGGACGATGGTTGCGAGGGTGCTGCTGAATCTGGACGAGACGATTACGCGGGAATGAAACTGAACCGCGGAATACGCGGAATAGGCGGAAAAGACCGGAAAAGGGCGGAAGTTGCAGAAATTACGGGACGAGTTATGAAATACGCGGAAGAAATCGCTGTTGAGGTTCGGAGGCTGTTGACGCGGCGGCATTTCTTCAAAGAATGCGGCGTCGGACTTGGTTCGATTGCGCTTGCGAGTCTGCTCGGCAACAGGACATCGGCCTGCGCACAGCAGGGTCCGCTTGCGGCGAAAGCGCCGCATTTTGAGCCGAAGGCCAAGCGCGTGATTTATCTCTTTCAGGCGGGCGCTCCGTCGCAGCTCGACCTGTTTGATTACAAACCCGAACTGGTCAGATACAACGGCAAACCCGTGCCGCAGGAGATCGCAAAGGGAATCGATTACGCCTTCATACGGCCCGATGCGGGTCTTTACGCCTCGGAGTTCAGGTTTGCAAAACACGGACAATCGGGCGCCGAGATTTCCGATGCGATGCCGTATCTGGCCGGAGTCGCCGATGAACTTGCAATCATTCGTTCCATGCGTACCGACGCGATCAATCACGCGCCCGGGCAGATACTGATGAACACCGGCAGCGTGCAGTTCGGCCGTCCGAGCCTCGGCTCGTGGGTGACCTACGGCCTGGGTTCGGAAACGCAGGATCTGCCCGCATTCGTGGTGCTTTCATCCGCCGGAGGTTTGAGCGGAGGCGCCTCGAATTTCGGGTGCGGTTTTCTGCCGACATATTATCAGGGCGTGCTGTTCAGGCGTTCGGGCGATCCGATACTGTCGCTTTCGAATCCCCGGGGAGTGACGCGCCGGATGCAGCGCGAATCTTTGGATGTTCTGAAAGAGCTTAACGAGCGGCATCTGGAAGTCACGGGAGATCCGGAGATCGCGACGCGCATCAATTCGTTCGAGATGGCGTATCGCATGCAGGAGTCGGCCCCCGAACTGATGGACATATCGAAAGAATCGAAACAAACGCTCGATATGTACGGGGTCACACCGGGAAAAGCCTCGTATGCGATGAACTGTTTGCTGGCGCGGCGAATGATCGAACGCGGAGTGCGTTTTGTGCAGCTTTTCCACGAAGCGTGGGATCATCACAGCGAAGTGGTCAAGGGCGTCCGCTCGCAGTGCAAACAGACCGATCAGGCGAACGCGGCTTTGATAAAAGATCTCAAGCAGCGCGGGTTGCTCGACGATACGATCGTAATCTGGGGCGGAGAGTTCGGCCGCACGCCTATGGTGGAAAGCGATCCGGACGCGGGCCGCAGCAAAGGCCGCGATCATCACAACAAGGCGTTTACGATGTGGCTTGCGGGCGGCGGCGTGAAACGCGGATTGACGCTCGGGCAAACCGACGATCTCGGATTCAACATCGCCGAAGATCCCGTACACGTGCACGACCTGCACGCGACGCTGCTGCACCTGCTCGGCTTCGATCACGAGCGGTTGACTTTCAGGTTTCAGGGGCGCGATTATAGGTTGACCGATGTATTTGGACTGGTAGTAGAAAAGCTTCTGGCGTGAACCTGTGGAAGCGACAAGCAGTCGAAAAACTCGGGGCCGCCGGCCTGATACTGGTATTGCTGTCGGGCTGGGCGGCGCCGCCCTTAAGGTTCGCCCTGCCAGAAGCGTCGGAATGCGGGATGGAGTGTTGCCTTGCACAGGGCTACTGCTCGTGCAATATGGGTTCGTCCGCTTCCGCCCGCCGCAAAGCAGCCGACCGCTCCCACAAACATCACGATCATTCGCAGGGCGAAGATGATTTCTCAGCTACGGGCGCACTGCCCGGCGAGATGGCAGCCGTCCAGATCGGTTCGCCGTGCCAACAGCCCTGCGCGCAGATTCCCGCCGGTGCGCGAAACTTTGCTTTTAATGCATCCGCAGCGCCCGCGTACCTGATCGCACTCGATGCAATCCGCCCGATCAGCATCCGCGCCCCGCGTCTGGCTCGCGATGCATTGCTCGCCGATTCTCATGCACCACGCGGCCCTCCTCAATCCCTCCTCTGACTGAAATAGCCTTCAAACAGCAATCATTCGCGATCGGTAGAAAGCCGGCTCGCGTGCATCCCCTTTTCCGGGGGTTATCGCAGCGTGCGTAATCGCAGCGATTCTCTGTTTGGGAGGAAAGATAGATAACGGAACAAACGGAAATGTACGGAACAAACGGAAAGTTTGTTGCGTGGTCCGGGTTAGTCCGGGAGGAGTGTTATTTATGTACAGAAGTATGTACAGGGGCGCCCAATTACCGGCGGCTCTGGTGATTTTATCGTTGATTGCGGCTTCCGTTGCGGGGCAGAACATAAAGTCGAGTGTTTCGGGGCGTGTAGTGGATGCAGCGGGGGCTGCGGTTGCCGGGGCTGCGGTCTCGGTAGTCGATCAAAAGCGCGGGCTGGTTCGCACGGTTGCGGCCGGGGCGCAGGGCGAGTTTCATTTTCCGGGGCTGGACCCCGGGACGTATCTGATAAGGGTCGCACAATCGGGCTTCGCCGATTACGAGAGCGGGCGCATCGAGGCGAGTCTGGGCGGGCATGCGCGGCTCGATATCATCTTGCAGCCCGCGCGGCTTGATGAAACCGTGCGGGTGGTCGCTGATTCGGCGACCTCATTGCGCACCGACGATGTAAAGCTTGCGCGCAGTTTCAGCGCCGAGGAGATGAACGATCTGCCGACTCCCGCCGGCGCGCAGGGGCGCAACTTCTACACGCAGGCGCGAACCGCACCCGGAGTGGCACTATCTACGCGCGCGCATCAGCCGTTTTCCGTAAGCGGTCAGCGCGCAATCAACAACAACTACCTGATCGATTCGGTAGACAACAACGACCCGAACACGGGGACGATCGCCGGGCGCGGCGCCAACGAACAGCTTGTCAGTCAGGAGGCGATAGCCGGTTTTGAGGTGCTGACGCACAACTTCAAGGCCGAATACGGGCGTAATTCCGGCGGCATCGTCAGCATCGTGACGAAATCGGGCTCGAACGATTTCCACGGTTCGGTCTACGAGTATCACAACAATTCAGCGCTTTCTGCACGCAATGCGCTGGATAGGGTCAAACCCTCGAACCGCACCAACCTCGCGGGTTTTACGCTCGGCGGTCCGGCGATAAAGAATCGTGCGTGGATATTCGGGCAGTTTGAAACCTACCGCGTGCGCGGCTTGCAGTCCTCGCTCTTCCAGGTTCCCACCGAGGAGCAGCGTCTGGCGGCGGCGCCCGCGGTAAAACCGCTGATCGAACTCTACCCGTTGCCGATCGGCGGAGCTACGACCTTCAATTTCGGGCTAGCCCGAAACACCAACCTGAACACGTGGCTCATTCGCGGGGACGCGTTGCTGACTGAAAATCAGCGATTGATGGTGCGGTTCAACAATGCAAAAGCCGTGAGCGATTATCAGGGCGGTTTTGCGGGCGTCATCGAGGGCGGAAACGACGTTCTGAGAACGACGATGAGCGCAAGCATACAGCACACCTGGTCTGCGGCGCCTAACCTGCTCAACGAGGCGCGGTTCGGATTCAATCGAACCGAATCCCTCGATACGCCGTCGGAGAATCTCCTGTTTCTGGGCAATCCGGCGATCAACGGCGAGGTAGGGCAGTTGCGCGTCAACGGCCTTACCTCTATCGGCGTGCAGCCGTTTGTGAACAAATACGAGTTTCTGAACAACTATCAGTTCAACGACGATGTAACCTGGAGCCTCGGCGCGCACGCAGTCAAGTTCGGGTCGTCGGTGCGGCGGGTTCAGGTCAACGACGGGAATCTGGACAACGCCTACCGCGGGCAGCTCGTATTCAATAACATCAACGATTTCATAAGCGGCAGACCGGCGTCGTACCTGCGGCGCACGGGCAATCCGCGCATAGGACTGCGCAGGACCGAATGGCATTCCTATGTGCAGGACGATTGGCGCATCACTCCCGGTCTGACGCTCAACCTGGGATTGCGCTACGAACTCAATACCGCGCTCAACGAGGCCAAAGGGCGCATTCCGTCCGAGTACCTGCTGGCTACGGACAGGAACAACTTTGCGCCGCGTTTCGGCTTTGCGTGGCAGGTGCGGCCGAAGACGGTTCTTCGCGGCGGGTACGGAATTTACTACAACGCGCTCGAGACGGTCTTTCTCGGACTTACGCGGTACAACCCGCCGCTTATTCAGACATTCACGGCGTCAAGCCCGCAGTTCCCGGATCTGCTCGGAAACGCAACTGCGGCGATACCGAGCGGGCTGGTGATTCCGAACCCCGACGCCGCGACTCCTTACGCGCAGCACATCAATCTGACGGTTGAGCGCGAGTTGTGGAATTCGCAATCCACCGTCAGCGCCGCGTATGTAGGCACGCTCGGGCGCAAGGAGTCGCGCTTGCGGCTGCCGAACGGAGGAGAGAACGCCGCCGGGTTCGTACGTCCGGATCGCACGCTGGGGGTTGTGAGCGTGCTCGAGACTTCGGCCAACAGCAGCTATCACTCGTTGCAGATGAACTGGTCGCAGCGCATCACCGCCGATCTTCAGGTGCGGGCGGCTTACACCTTCTCGAAGTATCTCGATGACGTATCCGGATTGACATCGACCAATGCGGGGCTCGACCGCACGCTGATACCGCTCGACGAACGCAACCTGCGGCTGGACCGCGGACGGTCGGAGTTCGATATCCCGCACATACTGACGCTCACGGGCATCTGGCGGGCGCCGTTTTTCGCCGGTAACCGCTGGATTGGCGGATGGAGTTTGAGCAGCGTGGCGTCGGTGCAATCCGGCAGAACATTCACGCTCTATTCGGGCACGAACAATCTGAATGCAAGCAACAATAACCGGTTGCTTGATATTCCGGGCTCGCTCGTGCGCTGCGGTTCGTGCGCCGCGCCCGTCCAACTCTCGGGCGGCGCAACCAGGGCGCAGTTGACGCCCGCAGCCGGAGTTCTGGGAACCCTCGGCAGGAATACCGAACGCGGCGACGGACTCGTGGACGTAGGGTTTTCGTTGTCCAAGGATTTTCGCGTTACCGAAAACCTGCGCGTGCAACTGCGCGGAGAACTGTTCAACGCCTTCAATGTCGCAAACTTCAATGCGGTGGATACCGTTCTGGCATCGCCTAATTTCGGGAGATATACGTCGGCTTTCGAGCCGCGACGGGCGCAGATTGCCGCGCGCCTGATTTTCTGAATCAAACCGCACGACATTGGAACGTAGGAGAGAAAAACGGAACGGACGGAATAAAACGGAACATGAGAAACTATTCAATTATTCCGTAATTTTCGTTTCATTTCGTCTGTTCCGTTATCTCCTTACCACCAAACCGAAAATTGACGGAAACGAGGATTACCATCGGACGCCTACTCAGAGGTTTCAAGCTATGAAGAATAAACCGTCTTACATATTGGCAGGATTGCTGGTCGCCGCCGTAATGGCGACGGCTACGGCGCGGCCCGGCGGCGGGTACGTTTTTGAGGAATCGCCGCGCGCGGTTCTGACCGAACTCGGCGCAGGCGCGTCGCGGCACGGAAAACTATTGATGCGCACCTCGAATTTGTATATGCCCGTAGTATATGGTGCGGACAGAAATCAGGCGCAGTTCGGACTCGCCTTATCGAGCGACTTCGGAGATTCGTTCGAATCGCTTACGCCCATCAGCGAACCCGGTGCGGTAGTGAGTTCGCACGGTGAAAATTCGCCGACGCTCGCGATAAACGGCATCGAGTTCTACGCGCTGTGGGAGCAGAACAACTCGCAGGGCGGCACGGATCTGATGTTTGCACGCAGCCTGCGCTTCGGGCGCAAGTTCCATAAACCGATAAAGGTTACGGACAAAGCAACGCCTTCGTCGAATGCGTTTTCGAATCTCGCCGTTGCGCCGAACGGCGATCTATACGCCGTATGGCTCGACGGGCGCGATCCCGAGCATACTCAACCCGGCTCCTCGCACGTCTACTTCACCAAATCCACGGACAAGGGCGCCACCTGGAGCCGGAACCTGCCCATCGCCGGGAACGTGTGTCCGTGCTGTCGTCCCGCCGTTGCATTCGGCGCTGCGGGCGAGGTGTTTGTAGCGTGGCGAAACGTCGACGGCGAAGATATGCGCGATATGAAGATCAGCGTTTCCCGGGATCACGGCGCAACCTTCAGCGATCCGGTCTTCATCTCTCGCGACAACTGGAAAATCAGCGGTTGCCCGCACACCGGGCCGCAGTTCGCCGTCCGGGGCAAACGGCTGTACGTCGCGTGGCATTCCGATGCAGAAAGCACCAACGCGGGAATACGCCTCGCCTGGTCGGATGATTCGGGCCGAAGTTTTTCCAGACCTGTTATAGTTTCGGGCGGCGTGCTCGATACGAATCATCCGTCGATGTCGCTTTCTGAAGACGGCCGGCTGCTGCTCGTATTCCAGGGGCGCGAACCCGCTGAAAAAGAGGGATGGGGAGCGGTGCGGCCGTTCCTTGTCGAAATAGACGAGAAGGGCAAAGCGTCGCCGCCGATCGTAGTGCCGGGCAGCCGCAAAACGGCGTCGTTTCCTGCAGTGCTTGCGGGTACGGTCGGGCGTACCTTCGTAGCCTGGACCGAGGCGACCGACAGGGGAGTGCAGGTCGTGCTCGTGCGTGGGCGACGGCGCTGACGAGTGCGTGCACGGGTGTTGATGCCGCTTTCGCAAAATGTGTTATTATCCGCGAGACGCCTCCACTGCGTAGATTTCCGAAGACTCAAAAGAGATGCCGGAACAAATGAAATGAAATCAAAGCCGCGAACAAGCTGAATCTTTCCGTCTGTTCCGTAAATTTTCGTTTGTTCCGTTATCTCTGCCCCTATCAGGATGGCCCCAGATCCAATCCATGTTCTGCTCATAGAAGACGACCGCAGTCACGCGCATATCGCTCGTGCTCTGATCAAAAGCGGGGACGATTCGATCTCGTGCGATTGGGTCGAAACGCTTGCCGACGGTCTCAACCGTCTCGACGCCGGCGGCATAGACGTGGTGCTGCTTGATTTCGGACTGCCCGACAGTCACGGGCTCGATACGTTCCTGCGCCTGCAGGCGCATTCGCCCTCGGTCGCCGTCATCCCGCTTACCGGCACCGGAGACGATGCGCTTGCGCTGAAGGCCGTACATCTCGGCGCTCAGGATTATCTCTTCAAAGGAGCGGTCAACCAGCAGTTGCTCACGCGCACGATTCGCTACGCGTTCGAACGCAAACGCCAGGAAGAGGCGCTTCGACGCGCGCGCGACGAACTCGAACTCCGCGTTGCGGAAAGAACTGCAGAACTGCGCGACCTGTACGACGCCGAACGCCGAGCGCGGGAGACGGCCGAGACTCTGCGCGCCGCAAATCTTGCACTCACGCGGTCGCTCAATCTGGACGAGGTGCTTACTTCGCTCCTGGATTGTCTGGCGCATCTTGTTCCTTATGACAGCGCATGCGTGATGCTTCACACGGGTGATTCTCAGCTCGGCGTTTATGTGGCGCACGGCTACGAGCAGTGGCCGCAATCCGAGCCGATGCGCCGCATCGTATTTGACGCGCAGGCTCATCCTCATCTCGGCAGAATCTTGTTTCAGGGCGAAAGCGTTCTGATACCGGATACGTCAGAGGAGCCGAGCTGGGATGCGACAATCGGCGGCGGAGCGGTTATTCGCAACTGGCTCGGAGTGCCGCTTGCCGCGCGCGGACGCGTCATCGGCCTTTACTCGATGGACAAGGGCGCGCCGGGTTTTTTCACCGCCGAGCACAGACAACTTGCCGAGATGTTGACGGCGCAGGCGGCGGCGGCGATCGATAACGCGCGCTTATTTGCAGACGTTCATTCGCGCGAGGAGCAGTTGCGCGCGCTTTCGCGCCGTCTGGTCGAGGTGCAGGAGTCCGAGCGCAGGCTGATTGCGCGCGAACTTCACGATGAAATCGGGCAGATGCTTACTGGATTGAAGCTGCTGCTCGGAACCGCGCTGCGGCTTCCCCCGGAAACAATGGGCGAGAGGTTGAGCCAGGCGCAGGAACTCCTGAACGAATTGATGGGGCGCGTTCGAAACCTCTCGCTCGATCTGCGGCCCGCAATGCTCGACGATCTGGGGCTGCTGCACGCGTTGTTCTGGCATTTCGAGCGTTATACGCAACAAACCGGCATCGAAATACAGTTCACTCATACCGGGATCGAGGGCCGGCGCTTTGCGCACGAAATCGAAACTGCGGCGTATCGCCTGATTCAGGAAGCGCTGACAAACGTCGCCCGCTACGCCGGGGTCGGAAACGCAAGCGTGCACGTATGGGCGTCGGACGATCTGCTCACCGTGCAGGTGGAAGACCGCGGCTGCGGGTTCGATCCCGAGACCGCCATTGCCGCCGGGCGGTCTAACGGGCTTGCAGGAATGCGCGAACGGGCCGAACTGCTCGGCGGAAGCCTTACAATAGATTCATCTCCGGGCGCGGGGGCAAACCTGACGGCGAATCTTCCTCTGAAGGCGCACGATGAGGATTCGAGCAGTCAGAACGGCGAGGGGAGGGATGCGGAATGATCACGATCGTCCTTGCCGATGACCACCACATAGTCAGGCAGGCGATGCGCGCGCTGCTTGAAACCGTGCCGGATTTCAAGCTTGTGGGCGAGGCCGGAGACGGGCTTGAAGCCGTGCGCACGGTCGAACGGCTCACACCCGGCGTGCTTGTCTGCGATCTGATGATGCCCGCTCTCAACGGGCTCGAAGTCGCGCGCCAGGTCGCGCAACGTACACGAACGCGCGTGCTCATTCTTTCGATGCACTCCAACGACGCCTATGTATCCGAGGCGCTCAGCAACGGCGCCGCCGGTTACGTGCTTAAAGACTGCCAGTCGTCGGAACTCATTCATGCAATACGCGAGATCGCCGCGGGCCGCCGCTACCTCAGCCCGCAAATTTCCGAGCGCGCAATAGAACTTTACGGACGCAAGTTCGGCAACATGCCCGAAGATCCCTACCAGACGCTTACTACGCGCGAGCGCGAGGTTTTGCAACTTGCCGCCGAGGGGCGCACAAACGCGCAAATATCGGAGCGGCTGTTCATAAGTCCGCGCACCATCGAAACGCACCGCGCCAATCTGATGCGCAAACTCGGACTCCAGAATCACGGCGAACTGATCCGTTACGCGGTCAAACGCGGCATCATCTCGCTCGACGGCTGAAACCAAACAATACGCGGAAAATAACGAACCTCACGGCGCAATGCCCGTTTCTTCTGTGTATTCGGTCAGATTACCCGCATTCTGCGGTGTTTGTTCTCTTTGCGGGACCGGGTCGAAAACCGGCAGGTGAACGGTGAAGGTGGATCCGCGGCCGAGTTCGCTTTGCACCGTGACGCGTCCGCCGTGCGCTTCCACGATATGCTTGACCAGCGACAGTCCCAGACCGCTGCCCTTGACGTCGTGGACCAGACCCGTCGAGACGCGGTGGAAGCGCTCGAAGATCTTCTCGCGCTCCTCGGGAGGTATTCCGACGCCGAAGTCCCGCACCGAGACGGTCGCAAATTCGAATCTGCGCCCGAGCGAAATGCGTATCTCTCGCGCCTCGCCCGAATATTTGACCGCGTTGTCGAGCAGATTGACCAGAACCTGTCCGATCGCTTCCGGATCTACTATGGTCTGAGGCAGAGGTTTGTCCGGCGTCTCGACCTTCACCGAAAATGAATCCTGAAGCAGGCGCACCTCGAAGGTCTTGAGTGTATCCGATACGATTTCGGTCAAATCGGCCTGAACGAAGCGGTAGCTTTTCTGGTCCGATTCAATGCGCGAAAAGTCGAGGATGTTGTTTATGAGCTGCGTCAGTCGGCGGCTTTCGGTTTCGATGTATTCGCCGTATTCGCGCACCTTCGCCGGATCGCGAACAAGGCCGAGGCGTTGCAGTTCGCCGAAGACGCGTATGGAAGAGAGCGGCGTGCGCAGCTCGTGCGATACGTTGGATACGAAATCCGTCTTCATCTGCGAAAGCTTCATCTCGCGCGCAGCCGCGCGCAACGCGAATATGCTTCCGCCGATGATGATCAATGTCATGAAGATCGAAAGCGACAGGTTCGTCAGCAGGTAGCGCCTTCCGATTTGATCGTATCGAACGCTTTCCGATCTTACGCCGAGATGCCAGCGGGGAAATGCGAAGCTGAAGGGAATCTTCATCTCCGCGCCCGCTTCCCTGAGCGGACGTGTAGATGAAATCAGCCCTCCTGTTTCGTCGAATGCTGCAAGCGTAAGATCTGAAAATTCATCTCCAAGCAGGTGCCGCTCGGCGCCCGCCCGGATCGCTTCCGGCAGGATACGGTCGCGAAATGCGTTGCGGTCTATTACGAGTCCTGCGACTCCCACGAGCAGGGATGCTTCGTTTGTAATGGGCCGCAATATGATCGGGTGATCCGGATCGCTGTCGGCAAGCACCAGCGTGTCCGGCTTGATTTCGGGCATTTTCAATGGCGCTATGTCGGGTTCCCGCGTCGCAGCCACGTTGCGCCAAAGCAGGGTCATCCAGGGCGATCCCGCTACAAATGCAGCCCACCCTTCCGGCGTGGGCGACCCTTCGAGCATCCCGCCCGTGTGCGGATCGTACATCGACAGCACGCGCTTGCCCGTAGATCTCGACATCGTCAATATGAAGAACTTGCCGATGCCCAGGGACGGCTTGCCGAGGAAGTGGGCCTTGACCGCAGCGTCGAGCGCCGGAAAATCATCGGCGAGATAATCGGAGAAGATTGCGGGAGAGACCGCGAGAGATTCGTTCGCTATGCTGCGGTAGTGGTTCTGGATTTCATCGTCGATCATCCAGAGGCGTTTGCTGATTGCGGCCTTGCGCGCCGCAGGCAGGGCTTCGCCCAGCTTCGACAGCGACCGGTATTGCACGTACAGGATCACAAGCAGCGCCAGCGAAACTACTGCAAGCCCGATCCCAATGATATGTCGGTTCAGAAACGCCATCCGATGCATCACGCATCACCGCCTTTGCTCGCCGGGACGGAAAAAACCTCACCTACTTTACCGCAAACTCTCTCAGAGGGACAATCACAGGGAAAGAGAGATAACGGAACAAACGAAAAAAGACGGAAACTACGGAAATATTCAGCTTTTCCGTAATTTTCGTCTTATTTCGTATGTTCCGTTAATCTCTTCATTCCCGGTTTGAACCGGACTGGCCTGGAGAGAGAAAAAAGATGACGAAACAAACGAAAATCTACGATTATCCCGGGAATCGCCAACTTTACGAATGTTCTATATCATTCCGTTTTTTCCATATACCTCTTCCCCCGCAGGAAGGCAGGCGGCGTGGCCACGCGCTTATTGATGGAAGGTTTTCAAGCCGCTGCAAAACGGGCGGATCACGCGGCGTCGGATCGAAGAAGGCTAAAAGGGCCGAACACGAGCAAACCTCGCCCCAGCACAATCAGGCCACCTCAGCTAACCTGCTACGGTGACGCCTGCGTCGCGCCGGCCCCCTTCGCCTCGCCGTCATCCTTGTCCATCCCCGAAACGGATACGGAGTTCGTATGACGGCGGCAATGCGGTTGCTCTCCGCTTCCGTCCACCCGCGCTCCCCACCCTGTACTTCGAGAGTCGCGAGCCAACAGAAAGACTGAGGACAACCTGACGACAACCCAATGGGTGATCGTCACTCTATATAGTTGCCAAAGGAGCGAGAAATCATGCGCGCCGGCAAAAAAAAATCTGAAATCTTGCGTATACTCCCAGTCTTGTAGCACTGCTCGATGCTCGGCTAGGATTACACCGTATATGAAAACACCGGTTTTACTGCTGCTCGCCTTCGCCTTTTCTTTTCCGCTGATTGCACGGTCGCACGCGCAAACCACGGCGCAACTCCCGCACAAACGCCTCAAAATCGGTCTTGCACTCTCGGGCGGCGGCGCGCGCGGCGTCGCTCACGTAGGCGTGCTGAAATGGTGCGAGGAGCACCGCATACCCGTAGACTACATCGCCGGCACTAGCATGGGCGGGCTCATCGGCGGCCTTTACTCAATCGGAGTCTCGCCGGAGGAGCTTCGCTCGCTGCTTATAAACATTAACTGGAGCGAAGCGCTCAGCAGCGGCCCGAGCTTTTCCCAGTTGTCCTTCCGCCGCAAGGAAGACCGGCGCGACTTTCAGTCCGATGTCGAGCTCGGTTTGCGCGGCGGCGTCTCGCTTCCTGCAGGACTCAGTTCAGCTCACTTCATCGGACTCCTTATCGACCGTCTCACGCTGCCGTATTCCCAGATCGAGGATTTCGACCAACTGCCCATCCCCTTCCGTTGCCTTGCCACCGACTTTCTCAACGCACAGCCTCTCCTGCTCAGCAACGGATCGCTCGCAACGGCGCTGCGCGCAACCATGGCGATTCCCGGCGTATTCCCGCCCGTAGAGCGCGAAGGGCTCGTACTCGTCGACGGCGGCCTGCTCAACAACATTCCGACGCAGGCCCTGCGAGGCCTGGGGCCCGACGTACTCATTGCCGTGGATGTAGGCGCGCGCCTCGGCGACCTGCAATCGATTGCATCTTTTTCCGGAATCCTTCAGCAGTCGATCACCGTGATGACGATCGACAACGAACGCCGCAGCCTGCGGCTGGCCGATATAGTCATCGCGCCCGAACTCGGCGAAATGAATACGCTCGATTTTTCGCAGATCGAACGCGCCGCCGACATAGGCTACGAGGCGGCAGAAGCAAAATCCGCGATACTTTCAAGATTCTCGCTAGACGAAGACTCCTGGAACCGGTACCTGGATGAGCGTCGCGCCCGCACCAGACTCACCATTCCAGTTCCCGAAGCCGTGCGCATAGAGGGTGTGGATGCGCGCGCGCAGCAGTCGATTCGCCGCGAACTCGAAGGTTATGCCGGGCAACCGCTCGACGCCATTCGCCTGGAAGCCGATCTTTCAAAAGTACTCGGCGAGGGGCGATACGCAAGCCTTGATTACCGCTTCGCCCCCAATTCGTCGCCGGGCGCCGCAAATACCCTTCTCATCCACGCGCGCGCCAAAACCCACGCACCCCCCACGGTAAACTTCAAGGTGGAAATCGACGGTTCGGATGTGAACGACATCAATTTCACACTCGGCGCGCGCGCCACCTATTTCGATCTGGGGGGCTACGGCGCCGAGTGGCGCAACGACCTGACCATCGGCTTCCGCACGCAGATGTTTACCGAATACTTTCGTCCCTTGAGCCGGACATCTGCGGGCGGGCTATTCGTAGCTCCTCGCGCCTACTACATTCGGGACCGGCAAAATCTGTATGTACCCGGAGGCGGTCGGGCCGCAGAGTATCAGGGCAACCGTGTGGGTGCGGGAGTCGATTTCGGGTATCTGACGCGGCGCAGCGAACTGCGCGCCGGCTACGAAATCGGCCATCAGGATACGCGCGTGCGAATAGGACTGCCGATTCTGCCTACCGTAGACGGTACGGTCAGCGAGGCGCGTGTGAGATGGACCTTCGACGCTCAGGACTCAGCTACGATACCGACGCGCGGATTGAGGTTGCGCAGCGAGGTGCGGTACTACTTCGACGCGCCGGGCGCCGCTCGCGGATTTGCGCAGGCTGAAACCGGCCTGTCGTATTTCCATCCTGCGTCTTCGCGCGGTTCCGCATTTTTTGCCGGGAGCGCCGGAACGAGTTTCGACCGCGACTCCGCTCCGTTCCAGCAGTTCCGTCTGGGCGGCCCGTTTCGCCTCGGCGCATATAACCGCGACGAATTTCGCGGCAACCACTACGCGCTGGCGTCCGCCGGATACCTGCACCGCATCTCGCAGTTGCCGCCGCTGCTTGGAGGGAGCGTCAACGCCGTGGGCTGGATCGATGCTGGAGATGCATTTACGCTCAGGGCAGCGGCCGATCTGCGGCTTGCAGCATCGCTCGGATTTGTGCTCGATACGCGGTTGGGGCCGCTTTCGTTCATCGGCAGCTACGGCGAGGGCGGAAGGGGCAAGCTTTACTTTTCCTTCGGCAGATTTTTTTGAGCGGGGGGAAAGAGAGATAACGGAACAAACGAAAATAGACGAAACATACGGAAAGCCCGATCCTGTTCCCTATATTTCGTACATTTCCGTTTGTTCCGTTATCTCTCTTTCCTCCCAAACCGAAGCGCATTGCGCGTTCTCTGGTCACTCGACGGTTACGGATTTAGCCAGATTGCGCGGCTGATCCACGTCGCAGCCCCTGCGCACGGCGATGTGGTAGGCGAGCAGTTGCAGCGGCACGACGGCCAGAATCGGCGCGACGAGTTCGCTCGAGCGCGGGATTTCGATTGCATAGTCCACCGATTCGCGCGTTTCGCGGTCTCCTTCGGTGACGATCGCTATGACGCGGCCGTCGCGCGCTTTCACTTCCTGGATGTTCGATAATGTCTTTTCATAACGCAGCCGCGATGATTCGGACTGCTCGTCGAGCGTGTTTATTACAACCACGGGCAGGTTTTCATCTATCAGTGCGTTCGGGCCGTGCTTCATCTCGCCTGCGGCATACCCCTCGGCGTGAATATATGAAATCTCCTTCAGCTTGAGCGCGCCTTCGAGTGCGATCGGAAAGTTTACGCCGCGGCCGAGATACAGAAAATCCGAAGCACGGTGAAACTCCTTTGCGAGTTCTTCGTAGGGAATATCGCTTTCGAGCAGAGCCTCGATCCGCACGGGAAGCGCCGAAAGCTCGGCGGTGAGATTCTGCAACGCATCGCGGTCGAGGGCGCCGCGCAGCTGCCCGAGATAGAGCGCCAACAGGTAAACCGCGACAAGCTGCGATGTGAATGCCTTGGTCGATGCCACGCCGATCTCGGGGCCGGCGTGCGTGTAGAGCACGGCTCCGGCTTCGCGCGTCATCATCGCGCCGGGCACGTTGCATACGGCGAGCGTGCGCGCGCCCTGCGTCCGGGCCTCGCGCAGCGCCGCAAGGGTGTCGGCCGTTTCACCCGATTGCGAAATCACGACTGCAAGCGTGCGATCGGTGAGGATCGGGCGGCGGTATCGAAACTCCGATGCGTAATCGACCTCTACGGGAACACGCGCGAGTTGTTCAATCAGGTACTTTGCAATCAGGCCGGCGTGCCACGCCGTGCCGCAGGCGGCGATCTTGATGTCGGTAAAGCGCCGGAAATCATCGGGCGTAATTCCAGTTTCATCGAGAAAAACACGGCCGGGCTCGAGCGATATCCGGCCCTGAACGGTGTCGCGAACGGCGCGAGGCTGCTCGAAGATTTCCTTCAGCATGAAATGCCTGTAGCCGCCCTTTTCCGCCTGAATCGG
This sequence comes from Acidobacteriota bacterium, assembly GCA_019639255.1. Lineage (GTDB taxonomy): Bacteria > Acidobacteriota > Blastocatellia > RBC074 > RBC074 > JAHBSF01. The sequence continues at coordinate 3,331 of JAHBSF010000041.1, read as the reverse complement.
ATCCCACGTGATGTGCTGCAGGCGCGGTTGCGCACGCTCGCCCGCAGCATTGCAGATTTCAACTCCGCCGCGGTCGAGTACCGCCGTGTCTCCGTCGTCGAGGAAAATCATCTCGCGTGTGTAAGGCAGAATCGCCGGTATGTCCGAGGCCACGAACGCCTCGTTTTCACCCACACCGATGATTAGCGGAGGCCCGAGGCGCGCAGCCGCAATCCGGTGCGGGTCGTCGGCCGAGATCGCCGCAACTGCGTACAGGCCGCGAAGGTGTGCGAGCGCGCAGCGGAACGCCTCTGCGAAACCCAGGCCGAGCGACCTCTCGCGCTCGATCAGATGCGCAATGACTTCCGTATCTGTTTCGGTCTGAAAGCGGTGCCCCTGGCTCTGAAGATCGCGCTTGAGCTGGAGGTAGTTTTCGATGATGCCGTTATGAACGACTACGATGCGGCCCGTGCAGTCGCGGTGCGGATGCGCGTTCTCTTCGGTCGGTCTCCCATGCGTGGCCCAGCGCGTCTGTCCTACGGCGTAATCACCCCTGATCGGCTGTTTCAGTAGCACGTCTTGCAGGTTACGCAGCTTTCCGCTTGCGCGCCTTACGTGAAGCCGTTGCGCCTCATCGACCACGGCGACGCCTGCCGAATCGTAACCCCGGTATTCAAGCCTCTTCAGCCCTTCAATGATTAACGCGACAGCGTCCCTGTCGCCCACATAGCCAACTATTCCACACATCTTTAAGTTTCGTGAATTACGCGTTACTGCGCGCCTTCCGCCTTCTGTTTCAGTTTCTTTTTTACACGCGCCGGAACGCCGGCGACGAGCGAATCCGGCGGCACATCCTCGATGATCACCGATCCGGCGCCCGATACCGAACCGCGCCCCACTCGCACCGGCGCTACGAGCATCGTATCCGACCCGATCTTTACATCATCCTCGATATGCGTTTCGTGCTTTCGTTTCCCGTCGTAATTGCACGTAACGGTTCCGGCGCCGATATTGACTCGGTCGCCGAGCGTGGCGTCGCCGAGATAGGTCAGGTGCATGGATTTCGTGCGGCGCCCGAGCCGCGATTTCTTCACCTCTACGAAATTTCCCACTACGGCTTCCGGCGCGAGATTGGCGCCCATTCGCAGATGCGCGTAGGGTCCGGCTGAGTTCTTTCCCTCAAGCCTGCTGTCTACGATCACGCACCCGTTCAGTACCCGGCATTCGTCGCCGATATCGGCGTTGACGAGGCGCGACCAGGAGTGAATCTCGCAACCGGCGCCTATGCGCGATCGCCCCTCGATAATAACCTGTGGGTGTATGACCGTATCGCGGCCGATTTCTACGCCGTCGTCGATGTAGGTTGAATCCGGATCTTCTATCGTCACTCCTTCATTCATCAGGCGATCCAGGATTTCGCGCCTCAAGCGCTTCCACGCTGCTGCAAGTTCGGCTCGCGTATTGATGCCGTTTAATTCCGCTGCGTCCCGGTGAAGAAGCGTTCCGATGCCGCCGCCGTCGCGGGCGATCAGTTCCGGCGCGTCGGTCAAATAGTATTCGCCCTGCGCGTTTGCCGTGGTCAGCCGGTCGAGCGCTGCCGTAAGTTCCGCTATGCGGAAGCAGTAAAACCCCGGGTTGATTTCATTGATCGCGCGCTCGTCGGGCGAGCAGTCCTTTTCTTCGACTATGCGCAGGAACTGCCCGTGCGCGTCGCGGATTATGCGCCCGTACCCGTGCGGATCATCAAGTTCGGTTGTGAGCAGCGTTGCAGAATGCCCGCCTTTTGTATGGGCATCGGTCAGGCGTTGCAGCGTGGATGGGCGCACGAGCGGTACATCGCCGTAAAGTACAAGCAATGATCCGTCTGCGCCTGCGAATTCATTGCGCGCGCTCATTACGGCGTGCCCCGTGCCGCGCTGCTCGGCCTGAAGCGCAAAGCGCAACCGCCCGGCGAGCGGAGTATCGGCGAGCGCTGCGCGAGCATCGCTTTCGACCGCCTCGGCCTGATGCCCCACGACTACGATGATGCTTGCCGGATCGAGCGCCGCCGCAGAACGCAAAACGTGTGCAAGCAGCGTGCGCCCGCCGAGCCGGTGTCGCACCTTCGCAAGATCGCTCTTCATGCGCGTGCCTAATCCCGCAGCCAGAATAAGAACGTGAATTGGTTCGCTCACTGTTGGCCTCTACTGGAAATGTACTGAGTGCTGTATAGGAGGAAAGAGAGATAACGGAACAAACGAAATTAGACAGAACAGACGAAAATATTCAACTTTTCCGTGATTTTCGTTTCATTTCGTTTATTCCGTTATTTCTCTTTCCTCCTATACAGCACTCAGCACTTACGAAAAACATCGATTATCGCCCGGCTCAATCGCGCCGGATCGTGCCGCACGAAGCGCTCTTCCGAAGCAAGCGGTACGGAAATCAACCGCGTGCCGCGACCGGGCAACCGGTCTGCTTCGGGCGGCGCAAGAGCTACGGCGCGCTCCGCCGCATACCTCTCGCACATCTCAGAAGAAATCGGCGCGGAATTAAAAAGCGCCGCATCAAGCTCCAGATCCGGTGCGTACCGGAGCAGTTCCACAACGTGATCGACCGCCGACATCCCATGGGTTTCATCATACTCGGTCATTACGTTGCAGATGTAGATTTTCCTCGCACGGGATTCTGCAACGGCAGCGCGGATGTCGGGGATCAGCAGGTTGGAAACTACGCTAGTAAAAAGCGAACCGGGACCCAGTGTGATCAGATCCGCAGCGAGTATGGCTTCTACGGCCTGCGGGAGCGCTTTTACGTCGGGGGGGGCAAGCGCAAGTTCCCGAATCGGCGCATTCTGCGACTTGATGGCTACCTGCCCGCGCACGCTCCGGCCGTCGATCCTTGCTACGAGATCCACCTGATCGAGCGTCGATGGAAGTACCCGCGCCTTTATGCCGAGCAGCGCGCGCGCCTGGTCTATCGCGGTCAGAAAATTGCCGTTCATCTGATTGAGCGCCAGAAGCACCAGATTCCCGAGCGAGTGCCCGCCGACTTCGCCCGCGCCGGGAAAACGATGACGGAACAGGCGCGTCATCGGCAGGGAATCGTCGGCAAGCGCTACGAGACAGTTGCGCACATCGCCCGGCGGCAGCACCCGAAATTCTCCGCGCAGCCGGCCCGAACTCTTTCCATTGTCCGATACCGTGACGATTGCAGCGAGCGATACGGGTGATGCGCCGTCGGGGGGCAGGTGCAAAAGATGCGGTCGCAGCCCCGAAAGCAGCGTCGAGAGTCCCGTACCGCCCCCGATCGCTACCCAGTTGATGCGAGCGTTGGCATCCATAGTTACCGTGAATAAGGAAAAGTATTCCCA
>JAHBSF010000040.1 GCA_019639255.1 Acidobacteriota bacterium | reverse complement strand
TGATCTTATACAGACTGTATAAGCCGGATCGGGTCTGCTCCAGAGTGCTCGGCGCCTGTACACTTCCTGACTCAAAATCCCGGCTTCAGTTTCAGCCGCCCGTAACGCGTATGGCAGAATTTATCTTCCTGCGCCGGGAATACTTCACACAAAGCCGACAGGCTTAGGTGGAGAGCGTCAAATCTCAAGTTTTCGTGAAACACTTGCGTACCGATGCGCGTATATCGGTTCAGCAGACGCGAAAGGAGACATCCTCTATGACAAACGTGGTGGGCAATGTAATTTTCGTTATCGTAGCGCTCGTGGTTGTGGCCGTAGCGGGTATGATCGCACTGAGTCTGCTCGGCACGGTTTTCGGGCTGCTCGGTCTGGCCATCAAGGTAGCGGTTTTCGCCGGAGCGATTTACATCATCTGGATGGTGATAAAGAAGCTGACTGCGCCGGCGCAGTAAGAATTCTTACAGCCCCGCGATTTCCCGCAACTGTCCGAAGCGGTCTATGAGCAGGTCTGCGCCCGCGGCTTCGAGTTCCTCGCGTCCGCGGAAACCTGCGGTAAATCCGCAGGTAGTGATGCCGGCGGCGCGGCCTGCTTCGATATCTATCCGCGTATCTCCGATCATCAGGCAATTTTCAGGCGGTTGATTGCACCGCCGCGCGGCTTCCAGCAGCGGGTCGGGCGCGGGTTTGCGCACGCTGAGGCTGTCGCCGCCGATGACGGCCGTGAAATGCCGGCTGAGTTTCAACCCTTCGAGCAGCTCCACCGTAAAATCGTAAGGTTTGTTTGTGACGACGGCGAGCGGCATATGCGCAAGTTCGAGTATCGTTTCCTCGACTTCCGGATAAGGGCGCGTTTGGTCGAGCAGGTGTAGGCGATAATGCCGGCGGAAAACCTCCAGCGCGCGGTCGATTTCGCGCTCGCCCGGAGCGTGCATTGAAGCGGCCGCTAGAGCGCGTTCTACCAGAAGCCTTGCGCCTTCGCCTACGAAACGCAGAATGCGGTCGTCGGCCTGTTGAGGCAGTTGGAGTTCGCCGAGCATCAGGTTTACGGAAAGAATGATATCGGCGCGCGAATCCACGAGCGTGCCGTCGAGATCGAAGAGCAGGCAGCGAAATCTTGTCATGAAGTTGATGTCAATTTTACCTTTCCGTGGTTAAATCAAACCACACGATAAGAGAGAGATAACGGAACAAACGAAATGCAACGAAAATTACGAAAAAGTTGAATATTTCCGTCTGTTCCGGTCTTTTTTCGTTTGTTCCGTTATCTCTCTCTTATCGTGTGGTTTGATTTAAATCATTCCACGCGGATAATGATACAGATAGTGAGATCAAACAGGGAACGCGGAATAAGGATCAAAACATTTCAATGCCGGAGCATAAACACACCAACCGCCTCATTCACGAAACGAGCCCTTATTTATTGCAGCACGCTCATAATCCGGTGGACTGGCATCCGTGGGGCGAAGAGGCGCTGGAACGGGCGCGGACCGAGGATAAGGCGATACTGCTGAGCATAGGTTATTCCGCCTGTCACTGGTGTCACGTCATGGAGCACGAATCGTTCGAGAACGAAGCGATTGCGAAGCTGATGAACGACAATTTCATCAACATCAAGGTCGATCGCGAGGAGCGCCCCGACCTCGACGCCATATACATGAGCGCCGTACAGATGATGACCGGGCACGGCGGCTGGCCGATGACGGTCTTTCTTACGCCCGATCAGGTTCCTTTCTACGGCGGGACGTATTTCCCGCCCGAGGATCGTTACGGCATTCCCGGATTCCCGCGCGTATTGATTTCCATCGCCGAAGCCTACCATACGCGCCGCGACGAGATCACCTCGAACGCGCAGGCTGTAATCACCGAACTGCGCCGGATGAATTCCGTTTCGGCGTCGAGTGAAGAGTTGGGTCCGGATGCGCTTGACGCCTGCGTGCGGCAATTGATGCGCAGTTTCGATCCGGTGAACGGAGGTTTCGGCTCCAAACCCAAGTTTCCTCCCTCGATGACGCTTTCGTTTCTGCTGCGTCATTATCATCGCACGCAGGATCGAGCGGCGCTCGCTGCGGTCGAACTTACGCTCGGCAAAATGGCGCACGGCGGCATATACGACCAGCTCGGCGGCGGATTTCACCGCTATTCGGTGGATGAAAAATGGCTCGTACCGCATTTCGAGAAGATGCTTTACGACAATGCACAGCTTGCGCGCCTCTACACCGAGGCGTGGCTCGCAACGGGCCGCCCGCTTTACAGGCGCATTGCGGAAGAAACGCTCGATTACGTGCTGCGCGAGATGACGGACGCACGGGGCGGCTTCTATTCCACGCAGGACGCCGACAGCGAGGGCGAAGAAGGGAAGTTCTTCGTATGGACTCCCGCAGAAATCCGGGAACTGCTCGGAGACGAGGATGCTGCGCTTTTCTGCCGCTACTACGACGTGACTGATGGGGGAAACTTCGAGGAGAAGAACATACTGCACGTGGATGTAGAGATGGAGAGCGTTGCGCGGCTGCTCGGCGTGGATATCGAGCGCATGAGCGCGGCGATAGGGCGCGGACGCGGTGTATTGTTTGAAGCGCGGGAGCGTCGCATCAAACCCGGGCGGGATGAAAAGATGCTGACGGCCTGGAACGGTCTTATGCTGCGCGCATTCGCCGAAGCCGCAAACGCGTTCGGGCGCGCGGACTACCGCGATGCGGCGGTGCGCAACGCCGAATTCGTGCTGGCAAACCTGAAGCGCGGCGACAGATTGTTGCGCACGCATCGGGACGGCGAGAGCAAACTCAACGCCTATCTGGAAGATTACGCCTATTTCGCCGACGGATTGCTTGCGCTTTACGAGGCCACATTCGAGACTCGCTGGTTTACCGAGGCGCGCGCACTCGCCGAAACGATGATCGAGTTTTTCCACGATGAAACGGACGGCGGATTTTTCTTTACGAGCATCGATCACGAAGCCCTGATTGCGCGCACCAGGGAGATTTACGACAACGCGACTCCGGCGGGCAATTCCGTTGCAGCGGATGTACTTCTCCGGTTGTCGCTCTTTACGGGCGAGGCGCGCTACAGGGATCTGGCCGAACGCACAATCAGGCTTGCGCGCGAAGTGATGCTGCGCGCGCCGAGCGCGTTCGGACGGCTGCTTTGCGCGCTGGATCTGTATATATCTTCGCCGCTTGAAATCGCCGTGGTGGGCGACGGGGAAGATGCTGCAAGGGCCGAAATGCTCGCAGAGGTTTACGGCCGGTATATGCCGAACAGGGTCGTCGCCGCATCGGCGCCGGATGATCCGGGAGCGGTCGGCGCAATCCCGCTGCTTGCCGGGCGCAGGGCCGTGGGCGGGCGGGCTACGGCATACGTATGCAGGAATTTTCAGTGCGAAGCGCCGATTACGGAAGCTGCGGAACTGGCGGCGAAAATTGACAGTCCGGGTTGATTCTCCTAAGATACGTGTTTAATTCGGGGCGTCAAAGTTGCCTCCGGCGCCCGATGCATGCAATGCATACACAAACAGAATATCAAGAGTAAGAGGGGCCGAGTCGAGAGATGCCATCACTGGGCCAGGAACTGAAGCAGGCGCGCGAGGAGCGCGGAATAAATCTGCGCGAGATTTCGCAGGCCACGCACATCGGCATGCGCTTTTTGCAGGCGATCGAAAACGATCAGTACGATCAATTGCCGGGCGGAATATTCAATCGCTCGTTTGTGCGGAAATACGCGCGGCAGGTGGGGCTCGACGAAGATCAGATCACGGCGCGCTACGATCTGATGATGAGCGAACGCGGCGCCGAACCGCAAAAGACGTCGGTAAATTATCTGGAAGATTTCGAGCCGCGCTCCTCATCCGGCCGGTTCATATTGCCCGCGCTGATATTCATGATCCTTGCGGCCGGAGCCTACGCCGCATACCAGTACGCCACTTCAACGGGCATAGATGCGGGACAGGCTGCGGCGACGGGCGCAACGCCTTCGCCGGTTGCGACTGCGACGCCGGAGTCCGCCGCGACCGCTACGCCGACTCCGGCGCCCACGCCCGAAGCGGCGCAGGACCTGCGGTTGCGGCTCGTGGCGAGCAACGGCGACTGCTGGATGCGGGTTACGAGCGACGACCAGCAGCCCGTAACGAAGATACTTCGTTCGGGCGAGGCGCAGGAGTTTACGGCTTCGGATCGTCTGATGGTGGACCTCGGCAATGTGCTTGCGCTCACGGCGGAACTCAACGGCCGCCCGATGAAACTCGAACCGAATACGGGGAAGACGAGGCTTAAGAATGCGGTTCTCACAAGGGAGAACTATCAGGAATACTGGCAGTAACCGGACGCCACTGCTCCGGGAAAATGAAGAACGCGGAAAACGCGGAATCAAACGGAATGCGCGGAAAGCAGGTTCTTTTCCGCGCATTCTTTGATTGATTCCGCGTTTTCCGCGTTTAATACGGGGATTTATCATGATGACTGAAAACCTGATCGACGGGCTGACCTTCGACGATGTCCTGCTCCTTCCGGCTTACTCCGACGTTTTGCCGACCGAAACCGATACCCAGACGCGATTGACGCGCGCCATCGCCCTGAACATACCAATAATGAGCGCCGCTATGGATACGGTCACCGAAAGTCCTATGGCCATAGCCATCGCGCAGCAGGGCGGCATCGGCGTCATTCACAAGAACCTGTCGATCGAGGCGCAGCGCGACGAAGTCGACAAGGTGAAGCGCTCCGAATCCGGTATGATCGTAGATCCGGTGACAATCGGACCCGACCGCCTGATCCGCGACGCGCACGACCTTATGCGCCGGTTCAAGATCTCGGGCGTACCGATCATAGCTTCGGACGGCAGACTGCTGGGCATTCTTACAAACCGGGATCTGCGTTTTGAGACGCGCCTCGACCTGCCCGTATCCGAGGTGATGACCAAAGACAATCTCATCACCGTGCCCGTGGGCACTACGCTGCGCGAAGCCGAGGGCATATTGCAGCGTCACAAGGTGGAAAAACTGCTCGTAGTCGACGACAACTACCACCTCAAGGGATTGATTACGGTCAAGGACATTCAGAAAGCCATCAAGTATCCGCACGCGGCGAAGGACGAAATCGGGCGCTTGCGCTGCGCGGCCGCAATAGGCGCGACGGGCGATTACATCGAGCGCGCTGCGGAACTGGTCAGAGCGCGCGTGGATGTGCTGGCTGTAGACACCGCGCACGGCCATACCTCGCGCGTAATAGACGCCGTCAGACAGGTAAAACATCGCTTCCCCGAGGTTCAGTTGATAGCGGGCAACGTGGCGACGGCCGAGGGCGCAAGGGCGCTCATCGAAGCCGGAGTGGACGCAATCAAGGTAGGCATGGGGCCGGGCTCGATCTGCACCACGAGAGTGGTGAGCGGCGCCGGAGTGCCGCAGATAACGGCGATCGCCGAATGCTCGCGGGCCGCGCGCGGCAGCAACGTGCCGATCATAGCCGACGGCGGCATCAAGTATTCCGGCGATATAACCAAGGCGGTTGCGGCCGGAGCCGATGTCGTTATGATCGGCTCGCTGCTTGCCGGCACGGATGAGGCTCCGGGCGAGATCATCCTGTATCAGGGGCGGAACTTCAAAACCTACCGAGGTATGGGATCGCTCGCTGCGATGAAGCAGGGCAGCAAGGACCGCTACGGGCAGGAGAGCGAAGATACGGACAGCAAACTCGTGCCCGAAGGCATCGAGGGCCGGGTAACTTACAAGGGATCGCTCGCGGCGCTCGTAGGTCAGCTTGTGGGCGGGTTGCGCTCGGGTATGGGTTATACCGGCTGCCGTACGATGCGGGATTTGCAGGAGCGGGCGCGTTTTATGAAGATTACGTCGGCGAGCCTCAAGGAATCGCACGTTCATGACGTGGTTATTACGAAGGAAGCGCCGAATTATCGCGTCGAGTAGATAACCCGCGGAATAAACGGAACAAACGAAAAAAGACGGAAACTACGGAAATATTCACATTTCCCGTAATTTTCGTTTGATTTCGTTTGTTTCGTTATCTCTCTTTTTCGCGCGTCTCGCCCGCGCACACGAAGCGAGATTCGATCCTCCCCTGACCTGCCGGCATCTTCTTCCGAACTTTCTGCAACCTTCCCGTCGTTATCGACACCAACAGGCGATTGAAGAAAACCGGAGAGGAGACATTCGCCCGTGGGCCGATTCCTGCAGGATCTGCGATTTGCATTGAGGACGCTGCGCAAGCGTCCCGGATTCACACTCGTCGCCGTGCTTACGCTCGGACTCGGCATCGGCGCCAACAGCGCCATTTTCAGCGTAGTGGATGCGGTCTTGCTCAGGCCGCTGCCATATCCCGAACCGGAAAAACTCGTCCGCCTCTGGGAGACGTTCCCGCCCGCGGGCTGGGGCTCGGTCTCGGCGCCGAACATCAAGGACTGGCGCGAGCAGAATACGGTATTCTCCTCAATCGCCGCATACTCGTTTCGCAACGTCAATCTGTCGGGTATGGAAAGCCCCGAACGAGTTGTGGGGGCCGCCGTTTCATCGAATTTCTTTGCGACGATGGGCGTAGCGCCGCAGCTCGGACGATGGTTCGAAGGCGGCGAAGACACAGCAGGATCGGCGCGCGTAGCGGTGCTGAGCGACCGGCTGTGGCGGCGCAATTACGCCGCCGATCCCTCCATCATAGGACGCGAAATTCAGATCGGCGGCGAGGCTGCTGCGGTCATAGGCGTAATGCCTGCGGGCTTCCGCTTTCCGTCCGAGACGACCGAAATCTGGACGCCGCTTGTGTATACGCAGAATCAGGAGGCGAATCGCGGCAATCATGCGTTTCTGGTCGTAGCCCGGCTGGGCGCGGATGCAACTCTCGATCAGGCCGACGAGCAGATGAAATCCATAGCGCGGCGCATAGAAGAGCAGTATCCGCAGCAGCAATCGGGCCGCAGCGTGCGCATAGAACGGCTCAAGGAGGGCGTAACAGGCGGATCGCGGCAGGGGCTGCTGATGCTCTCAGGCGCGGTGTTTTTCGTCCTGCTGATTGCCTGCGTCAACGTGGCGAACCTGCTGCTTGCGCGCGCTGCGGGCAGACGCCGTGAACTGGCAATACGCGCAGCGCTCGGCGCCGGCCGCTCGCGCCTCGTATTCCAGTTTCTTACCGAGAGTCTCGTGCTGTCCGGGTTCGGCGGTTTGCTCGGCCTTGCCATAGGCAAATGGGGCGTCGATCTGCTGATGGTATGGGCGATCGGCTTTCTGCCGCGCGCGGGCGAAGTCGCGCTCGACGCGCGCGTAGTCGTGTTCACGTTCATTGTATCGCTTCTGACCGGGATCGCTTTCGGGCTTGCGCCCGCATTGCGCGTGTCGCGTACGGATCTGCACGAGGATCTGAAGGAGGGCGGACGCAGTGGGGACGGGCCGCGTCACGGAAGTTTGCGCAAGGCGCTCGTAGTGGCGGAAATCGCGCTTGCACTCGTGCTTCTGGCCGGCGCGGGTCTGCTGATTCGCAGCTTCCAGCAGTTGCAGCGGCTCGATACCGGAATGCAGGCAAAAGGCGTGCTGACGCTGCGATTGACGCTGCCGGAGTCGAAATACCCGGCGCAGGAATCGATCGTCGCCTTTCATCGCGGACTGCTCGAACGCATTGCTGCGCTGCCGGGAGTGGAAGCCGCCGGAATGATCAACATGCTGCCGCTCGTGCAGTCGGGGTTCAACGGGGATGTCAATGTAGAGGGGCGTCCCGAATTTGCGCCGGGACAGTCGCCGCTTGTCGAATACCGCGCAGTCAGCCCGGATTATTTCCGCGCGCTCGGCGTGCCGCTCATTGCGGGGCGGTTTTTCAACGCGGCGGATCAGGCCGGCGCCGCGCCCGCTGTGATAATCAACAGCGCGCTTGCGCGCGCGCTTTTTCCGGATGAGGACGCCGTAGGCAAGCGAATGAATTCCGGCGTTTCCGACTGGACGACGATTGTGGGCGTGGTGGGCGATGTCAGACAATCGGGACTGACCGCAGCGGCGCGGCCCGAATTGTATCTGCCGTATGCGCAGGCGGGCGCGATGGTGCAGAGCGCGGGATTTGTCGTGCGCGCGCAGGGCGACCCCCTGGCGCTTGCGGGCTCGGTGCGCGGCGCGGTGCGCGAACTCGATCCGGCGCAGCCCGTCTACAGCGTGCGCACGATGGAGGATGTACTCGGCCTTGCCGTTGCAGACAGACGCCTGAATATGCTGCTGCTGGGGCTTTTTGCAGCGCTTGCAATGGTGCTTGCGGCGGTGGGGATCTACGGCGTGATGTCGTATACGGTTTCGCAGAGCACGCGCGAAATAGGCATACGTATGGCGCTCGGCGCCGAACGTCGCGACATAGTCAAGCTGATAGTAGGTCAGGGAGCGATGCTTACGGGCATAGGGATCGCCATCGGGCTGGGCGCCTCGATGGGGCTTGCGCAGTTGATCGGGAGCCTGCTCTACGGCGTAAGCGCGAGCGATCCGTTAACCTACGCCGTGATGGTTGCAGCATTGACGTGCGTGGCGCTGCTTGCGTGTTATGTCCCTGCGCGGCGGGCTACGCGGGTCGATCCGATGATTGCGCTGCGAAGCGAGTGATTGGCTGAGAATGAAGAGAAACCGCGGAATACACTGAAAAAAAGGCGCAGAAATCACGGAAAGACGAAAAATCTTTCCGCGCCTTCCGCGCCAGGTTTTCCGCGGTCTGTTTTCCCGACTGGTTGAGATGCGAATACTGCCGCAATTCCACATTCCGAAATTCAGCCGGCTGCTGCGGCGATTGCGCTACGCGCGGCAAACCATCGGCGTGACGCGAATTGTGCTCATCGCGGAACTTGCAGTCTATGCCGTAATGTTTGCGTATTGCCTGACGGGGCGGCGCGCGGCGTGGATAGACGGATTCGGGGCTCGCGCGGATCTGGGGGCGGCCGTGCTGTTGCTGGGGCTTGCGGCGGCGGCTCATATGGCGGTCAGGCGGTGGGTAGCGCCTGCGCTCGAACGAAGGTTTGCGCCTCCGGTTTATGACGAGCGGCGGATACTGTTCGATCTTGGGCAGGAGGCGCGCGCAGCGACGGACATCGATCATCTTTACCGGTCGATTGTGGAGCGAATAGGAGATGAACTCGAAGCCGATACCGCATCGATATTCGTGCGCGACGATGCTACGGGGCGGTTCCGTTGCCGCATCGCAGAGCCGCCATTATACGAGGTAGTGAACGGCGAGGGTGGGCGCGAGGGCGGCGAAATGCCGGTGCTTGCCGCTGATGCATTCGTGGTCAAGCGCCTTCAGCATATGGCGCAACCGCTTGTGCTGGAGGCGGAGGATTTCACAGCCTGGCGGCGGGCGCTCGACCGGGCGTCGGCATCCGCGCGCAAGGCCCGCGAGCGCGAACAGTCGGCGCTCGAACGCGTAAGGGCGCGCCTGCTTGTGCAGATCCGGATCAAGGAGAAACTCATAGGGATACTCGCACTCGGCCCGCGGCTGCACGCCTACTCCGACGCCGACAAGGAAATGTTGATGTCGGTAGCGGGGCAGCTAGCGCTTGTGATCGAGAACTCGAAGCTCATCGAAAGGATGGTCGGAGAGGAGCAATTGCGCCGGGAACTGGCGCTTGCCGCGCAGGTGCAGCAGCGGCTGTTTCCAGAATGCGCTCCCGATTCGCCGCATCTGGACCTGGCCGGTTACTGCCGGCCCGCGCGCGGCGTGGGCGGTGATTACTACGATTTTCTCTCTCTCGGCCCTCAGCAAACGGCGATAGCCATAGCCGACGTGGCGGGCAAGGGCATTTCGGCTGCGCTCGTGATGTCGAGCGTGCAGGCGTCGCTGCGCAGCCAGACGATGGCGCTCGAAGGCTCGCCGTTTTCGCGTTCGCTCGGCGAACTCGTGGCGAATCTCAACCGTTTGCTGTGCGCCTCGACCGGGGGCGCTACTTATGTGACGTTTTTCTTCGCCCGGTTTGACGAAACCACGCGCCGGCTGTCTTACGTCAACGCGGGCCATAACCCGCCGATGCTGCTGCGCCGCAACGGAAACGGTTCGGCGCATTGCCGGCAACTCTCTACGGGCGGCCTTTTCATCGGACTTTTTGAAGCCACACCCTACGACGAGGAAACGCTCGAACTCCAGAGCGGCGATCTGCTCGTCGCATTCACCGACGGCGTTACCGAGGCGATGAATACCGCGGGCGAGGAGTTCGGCGAAGCGCGCCTTCAGGGGCTGCTCGAATCCTTCTCGCACCTGCCCGCAGCCGAAGTGCGCAACCGCCTCGTCGAAAGCCTCAACGTCTGGACCGCCGACGCCCCGCAACACGACGACTTCACCTTCGTAGTTCTCAAAGTCAATTGACGCTCTCCACCCAGACCGGAGTATTCCCCGCGCAGGAGAATAAAGCGACCGCGGAATGCGCGTAAGGAAAAATGATGTTTCCGGGATTTCCAGGTTCTCTTTTATTCACCCGACAAAAATGTTATCTTCCCCGACTTGGATGACAATTTCGTGAGAATGATTCATTCCACTAAATCAGGAAGAGAGATAACGGAATAAACGAAATAAAACGAAAATTATGGAAAAGTCGACTATTTTCGTAGTTTCCGTCTTATTTCGTATGTTCCGTTATCTCTGATGTCCCGAAGTCGTGTGGAGTGATTCAGATAACCGGCGGCAGGAGAAGGACGGGAAGGATATGGAAGAAAAGGCGACGCAGATTCGCCGGCTTACGGCGTTGCTCGACGTGAGTCAGGCGCTCGGATCGACGTTGGATCTGCACGTAGCGATGGAGCGCGTGCTGGAGATACTGGACCGGGAACTGGGGATGAAGCGCGGGTCGATAGCGCTTCTGGAAGCGGGCGGAGATCTTTCGATACAGTACGCGCACGGCATGAGCGAGGGCGAGCGCCAGCGCGGGCGTTACCGTGTGGACGAGGGAATTACGGGGAAGGTGGTTTCTTCGGGCAAGCCCATAGTGGTGCCGCAGGTGAGCCGGGAGCCGCTGTTTCTGAACCGTACGCGGCGGCGCACAAACGGCGAGGAATCGTTCATATGCGTGCCGATCAAGGACCGGCGCAAGACCATAGGGGCGCTCTCGATTCTTTATCCGTTCAGGCAGAACCGGCAGTTCGAGGATGAGTTGAAGCTGCTTGCGATCGTGGCGTCGATGCTGGCGCAGGGGCTGCGGCTGGCGCAGATGGTAGAGGCGGAAAAAGCGCAGCTCGTCGATGAGAACACGAACCTGAAGCGCGAGCTGCAGCAGAAGTACGACTTCCGCAACATAATCGGTACGAGCAAGGAGATGCGCGAGGTCTACGAACAGATCGCGCAGGTAGCCTCTACCGGAACGACGATACTCATACGCGGCGAGTCGGGCACGGGCAAGGAACTCGTAGCCCACGCGATTCATTACAGCAGCCCGCGCGCATCTAAGCCTTTCATCAAGGTGAATTGCGCGGCCCTGCCCGAGTCGCTGATCGAATCGGAGCTGTTCGGGCACGAGAAGGGCGCGTTTACCGGAGCGCTTGCGCGCAAGCGCGGGCGTTTTGAACTCGCCGAGGGCGGCACGCTGTTTCTGGACGAAATCGGAGATCTTTCGCCCGCGCTCCAGGTAAAGCTGCTGCGCGTGCTTCAGGAGCGCGAATTCGAGCGCGTGGGCGGGACCGAAACCATACGCGTCAACGTGCGCCTGATCGCAGCTACGAACGTGAATCTTGAAACAGCGGTGCAGGACGGGCGCTTCCGCTCGGATCTTTATTACCGGTTGAACGTCTTCTCGCTTTACCTGCCGCCGATGCGCGAGCGCAAGACCGACATACTGCTGCTCGCCGATCACTTCCTGGAAAAGTACAGCCGGCAGAACGGCAAACGCATCAAGCGCATATCCACTCCGGCAATCGATATGCTGATGAGCTATCACTGGCCGGGCAACGTGCGCGAACTCGAAAACGTGATTGAACGCGCCACGCTCGTCTGCGAGGGCAACGTCATACACGGCTATCACCTGCCCCCCACGCTGCAAACCGCCGAGGGCTCCGGCACCGTCACGCGCACCAGCCTCGACCACGCAGTCGAGGCCTTCGAACGCGACCTCATCATGGACGCTCTCAAAACCACGCGCGGCAACCGCGCCCGCGCAGCCCGACTCCTCGATACCACCGAACGCATACTCGGCTACAAGGTCAAAAAATACGGCATCGACTGCCGCCGCTTCCGCGTATGAGGAAACCGCCTGAACGAGGCCCCGAAATTTACCAAAAAGATCCGCCGTCGCCCTGTTTTTCGCGCTTTCCGCGGTTTTCCTCTCCTTCCGACAAAAGTGTTGGAGATTGGCTCTATTGCTACAATTTTGCAGCGTGCAGTGAATGTGTTGGAGAGGGCGTGGAGGGGGATTTTGTGTATACGGCAGTTGGGTTTAGGTGGAGCGAATGGGGTATGGCTTGCGAGTTGCAAGGGAGGGAACCTAAAGCCGGCGGTAGAGGCATCTGCCGTCGATGCGCGAGAAATACGTCATTTTAGAGTTGAGAAATACGACCCTTTGTCCCCGTGAGGCGGGGGTGAGGGGAAAAATCCGAATCGGGAGAGTATATGAGCACAGCACAACAGGGAAATCAGGGGCGGTTATGGGCGATAGCGGAGATCAGCCGGCGGGTTCCGCGCAGGATCTCCAACGGGTTGAAGGTATCGGACTATTTCGGCTGCAACACGTTCAACGCCAAGGTAATGGCGGAGAAGCTGCCGAAGGACGTGCACAAGTCGCTCGTCAAGACGATGAACAACGGGCACGTACTGGATCAGAGCATAGCGGCGGCCGTGGCGCACGCGGTGAAGGAGTGGGCCATAGAGAAGGGCGCGACGCATTACTGTCACTGGTTTCAGCCCAACACGGGTATAACGGCCGAGAAGCACGATACATTTCTTACGATAGACGGCGACGGGCAGCCGATAGAGCGGTTTTCGGCCTCGCAACTGGTGCAGAGCGAGCCCGACGCATCGAGTTTTCCGTCGGGCGGAATGCGCGCTACGTTCGAGGCTCGGGGCTACACGGCCTGGGACCCGAACACTCCGATTTTCATCATGGAGTCGACCAACGGAAAGACGCTGTGCATACCGTCGGTGTTTATCTCCTATCACGGGCAGGCGCTCGACAAAAAGACGCCGCTTCTGCGTTCGGTTGAATACCTGAGCCGCAATGCGCTGCGGGTGCTGAAATTGTTCGGCAAGACGCCGGATCACGTAGAGGCGACGCTCGGGCCGGAGCAGGAGTATTTTCTGATAGACGATGCGTTTTATTCGCTGCGTCCGGATCTGGTCGCTGCGGGGCGCACGCTCATCGGGGCGAAGCCGCCGAAGGGGCAGGAGCTCGAAGACCAGTATTTCGGCAGCATCAAGTCGAGGGTGCTGGCCTTCATGCAGGAATTCGAGCACGAACTGTTCAAGCTCGGCGTGCCGGTCAAGACGCGCCACAACGAAGTGGCGCCGAGCCAGTACGAAACGGCGCCGGTTTTTGAACTCGTGAGCGTCGCAACGGATCACAATCAGTTGACTATGGAGATGCTGCGGCGCGTAGCGCGAAGGCACAACCTGGCTTTTCTGATTCACGAAAAACCGTTTGCCGGGATAAACGGCAGCGGCAAGCACAACAACTGGTCTATGGCGACTTCGGACGGTGAAAACCTGCTCGATCCGGGCGCCACGCCGTCTGAAAACCTGCAATTTCTGGTATGTTTGATGGCGACGCTCAAGGGCGTATACAAACACTCGGGATTGCTGCGCGCCTCGATTGCGAGTTCGGGCAACGATCACCGTCTGGGCGCCAACGAAGCGCCGCCCGCGATCATTTCGGCCTTTCTCGGCGACGCGCTGACGAAGGTTCTGGACTCGATCGAAGCCGGCGACCTGCGCGGCGCTACGACCGAAAGACAGGTAATCAATCTCGGCATTGCGAAGCTCCCCGAAATCGCAAGGGACAACACCGACCGCAACCGCACCTCTCCGTTCGCCTTCACGGGCAACAAATTCGAGTTTCGCGCCGTGCCGTCTTCGGCCTCGACCGCAACGCCTATGGCCACGCTCAACGCCGCCGTGGGCGAGGCGCTCGGCGAGATCGCCGATGCCATAGAGGGCAGAATCTCGGCGGGCGAGGCTCTGGACAAGGCCGTAATCGAAGTCGTGCGCGAGTGGGTGATTGAAACCAGAGCGGTTCGCTTTGAGGGTAACAACTACGCCGAGGAGTGGGTAGTCGAGGCCGAGCGGCGCGGACTGCCCAACCTGCGCAAGACTCCCGAGGCTCTCGCGCAACTCCAGACCGATGCCGCGCGCGAGTTGTTTACAAAGGCGGGCGTATATTCGGTAGACGAACTCGAATCGCGTTATCATCTGGAAACCGAGCGTTACATCAAGGATCTGGAAATCGAGATCGCGGCTATGCAGGAGCTTGCCGCGACGATGGTGCTGCCCGCGGCCTACAAACATCAGGCGCTGCTCGCCTCATCCGTGGGTTCGCTCAAGGCCATAGGCGTGAGCGGAGACCTGCTCGGCGCGCAGATCGCCGAAGTAGAGCAGGTTGCCGGTCTGATTGCGGATCTGAAAACGGCGCTTGCAAAACTCGAAGCCGAGGTCGAAGCGGCCGAGGGCGAGGATCTGGACAAAAAAGCCACGGCGCTTGCCTACCCGGTTTCGGATGCGATGGCCGTAGTGCGCGAGGCGTGCGACAAACTGGAAAACACCATCGACGATACGCTGTGGCCGCTGCCCAAGTATCGCGAGATGCTCTTCCTGGTTTGAGATGACGGAACAAACGGAAACAGACTGAACATACGGAATAGAGCCCGGCGCGGGTTATTTCCGTATGTTCAGTCTGTTTTCGTTTGTTCCGTCATCGAGCGCTGTACTGTCGTTTGTACTGCAGCGGAGTGATGTGAACCAGGCTGCGAAATACCAGCCCGAAATAACTCTGATCGCAAAAGCCCACCGCCTGACTGACTTCGGCGACCGAGAGCTCCGTCGTCGCGAGCAAACGCTCCGCCTTGGCTACCCGGAAATGATTTAGATACCTGACGAAGGATTGTCCGGTTACCTGTTTGAAGAGCCGCATGAAGTGCGATTCGCTCAGGTGAAGAAGCGCTGCTGCTCTGGCCACCGAGACAGGTTCTTTGTAATTCGTTTCCAGAAAGTCGAACAGCGGGGCGAGTTGTTCGATTGCTCGCTGCTTTCGAGAGAAGGTCTGCACCGTTCCTTCACAATCGGCGTAATGATTGATCAGCAGGATGAGTATCATTTTCAGATACGTCTTTATAGTGAGGCGGGTTCGCGTCGAGAGCGCAGGCATTGCTTTATGAATGCGTTTGATTTCGTCGAAAACCTGCGCCGGGATTCCCGTACTGCTTTTGATGATGTGCGGAAAGCCTGCGTCTTGCATAAGGAACGGCGTCAGGTACTCGAGGTTGTCCCCCGATGCGTCGGATGCGTGCAGCAATTCCGGCAGGAAATACAGCGCTGCGGCTCTGACCTGGCGGGAGGTCTTTGGTTTTTCAGGTAGTTGTATGGTGTGGTATTGCGTGCTGTTGATCACGGCCAGGTCGCCGCTGCGCATTCTTTGCTCGCGATCCTGAATGCGGCAGACAAGTTCGCCCGCCTGCAGGTAAAAAATCTCGAAATAGTCGTGACGATTCATCCTGATGTGATGATGTTTGTCCCACCTGTAGAAACGCACATCCAGGGGGAACGCGGGATCGAACGGCCAAACGTGGATCCCTTGAGCGTTGATCTGGGGCTCAATCAGTGAAAAGGCGTTTTCCCGGTTTAGTCGTGACATTGGGACGTAAGAGATAACAACAAACGGAATGAAGCGAAAATTCCGGATATCTCTCCTGCTGTCTCCCGCTTTGCAGCAATCTGCTGTGGATCGGTTTAAATGATACGATCCTTATAATATTTGATTTGATCCTTATATCTCAATGCATTTTTATGTAGTAGATTCGCGGCGCATCAATGGGGTTCAGGGTCTGAGTTGGTACTCATTTGTAGTTGGTGCTCAAAGGATCGGCGCACATCGTGAGAGAGAATAAGGAATGCGGAGCGAGGGGGACGAACGGAGCAAACGGAGGGTATGATCTTGACCGCATTCTCAAGCGCAGCCTTGCGCTGGCGGCAAGTGCGCTGTTTTGTTTGCCCGGCATCGCAGCCATAAACGCCCAGCAGTCTCCAGCCTCAGAATTATCAAAAGCCGGCGTTGACTTTTTCGAGCTTAAGATTCGCCCGGCGCTCGCAAACCATTGTTACCGATGCCACAGCGAGCAGGCGAAAACGCCTGCGGGCGGATTGCGGCTCGATACCCGCGCGGGAATGCTCAAAGGCGGAGCTTCGGGCGAGCCGGCCGTTTTTCCCGGCGATCCGGAAAAGAGTCTGCTCATCAGAGCGATTCGCTACGTCGACCCGAAACTGCAGATGCCCATGGGCGGTCGGCTGCCTGATGCCGTCATCAGCGATTTCGAGGCGTGGATCAGAATGGGCGCGCCTGATCCGCGCGACGGCGGGAATGAAACCGCCTCCTCTCCTCGAGCGGAGCCATATGACTTCGACGAAGCCGGAAAGTTCTGGTCGTTTCAACCGCTCAAACAAGCGACGGTTCCGTCCGTCAAAAATCAGGCGTGGGTGAGATCGCCGATAGACAACTTCATTCTCGCCAAACTGGAAGAAAAGAGTCTCGCGCCTGCTTCCGACGCCGACAAGCTTACGCTGATACGTCGCGCGACATTCGATTTGACGGGCATGCCGCCGACGCCGCGTGAAGTTGATGTTTTCCTCAACGACAATTCGCCGAACGCGTTTGAAAAGGTAATTGACCGGCTGCTGGCCGGTGCGGGATACGGCGAAAAGTGGGGACGGCATTGGCTTGATCTGGTGCGTTACGCCGACACCGCCGGATGCAATTCAGATTTTCCCGTGCCGTCAGGCTACAAATACCGCAACTATGTGATTGAGGCTTTCAATCGGGACAAGCCGTACGATCAATTCATTCGCGAACAAATCGCCGGTGATTTGTTGCCCGCCGCATCGCAGGCGGAAAGGAACGAAAAGATCATCGCTACCGGGTACATCGCCGTATCGCGCCGTTTCGGTTCACGCGATGTGGATGACAACCTGATGATTGATGACACGATCGACAACCTTGGCAAGGCCTTCCTCGGTCTGAGCATAAACTGCGCGCGGTGCCACGATCACAAGTTCGATCCGATTCCTCAGAAGGACTATTACGCGCTCTACGGCGTCTTCAAAAGCACGCGCTACGCTTTTCCGGGCACCGAGATTTACAGACGTCCGCACAGCCTGATCCCGCTGGCGGCGGGTAAGGAAGCGGAGCAGTTAGAGAAGTATCAGACCGAGGTGCGCGATCTGCAATTAAAGGTTGAGGCGTTGCATGTCGAGCGCGGCTTCGTGCGCGGCAGACAGCGCGAGAGGGAAACATCGGCGGAAATCCTGGCCGAGAAGGCCGGCAAGACCGTCCAGACGGATCAGTTGGGCCGCATTATTGCGGAAGGCAAACTGATCGAGGAAGATCACGACGACCGCAACCGATACGCGGGCGAAGCTTCGACGCGCACGGTTGAAGAGATTGAAGCGGAACTTAACAAAGTCAGGCTGCGATTGTCTGAACTGAATGATCCGCCGAATGTCGAAAGGGCATATGCAGTGACTGAAGGCAAGCCCGCCGACGCGCGGATTCATCGCAAGGGCGATCTGAAAAATCTGGGAGATGTCGCGCCGCGCGGTTTTTTGCGGATTCTCGGCGGCGCGCGGCTGCCGGCGAATCACAAAGGCAGCGGGCGGCTGGAACTGGCCGGCTGGATTGCGGATGCGAAGAATCCGCTCACCGCGCGTGTGATCGTCAATCGCATCTGGCTGCATCATTTCGGCAAAGGGCTTGTGCCGACGCCGAACGATTTCGGCGTGCGAGGGCTCGCGCCGACGCATCCCGAATTGCTCGATTACCTGTCCACGCAATTCATCGCCGACGGCTGGTCGTTCAAGAAAATGCACCGGCGGCTGATGCTTTCGCACGTTTATCAGATAAGCGCGAGCGGCAACGCCGCAAATGCGATGATCGACGCCGGCAACGCTTATCTCTGGCGCTTCAATCGGCGACGGCTCCACGCCGAAGAGATTCGGGATGCAATGCTTTCGGTCAGCGGCGCGCTGGATCGCACCATCAATGGCGCGCATCCGTTCCCGCCCGAACGCGACTGGAAATATTCGCAGCACAATCCGTTCGTGGCGGTTTACGAACACAACGGGCGCGGCGTATACCTGATGCAACAGCGCATCCGCGCGCACCCGCAGCTTTCGATCTTCGACGGTGCAGACTCCAACACGGCAGTGGGCGCCCGCGCGTCGAGCACGACGCCGTTGCAGGCCTTGTTTATGATGAACAATCCGTTCGTACACAAACAGGCGGATCTTTTTGCAGTTCGAGTCGGGATGGCTTACGCCGACGCCCCCAAACGAATCGAATACGCCTATCGCCTCGCGTTCGGTCGCAAACCTTCGGCCGCTGAACTCAGTCGAGGTCTGGCGTATTTGAGCGAGGTATGCGCGGACCTGGCCGGGATCGGTGCGCCGGAGGAAGAACAGACGCGCCCGGCGCTGGCGAGTTATTTGCGCGTGCTGCTCAGCAGCAGCGAGTTTATCTATGTCGATTGAGAGGTGCTGATGACGAGGCCCCGTGTTTCCCGCCGTCGAATAATCCAATCGCTGGTGGGCGGGTCGCTGCTGCTGCCCGGCATCCTGACGGAGTTGTTTGCGGACGATGGGCGGCAAGCCGGCAGGCGCGATGTGCAATCGGAGAATCCGCTTGCGCCCAAAACGCCGCATTTCCCCGGCAAGGCCAAACGCGTGATCTTTCTGTTTTCGAGTGGAGGCGTGTCGCAGGTGGACACCTTCGACCCCAAACCGAAGCTCGTCGCAATGGCCGAGCGGAAAGGGTTGGGCGCAATCAATCGCCCCCTGCTGCGGCCCCCGTGGGACTTCAGACCGAATTCCCGTTGCGGCACGGAAGTCAGCGATTTGTTTCCGCATCTGCGCGAAATGATGCACGAAGTCTGCCTGATTCGTTCGATGAAGTGCGATCACAATGAGCATTTTCAGGCGACGCTCGGCATGCACTGCGGCTCGGTGACATTCAAACGTCCGAGCATCGGTTCGTGGGTCAGCTACGGCCTGGGGACGGAGAATCAAAACCTGCCGTCGTTCATCGTGCTGGCGCCGCAGCTTCCGTATGCGGGTAGTCAGGTATGGGATTCCGACTTTCTGCCTGCGGTTCACCAGGGTGTACGCGTCATTCCGGGCGACGAGCCGGTGCAGGATCTGACCCGCCGCTCACCCTCTGACAGGATTCAGCGCCGCGAACTGGATCTGCTGGATCATTTCAACCGCCGGCACCTGCTTGCTCGCGAGACGGAATCAGCGCTGGAAGCGCGCATCAAATCCTTCGAGACTGCGTTTGGCATGCAGCGCGAGATGCCCGAAGTTCTCGACTTATCCAAAGAGACCGATGCGACGTTGGAGCTTTACGGACTGGATCGCGGCAGCGCGAGGGGGTTTGCCTGGCAATGCCTGGCGGCGCGGCGTTTGGCGGAACGCGGTGTACGGTTCATCGAGTTGATTGACGCAGGTTCATCGAATAACTGGGATGCGCACAGCAATCTTAAAGGCTATGAAAAGTTAGCCCGCAACATTGACCGGCCCATCGCCGGATTGCTGCGCGATTTGAAATCACGCGGGATGCTGGAAGAGACGCTGGTGGTCTGGACGACTGAATACGGGCGTACGCCGTGGATTGATCAGCCGGATGGGCGAGGCCATCATAACTTCGTGTTTTCATCGTGGATGGCGGGTGGGGGCGTCAAACCGGGCGCGGTTTACGGCCGATCGGACGAGTACGGCGATCAGGTGGCGGAAAACGAAGTCCACGTCCACGATTTCCACGCGACGATCCTGCACCTGCTCGGTTTCGATCACACGCAACTGACCTATCGGCACGGCGGCCGCGATTACCGGCTTACCGATGTACACGGAAATGTGGTGAAAGGATTACTGGCCTGACGGAGAATGGACAAGCTGCGCTTTGCCATGGTTGGGACCGGCTTCTGGGCGCGCTTCCAGTTGGCAGGATGGCTGGAATTGCCGGGCGTTGAGTGCGTTGCGCTTTGCAACCGATATCGCGGGAAGGCCGAAGATCTGGCCGGCGAGTTCGGCGTGCCTGCGGTTTACGACGATCCTCAGGAGATGCTCGAGTGCGAACGCCTCGATTTTCTGGACATCGTCGCGGATGCGTCGGCGCACAGCGCATTGACGCATCTGGCGGCGTCGCATCGTCTGCCGGTCATCAGCCAGAAGCCGATGGCGACCGCCTTGGCCGAAGCCGTTCAGATGGTGCAGGTCTGTCGTCAGGCCGGCGTTCCTTTTTTCGTACACGAAAACTGGCGCTGGCAAACCCCTGTACGTCAGTTGAAAAGCGAACTGCTGTGCGGCGCGATCGGGGCCCCGTTTCGCGCCAGGATGCATTTCTGCTCCAGCTTTCCGGTGTTCGCCAACCAGCCGTTCCTGAAAGAACTGGAGCAATTCATTCTGACCGACATCGGCAGCCACATCCTGGATACGGCGCGCTTCCTGTTCGGTGAAGCAGACACGCTCTATTGTCGTACGCATCGCATCCACACGGACATCAAAGGCGAAGACGTCGCGACCGTGATGATGACGATGGGCGACGGGATCACCGTGGTTTGCGAGATGAGCTACGCCAGCCGTCTTGAGCACGAGCGTTTTCCCGAAACTTATATTTACATCGAGGGAGAAAAGGGCTCGATCGAGTTGGGCCCGGATTACTGGATTCGCGTAACGACGCAATCCGGCGTGTGTGCGAAGCGGCACCCGCCTCCGCGTTACAGGTGGGTAGACCCGGCGTATGAACTGGTTCAGGCCAGCATCGTCCCCTGCAATGCGGATTTGCTGGCGGCGCTGCGGGGCGAAAAGCAGGCTGAAACAACGGGCGAGGATAATCTAAAGACCGTTGAATTGATCTTCGCCTCTTATGAATCAGCCGCCCGCGGCGAGGTAGTCCGCCTGTGCGGGGACGCACCGAAGGGCGGTGCGGAACTGGAAGGCTAAAGCCTCGTAACCACTTTCAAACAAGGATTGGCGCAGGGCTGAATCGGTCCGCGAGTGATCGGCTCACATCACGGCGGAAAACAGAGATGACCGAACAAACGAAATAAGACGGAAACTACGGAAATATTCAACTTTTCCGTTCATTTCGTTTGTTTCGTTGTCTCTCCTTCCATCTCCGGTTTGGAGCATAGCGTTCAAACCGGGAATTGCCGGCAAGCCGGCGATAACGCTTAACAAAGAATTCACCGATGATAGGATCATCATAATAAGGCGCATTATTCTTACAGACAGCGTTGTCGCTGAAGAATAGACTCCGAGTGCTTTTCGGTCTCGAACAGCACATCAGACCATGCCGTAGACCATGCCGTAAGAGGTTCAGGAACAGCTTCGAGGTATAACATGAAAAAACACCCCTGCTTTTTTCTGGTCGTTCTGGTCGCCGTTCTCGGTTTGTTTTCCGAAACGCCGGCTCAATCCTTCACCGGCAACATAGTCGGAACCGTAAAAAATCCCAATGGGGAAGTGATTCCCAACGCGGAAATAACGATAACGCACCTTCAAACCAACAAGCAGGTGCAGATAACCGCCAACGGCGAGGGTTATTACAGCTCGCCGCCGCTGGCCGTGGGCGACTACCGCATCGAAGTCAGAATGACCGGATTTCGTCGGGCGGTTCACAGCGGGGTCAGTTTGCAGATCCAGCAAACCGCGCTGGTGGACTTTACTCTGGAAATCGGGGCTGTGGATGAAACCGTCGAAGTTATGGCGCAGGCGCCGATACTGGAAACCACCAGTTCCGTTTTGGGCAAGGTCGTGGACAATCGGCGAATTCTGGAGTTGCCGTTGAATACGCGCAACGTGTATTCGCTGATCTTCCTTACACCGGGCGTTTCGGGCGGCATCGGCAACAACTACAATCAGATGAACTATTCGGTGAACGGAGCGCGTCCGACGATGATGGACACGGTCATCGATGGGGTCACAGCATCATTTCCGACCGTGAACGGTTTTACCGGGATTTCGGTCTTCCCGTCGGTTGATGCGATACAGGAATTCAAAGTGATGGGCGCGACCTATCCGGCCGAATTCGGACGCAGCCTGGGCAGCGTGCTCAACGTGGTATACAAATCCGGCACGAATCAATTCCACGGCAGCGCTTATGAATTTCTGCGCAACTCTGTGTTCGATGCAAACAACTTCTTCGACAACCGGCGGGGCGCCGAACTGGGCAGTTTCAAGCGCAGCCAGTTCGGCGGACACGCTACCGGGCCGATTCGCCGCGATAGAACTTTCTTCATGGGATCGTTTGAAGGCCTGCGCGAGCGCCGATTCGCCACAACGATCAGGACCGTGCCGACGCTCGAACAACGCAACGGCGATTTCTCGAAGACCCTCAACCAGGCAGGGGCTTTGATTCGCATCTTCAACCCCTTTACCACTCGCGCTAATCCGAGCGGCTCCGGCTTCATTCGGGATCAGTTCGCGGACAACAGGATTCCGCAGAATCTGATCGATCCGGTAGCGCGCAACATATTGAAGTTTTATCCGCTGCCGAATCTGCCGGGGGATCCGAACACCGGCGCCAACAACTTCGCCTCCAGCGGTTCGGCGCAGATCAATCTGAACAATTACGATTTCCGCATCGATCACCGATTCTCCGACCGCCAGACATTTTTTGCACGGTATTCGCACCGTTACACGGAAAGCGTGCCGCTCAAGGCTTTCACCGAGGAAATAACCATCGCCGAAGGCCGCATTATCGAGGAGAACAAGGCCCGCAACTTCGTCGCCGAATATACGCACACGCTTTCGCCTACGATGCTCTTTACAGGGCGCATGGGATTTGCCCGCACGCTTTTCGTTTTCTCGAATCAGGGCTTGGGCTTCAAGCCGTCGAGCCTCGGACTGCCCGGTGCTATCGACTCCGTAGTCGATCGGCAGATGTTCCCGGCCATCAACGTTTCCGGAGTAACGAGCCTTGGCGGGGGCGATCATCGGTTCAACGCGTTTATGAGCTATCCGTTTGTCGCCTCGGTTACACGCTCGCAGGGTAAACACAACTGGAAGTACGGCGGCGAAGTTCGGCTGATCCGCGTCAATGTATGGGAAGCGCGCAGCGCCGGCACATTCGGATTCAACGCCGGAATGACGCAGGGTCCTAATCCCAATGCGGCAAGCAGCAGCGCCGGCTTCGGCTTTGCATCATTCCTGCTCGGCGCCGGGGCTCCGAACAATGTTTTGATTCAGGGCTGGAAAAACGTAGCCTCACAAAGCTTTTATTATGCGGGATACGTGCAGGATGACTGGCGCGTAAACACCAAACTGACGCTCAACCTCGGCGTACGCTACGATTTCGACGCGCCGCGCACGGAGCGTTACAATCGAATGAACTTTTTCGATCTCGACGCGCCGTCGCCGCTCGCTTCGCGGGTGCCGCAGTTCCCGAATCTGAGGGGAGGAGTGCGATTCGTAGGGGTTGACGGCAATCCGCGTCACCAGTACTTCAAGGACGCCAACAACCTCGCGCCGAGACTGGGCCTGGCCTACCAGCTCAACGAAAAGACGGTAATCCGCGCCGGCTATTCCCACATCTTTGGTCCCTCGAATCAGGCCGCGCAAGGTACGGTCGGTCCGTTCGGCTTCCGCATCGAATATCCGTGGCAAACCACTATCGACGGCATCACGCCGTTCAACCTGCTGCGCAATCCGTACCCTGAGGGCTTCCGCCAACTGCCCGGCGCCGCCGACGGCCTGTTGACGCAAGTAGGCGCGAATTTGCAATCCGTATTGCAGGACACCATAACCCCGTGGTCGCAGCAGTGGAACCTGAACATACAACGCCAGTTGCCCTGGCAGACATCGGTTGAGATAGCTTATGTCGGGACGCGCGGTTTGCACCTTTCGCGCAACGGCGAAGGCGGTTTGGATCTGAACCAACTCCACCCGCAGCATCTCGCGCTCGGTTCGCAACTCAACCAGCAGGTGGACAATCCCTTTTTCGGTCAGGGCACGGGAGGTTTCTTCAACTCGCCGCGTATAGCGCGGGGCCAACTCTTGAGGCCGTTCCCGCAGTTCACCACGCTGACCCCGCTTTACTCCAGTGGGAATTCATCGAACTATCACGCGCTGCAACTCAGCTTCAATAAGCGGCTGTCGAACGGAATGCTGATTGACGGGAATTACACCTGGGCCAAAAACATAGAGGAAGGGCTGAATCATCAGGACAGCTACGACATCCGTTCGAGTCGTGCGCTGGCCGGCATTGACATCGCGCACAGGTTCGTCGTCAGCTACCTGTACGAACTGCCGTTCGGCAAAGGACGCAGGTTCGGCAACGACGCCTCAGGCGTTCTCAACACAATCATCGGGGGCTGGCAGTTCAACGGTATTACGACATTCCAAACCGGTACTCCGCTCAGCATCAGCGCCAACAATACCGCGGGATTGTTCAATCCGCTGACCCGTCCGAACACCAACGGGAACGATCCGAAGCTGAGCGGCCCGGTGCACGACCGACTTAACAAGTACTTCGACACCTCCGTATACAGCCAACCTGCGCCTTTCACTTTCGGAAACGTCGGAGCTACCGTCAATATCCGGAACGACGGCATCAGGAACTTCGATTTGTCCCTGTTTAAGGAGTTCCGCCCCGTCGAACGTATGGCCGTGCAGTTTCGGGTCGAAGCCTTGAACGCATTCAACACGCCGCGTTTCGGTTCGCCGAACACGAGTGTTACTTCGAACACCTTTGGACTGATCACGGCGCAGGCGAATGCACCGCGGCAGTTGCAGTTCGGCCTCAAACTGCTTTGGTAAACGGCCGAACAGCGGGAATAACGGAACAAACGAAATAAGACGGAAACCGCCGAAATATTGGACTTTTTCGCAATTTTCGCATCATTTCGTTTGTTCCGTTATCTCTTCTCCACTTTCAAACCGGGAATTGCTGGAAGAAATGGCCGGCGACCGAATAATTGCGACTTATTGGATAGAAACCTCGCATCCGCTTGAGTTCGCTGCCGAGGTGATGGCCGGCGAGCAGTCCTGCGGCACGTTTGTGCGCGTACCTGGCGAGACCGCAGAGTTGCGCGAGCGTCACGCGGCGCGCGTTGAACGCGTCACGGAGTTGGAAATCGTAGATGCGCCCTCGCTGCCGCATTCCACGTCGCCCGAGAATCACGACGGCGGATTTAAACGCGCCGAGGTCGAGTTGTCCTTTCCGTTGGCGAATATGGGGGCATCGCTGCCCAACCTGCTTTCGACGGTCTGCGGCAATCTGTACGAGCTGCGGGAATTCTCCGGGCTGAAGCTGATTGACCTGAAACTGCCGCGCGCTTTCGCCGAAAAATACCCGGGACCGCAATTCGGCGTTGCCGGCACGCGTCGGATGGCCGGCGTCGAAGGTCGTCCGATTATAGGCACGATCATCAAACCGAGCGTCGGATTGTCCCCGGAGCAGACTGCAGAACTGGTCAAGACCCTGATCGAAGCCGGACTCGATTTCATCAAGGACGATGAATTGATGGCAAATCCGCCGCATTCGCCCTTCAGCGCGCGTTTCGCCGCCGTCAGCCGCGCCATCAACGATTACGCCGAACGTACAGGCAAAAAACCAATGTACGCTTTCAACATCACGGATGAATTGGACGAGATGCTGCGTCATCACGACGAAGTATTTTCGGGAGGCGGCGCGTGTATTATGGTCAGCCTGAATCACGTCGGCGCGCCTGCGGTCGCGCATCTGCGGCGACATTCGCAACTGCCTATTCACGGGCATCGCAACGGCTGGGGCATGCTTACACGCGCGCCTTACCTGGGCGTTGAATTCAGGGCATGGAGTCAAGTCTGGCGGCTGGCCGGTGTGGATCATATGCATTGCAACGGATTGCGCAATAAATTCTGGGAGCCGGACGAATCGGTCGTCGCTTCGGCCCGCGCCTGTCTGACGCCGCTGTTTGAGGACAAACCCTGCATTGCAATGCCGGTCATCGCCTCTGCGCAGTGGGCGGGACAGGCAGTGGACACCTACCGCGAAATCGGCAGCGCGGATTTGATGTACGTATGCGGCGGCGGCATTGTCGCGCATCCTGACGGGGTAGCGGCGGGCGTGTTAAGCGTCCGGCAGGCGTGGGAGGCCGCGCTCGCGGGCGTGATGCTGGAAGACTACGCAGCCACGCATCGGGAACTGCAACGCGCGTTGGAAAAATTCGGACCATGAGTCGGAGGCTGCAACAGCATGCAATCAATTCTCAGGCCCCTGTCGGCGCTCGCCCTCTGCGCGGTGATGGCGCCGCCTGTGCAGTCGCAATTGCCGCGTTTGAAGGTCAGCGAGAACAGGCGCTTTCTGGTGACGGAGGACGCCAGGCCCTTCTTTTACCTCGGCGACACGGCGTGGGAGTTGTTTCATCGTCTCGACCGTGAAGAAGCGGATCGTTATCTGAAGAACCGCGCCGAGAAGGGCTTCAGCGTGATTCAGGCCGTAGCGCTTGCGGAACTCGACGGTCTTGCCGATCCGAACCCTTACGGCCATCGCCCATTGATAGACAACGATCCGGCGCGCCCGGATGTGAAGGAAGGGTCGGACAACGATTATTGGGATCACGTGGATTACATTGTGAAGAGGGCCGAATCGCTGGGGTTGTACATCGGTTTTTTGCCCACCTGGGGCGACAAATGGAATAAGAAATGGGGCGTTGGGCCGGAGATTTTCACTGTGCAGAACGCCGAAATCTACGGCTACTGGCTCGGAAGGCGGTACAGGGAGCAAAGCAACATCATCTGGATTCTGGGCGGCGATCGTCCGGTGGAAAACCATGCGCATTACGAAATCACGCGCGCGATGGCCATGGGAATTCGCCGGGGCGACGGCGGCGTGCATCTGATGACGCTGCACCCGAACGGCGGGCGCGGCTCGGCGGAATGGTTTCATGACGACGACTGGCTGGATTTCAATATGCGACAGAACGGCCACGTCGCCGAGTTCAATCCGCGCTACGAAATGACAAGGGCAGATTACGATCGCACGCCGATCAAACCGGTTTTAGACGGCGAACCGATTTACGAAGACCATCCGATTTCCTTCAAGGCCAAAGAACTCGGGCATTCCGTGGCGGCGGATGTGCGGCGGCCTTTGTACTGGAATTTGTTCACCGGCGCATTCGGACACACTTACGGCCATCATTCGGTTTGGCAAATGTGGCGGCCCGGTCGCAACCCGGTCAATCATCCGCTGATGCCCTGGTATGAGGCGATAGACCAGCCCGGCGCGGCGCAGATGCAGCACGGTCGGCGGTTGATGGAATCCCGCCCGTTCCTTACCCGCGTTCCGGACGATTCGATTATAGTCCCGGCTGATCCGTCTAGTTCCGTTCCGGGCGCGGGGCTGAAACGTTACGCGGCGACGCGCGGCGGCGACGGCGGTTATGCGATGGTTTATGCGCCCACCGGACGAAGTTTCAATGTGGATTTGAGCAAACTCTCGGGCGATAGGGTCCGCGCCTGGTGGTTCAATCCGCGCAATGGCCGTGCAACGCTGATCGGCGTGTTTGCGAAAGGCGGAGTGCGGCGATTTGCACCTCCGGATGCGGGCGAAAACCTGGACTGGGTGCTGGTGCTGGATGACGCCGCGAAGAATTTTCAACCTCCGGGCGCAACCCGAAAACGATGACCCGGAAGCTGTTGCTGACCTTTTACGGCGATGATTTCACCGGCTCGGCGGATGCGATGGAGTCGCTCTCGATTTGCGGCGTACGCTGTGTGTTGTTTTTATCTCCGCCGTCTCCCGCATTGTTGCGCGAAAGATTTCCGGAGGTTGAAGCCGTGGGCGTCGCGGGTGCAAGCCGCACGATGACGCCGGAGCAGATGGAGCAATCATTGCCGCCGATTTTCGGCGCTCTCGGACGATTGCAGGCGCGGTTGTTTCATTACAAGGTCTGTTCCACCTTCGATTCTTCGCCCGCAATCGGCAGCATCGGCAAGGCATACGAAATCGGGCAGCGCATTTTTCATTCGCCCTATGTGCCGTTGCTGGTCGGCGCGCCCGCGCTCAAGCGGTATTGCATTTTCGGCAATCTGTTTGCAACCGTTGAAGACGAGACGTTCCGACTGGATCGGCATCCGATGATGTCGCGCCATCCGGTTACGCCTATGGCTGAAAGCGATTTGCGCCTGCATTTGCGCGGGCAGACCGACGCCGTTACGGCGCTGTTTGATTTGTTGAGCCTGAGCGGGACGACGAAACAGGTCAACCGGCGATTCGCGGCTTTGCTGGGCCAAAGACCCGATATTGTGCTCTTTGACGCTCTGGATGATGCACGGATGGAGGAGGCGGGAAGATTGATCTGGGAATCGGACGCGCGCTTTGTAATAGGTTCTTCAGGCGTTGGATTCGCGCTCGCCGGCCATTTGCGCCGGCCTCGTCCCCGATATTCGTCGGCAGGCAGGGTCGAACAGTTAATTGTGATGACGGGCAGTTGCTCGGCGGCGACGCTGGCGCAAATCGAATGGGCCGAAGCAAACGGCTTCGCCGGATTGCGGCTCGACTCCTCGCTGCTGGCGGATGAAACGACCGCCGAAGCAGAACGCGCGCGTGTGCGACGGGCGGCCCTGGAATTATTGAGCGCCGGACGAAGCGTGGTTCTGTACACCGCGCGCGGCCCAAACGATCCGGCGCCGCGCGCGAGCCTCGATCTTTTGCGGCAACGCGGTTTTGATGAACAGACGGTTCGAGGACGGCTCGGAAAGCAACAGGGGCTGTTGCTTCGTGAACTCTTGCTCGAAAGCGGTTTGCGGCGGGTTTGCGTGGCGGGAGGGGATACGTCCAGCCACGCAATCAGCCGGCTCGGAGTTTACGCCCTGGAGTTGCGTACCCCATTGGTTCCCGGTCAGCCTCTGAATCGCGCGTACTCCGACGACGCCAAGCTGGACGGATTGGAAATCGCGCTGAAGGGCGGCCAGCACGGTCGTGCGGATCATTTCGAGAGCATCCGGCGAGGCTCGCTTTGATCACTACGGAATTACTTTGAACCAAATCACACGACATTGGAACATTGAAGAGAGAACACGGAACAAACGAAATGAAACGGAACAGACGGAAATATTCAACTTTTCCGTAATTTTCGTTTCATTTCGAATGTTGCGTTATCTCTTATGTCCCGAAGTCGTGTGGTCTGATTTGATCGAAAGGGCTGCGGAATGACGACCATTGCGTTATTCGGTGCGGGCGGAAAAATGGGCTGCCGCATCACCGACAATTTGAAAGACTCTCAGTACCGGATGTTTTACGTCGAAATCAGCCCCGCGGGCGTCGAGAACCTGCGGCGGCGAGGTCTGGCGCCCACGCCGCAGGACGAAGCGCTCGCGGAGGCCGGCGTTGCGATTCTGGCTCTGCCGGATAATCTGATCGAGCCGATTTCCGCACGGATAATCCCGCAATTGAAATCCGGCGCCCTGGTCATATGCCTTGACCCTGCAGCGCCGTTGGCGGGCAAGGTCGCGCACCGGGATGATCTGGCGTACTTCGTCACGCATCCCTGTCATCCATCGGTGTTCAGTTACGACGCGACGCCCGAGCAGCGGCGCGATTTTTTCGGCGGCGTCAAAGCCCCGCAGGCGATCGTCAATGCGTTGATGCACGGCGCAGAAGCGGACTATGCGCGCGGCGAAGAGATTGCAAAACTGATGTATGGTCCGGTGACGCGTTCGCATCGCGTGACGGTCGAGCAGATGGCGATTCTGGAGCCGGCGCTGTCTGAAACTACCGGGATAACCTGCATCAAGATCATCCGCGAAGGAATGGAAGAAGCCATTCGGCGAGGCGTGCCCGCTGAAGCGGCGCGTGATTTCATACTGGGTCATATAAACATCGAACTGGCGATTCTGTTTGAAGAGATTCCTGTTGAGTTTTCGGACGGCGCGAAAAAGGCAATGGAGCGGGCGCGCTCGCAGCTCATCCGGCCCGATTGGAAAAGAGTCTTCGAGCCGGAGAATATTCGCGCGAGTTTGGAAGAAATCACCAGAGCGCCGCTTTAATCGATCCACAGGAGCTTGGGGCAAAGCGTGAGACAAGAGATAACGCAACATTCGAAATGAAACGAGAATCACGGAAAAGCTGAATATTTCCGTAGTTTCCGTCTTATTTCGTTTGCGCCGTTATCTCTATTTTTATCCCATGCGCAAATGAAAGGGACGATGATGAAACGATGGGTTGCTGCTGTGTTGCTGTCGCTGGGGCTGCTGTCCGGTTGTAATCAGAACAGCGGGCCGAAGCGTATCACCATCGGCGTGTCGTTCGAGACATTGCAGACCGAATACTGGGTCGCAGGCTTCGAGGCGATCAAGGCGGAATTGAAAAAGCGGGACATCGCGGTCCTGGAAGCGATCGCCGACGGCGATGCCAACCGCCAGCTCGAGCAAGTCAACAATTTCATCGCGCGGGGCGTGGACGGCATAATCGCCGTGCCGAAGGACGCCAAAACGATCATCCCGATGATCAAGGCCGCGAACGCAGCCGACATTCCCATCGTGCTCTACAACAGGCCCGCCGGCAAGACGGACGCCAAATCGGTTGCAGTGGTCGCCGACAATCCGGGCATAACCAAAGCCACCGTACAGTACATGTGCGAACAGGCGAAGAAGTCGGGCAAGAAGCACAAAGCTTTGCTGCTGATGGGCGACCTGGGCGACATCAACGCCGTCGGCCGCCGCGATGGGTTTGAATCCGCCGTCAAGGAGTACAGCGACATTATAGAAGTCGTCGCTCGCGTGCCGACCGAATGGAATCAGGAGAAAGCGCTCGCCGGGGTGACCAACGCCTTGCAGGCGCATCCGGACATCAACTTTATTTTTACTTCCTCGGACTTCCTGTTTCCTTCCATCGTTGCGGCGCTCAAGAACGCGGACAGGTACAAGAGGATCGGCGAAGAGGGTCATGTTCTGTTGGGTGGTTTTGACGGCGACCCGACTGCGTATCAGATGCTTAAGGACGGATATCTGGACGCGGACGGCGTCCAGAATGTTTATTTCGAGAGCGAAGCTGCTGTGCAGGCGGTGCTCGACCTAAAGGCCGGAAAGTCCGTGCCGGAGGTTATTCGAGATCCGGGCTTCGTCATTCACCAGGGAAACCTGAACGAAATGTCCCCACAGATGTGGGGCGCGCAGGTGAAAAACGCCCAGGCCGGGAAATAGGCGGCAACGCTCCGTTCTGAAAAGAGAACAAAGCGCGGAATACCAGCAATTCCGGGTTTAGAAAGAAAGAGGGATAACGGCACAGTCGGAATGAAACGGAAAAAACGAAAAGTTTGACCATTTTCGTGTTTGTCTTTTTCCAACAACCGAGGAGTGTTCGGACATCAATGCCATCATCGCAAACGGAATCTGCTGGAAACGGTAAAATGCGCGGCAGGGAAAATATCGTGCGCCTGCGGCTGCGCGCCGGCGGATTGTTGTCCACGGAGCATCAGGTTCTTGCATTATGTCTGATTTGGTTTCTCTCCTCGATTCCATTCACGCCCGGCCTCACCTCGTCAAACAACATCAGCAACATATTTTCAAATCTGCTGCCGTTGCTGATTGTAGCCTCCGGGCAAACGGTAGTTCTGATTACCGGCGGCATTGATCTGTCGGCGCCTTCGGTAATGGGGCTGGCCGCCGTGGTCGGGGCGCTGGTGATGAGCGGGGATCAGGGATTGCTCGGAGGCAGCGCGTGGGCTGCGCCGGCGGGGCTTGCCGCTATGATGCTGGCCGGCGCTCTGGTAGGTTGGTTGAACGGAGCGGCGATTACGCGGCTCGGCATGCCGCCTTTCATCGTCACGTTGACGACGATGACGTTCTTCAGCGGATTGGCCGTCCGGTTGACGAAATCCGAGCCGATCTACAACCTGCCGGCCGTATTCACTTCCATCGGCAAAGGCTCGCTGTTTTACATCCCCTACGCTTTGTTTGCAACGGTGTTTCTCGTAGGCGCGATGCACGTGTTGCTCAGTCGAAGCTTGCCGGGGCGGTGGTTGTATGCGTGCGGGCACAATGTCAGGGCGGCGGCAATCTCGGGTGTGCCTGTAGGTGCGACCGTGACGCTGGCGTATACGCTCAGCGGCGTTTGCGCGGCGGCGGCGTCGGTGCTTTATACAGGACGCCTGGAGACCGGTTCGCCCGTTTTGGGGCAACGATTGCTGCTTGACGTCATCGGCGCGGCGGTGATCGGCGGAGCCAGCCTGTTCGGCGGGCGCGGCAAGATTGTCTGGACCTTTTACGGCGTGCTCTTTCTGACGCTGATCGACAATACCTTGAATCTGACCGGGCATTCCCATTTCACCATAATGATGGTCAAAGGCGGCGTCATTCTGCTGGCCGCGCTTTTGGATGCATCGAGGCGACGCTGAGAATCTCAGGACGACAATGAGCCGATTGCTGGAGTGTTCGCAAATTCGGAAGAGTTATTTCGACGCGGCTGTGCTTCGCGGTGTAGATCTATCGCTTGATTCCGGACGCGTGCTTGGGCTTGTTGGTGAGAACGGCGCGGGTAAATCCACGTTGATGAATATTCTGGGCGGAGTGACGCAGCCTGACGCCGGCAGCATGAGATTCGGCGGCGCCGAGTACGCCCCCGGAACGCCGGCGGACGCCGCGCGGCGGGGCGTCGCGTTTGTACATCAGGAACTGAATCTGTTCGCTAATCTGAGCATAGCCGAAAACCTCTTCATCCCGTCGTTTCCGAAGTGCCGGTTCTTTTTCATCGACCGAAAACGGATGCGGACAAGGGCGGCGGAATTGCTCGGCGCGGTCAACCTGCGCATTCCGCCGGACACGCTGGTGGAAAATCTCTCGCCGGGCGAGAGGCAATTGGTTGAAATCGCCAGGGGACTCGGCCAGAACGCAAAGCTGATCATTTTTGATGAGCCTACGACTTCGCTGACCAGCCGCGAAACCGACCGGCTGTTTGCCCTGGTGGAGATGCTGCGCGCCAAGGGCATAGCGATGATTTACATCTCGCACGTGTTGCCGGATGTCTTTCGATTGTGCGACGAACTGCTCATACTCCGCGACGGGGAAGTCGTGGGAAAAGGCCCGAAAGAAGATTTCACCCCAGAGCGATTGATTACGCTGATGGTCGGACGCAGCCTCAATCAACTCTATCCGGAGCGAGCCTCAAAGCCTCCTGCGGAAACCGTTTTGCAGGTTGCCCGCCTCTCGCAACCCGGCGTGCTCGAAGATGTGGGTTTTGATCTGCGGCGCGGCGAGGTGCTGGGGATCGCCGGGCTGATGGGGGCAGGACGCACGGAACTGGCGCGCATCCTTTTCGGACTCGATCCCTGCTTGAGCGGAGAGCTGAAGATCAGCGGCGAAGATGTCAGCGCGTACTCAACGCGGGAGCGCATCGATCGCGGTATGGCTTTTTTGACCGAGAACAGGCGTGAAGAGGGATTGATGATGGAGGCCGCCATCCAGGACAACATTGCGCTTACAGCGTTGCCCGAATTCAGTTCGGGTGCATTGATTGAAAGAGAGCGACTGGCCGAAGCCGTCGATCAAACGGCAGCGGCGGTGCAAATTCGAGGCGTGAGCGGGCGAAGCAGTCCGGTCAGAACGCTGAGCGGAGGCAATCAACAAAAGGTCGTCCTGGCGAAGTGGCTGTTGCGGCGTCCCAAGGTCTTGATCCTGGATGAACCGACGCGGGGCGTAGACGTCGGCGCACGTTCAGAAATCTATGGCATTATCCATCGACTCGCCCAGGCCGGCGCGGCAATTCTGATGATTTCGTCTGAGATCGAAGAGTTGATCGGCGTCTGCGATCGCATAATGGTAATGAAACGCGGCGCAGTCGTCGCCCGCTTTGATCGGGATGAATTCGACCGCGAACAAATCCTTGGCGCGGCGTTGCCGTCAGGGGGTGAGTCGTGATTGAAACGGGCAGCGGCAAATTGTCGCGGGTTTCCTTGCGCTACTCTTCGACGCTCATTTTCCTGGCTGTCCCGGCGATCTTCAGCCTGCTCTCACCCAGGTTTTTGGCCGTAAACAACCTGGTCAACATTCTGATTCAATCCGCATCGACGGCAATCGTCGCTACGGGCATGACGTTTGTGTTGTTGACGGCCGGGATTGACCTGTCGGTCGGATCGGTGATGTTCGTTTCAGCGGTGCTGGCCGGGAAGCTGGCGCTGAACGGACAACCACTGTGGCTGGCGACCGCAGCCATACTGTTGGTCGGAATGCTCTACGGCGCATTCAACGCGATTTGCGTCGCCCGGCTGCGAATCATTCCATTCATAGCAACGCTGGCGACGCTCTATTTCGGCCGCGGACTGGGCTTATGGTTGACCGAAACACGGGCGATGAATCTGCCGGAATCCATCCTGCGCATCGGCTCGGCCAGCATTGCAGGTATTCCGTTTCCGGTGTGGACGCTGGCGTTCGTAGTTGGGGTTGCGCATCTGATTCTGACGCGCACCTCCTTCGGCAGGCAGATTTACGCGATGGGCAATGATGCGGACGCAGCGCGGAAAGCCGGCGTCCGGACCGATCGCATCAAGTTCGCCGTTTACGTCATCAGCGGTTTCTGCGCGGCGCTCGGCGGTCTGGTTTCCATCGCGCAACTCGGCGCGGTCTCGCCCACTTTCGGCAACCAGCGGGAATTCGCAGCCATCTCCGCCGCCGTGCTCGGCGGAGTGAGTTTGTTTGGCGGCAGAGGCGCCGTCTTGCCGGGTGTATTGCTCGGCGCGTTGCTGATCCAGACCATTGAAAACGGGCTGGTGATCGCTAACGCGGACCCCTACATTTATCCACTGGTGATGAGCCTGATCATATTTCTGGCCGTGATGCTCGACAGCCTGCGCAACAGAATGCTGCGGCGCTCTCAGCCGCGCATAATCAGACCGTTCCATGAATGAAGCGCTGAACGAGCAAAAACGAGAATTACGCGCCGGACCGCTCCGCATGCGGTTTGAAAGCGGAGATCTGCGTTGCATCAAATGGGGCGAACGCGAAGTCCTCCGGCGTATTTATGGGGCGGTTCGCGACCGAAACTGGAGGACGGTTCCCGCGAAAGTTTCGGTGCTGAACTGCGAGGCGGCAGACCGTTCGTTTCATGTTCTCTTTGAGTCGGAGCACCGCGAGCGCGAGATCGATTTCGTCTGGCGAGGCGAAATCACGGGCGATCAAAAGGGGACGATTCGCTTCACATTTGAAGGCGAAGCGCGTTCGACGTTCCTGCGCAATCGCATCGGCTTTTGCGTGCTGCATCCGGTGGAGCTTGCCGGGGCGACCTGTCGCGTGCGGTATGCGAACGGCTCGGAATATGCAACGACCTTTCCGGAACTGGTTGCGGCTGAACAGCCCATCACGGCGATTCACGACCTGGGCGCCGTCGCGCACGAAATTGCGCCGGGCTTGTGGGCGGAAGTCGCGTTCAGCGGCGACTTGTTCGAAATGGAAGACCAGCGCAACTGGATTGATGCGAGCTACAAGACATATTGCACGCCGCTGCGCCTCCCATTCCCACTGGAGATCACGGCAGGAACCTGCATCACGCAATCCGTTGAGTTGCGGTTGCGCGGGGACAGGCCAATAGCCTCGGTCGCCCCCGCGCTGACGGACTCCCTGGAGCAAACCGTCCTTCTTTCCCGCACCGAACTGCGATTTCCTTTGCCGCCGATCGGCTTGGGACTTAGCTCCTTCAGGTTATCAACCGGGGAAATCGAAAGGCTGGTAAAGCTCAAGCCGGCGCATCTGCGCGTAGATCTAAAGCCGGCTGAAAGCGCGGTTGACGAAACGCTTCATCGCGCCGTCAATGAAGCCGGGCGCCTGAATGCGCCGCTCGAAATCGCCCTTTTTCTCAGCGACAAGGCCGAAGCGGAACTGCAATCACTTGTGAACTTGCTGGATCAGCGTCGCCCGCGAGTCGCCCGCTGGCTGATTTTCGATACAAACGCGAAAGCGAGCACGGAGTGGTCGCTGCGACTTGCGCGACAATCCCTGAGCCCTTACGGCGCGCCGATTGGCGGCGGCGCGAACGCGGATTTTTATCAACTCAATCAATTCCGTCCGCCGACGGCCCTGATGGATTTCGTTGCGTTCTCAATGAACCCTCAGACGCACGCTTTCGATGACGAGTCGCTCCTTGAAACGCTGACGGCGATTCCTTATCCCATTCGCAGCGCAAAACGGTATTTCAACGGTCTGCCCGTAGTGATCTCGCCCCTCACGCTGAAACCGCGTTTCAACCCTGTGGCCACAGCAGCGGAGGACGCCTCGCCGCCTGATCAACTTCCGCCGCATGTGGATGTGCGGCAAGTCTCCTTGTTCGGCGCAGCCTGGACGCTCGGCGCAGTAAAACGCCTGCTGGAAAGCGACGTAGAAAGCATCACCTGCTATGAAGCCGCAGGCTGGTGCGGAGTGATGGAGACCGAGAACGGCTCGCCGCTGCCGCAGAAATTTCCCTCTTTGCCCGGTGCGGTCTTTCCACTCTACCACGTGCTGGCGGACGTCGCGGCTTTTGCCGGCGGGGACCTGATCGGCGTGCAATCCGGCGACGCACTCAGGGTTGAAGCCATGCTTCTCGATCGCGGCGAACGGCGATCCTTGCTGCTGGCGAATTTGACCCCGGAGGCGCAGACTGCGATGATGGTCGGCCTGGACCAGGCCTCCAGATTGCGCCGCTTGCGCCAACAGAACGCTGAATCCGCAATGTGCGATCCGACTACGTTTCGCAGCCAGTTTGATTCGGTCCGTATCTCCACCGGCAGGATCGAGTTGTCGCCCTTTGAAATTGTTCGACTGGATTGGTAATGCTAACCTGCTCTGCGCATGATCGTCGCAAGCGAAGGCGATTTCCTGAATCAGACCTTATTGAATTGGAACCCTGCGTGAAGCGGAAGAGAAACAACGGAAGAAACGGAATAAACGAAACAAACGGAAAAGATCACACCCTTCCGTGAGTAGATATTTTTCGCGGATCGGTTTATGCATGCGGAGCTTCGATATTTGAGAAAGGGGCGCGCATTGCTCCCTGCCTCATCCTGACGGCTTGAGGTGGAGTATCCTGCGCGAAGAAAGATGAAACGCATCATTCAAAGAGCCGGCGCGCTTGCACTGTGCGCGCTTTTTACCGTCGCCGCGTTGGGACAGGACACGGCGCTGGACCGCTACATCGCCAAACCCGACGCATCCTATGGCTGGAAGCTCGTAAAAACCATACCGGGCGAGGGCTATACCAGCTACGTTCTCGAACTCACGTCCCAGACCTGGCGCAAGACCGGTGAAGTGGATCGTCCGGTATGGACGCACTGGTTGACCGTAGTCAAGCCGGCGCGCGTGACCAGCACGAAGGCGATGCTTTACATAGGCAGCGGCAGCAACCGCAATCCCGCGCCCTCGGAGGCGCCCGAGCGCGTCTCGATGCTCGCACTGGGCAGCAATTCCGTGGTCGCCGATCTGGGGCAGGTGCCGAATCAGCCGCTGTTTTTCTCCGACAGCCCCGACAAAGGGAGATCGGAAGACGATCTGATCGCCTACACGCGCGTCAAACACATGGCGACGAAAGACGATGAATGGCTCGTAAGGCTCGCGATGGTGAAAAGCGGCGTGCGCGCAATGGACGCTGTAGAGGAGTTTCTTGCAAGCGAAGAGGGAGGGCGGCTCAAAATCGACGGATTCGTAGTCACGGGCGCTTCCAAGCGCGGCTGGACTACGTGGCTTGTGGGCGTCGTGGACCCGAGGGTCATAGGCATAGCGCCTCTGGTGATCGATGCGCTCAATTCCGAAGCCATCACGCGCCATCACTTCGAGGCGTACGGATTCTTCTCCCCCTCGCTCAGGGATTACGTCAACCACCGATTG
Organism: Acidobacteriota bacterium; assembly: GCA_019639255.1. GTDB lineage: Bacteria > Acidobacteriota > Blastocatellia > RBC074 > RBC074 > JAHBSF01. The sequence goes on along the minus strand of JAHBSF010000040.1, from coordinate 9,218 downwards.
TTCCCCGACAAGATAGGCACGCCCGAGTATCAGGCGATACTGGCGATCGAGGACGCGTATCATTACCGCAAGCGAGAGCGTATGAGAATCCCGAAATTCATCATCAACGCATCGGGCGATCAGTTCTTTCTGCCCGACAACTCGCAGTTCTATTACGGCGAGATGCCGGAAGAAAAACATCTGCGCTACGTTCCGAATACAAAACACGATCTTGCCGGATCGGATGCGAGGGAAAGCCTGCTGGCTTTTTATGACGCCGTGATCAACAACCGTCCGCGCCCGCGATTCACCTGGAAAAAGGAGCGGGACGGCGCAATTGTAGTGAGCGTTGCCGATAAGCCGAAGGAAGTGTTGTTATGGCAGGCGACCAATCCGAAGGCGCGCGATTTTCGCGTGGATACGATAGGGCGCGCCTATACGAGCACGGTTCTGAAACCGGAGAAGGATGGAACTTATGTTGCGCGGGTGCAGAAGCCGGAGGCCGGGTTTACGGCGTTTTTTGTAGAGTTGACGTATGAAAGCGGCGGGAAGCATCCGTTCAAGTTTTCCACCGAGGTGAGTGTAGTTCCGGATGTACTGCCGTTCAAGTTTCGGTAGTTTTCGTCTTATTTCGTCTGTTCCGTTATCTCTCTTGCTGTTTCACGCTTTGCACCAATTATCCTATTCGTTTTCGCGTCGCCGCCGCTGCAGCTCCGCAAGCTTCCATTTCGGCCATACCGAGGTTCGTCCGTACCGGTTGGTGGATTGCGCAAGTCCGTCGACGCGGTTCGATCCGCATTGCGGGCATACCGAAAGCAGGCCGCGCGAAACCGTTCTGCATATCAGGCAGATCGTAAAATCGGGCGAAAATGCGATTGCGGAGGCTTCGGTTTGATAAAACGCGCGCGATACGAGTACGGCAAGCCTTTCGTGCGGCGGCAGCGATCCTCCGAGCCATACATCGCTTGTAGCCCCCATTATCCACCCGGCCTGGATCGCGCCCTCGATCCTGAACCGGTCGAACGGCGTCGCGACGCTTGCCACGGGCAGCTTCGCCCCGTTCGTATAATACGCTTCTGAAACGTCTGCGGCGCTTTCGCCCGGCGACTGCGCGACCGCATCCTCGCCGAAGGTTTTCAGGTCGAGGCGCGCAAGGCGGTGCGGGGCCGTCGCGTCGCGCGATTCGGCCAGCACAAACGACACCTTGTGTTTGGCCGACAGCCGCCCGGCTTCCGCGTGCAGATGCGCCAGGACGTGCGCGGCGAAATCCTGCGCCTCTATGGATGCATCGAGCGGTTCTCCGACTACGGCCTGCGCAAGCTCGGCAAGCCCCACCGGACAAATTGCGTGCATCGTCCAACTGAGCGGCAGAAACGGCTCCTTGTCGTGTCGCATCGAGAGCAGCGCGAGAGTGCCGGATTCGCCGCGCGCCAGCAGTTTTTCAAGAAATACGCGCTTTTCAAGCGACGCCTGCGCCGCCAGTTCAAGCAGCCCCGTCAACAGTTCGAAAACCTTCAGCCTGTCGCCCTCGGCCCTGTACCCCACTCTCGGCAGGTTTATCGCTACGGAAGAAAATACGGCGGCGCGCCACTGCCAGTTGTCGCCCGCGCGGCGCAGTTTGTCGGCATCCAGGCCGTAGCGCGTAGTGAATGCGGTTGCCGCATCGTTGTCGCTTTCGCGGTCAAAGGCGAGCACCACGCCTCCGCGCTCGGTCGCCGCCTGGCTGACGAGATCGAGAAATGATCTGTAGCCCGGGCTGTTGATGAAGCGTTTGGTCAGGTGCAGGACGGGGCGCGGGCCGGTGAATGGCAGGCCCTGTCCGTCGCCTTCTAGATAGACTTCAAAAAGCGCCCTCAAAAAACCGCGCGCCGCATCGCTGAAGGATTCATACGTCTCGGGGAGTTTTTCGCCTCCCGCGCCGAGAGCGGGCAACCGGCGAATATATGCTGGGGCGTCCCAGTCCAGATGCAGATCGCATCGTACGCCCTGCCCGCCGCGCGCTATGGCGGGTGCAGAGAGTTCAAAGAGCATCCCCTGTGCAAGCTGCTTCATCGCGCGTTCGTCGAGTCCGTCGAGCAGCGGCGCCATCGCGTAGTTGACCGAATCCCAGGCTATGGCCTCGCTGAAGTAACCGTGCAGCGCCGCGGTGTATTTGACCAGATGCGCGGCGAGCACTTCGGGCCTGCGCGCGGGGCGCGAGCCCGCAAATCCTCCCGGCAGCCTGATTCCGTGCCGCTTGATGAAGTCCACCGAACCGATCATTGTGGTGGGCCGGTCGATTTCGCCGAGATTTTCTATGTGCAGATCGCCCGAAAGATGCGCGTTCGCTACGGTCTCGGAAAAAACGGAGAGCATCGCGTACTCGCGCTTGATGGCTTCAGCCAGCATCAGGCTCGTGCCTTCGGGGCCGTGCGCGTCGGCGGCTTCGCGCGGCGCAGCCTGTATGAGGCGGTCTACGTCGTATATCGGAACGCCGAGGCGCGCGTGGGCGCGGTGGGCGGCGAGCATGCCGTATTCGAGCAGGCGCGCATCGACCAGTTCGCGGATCAGCGCCGAGGTGAGCGCGCGTATGCCCGAGCGTTTTATCTGCTCCATTACTTCGAGGCTGATCTGCTGCGCGACATCGGGGGCGAGGCGAGTTTCGCGTATGAGCGCGTCGGTGATGCGCTGCGGATCGAACCGCACGACATCTTCATCCGACTGCCGCACGAGCAGCTCGGCTTCGGTCAACGGCATTGTGTTTTCCGGAGGCGTGTCCATTGTTGAGTACTGAGCAATTAGTGCGGGAAGGAGAAGAAGAAGTGCTGAGTGCTGAGTGCTGAGTGCTGAGTGCAAACAGGAACTCAGGAACTTTAATTACAGATACTTTGAATTGAAGTTCTTCAGTTCCTTATTGCACTCAGCACTCAGCACTCAGCACTCAGCACTTCTTCTCCTTCTCATCCTTCCACCGATACTCCGTGATTGAGCGGCCCGGCGCCCCGTCCGATTCCCGGCGCGGCGCGCAGCGCTTCTACCAGATACTGCTTCGATCGCGAAACGGCTTCGGGCAAATCCGCGCCGCGCGCAAGCATTGCGGCAATGGCCGACGACAATGTGCAGCCCGTACCGTGCGTGCTGCCCGTTTCTACGCGCGGCGAGGCAAATCTTTGTACGCCGCGATCGTCTACGAGCAGATCCACCGCTTCATCATTCGCTTCATCATTCGCTTCATTCAACAGATGCCCGCCCTTGACGAGCACGGCCCGCGCGCCCATTTCGCGCAACCGCCGCCCGGCCGATTCCATTTCCGCAATCGTCCGGACCCGCATTCCGGTCAATCGCTCGGCTTCCGCCAGATTCGGCGTGACGACTTCCGCAAGCGGCATCAACCGGTCGCGCAGATGCACGGCCGCGCGATCGTCTATCAGATCGTATCCGCTCGTGGACCGGATGACCGGATCGAGCACGACGTGCGGCAGCCGGCGCACGCCTACGATGTCCGCCACCGCATCTATGACCTCCAGCGTCGCCAGCATGCCGATCTTCACCGCGGCAATCTCGTAATCCTCAAGCACCGGCTCGATCTGCGCCCGTACGACATCCGCCGTTTGATGAAACGCCCCGTAAACCGCAAGCGTGTTCTGCGACGTAAGCGAGGTGACGGCCGCAGCGCCGAAAACCCCGAACGCCGCAAATGTCTTGACGTCGGCCAGAGTTCCGGCCCCGCCCGACGGATCGAAACCGGCTATCGAGATGACTACGCGCATTTCGTTTGCCACCGTTTAATACTCCATCTGGTGGTCTTGCGGCAAATCATAACACTATCTTGGGTGGGGTGGGTAGCAATACAAGCAACTCCGAAAAACTCCGCCGAACCCGGGCCGCGCTTATAAACACCCGGCTCCTGCAATGCAGATCCGCAGAAATATATTTTGAATATATATTGCACACGTTTAGCATATATGTTATATATCACATTCATTAAATACGCCAAGAACTGGAGTGAGGAATGCCGACCAGAGCGAATTTTCTGCGTTTATTGGGTTTAGGGATTGCGGGAGGATTTCTGGGAGGAAGAGGTACGGATATTTGCGGGAGTGTAGGGGAGGGGCGAACGGATGAGGTAGAGGATATATTCTCGACTTCGGTAATCTTCGATGGGGTAGTAAATCTGGGTACGGAGCGGGGCAAGGGGGTGCAGCCGCTTGGGAAGGGGGAGATAAAGAAGTTGACGGGGCTGGACCTCGGGAATTTCAACCTGAGGGTATCGAGTATGGCGGGTGTAAACCGGATGTGTGGGGAGCACGCGGAATCGTTGATGAAGATCGAGCGTGCGAGGGACATAGCCGAGGCGTTGAAGACGGGGCGTTACGGATTGCTTTACTACACGCAGCAGGGATTTGACCTCAGGGGATCGGTTGAGCGGCTTTCGGAGTGGAAGGATGAGGGGCTGCGGAGTTTGCAGTTGACGTACAACGACAACGAACTCGGCGGAGGGGCGGGGTCGGACGATCGTGGGCTGAGTGCGCTTGGAAAGAGGGTTGTAGCGGAGATGAACCGGTTGCGTATGGTTGTGGACGTGTCGCATTCGGGTAGGCGGACGACGCTCGATGCGGCGGCGGCTTCTGCAAGTCCGATTACTGCCAATCACGCCAATGCGCTTGCCTTGACCGATCATCGGCGAAACAAGACCGACGAGGAGTTGAAGGCGATTGCCGCCACCGGGGGCGTGGTTGGCGTGACCAATATCAACAGGTTCTTTCTGCGTGATCCGCGGCGGCCCGGAACGATAGACGATTTCGTCAGCCACGTAGAGTACGTTGTTGAAAAGATAGGGATCGATCACGTAGGGATTTCTAGCGACAGCCACATCGACGGCTCCCATCGTTACGATTGCGACTATTCGGATTCATTGATGGTCAGTTTCGCGCGTTGGCGTCACGTCGCGCGCAGGTTGATGGATCGAGGCTACAAGCGCGAGCACCTGCAAAAGATCCTCGGGTTGAATTTCAAACGGGTCTACGAGACGGTGCTCGACCCTTAAGACCGGAGAGTGAGGGCGATGTTGATGCATAAGTGTTGGTTCGGGCTGACATTGGCGGCTGTCCTGTTTGCGGCGTCTGCGGCGTCTCGCGATCCAATCGCCGGGACCATTCATTTTGAGGATGGGAAAACGGAGACCTTCGCCGATGTGGTCTCGGTGATTTTCAGTCTGCCCGACGGTGGGGAGTCGATTCCGCAGAATGTCAATGAATGGCCATTGGTTTATGACAGCGAGACGGTCTCGCGGTCGGCGCCGCTCGTCTGGTTGAGGTCGATCGAGGTCGTGCGTTACGAGACGAAGAGCGGTTACCGGTGTTTGTTCAACGCCGTACTCTCGATCGAAACCGTATCGGGCGTGGTTCTGGAGAGTCCGTTCAAGACGCTGGAGTGGATTCGGGTCAAGACCGGCGACGGAAAGGACCGAACCTTCTATTTCGCTTCCGGCGACAAGATTCACATTCGCAAGATAGTCTTCAGATCAAAGTGATCTGCCAGCCCCTTCCGATTCCGGGAATCGGGAAACCTGAAAGGAAGTGACTTATGCTGAATTGCGGACGGCGGGCTGCCGGCATGGCGTTGTTTCTGCTCTCCCTGAGCGCTCCTGCACTGGCTCAATTCACCTTTGGAGGTTTATCCGGCACGGTGAAAGATCAGAACGGGGCGGCCATTGGGGGGGCTTCGGTGCTGGTCATCAATGAAGGGACAAGCAAGGAGTTTGCCGCGACCTCAAACAGCGAGGGGGTTTTCCTGGTTCCGCTGCTGCCTCCGGGGGCATACCGCGTTCAGATCTCGGTGCGCGGTTTCAAGGTCACCTCCTATACCGGCATACAGATTTCTCCCGGCCAGGAGCATACATTGACCTCGGTGCTCGAAGTCGGTGCGGTTGGAGATTCGGTTCAGGTCGAGGCCGGAGCAGACCTTGTTCATACGACGTCGACGGAGCTAAACAGTACCGTCGTTCAGCAGCAGGCGATCACGCTTCCGCTCGACGGCCGCAACCCGATCGAGCTCGTGCGGCTGCAGGCCGGGGTGGCCGGCATCTCGGTGCGCACAAACACGGCGATAAACGGCGGGCGCCCGTGGTGGACGAAGGTGACGCAGGACGGCATCAGCATTCAGGATAATCTGGTGCGCACAAACAGCGTCGATGTCATAGTAAACCGTCCGACTTCCGACAGCGTGGCCGAATTCACTATTACGACCAACACGCAGGGCGCCGATTCATCGGGCGGTTCCTCGCAGGTCAAGATGATCTCGCCTTCGGGAACGAGCCAGTTTCACGGCAGCATCTACGAATACAACCGCAACTCGGCGCTCGGCGCCAACGACTGGTTCAACAATACGTCGGGCGTCGGCATTCCGTTCCTCAACCGCAACCAGTTCGGCGGGCGAATAAGCGGTCCGGTGCTGCTTCCGGGGCGGCTCGGGCGGGTCAATCCGGATCGCAGCAAGCTGTTTTTCTTTTTCAACTATGAGGGGTTGCGTCAGGCGCAGCAGGCGCAGCAGAACAACATCATTCCAGCGTACGACGACTTTCTGGACGGGGTATTCCGGTATGTGCGCCCGAGCGACAACTCGGTACAGTCGGTCAACGTTCTGCAACTGGGGGGACTGTCCCTCGATCAGACGATCCGTTCACAGGTATTGAGCCGGGTCCGGTCATCCTCGCAGGCCAACAACTTCGATGTCGGCGATTCAAGTCCGACGCGCTTGCTCAATACCCTCGGTTACAGATTCAATCAGAGTCAGCGAACGACCAAGAATTACTTCGCCGCCCGCGGCGATTACGAGCCGGACGCCAACAATCACATAGAATTCATCCTCACCAACACGCGGAACCTGAATGACCGGACCGATCTGGACCTGGTAAACCCGAGGCCCACGGTGTATACGGATGCGCTGATCCGCCTGTTTGTCGGCGCCTGGCGGCGGACGATCGGATCGAACATAGTCAACGAGGTGCGGATCGGAGGCCACTACTACCCGAATCTGTTCATCAGCGATGAAAACTACAGCGGGACGGTATGGAATCTGCCGTTTCTGACCAATCCGGAGGTCACCTTTCAGCCTCAGGGAAGGCGGACGCGCACCTATCACTTCATCGACAATGTTTCGTGGACGACGGGCAACCACGCGCTTCAGTTTGGCGGGAGTCTTCAGCAGATTCGCACCGATCCGTACAACTTCGCCGGTCGATTCCCGACCGTGACGTTCGGTTTCAGTTCGGCTGCTCCGTCCAACATCCAGTTGGCGGCGGCGAATTTCCCCGGCGGATCGATCAGCGCGGCGGACCTGGTACGTTCAAACTCGCTGCTCGGCTTTCTTGGAGGGGTCGTCAGTCAGGTCTCACAAACCTTCCAGGCCAAGGATCGCAATTCGGGCTACGTCGCAGGCATTCCCAGCCAGCGCAATTACAGTACCGACAATCTGAACCTGTACTTTCAGGATCGCTGGCGACTTCGTCCGAATCTGACTCTGACGCTGGGGCTTAAATGGGAGTACTACAGTCCGCTCAGGGAGGACGACAACCTGGCCTTCTTCCCGGTTCTCGGGGGCGGGAGCGTCGAACAGACGCTCCTGAATCCGAATTCGACCGTGACGTTTGCCGACGGCGATTTCTGGAAGAAAGATCTCAACAATTTTGCTCCGGTAGTCGGGTTTGCATGGGATCCATTCAAAAACGGAAAAACGGCGGTACGCGCCGGTTACTCGCTCGCCTACATCGACGACAACACGATCGGATACGGGAGGGCGACGGCGGACAACAATGCCGGGCTGACTACTTCGGTGACGCTGGCGAATATCTTCGCTTTCGCCAACGCCGGGACGCCGGCCCCGGCTGCGCCCGCCTTTCTTGAGCAGAGAACATTCGCCAATCAGCTCGCTCTGAGCCCGTTTGGCGCGGCCTTCAGCATCGCTCCCGATCTGCGGCAACCGCACGTTCATCAGATCAGCGTCAGCCTGGAGCGCGAATTGCCGCTGGATTTCGCGGTCGAAGGACGCTATGTGGCGACGATGGGAAGAAGGGTATGGCGGTCGCTGGATCTCAATCAGGTGATTATAAACGACGCCTTCTTCCAGGATTTTCTGCGGGCTCGCCGCAACGGCTTTCTCGCACTTGATCGGCCGGCAAACAGTCCCGGCTGTACCGCGGCGACCTGCGGCGTGTTCAATCCGGCCTTCAACGCCAACATTCCGGGCAGCCAGCAATTGACCGTCATCCCCGGCTTCGGCGGCGGATCGCTGACCAACTCCACAGTCCGGACCAATATTCAGACGGGGCAGGTAGGGAGTTTGGCCGAGTTCTACATCAATAACCGCGTAGCGGGAGCGAATGCGGCCTTCCTGCCCAATCCGGGAATCGGTCAAGCGGGCCTGCTTACAGACGACGTGTTCACTGATTACCACGCCCTGCAAACCGAGATCCGCCGGCGGTTCCGGGGTGGAATTTTCGGCCAGTTGAACTATACGTTCAGCAAGGTGCTCGCCAATTCTACTGGAACGGTCAATAACGGCTTCGAGGCGCTGCTCGACAATGCGCGGCCCGAGTTGGAAAAGCGCCGGGCAGACTACGATCGCACGCATATACTGAACGCCAACTTCGTCTATGAGTTGCCTTTTGGCCCCGGCAAACGATTCCTGAACGGGAAGTCGGCTTTCAGCCGCGTAGTCGAGGGGTGGACATTATCGAGCATATTGAAGTGGCAGAGCGGGGCGCCCTTCTCGATCCTCTCCGGGAGGGGGACGCTCAATCGTGGCGGCCGCTCTGCGGCCAATCCGGCGAACTCCTCATTGACGCGCAGTGAAATTTCGGCGCTGTTCGGTATCCGCAAACTTCCGGATGGGCGGGTTTTCTACATCGACCCTTCGGTAATCGATTCGACGACGGGGCGCGGGGTCGGCCCCGACGATTTCGATTACTCCGCCACCTTTGGGGGCCAGGTTTTCTTCAACCCGGCGGCGGGCACGCTCGGCACGCTGCAGCGACTTCAGTTCGATGCTCCGGCGCAGACCGCCTGGGATCTGTCGATCCTGAAGCGGACGACGATTCGCGAGGGCATTGATGCCGAGTTTCGCGCCGAGTTCTTCAACTTTCTCAATCATCCGGTTTTCACCTTTGCCGACACCAACGTCAACAGTACGCAGTTCGGGCGGATTTCGAGTACGAGCGTAGGCTCGCGTGTAATTCAACTCGCGCTCCGGCTCAGTTTCTG
>JAHBSF010000004.1 GCA_019639255.1 Acidobacteriota bacterium | reverse complement strand
GCGGGCTTGAAGCTGGATGCGGCGACCGGGGTTCTGAGCGGTACTCCGACGATGAAGGGCAGTTATTACATCTCGATCCGCGCAAACGGATATGGGTTGTGTACGGGCACGAGAACCTATATGCTCGTCATTCAGTAGGGGACGAGGGGAAAAAGAGAGATAACGGAACAAACGAAATGAAACGAAAATCACGGAAAAGTTGAACAGTTTCGTCTGTTCCGTCTTATTTCGTTTGTTCCGTTATCTCTTCACCTATCGATCCTTAGTGTTTCGGAGTATTGAGGCGTTTGAATGCCTGTTCTATGCGCAGGCCCGTGTGCTCGAACGTAGCGTCTACGGCGATATCCTCGGCGCGGCGCGCAGCACGGTCGTAGAACTCTACCTTGCCTTCCTTGAACTTCTTTGCGCCGATCGTAATCCTGAAGGGAATTCCTACAAGGTCTGCATCGTTGAGCTTGACTCCGGCGCGTTCGTCGCGGTCGTCGTAGAGCACCTCTACGCCGGCTGAAAGCATCTCGCGGTAAATCCGGTCGGCGGTCGCCTTCAGCTCCGGATCGCGCACATTGAGCGGCGAAACCACTACGTGGAACGGCGCAATCGTGATCGGAAAAATTATTCCCGCTTCGTCGTGATGCAGTTCTATGGCCGCGGCGAGTATTCGTTCGACGCCGATGCCGTAGCTGCCCATCACGATCGGAGTCTCTTTGCCCTCGGCGGTCAGGACCGAAGCCCCCATCGAGACGCTGTATTTTGTTCCGAGTTTGAATATGTGGCCGACTTCGAGCGCCTTGGCTACGCGCAGCGTACCCTCGCACCTCGGACATCCTTCGCCCTCGATTACGGTGCGCAGATCGGTCCACTGCGCTACTGCGACATCTCTTTCGATATTCACCCCGCGCAGGTGGTGGTCGTCTTCATTTGCGCCCGTGGTCATGTTGCGCCGTCCGCGCAGCGCTTCATCGGCGATTACGGGAAGTTTCGTTACGCCCACGGCGCCGAGCGAACCCGCGTTTGCTCCCATCCACTCGAAGATTTCTTCGGCGTGAGCCGCGCGCACGGATGTCAACTCCCATCCGTCCCTGTTTACAAGTCTTGCCGCAGCGTTCGATAGCTTCGCTTCGTTTAACGGATGATCGCCGCGCAGCAGCGCAAGAACGGGCGTCGCCTGCACGTCGTTGCCCTTGTTGGCGACCGCGACGTATACGAGCGTTTTTATCTGGCGCGAGGCTTCCGCGCCGCCCGGAAACGTCGTCAGATCCTCGATCGTGCGCACGCCGGGGGTGGGAAACTTCTCTGGTTCGAGAGTCGCGTCGCCGTCCTCGATTTCGGGGATGCGCGAGGCGGCCTTTTCCGTATTGGCCGCATACCCGCACTGCGCGCAGCTTGCCACGAGGTCTTCGCCCGCGTCGGTGTAGACCATAAATTCGTTGGACGCCGAGCCGCCCATGGCGCCCGTATCGGCGTCTACGATTACGTAGTCGAGGCCGCAGCGGTCGTATATGCGGCAGTAGGCGCGGCGCTGATCCTCAAACGAGCGGTCGAGTCCCGATGCGTCGATGTCGAAGGTGTATGCGTCCTTCATCGTGAACTGGCGCACGCGCAGCAATCCCGACTTCGGGCGGAGTTCGTCGCGGAACTTCGTCTGTATCTGGTACCAGACCTGCGGCAGTTGTTTGTAGGAGCGAAGTTCGCGCCGGGCGATTTCGGTGAATATCTCCTCGTGCGTCATGCCGAGGCAATAATCGCCGCCCTTGCGGTCCTTCAGGCGGAACATATTGTCGCCCATAACCGACCAGCGGCCCGATTCCTGCCACGGTTCGGCCGGGTGCAGCGCCGGGAGAAAAAATTCCTGTCCGCCGATTGCATTCATTTCCTCGCGGATGATCTGCGAGATCTTGAGCACGGAGCGTTGCGCTACGGGCAGGTAGGAGTATATGCCGGCGGCGAGCTGGCGTATCAGTCCGGCGCGCAGCAGCAGTTTGTGGCTTATGACCTCGGCGTCGGCCGGATCTTCACGAAGGGTCGGGATGAAATAGTTTGACCAGCGCATAGTTGGTTATCGGGTTAATAGGGAAGAGAGATAACGGAGCATACGGAATCGGACGGAACTGACGGAAAATGGATGGAACTTCCGTCGGTTCCGTCCGATTCCGTATGTTCCGTTATCTCTCTTCTCACGGTTTATGGGCGATTGCTATCAGCGACAGGCCGAACGGCGGGCCGATGAATCGTTCCAGTTTGAGCAGCGGCACCAGGCGGTCGGCAAGGCTCGTCTGCCCGGCGGGCAGGTAGGCTCGTTTGAGCAGACGGCCGTTGATGAGCCAGGGCAGCGTAGCGGCGATGCTGAAAAATTTCAGCGTGCGAATGCTGAATCCCGCGCGCTCGAGTTTTTCCTTCAGGTCGCGTTTCTCATAACGGCGAAAATGACCCACCGCGCGGTCGAACTCGCCGTAAAGCAGTTGGTGCGCCGGCACAAGGAGCGCAAGCATTCCGCCCCGTCCAAGCACTGCATGCATCTGTTCGAGCGCGAAAGCGTCGTCCTCGATATGTTCGAGCACGTTGAGACATACAACGGCGTCGAACGGTTCTCTCATCATCTCGTCGGGCGCACGCCGCGTCAGATCGAATACGCCTACGCGGACGTTCTCGCACTGCTCGAAGCGGCGTTGGAGTTCGTTGCGGTAGGACGGCACCACGTCCGTGGCCGTGACTTCGCGATCGCCCGTGCGGAGAAACTGCGTGATGTTGCCGGTGCCGGAGCCGACTTCGAGTATGCGGCGGCCGAGGCCGTCCGAGATCTGCTCGTAGAGCCAGTGATTGTATCGGTCGAGTTCGGCGAGCTGATTCAGCGTCGCCGTAAGCGCCAGACTCTCTTCCGCCATAAAACCATCGAATTCCGCTTCGTTCGAATAGAGTGCGAATACAAGGTTTTCGATAATGCCTGTGCGCGCAACCCTATGTCAATGATTGCGCGTGCAGCTCGGATTGCGCATTCGGACCGCCGCTCAATATAATCGATGTTCGAATCTCGCAAGGAGTAATGGATTCGAGATGGGGGATTCCAGACAGCGGGCGCGGGATGTTCGAGTGCTGATCGGGCTCGGAATCCTGTTCGCCTTCCTGCTTGCTGCTTCGTGGGAACGCTGGACGCTGCCTATTATCGACCACGGCCGCGAAATGAATCTGCCCGCGCGCATCGCTGCAGGCGATGCTCTCTACCTGGATGTACAGTTCCTCTACGGTCCGTTCGCCCCCTGGTTCAATGCTGCGCTTTACCGCGTATTCGGCGTCCGACTGGGAGTTCTTCACGCGGCGGGAGCGGTCTGCGCGGTCCTTATCATCCTGCTGATTTACCGGATCGCCCGATGTCTGATGGGCCCATACGAAGCGGGCGCTGCCGCAGGGCTCGTGCTCGTGCTCTGCGCGCTGAGGTCCACGGCGAATTACATCTCGCCCTACGCCTATGCATCGCTTTACGGGTTGTTGTTCGCTCTCGGTTCGCTTGCCTCGGCCGTGCGCTACTGGGATACGGGGCGCATTGCGTGGATTGCTCTTGCGGGCGCAGCCGCTGGTTTGTCTCTGATATCGAAATGGGAACTGGCGCTTGCGGCATTGACGGCGGGCGCCGCCGCGGTTGCATTGAGAGGCCTTGAGGACAAGGCGTTTCGCTGGCGCGATGCAATCGGTTTTGCCTTTCCGGCTGCGGCAATCACCGTCGTCGCATTCGGATTTGCGGCAAGCCGCGCGTCGTGGAAAACGCTTGTAGAGGAAAATCACATACTTTTCAGCAGCATGCCCCCGCAACTGGTGTACTTCAATCAGCAGATATCGGGCATCGGCGAATGGCCGCACTCATTCTGGTACACGCTCTCGGGCGTCGGGATGTTGTTTGTGTGGGCGGGTATCTTGACGATGTTGGGCGCGTTGCCGCGCGCGAAAAGCGGCGAGGGGGGGCGTCTGCTGAGGCTTGGACTGAGGATGGCGGTGGCGGGCGGCGGGGCGTGGGTCATCCTGCGATGGACCTTCGGCGTGCCAGCCGATGCGACGATACTGACCGGCATGCCGGTTGTGCTTCCCCTGTTTGTCGTGCTGCTTGCCGTGCAGGTTTATCAATCGGCGAGGTCGGGCGAAGGCATAGGTTTTCAGCGCGGCGCGCTGCTGATGACCGCATTGTTTGCGCAGGCGTCGATACTGCGCGTGATACTGAAGGTAAAAACCACCGGTCCCTACACCCCGTTTTTCATTCCGGTGCTGCTTGTAGTGTGCGTATGGCTGCTTGTAGTTCTTTTGCCGGCGGCGGCGGCGGTGAGTAATCCGGAACTGCGGCGAAACGTGAGGCGGGCGGCGACGATTGTTCTGGCGGTGTTTGTTGCGGGCTCGGCGATAAGTTCCTCAGTCCGGTTTCGGAGACATAACACGTTTGAGGTGCGCACCGATCGCGGCGGGTTTCTGACCGATCCGCAAATTGGAGAACCGCTCGCCGCAGCGATAGCTTACGTTCGATCGAATACCTCGGAGACCGACGCCGTATTGTCGCTGCCGCAGGCTACGACCATCAATTTTCTTGCTGGGCGGCGCCATCCGTTTCGCGAAGAAATCGTGCATCCGGGATTTCTCACGGATGAAGAAGGCATACGACGCCTCGAAGCCGATCCTCCGGAGCTGATTCTGGTGGTGAATCTGCTGACGCCCGAATTCCGCGACCGTGCATTCGGCGCCGACTACAACGTGAAGTTGATGCGCTGGATCGATCAGCGCTACCGGCGGACGGCGCGCTTCGATTCGGAGGCGAGCCGGGGCGCACAACTCGGCGACGCTCCGTTTTTCATCCTTGTTTACGAACCGGTTGCGAAACAGAGATAACGCAACATTCGAAATGAAACGAAAATTACGGAACAATTGAACTCGACTTTGTCCATTTTTTGCCCATGGAAGGTATTGATTCTGTAACCTCTTTGTTTTCAATGTCAGGTTTTTTTGAACATCAGGCTGAACCCCCGACGTTTGAAAAGTAGCGTTGTTGAAAACAAAGTGCTTACGGATACAGCCGCATGGGATTTGTAAAAATGGACAAAGTCGAGTTGAATATTTCCGTTTGTTCCGTCTCATTTCGTATGTTCCGTCATCTCTCTTCATTTTCTTTCGAGTATTTTTATGAAGTATTCGCGGTCTCCGATTTCGATTTCGGGATCGCGGTTGCGCCCGCAGACCTTGACTACGCGGTAATCGCTGCGGATCGCTGCGTCCAGGCGCTGATAATAATCCCGGCCCCATACGGCGGCTCCGAATTCTCTCGTCGGACGGTTCGTTATAAAGACGTAGCGAACGGGTAAGGATGCGAGCTGCTCGATTGCGCGGAGTTCGTCGGCTTCGCTCATCAATCCGGGCAGCAGTATCTGGTGCCTGAGCGGCATTCTGCGGCCGGTGAGAAACGCCAGATCGCTGCCTTCGGGTAATACCGCTATGGCGTCGCCCGGCGCCGAATGTTTTTGCAGGAAGTCGATCGCCTCGATATAGGCCGGATCGTGGGGCCGCTCAACCAGGAAATGCCCGCGCGGCGTTGCGACTTCACCCACGAATTTCGTTCGGAAACGAACCAACGTATTCCCGCCGGCAATCAGTATCAGCAGCAGCACCGCGCCCGTTGCGAGGGTGCGCGCCGTTGCAAGATTTGTTTTATCCTGCGTCAGCCGCTCGATGATTCGGGGCAGTTCCGCCACGAGCAGATAAAAACCGAATATGTATGCCGTCGGAAGAATAAATCCTCCGTACGGACCGCTGCTCGGCACCCTCATCACCACGCGCACAAGCATCGTCAGACTGAAGACCGCGATGACCAATAGCGCCGCAGATCTTGGATCGTCCGGCGTTTTGCGCCGTATTTTCCATACTTCGCGCACGATTACTGCAAGAAGCGCAAACGGTATGGCGCGCATGGGGCTGCCGTCCCAGCCTCCGGCGCCGATCGCTGCGGCGAAAATCACCGCCATCGCTGCGATGATCGCCAGCGTTGCGTTGCGCACGTTCGGAACCAACGGCTTTGTGCGGTTTCGTATCACGCAGCAAAGCAGAATTACAGCGGCGATCAGCACCCATACGGCTGCGGACCCGAACATCGCCGCAAGCGAGCGCCACGGGTGATCGGCGCCCGAGCGCCACGAATTGTAATAAACGAGCGATGGGGGGAGGTGCGTCAGCAGCAGGTGGCAGTCCACGATCAGCGTCCGCCAGCCGAGCTTGAAAAACCACCATCCGTAGAGCGGCAGGCCGATCGCAGCGCCGATCAATCCGGCGCTGCCAAGGCGCAGCGCAAATGTGCGCACATCCTTGTGATGAAGCGCAAACGTAGCTGCTATTACCGCGGCTGCGGCCGGCAGCGCAAATTCGAGTTTTGTTATTCCCGCAAGTCCGACGAGCGCACCCGCGCCGAGCAGATCCACCCACCGCCCGCGCCCCGCATATCGCAATGCGCATAAAAGCGACGCAAGCGCACATACCGCGCCGTGCAGCGCCGCATACGAGTACGGGGCGATGAGGTTTCCGTAAAGCCGGAATACGCACATTACGAGAATCAACAGCACGGCCACCGATGCAAGCGGCGCTGCGAGCAGCCGTCCTGCAATGCGATAACACAGCAGTGCGATGAGGGCGGCGCCGGCAAGCCCCGTGAAGATCAGCACATCGTGATGTAGGCCGAACACGCTGTAGAGCAGCGCATTGATATAGGGCGAAAGCGGGGCGTAGATGTAATGAACGTCGCGGTATAAGAGTTCGCCTTCCAGCAATCGGCGCGGCAGGTCCATTTCGCGTCCGGTGTCTACAATCGGCGTAGTCCATCGCCGCCAGGACGCCGCGACCATAACAAGAAATACGAGCGCGACCGAATAGTGTGCGAATCGGGAGATGTTTGGGAATCCGGATTGTCGGATGGAGCGATTATTGGCGGCCATTCGGGATCGGTTCCTCGTGGCAAGGTGCTGCTGACCTGAGCGGATGAGAACTTATGAGAGCGAGCGACTGCTTGTCAAGGTTTGACGGCGTAGAGTAGCATGCGATTTCAATTACGCGGAATATCCCCTCGTTCCCGAAAGGCAGGTGCAGCCATGACGAAAATTGCAATAGCAAGCGATCACGCCGGACTTCAGGGCAAGGAAGCCATCAAACAACAACTCTCGCGACTCGGCGTCGAGTACGAAGATCTCGGTACGCATTCGGAAGAATCCGTGGATTATCCGGATTACGCCGAGCGCGTGGCGCAGGCGGTAGTCAACGGCGAGGTCGATCGCGGCATTCTCGTTTGCGGCAGCGGCATAGGCATGCAGATCGCCGCCAACAAGGTGCCGGGCATACGCGCGGCCCTCGTATGGAATGCGGAAACCGCCCGTTTGTGCCGCCAGCACAACGATGCAAACATCGTGGCCGTGGGTGCGCGCACGACCGCGCCGGAAGTTGTAGAAGAGATCATCGAGGCTTACCTGAACGCCGAATTTCAGGGCGGCCGGCACGCCCAGCGTGTAGAAAAACTGGCGCAACTCGACAAGAAGAAAGACTGAAGAGAGACCGCGGAAATCGCGAAAAAAGACGACAATTCCGCGTATTCCGCGGCTTCTCTTCCTCCATAAGGAACCGTACGCGAATGCAGAATCATATGTCACGGACGCTGGCCGAAGCCGATCCCGAAATTTTCGCAGCTATCGAAAATGAAACCCTGCGCCAGCACTGCGGACTCGAACTGATCGCATCGGAAAATTTCGTTTCCGAAGCCGTGCTCGAAGCCGCCGGCTCCGTGTTTACAAATAAATACGCCGAAGGCTACCCGGGCCGCCGCTATTACGGCGGCTGCGAATTCGTCGATGTCGTCGAACGCCTCGCCATCGAGCGGGCAAAACAGTTGTTCGGCGCCGAACACGTGAACGTGCAGCCGCATTCGGGCAGTCAGGCGAATATGGCCGTATACCTCGCGGCGCTCGAGCCCGGCGACACCATCCTCGGTATGGACCTGTCGCACGGCGGGCACCTGACGCACGGACATCCGCTGAATTTTTCCGGCAAAACCTACAAGGTCATCCCCTACGGCGTGCGCCGCGATGACGAAACGATCGACTACGATGAAATGGAACGACTCGCCGCCGAACATAGGCCGAAGATGATCGTATGCGGCGCGTCGGCCTATTCGCGCGTGATCGACTTTGAGCGTATTGCGGCGATTGCGCGCAGCATCGATGCCGTTGTATTCGCCGACATCGCGCACATTGCGGGGCTCGTAGTCACGGGGCTGCATCCCTCGCCCGTGCCGCACTGCGATTTCGTCGCTACTACGACGCACAAAACGCTGCGCGGCCCGCGTTCCGGTATGGTGATGTGCCGGGAGAAATACGCCAGGGAACTCGACCGCAACGTTTTCCCGGGCATTCAGGGCGGGCCGCTCGTGCATATCATTGCAGCCAAGGCTGCGAGCTTCCGCGAGGCGCTGCAACCCGACTTCAAGGCCTACCAGGAGCAGGTAATACGCAATGCGAAGGCGCTTGCAGCAGGGCTTTCGGCCGCCGGCTTCCGCATAGTTTCGGGCGGGACCGACAATCACGTATTCCTCGTCGATGTTTTCTCCAAAGGCGTGACGGGCAAAGTCGCCGAAAAGTCGCTCGAAGCCGCGCATATCACGGTCAACAAAAACACGATTCCGTTCGATGCCAATCCTCCGCTCGTCGCAAGCGGAATCCGGTTGGGTACGCCCGCGCTGACTACGCGAGGAATGGGCGAGGCTGAAATGACCGAGATCGCGGGCTTGATCGCCGAGGTGCTTTCATCGCCCGAAGACGACGCCGTGCACTCGCGCGTCAGACAGAAAGTGGATGCCCTCGCCTCGCGCTTCCCGCTTTACGCGCACCGGTTGCCGAAGGCCGGAGCCGGCGCTTCCGGTGACTGAAGAGAGATGACGGAACAAACGGAATAAACGGAACAAACGGAAGGGTATGACCTTTTTCGTTTGTTTCGTTTATTCCGTTTGTTCCGTCATCTCTTTTTTGTCCGCCGTTGTTTGCCAGAGCGTGGAGGGGCCGGAGCGAATGCGTTCGCACAGCGCGCGGTAACGTTCGGCGAATATCCGGCGCTCGTCCCCGCTCAGAGCCTTGGTCCCCGCGCATACGGTTGCGGATTCTATTACGCCGTCGATGGCGAGGGCTTCTTTTATGCATGCGAGGGGTTTTTCTGCGCGGTTGCCCTGCGAATCGAATCCGCAGAGCCGCTCGAATGCTTCGCAGTAGTCGCGATACAGGTCCATCATCTCTTCATCGCCCGCCCAGCAAACGCGCCACGCCCGTTGCCATTCGCGCGGCATTACATTCGCCGGTCCTGAAACCACGCCTACGGGCAATGCATCGTGCAGCAGATAATCGCGCCATCCTTCGCGCAGCCTTCCGGTAATTCCCCGGCTTGGCCTGTACCACTCGAAGATCAACATCGCATTTCCGATGTATATCCCGAACTCGCCCGGCTGTTTGAAATGCAGCGATGCTTTGGTGTAGTTGCCGAGCACGCGGCGCGGCGCCGATACCTTGATTCCCGAAAGCCACGGCAACCGGCTCAGCTCTTTTACTATGCGCGTGCGTATGTGCGGCGTGCGGCCCGGCGCGTTGATGTCCGCATTGTCGTAAAGAAACACGGGAATCCGGCGGGGCGAGGATTCGATGAGATCGGTCAGTTCGCGCCGGAAAAACCGTACGATGTCGTTTTCGTCCAGATCGGCTACGGCAAGCGGCGCAATCACTGCTGCATCGACGCCGAGCTGGATTGCGGCATCGAGGTTTGAAAGTATTTCGGCGCGCGTCGATCCGTTGACTCCGACCCAGGATTCGACCCGGGTACGCCCGCGTTCGGCCAGATCCGCGTTGATTGTGCGCATCTCGTCGGCCTGAATTTCGATAACGCGCCGGCGCTCGTTGTTTTCCAGCCGGTTCCACTCGCCCGTTGTGCCCACGCCGAAAATTACGTCCGCGCCGTACCCGTCCTGCACTACGTGTCGCAGCACGCGCCGCTGCTCGTTTTCGATTACGCGGCCGCCGTCATCCACAATGGTTACTACGGGTATGTTGAGTCCTGATCTTGGAATGTAGTTCATCGCCTTTTCCAGAGCGTGCAGAAGAAGAAACCTTCCGATCCGTGCCGGTGTGTGAAGGTACGCGCACCCGTTGTCGGTGTCAACAATCCGGAAGGATCAATGCCCAGTTCGACGAGCCGCTCGCGCGTCAGGTCGCGAAATTCAGAATGCCGGGCGCGGAAATCCGCCACTACGCTTTCGCCTTCTTCCGGTTCGGTAGAACATACCGAATAAACAAGCAATCCCCCCGGCCTGACCACGCGCGCCGCCCGCGCGATCATGCGGCGCTGAAGTCCCGACAGTTCGTTTATCTTTTCTTCGGTCA
Source organism: Acidobacteriota bacterium (assembly GCA_019639255.1). Taxonomy (GTDB): domain Bacteria; phylum Acidobacteriota; class Blastocatellia; order RBC074; family RBC074; genus JAHBSF01. The sequence goes on along the minus strand of JAHBSF010000004.1, from coordinate 116,083 downwards.
TTCGCCATTTGATTTCGGGATGGCGCGCAAGCGTGCCCAGCCCCGAACAGGGAGCGTCGAGAAGCACGGCGTCAAATCCGATGTTTTCGTCGAAGGGCAATTCCTGCGCGGCGTCGAGTTGCACGAGACGTAATGTCTTAATTCCGATGCGTGAGGCGAGTTCCCGCAGGGTGCGAAGCCTGTGATGGTGTAAATCGGCGGCGACAATAAGTGCATTGTCGGGCAGAAGCGATGCGACGAGCGTGGTCTTGCTGCCGGGCGCGGCGCATAGATCCAGAAACCGCACGCGCGTTTGATCGGCCGCGCGATTTACGACGCAACACCGCGCTACGAGTTGCGATGCCTCGTCCTGCTGATAAATCAGCCCTTCGCGTACAGGTTCGGCATCGGGCCAAAGGCGGCCCCCTTCGATTACTTTCGCTCCGGGCGTGAGCGCGGAATCCGCCGTAGTTATGGAATGACTGTCAAGCCAGGCGTTGACCGCGGCTTCTGCGCCGGGGCGTATGCGAAACGCAGTACGCGGCGTCCGGTTCGCCGCAAGTGCGAGCGCCCGCGCATCTTCCGCTCCGAAGCGCAATACCCATCTTTCGAGCAGCCAAAACGGGCACGATGCCTCTACACTCAAACGCTCCAGAGGATCTGTGATCGAGGCAATCAGATCGGAAATATCGGTGGACGCCTCGCGCGCGGCTGCGCGCAATACCGCGTTTACAAGCGGCGCAGCGCTCTTCAGCCTGCGCTCGCGAATGAGGTTGACCGATTCGTTTACCGCTGCGTGCGCCGGTATGCGCGCAAGAAATCGCAGTTGATAAATACCCGTGCGCAAAACTATGCGAACGCCCGGATCGAGTTTGGCAACAGGCCGGCGCGCATAACGGCCGATGAGGAAATCGAGTTGCCCCTGCCAACGCAGCGCACCGAGTACGAGCTCATAAACGAGCGCGCGATCTTCGCGGGAAAGTTGTACGCGATGGTCGGACGCATTGTATGCGAGCAGGTTGCTTGCATACGCGGATTCGGATTCGACGCGCCATAACGTATCGAACGCCGCGCGGCGCGCTGCGGATACGCGGGAGTTCATCTCTTTCGTCCCAGTTGCACGCCGCAGCCGATCCTCGCTCCGTTCAGAAAATCCCGCACCAGCATCGGGCGTTTGCCCGCAGGCTGGACTTCGAGAATCCGCAACTGCGAGCCGGCCCCGCAGCAGACCGAAAAACTGTCTTTTGTTATTTCGATAATCGCGCCCGGAACGCATTCATCGCCGTGCTCGATCGATAGCGGTTCGGCATTGGCGCGGAGTATTTCCAGTCTTTCATCCTCAAGGAAAGTGAAACAGCCCGGGAAGGGTGTAAAGCCGCGCAGCCGGTTCACGATCTCTTCGGCTCGCATCGTCCAGTCTGTTTCACCGTCTTCGCGCTTGAGTATGGGCGCGTGAGTAGCAACCGTATTGTCCTGCTGAATGGGCGTAATCTCGCCGCGTTCAAGAAGGCGCAGCGTTTCGGTTATCAGGTCTGCGCCGATTTGCGCGAGGCGTGCGGTCAACTCCGGCGCGGTTTCTTCTTCGCCTATAGGTGTGCGGCGCTGCAACAGCATCGGTCCCGTATCGAGCCCCTCATCCATCTGCATGATGGTTACGCCGGTTTCGGTTTCACCGCGCGCAATCGCCCAGTTGATGGGCGCCGCGCCGCGATATTTCGGCAGCAGCGAAGAATGTACGTTTATGCACCCCATACGCGGAGCCGAAAGCATCCAGCCGGGCAGAATCCTGCCGTAAGCCGCTACGACGGCTGCATCGCACCCGGCAAACATCGGCTCGATCTGCGCGCGTGCATCGGGCGTCCGGATTTTTTCGGGCTGATGCACGGGTATGCCGTGCGCGGCGGCGAATACTTTTACCGGAGGCGGCGTTATGACCTGCCTGCGGCCCACGGGACGGTCGGGCTGCGTGAATACGGCGATGATCGAATGCCCGGCCACGAGAAGCGCCCTGAGTATCGGTACGGCGAATTCCGGCGTACCCATGAAGATCAGTTTCATGAGCAGAGAATAGCAGAGAATGATGGAGAATGCGGAACCGGCGGAAAAAGGCGGAATAGATAGGGTGAATGGATAGAGTGAAGCCCGAACGACGCCGCCTGGCGCCGCCCGGGCTTCCGACAGCGGAACAGTCGCCGGGGGGCTATTCGTCCGCTGGTCGAAACGTTATCTGCGGTATGAGAAATTGTCCCTTTACCAGCCGCAGCGACGGGTCCCTTAATAGATGTGCAGCCTCGGCCGCAAGCTCGTCTTCGCGCAACTCGCGGTACTTTCCGTTTGGACTCAGCAGAAGATACACGGGGCCGCTTACTGCCGGTCGAGCGCGTTTTGCACCCGGCTTCTTCCCGGGTTGCGCTGCGCTGCCGCCGCGCTTTTCAACCGGGCGATTCCCGGCCTGCACCTTTTCAGTCAGCCCCTTTTCGCCCGATTCGGCGGCAGGCCTGACCATTTCCGTTTCTTCGGATTCGGGCCCGGTGGATTTCGCCATCGATTTGCTTCCTCCCTCCATCGCCTTCTTTTTCCTTCGCTTTCTGCCCGGCAATACCAGCGTCGCTACATCGAACGAACGCCCCGTGCGCGCCGAAGCAGATTCGAGCCTCGCCCGAATCGCCGCCTCGCCCGGCTCCGCTTCAATCGCCTCCCGCCAGTCCTTGCAGCTCTTCCTGTACCGGCACGACCAGTAGCAGACCTCTACCGCTTTCTGACAACCAAACCGCTTGCACGGGATCTGCATAACCGCCGCCCTTCAGGAACCGGAGCGTAAAAGAGAGATAACGGAACAAACGAAAATGGACGAAAAAGTCGGAAATATTCAATTATTCCGTGATTTTCGTTTCATTTCGTATGTTCCGTTATCTCTTTCCTCACGCTTTGTACCAATCCCGTTTGATCGGTTTAGAAGGGGATGTCGTCCTCTTCAACCACTACACGACCGGCCTTCTCGGTTCGCGCCTGCGCCGGTGGAGCCGCGGCGCCCGCCCCGGCCGTCATCGACCTGCGGTCCGCACCCTCAGACCCTTCGGGCCGCTGCCCGATAAACTGTATGTCGGTGGCGTTCACCTCCGGACTTATGCGCTTGTTGCCCTCGCGGTCGGTGTACTCTTCGAGCCGCAGCCGCCCCTCGACGTAAACCTGACGGCCCTTGGTCAGATACTCCTGCGCCAACTCCGCCTGACGGCCCCAGACCGATACCCTGAACCACGTCGTGGTCTCCTCCGTCTGCCCGTCGGCGCCCTTCCGCCGCTCCGAAGTGGCTACCGAAAACTTGCAAACCACGTTGCCCTGCGGCGTGTGCCGCGTCTCCGGATCCCGACCCAGGTTCCCGACGATGATTATCTTGTTGAACGACATCAGCTTACCCTCCTTTACAGAACCCTTCTGCTACAGAACCCTTCTGCTACACTACCCTTCTGTCCCCAAACACCGACACTCTACCTGATTCATTGGCGTGTGTCAAGTATGAAACAGATGAATTGTGTATGAAACGTCAGATTGAGGGAATGGGATGCGCAAGGCGCGGGAAAGTTGTAGTTATTCCCACTCGCCGAGTTTGATTTTCTTTTTGATCTTGCGTTTGATGAGGTCGCGTTTGAGTGGGGAGAGGTATTCGAGGTAGACGCGGCCGTGGAGGTGGTCGGTTTCGTGCAGTATGCAGCGGGCGGCGAGGCCGCGCGCTTCCATAGTGAATTCCTTGCCGTTGATGTCTACGGCCGAGACCGTGACTATTTCCGGGCGTTCGACCTCGAAATAAATTCCGGGGAAGCTCAGGCAGCCTTCTTCGCCCACTATGCTGCCCTTTGTCTCGACTATCTGCGGATTGATGCAAACTATGCGGTCTTTGGTTTCGTGCGCGCTGCTTACATCCATTACAAACAGTTGCTGCGAGAGCGCAACCTGGGGCGCGGCCAGCCCGCAGCCCTTCGCCTCGTACATCGTATCGAACATCTCTGATACGAAATCCACGAGTTGCCCGTCTATATTCGTTACTTCCGGCGCATCCTGCTGCAGCACCGGGTCGCCGTATTTGACTATCTTCAGTTTCATCGCTTCAGTTTCATCTCTTCGATTTCAAATCCCCGATTTCAAACCGGTTTTTCAAATCCTGCTTTCCAGATGCTCAATAATCGCGCAACTGCTGGTTGTATCCTTGGACGTTGCGCCGCATCTCCTTGAGCGAATCGCCGCCGAACTTGGCGCGCATCGCCCGTGCCAGCACGATTGCCGTCATCGCCTCTCCGATGACTCCGGCTGCGGGCACGGCCGTCACATCCGAGCGCTCGAAGTTGGCCTCCATTTCTTCCTTCGTCTCGATGTGCACGCTGCGCAGCGCCTTGCGCAAAGTCGCGATCGGTTTCAAATACCCGCGCACGCGTATCTCGCCGCCGCTCGTCATTCCGCCTTCGAGTCCTCCGGCGCGGTTCGATGTGCGGTCGAACTCGCGCGTCCCGGCATTATACCGGATCTCGTCGTGCACTTGCGAACCGGGCCTTCCGGCGTTGGCTACTCCGGAGCCGATTTCGACCGCCTTCACCGCATGAATTGAACATATGGCTTGCGCGAGCTGTCCGTCGAGTTTTTCCGCCCAGCTCGTATGCGAACCGAGCCCCGGCGTGCATCCTCGCGCTACGACCTCGAATACTCCGCCGAGCGTATCCCCGTCGCGCTGCGCCTCGTCGATGTGCGCCACCATTCGCGCCTCGACTTCGGGATCTACGCACCGCAGCACATCGTTGTCGTAAACCGCTTGAATGCGCTCCCACGCAATACTTTCAGCCTCAGAATCGGGAATCGCCGCGTCTCCGAGTCGCAGGACGTGGCTTGCGAGTTCTACGCCGAACTCGCGCAGCAGCAGTCTGGCGAAGGCTCCCACTGCAACGCGCATGGTAGTTTCGCGCGCGCTTGCGCGTTCGAGTATGTCGCGCAGGTCCCGCCGGTCGTACTTGAGGCCGCCCGCAAGATCCGCGTGTCCGGGCCGCGGGCGTATCACTCTGCGGTCGCGCGCGAGCGGTTCGTCGGGCGGCTCAACCGACATCACCTCGCGCCAGTTCCTGAAATCCCGGTTCTCGACCATAATCGCCACGGGCGAGCCGAGCGTTTCGCCGTGGCGCACGCCCGAAATGATCTCCACGCTGTCGGTTTCGATCTTCATTCGCCCGCCGCGTCCGTAGCCCTGCTGCCTGCGCCAAAGTTCGTGATTGATGAAGTCCCGGTCCACGGGCAGTCCGGCCGGCAACCCCTCGATGACGGCGACGAGCGCGCGTCCGTGCGATTCTCCTGCTGTAGTGAATGTGAATGCCATAACTCAAAGCGGCAGTATAGATGCAACCGAGTTGACGAAACAAACGAAAAGAAACCGAACAAACGGGGCGGTTCGGAGATCTTCCGTTTGTTTCGTTTCTTTTCGTTTGTTTCGTTATCTATCCGTGTGTTCCAATTTCAAGGTTTTTGATTTAGACTCCTCGCTCTGTAGACCTTCAATCTCAAACTCAATTCATTGGTGGATTCGATTATGGCACTTACGACCCGTTTCGGCCGCCGCGCTTTTCTCGGCGGCTCCATCGCATCGCTCACCGCATCCGTGTGGGGGCGCGCGCTCGGCGCAAACAACCGTCTTCGCCTCGGCGTCATCGGCTGCGGCGGTATGGCCTCGGGCCATATGCAGGCGCTCGCAAAGATGAAGCAGTCCGACAACGTCGACATCACAGCCGTATGCGACGTATACCAGAAGCGGCTCGACTCGGCCGCATCCTCAACCGGCGGCAAGCCGTTCAAGGACTATCGGGCGCTGCTCGATGATAAGGACATCGACTATGTGCTCGTTGCAACGCCCGAACACTGGCACGCGCGTATGACGCTCGATGCGGCCGACGCGGGAAAACACATATACTGCGAAAAGCCCATGACCTACTCGATCGACGAGGCGAAGAAGGTCGTCGCCAAGGTGCGCCAGACCGGCGTCAAGATGCAGGTCGGCGTGCAGGGAATGTCGGACGATTCCTATGAAACGGCTCACCGCTACATCAAGGAAGGCGTGCTAGGCAAGGTAGTCATGGCGCAGATCGATTACTCGCGCAACCACAAGCGCGATTTCTGGGTCGGCGATATGGACGACGATGTCAAGCCGGGCGTGAATCTGGACTGGAAGGCGTGGCTCGGGCCCGCGCCCAACCGCCCGTTCGATCCGGATCGTTTCTTCCACTGGCGCCGCTACTGGGATTATTCGGGCGGCATCGCTACGGATCTCTTCGTGCACCGCATCACGCGCCTTATCAAATCCATCGGCCTTACGTTCCCCGAGCGCGTCGTGGCTGCGGGCGGCAAGTGGGAGTTCACTCAAAGTCCCGCAGAGATCCCGGATACTTTCAGTATGACGTGCGATTATCCGGGCGGGCCTACGGTGATGGTAGTCTCCTCGATGGCGAACGATACGCCGATTCCGCACCTGATTCGCGGGCATTTCGCAACGCTCGAATTTTCGCGCGAGGGATTTGTAATCAAGCCGCAGGGGCGCTTTGCCGAGGGACGCAAGGAAATCGTGCATCGCAAGACGGGCGCCGAAGACATCACGCTGCACCACCGCAACCTGCACGATGCGATTCGCAGCGGCGCCGAACTGAAATGCGATGCGATGCTCGGCTACTACGGCGTCGTAGCGGTCCGTCTGGCGGTTGACTCCTATCGCAAGAGAAGATACATGGCCTGGGACGCAAGGCGCGAAAAGGGCGTCGAGGCCTGATAGGGCGCGTGCAATCGGCGTTTTTCCTTCGGTTTGAAGATGCTCAGGCGACGCGAATTCTTGAGGGCCGTTCCGAGGCTGCCCCGGGAGGGGCGGCTGCTCCACGTTCATCGCCGTGCGATGGCATGCCGCTTCGAGGCGACTCTGCCCGAGCGCCGAGCGGTGGGATCGGCGTGTGCGGCGCTCGATGAAGTAGACCGGCTCGAAGCGCAGCTCTCGGTTTTCCGCGAATCGAGCGAGGTGAGTTTCATCAACCGGCGCGCGGCCGCAGAACCTGTGAAAATCGACGAATCGCTCTTTGCGCTGCTTTGCCAATGCGCGGAACTGCATCGTGAAACCGGAGGCGCGTTCGACATAACGTCGGGGCCGCTGACGCGCTGCTGGGGCTTTTTCAGAAGGCAGGGCAGGATTCCGGGCGACGCCGAAATTACTCTGGCGCGCCAGTCCGTCGGCAGCGAAAAGATGCTTCTCGACTGCGAATCGCGCTCGATAATGTTTGTCTGCGCGGGTCTTGAAATAAATCTGGGCAGCATAGGCAAAGGTTATGCATTGGATCGGGCCGCATCCGTCCTGAAAGGGCGCGTAAGGAACGTACTGCTGAGCGGCGGTTCCAGCAGTATGCTGGCAATGGGCAGCGGCGATTACAAACGCGAGGGCTGGCTTGTCGGCATTCGTCATCCGGTGGATTGCAACCGCCGGATGGCAACCGTCCGTCTGTACGATGCTGCGCTTTCGACAAGCGGCGGCGAAGAGCAGTTCTTCGTGCACGAAGGCCGCCGTTACGGCCACATCATCGACCCGCGCACGGGCGCGCCCTCGGACAGGGTATCGGGAGTAACCGTGATTGCACGCTCGGCCGCCGTGTGCGATGCGCTGTCTACCGCATTTTTTGTGGGCGGCAGGGAACTCGCCGAACGCTATTGCGAGGCGCACCCCGACGTTTTGGTATTGATGCTTGAGAGCGGCTCTTGCGAGCCCGTGCTTTTGGGCAACCGCGCCCTGTGCGAGGTGGAGATCCTCGATGAGTAATGGTGCAGGACGTTCACTTTCGGGCCTACAGCAGACGCTTCTCGTTGTTCTGCGAACGCTCATAGGCTGGCATTTTCTTTACGAAGGTTATTACAAGCTGATGCTGCCGGGATGGAGCGCCGACGGAGCCCCGCTTGCCCCGTGGTCTTCGGCCGGATATCTGCGGGCCGCAACGGGGCCGCTCGCCGGAATGTTTCATCGCATGGCGGATTCGGGCTGGATCGGCTGGATAGACCTTGGGGTAAAAGTGGGGCTGCTGCTTGCAGGCGTTTCGCTTTTGCTGGGATTGCTGACGCGGTTGGGCTGCTGGGGGGCGCTGCTGCTGCTGGGAATGTTTTATGTTGCGGCGATACCGCTTGCGGGCACGCCGCAGCCCGGCAGCGAGGGGACGTATCTTTTGGTCAACAAGACGCTGATCGAGGGCGCAGCCGTAGCCGTGCTGCTTGCATTCCGCACGGGTGAAATCGCGGGACTCGATCTGCTGCTGGCGCGGAGAAGGGGGAAGTCATGAATCTGACCAACGAGCAGAAGGAGCAGGGAAGGCGCAATTTCCTCCGCGCTCTGGCCGGCGCTCCCGCGCTTGCGGCTCTCGGCGCTGCGGCCGCGTCTCAGGGGCCGATCAAGGGCGGACCGGTCAAGGCCGCGGTGATAGGCACGGGCGGTATGGGGCGCGGTCTTATAAATCAATGCCGCAGGGAATTCATCGACCTGCGCGCCGTTTGCGAGATAAACCCCAAACGTCGCAGCGCGGTCGTGGAGATGATGACCAACAACGGATGGCCCGAACCCCACCAGTACGGCGACTGGCGCGAGATGCTTCAGAAAGAAGACCTCGAAGCCGTCATCATAGCCGTGCCCTTGTGGGCGCACGCCGACATCACCGTGGGTTGTCTGGACGCGGGCAAACACGTGCTGTGCGAAAAGATGATGGCCAAGACCGAGGCCGAGTGCCGGAGCATGATAGATGCTTCACGACGCAACAACCGCGTACTCGAAATCGGCTATCAGCGTTATTACAATCCGGTATATCAGACCGCGTTTTCGGGCGTCGTCGAGCCGGGATTGCTGGGCGACGTATATTTTGCGCGGCTCGTATGGCACCGCAACGGCAACTGGCGGCGGCGTGAGGATCCGCCCTCGCCCGATTTCGATCCGCGCCCGTGGGGTTACGCCGACTGGGAGCATCTGCTCAACTGGCGGCTTTACCGTCAGCATTCCGAAGGGCTCACGGCCGAACTCGGCAGCCATCTCATAACGGCGACGAACTGGTTTTTCGGTTCTGCGCCGAGCGCCGCCTACGCCGCAGGCCACATCTCGCGATTCAACGACGGGCGCGAGGTTGCCGATCACATATTCGCTACGTTCGAGTATCCGGGCGGGCGCACGGCCACGTTTTCCTCGATCGAATCGAACGCCTTCGAAGACCATTACGAGATGTTTATGGGCACGAAGGGCACCCTGATACTGCAAAACGAAACAGAAGTTTATCTTTTCAACGAGGGCGGCGCTCCGGCCGCTACGCAGATAGAAACTTCGCATCAAGGCGCCGCACCCGTGGCCGATGCTTCGGCTACGCGGCCGGCCGACGCCGAGCGAACGGTGAATGCGGCCGCGAGCGAGCAGACCGATCGCGGGATTTCCTACCGCAACGAAATAGCCGAATTCTGCGGCGCCGTGCGCACGGGACGCCCCGTACGGTGCGGCCCGCAAAAGGCGATGGAGTCGGCCCTGGCCGTATTTGCCGCGAACCGCTCGGCGGATAAGCGTGCGCGCGTCGAACTGGGCGGCGCCGAAGTGTAGACCGGGCAGGGGAGATAACGGAACAAACGAAAATAGACGAAAACTACGGAAATATTCAACTGTTCCGTAATTTTCGTTTTATTTCGACTGTTGCATCATCTCTCTTTTGCTGAATCTTTGCGGTTGTCCTGTTGCCCCGATGACCGAAAAGACAAAGAAATTTCTGAAAGATTACGGCGCGTCGCTCGGTTTGTTCGCGCTGACGCTGCTGATTGTCGCGGTATTCAGGTACTTCTCGCCGGCGACGGTGAATCTGTCGCTGTTGGTCGTAGGGGCGATAGTCGTGTGCGCGTGGTATGTCGGGCGCGGTCCGTCGCTGCTGCTCGCCGCGCTTTTCCAACTCATCTCGGTGGCTATGTCCACGCAGCGGAGTTTTTCGTTACGTTACATCCTCGTGCAGTTGAATACTGCGGTGCTGCTCGGAGCGATAGCGTATCTCGTAAGCGGTCGCCGGCGGAATGAAAGCGAGATTCGCCGGCTCAACGAGGAGCTTGAGTTGCGTGTGGCGGAGCGGACCGCGCAGCTCGAAGCGGCGAACAAGGAACTCGAAGCCTTTTCCTATTCGGTGTCGCACGACCTGCGCGCGCCGCTGCGCTCGATCAACGGTTTCGCCCGCATACTGAGCGAGGATTACGCGGATCAACTGCCCGCCGAGGCGCAGAACTATTTGCGGTCGGTTCACCGCAATGCGCAGCGCATGGGTGAACTCGTAGACGATCTGCTTGCTTTTTCGCGCCTCGGCAGGCAGACGCTCTCAAAGCGGCGCGTGGATCTGAATGAACTCGTCGAGGACGTTGCGGCGGAATTGCGATCGCACGAGCCCGGCCGCGAGGTGACCATACATTGCGGTGAACTTCCCGCCTGCAACGGAGACCCGTCCCTGATCCGGCAGATTTTCGTCAACCTGCTCGGCAATGCGTTGAAGTATACTCGCGACCGCGACGTTGCCGGGATCGAAATAGGATTCATCCCCAGCGACGGCGAACCCTCGGCGGGCGCCTACTTCGTCAAGGACAACGGAGTGGGCTTCGATATGAAATACAGTGATAAACTCTTCGGCGTATTCCAGCGCCTGCACCGGATGGAAGATTACGAGGGCACGGGGCTTGGCCTTGCTATAGTTCAGCGCATAGTTCATCGCCACGACGGGCGAATATGGGCCGAAGCCGAGGTGGATAAGGGGGCGGCTTTTTACTTCACGCTGCCTGCCGCCCATTAAAGGAGAAATTGAATTCTCCATCGAGGTCCTTCGCATGACCGAAAATATTGTAGAGATCCTGTTGGTTGAAGATAATCCGGACGACGTGCAATTGACGCTGCACGCGTTTGCAAAAAACAAGTTCAGCAATCGTATTCACGTGGTGCGGGACGGGGCCGAGGCTCTGGATTTCGTATTCAGCACGGGCGCTTATGCGGATCGTGCGATGCAGCCGAACCCGAAGGTTATACTGCTCGACGTCAAGCTGCCCAAGGTGGACGGCCTCGAAGTTCTGAGGCGCATCAAGGGCGATGAACGTACGCGCGTCATTCCGGTAGTTATGCTGACTTCATCGCGCGAGGATCGCGACGTCATAGAGAGTTATCAACTGGGCGTCAACGGCTACATCGTCAAGCCGGTGGATTTTACCAATTTCATCGAGGCGGTGCGCACGCTCGGGATGTATTGGGTGCTGCTTAATCAGCCTCCGGTGTAAAAAAAAACGGATCGGCGCAGCGGTTCGTGTTTCGGTAGGGCAAAGGATGGGGGTTCCACTAAAGGTACTGGTTCTCGAAGACCACCCCGATGAGGCGTTTGTGGTCATTGCCTCGCTGCGCCGCTTCGGCTACGAACCCGAATGGCAGCGCGTCGACAGCGAAACCGACTATGTACGGCTCCTCGACGAACTGGACCCGCAACTCGATGTCATACTCTCCGATTATTCGATGCCGCAGTTTACCGCTCCGCGCGCGCTGGAACTGCTTCAGGCGCGCAATCTCGACATTCCCTTCATAATCATAACGGGCACCATCAGCGAAGAAATCGCCGTAGAGAGCATCAAGCAGGGAGCGGCGGATTATCTGCTCAAGGATCGTTTGGGGCGATTGGGGCAGGCCGTAGCGCGCGCTCTGGATGAACGCACAACGCGGCGCGAAAAACTGCTGACCGAGACCGCATTGAGGCAAAGTGAAGAGCGGTTTCGGATGCTTGTAGCCAACATTCCCGACATTACCTGGACCGCCGACCGGCAGGGACGCAGTCTGTTTACGAGCCCTAACGCCGAGCGCATACTCGGTTATTCCGCCGACGAGATCGCGCGGTTGGGGCGTTACGCCTGGCATCGGCGCATCCATCCGGAGGATCTGGAACGCGTCGAGCGGGCCTACGCCCTGCTGTTTACGGAAAACAAACCCTTCGCCGTCGAATACCGCGTGCAGCGCAGCGACGATGAGTGGATATGGTTTTACGATCGCGCGATTTCCACGTTCGAACAGGACGCGACGCGCTGCGCCTACGGCATATGCTCGGACATCACCGAGCGCAAGAAGCTCGAAACGCAGTTGCAGCAGGCGCAGCGCATGGAAGCCATAGGGCGGCTTGCGGGGGGCGTGGCGCACGACTTCAACAACATGCTGACGGTCATATCGGGCATCTCCGATTTACTGTTGCTGCGCCTTGAGCCCGGGCATCCGGATCGACAGTCGATCGAGCAGATCAGAAAGGCAAGCGAGCGGGCTACGGGCCTGACCCGGCAGTTGCTCGCCTTCAGCAGGCAGCAGGTTTTGCAGCCGAAGGTGCTCAATCTCAACGGCGTCGTAGCTGAACTGCACGCGATGCTTCAGCGGCTTATACGCGAAGACATCATCCTGCTGGAAACGCTCCATCCCGCACTCGGCCGCATCAAGGCCGATCCCGGACAGATCGAACAGGTAATCATGAATCTGGTCGTAAACGCCCGGGACGCGATGACGGGCGGCGGGACAATCTCGATCGAGACCGCCAACAGGGAATTTGCGGATCTGCACAGCGAAGATCGGATGACGATCCCGCCGGGCCGTTACGTAGAGCTTGCGGTTCGCGATACGGGATGCGGAATGGACGGCGCTGTGATGGCGCAGATATTCGAGCCGTTTTTCACCACGAAGGAAAAGGGGCAGGGAACCGGTCTCGGGCTTGCAACCGTCTACGGCATAGTCAAACAGAGCCAGGGCTACATCGGCGTAGAAAGCGAGTTGGGGCGCGGTACGGCGTTCAGGATCTATTTCCCGCGTGTTGATGAAGCAGCGGAACCGGTCGCCGTCGATATGGCGGAAGAAGATCTCACAGTCGGCCACGAGACGATACTGCTTGTGGAAGACAGCGAGCTGGTGCGTTCGCTTGCGCAGAACATCCTTGAAATGCAGGGCTACAAGGTGCTCTCCGCCGCAGGCGCGGACGAGGCCCTGTTGTTTTGCAAGGGATACGAGGGGCCGATACAGCTTCTGCTTTCGGATATCGTCATGCCGCAGATGCACGGGCCCGAAATGGCCGGAAAACTTCTTGCCCTGCGGCCCCAGATGAGAGTGCTGTTCATTTCCGGCTACGCCGACAACGAACTGATCCGCTACGGTATGACCGAACAGAATGCGGCGTTTCTGCAAAAACCGTTTACCGCCGAAAGCCTCGGACGCAAGGTGCGCGAGGTGCTGGAGAAGCAGTGCTGAGAAAAGAGAGATAACGGAACATACGAAAATAGACGAAACATACGGAAAGAAGCATAATCGGGGTTTTTCGTATGTTTCGTCTATTTTCGTATGTTCCGTTATCTCTCTTTCTCAGCACTGCTTCTTCGCTCTACCTCACTCCGCGCCAAGCCGCCTGCTCCTGCCTGCCAACGGTTCGCGTATTGTATTTTTCGAGATAGGCTCTGTGCCTCGGAGTATCGGGGTAACGATCGCCCGGAGAATACGGATAACTCTTCATGCCGTGATAGGGCAACTCTCCCACGGTTTCGGGCCGCGCCGAGTTTATGTCCATATCCTTGCCGAATCCGTCGGCGAAGACCAGAAAATCGCGCTTCCAGCCTGTGCGCAGCGCGGGCAATCGCCGTGCATCGAAATCCACCTGCATCTCGTCTCCGTTGCGCGTGATCACGTACATATCATCGATTTCAAGCAGCAACTCGCGCACGTCGCCGAAGCGCGTGTAGTTCCCGAGGTGCGCTTTCCACGGAGCAAACGGTTCGATTACGCGGTAATCATAGGCCAGGGGCGCGCGCCCCTCGGGTTTATACTCGCGCGGGAATCCCCCCCGGCGCAGATGCGCCCGCTCCGGTTCGAGCGTCGTTACGGTGAGGGGGAAATCTCCGCCCGAGGTATCGACAAGTATCCGGTCCCAGTAAATTCGCATGCTCGTCACTATGCGCACCTGCCGGTTTCCGCCTGAAAGTTTGCCCGTCAAATCCACCGTCATCGTCTTGGGCAATCCGGCCGGAAAACCCATCTGCGGAATTACGGTCTCCCACTCGCCGCGCGCGTTCTTTGCCTGCAAATACGGCGGAATCAGTTTTGCTCCCGCCTGCGACGCCGCAAGGTTCGACGTCGAATCCGCGTAATCGATCCACGCCGTCAGCAGCAGCAATACTTTCTTTGCATCCTCTACAGGCCCCAGATCGAGCGTTATTGCGTGTTCGAGTGCATAACCCTTGAAGGGCAGCTTCTCGAAATCCTCCGGATATCGCCGATCGATGCGCCGTATCAACGGCAGTATGTCGTTTCCGCGATCATCCACGGCGGAAACGGGCGGACGCGGCGCTTTTACGGAATGAATCAAAAACTCGGGATAAGGCGGGGCGGGCAGCAATCGTTCGTTCGGATAAATTTCGGTGTCCGCAGGATGATCCACTACAAGCAGCGAAGCCTTGTCGAAGTAGATAACCTCTTCGAGCTGATTGTTCATCAGTATCGAATAACGCCCGTCGCGCTCGCGCAACTGATCGCCGCGCACGAGGATGTATTCATCGGTGTCCGGGTAGTTGTATTGTCCGGGCGCGGTCAGATAACCGATGGCCGAGCCGCCGAGGAAGTCCGTCACAAACGCGTATTCGCTGCCGTTCCACGCATAAAGCAGCGGGCACGATGTGCCCTTGCGGTCGAGTTCGTCGAAACTGTTTTCAGTCGCATTCCGGACCGAAAGTTCGGATTGCAGTATGCCGGCGGGCCAGTACAGGCGCAGCGCGTCTACACGCGTACGGTATCCCAGACCAAAACTCAGACCCGCTGCGGCTGCGGGCGGAGATGAAGCATAAACTTCCAGTTTCTGCGCAAGGCTCCCGCTGCGAAGTTCTACTTTGGTTCCAACCGCACTGCGATTGCTCGATTTGCCGGCAAGCCGCAGCGTGACGAAGTTGCGGCCCGCGCCGCTTGATTTCCAAACGGCAGCCGATGATTCGGAATCGATCGCCGCAATATCTGCGCCGCCGTCGCCGTCCGTATCTCCGATTGCGAGCGCGCGCGTCTGGATTGACTTGATTGCAGCGACGGGTTCGGCAAGCGATGAACCGATATTGCGCCTCAGTTCGATGCCGCCCCGACCGAGCGTTATCACATCGAGCAATCCGTCGTTATCGTAATCGAGCACCTGTGCGGCTACGCTGTTGCCCGTGCCCGGAGCGTCGGTGCGTTTGAACGCGCCGCGCCCGTCGCTGAGGTAAAGCGCATCGCGGCCGTTTGAGTGCGGAAGATAGAAATCGGTGTATCCGTCCTTGTTTATGTCCCCGGCGCCGGCGCCGAGGATTGCGCCCTGTTCGGTCAATCCGGCCTGCTGAGCTACATCCCTGAACGATCCGTCGCGCTGGTTGCTGAAGAGTTGAACGGGCGAAAGATAATTGACTACGAGCAGGTCGATGTCGCGCAGGTTGTTGAAATCCGTAGCCACGACGGCCGTAGTTTTGTGCGCTCCCGCGCCGAGATTGGTTTGCGCCGTGATGTCGGTGAAGGTCGAATTTCCGTTGTTGCGGTATACGCGGTTTTCGCGTCCCGGGAAGTCATCCGGAAAAGTCGCCGATTCGCCGCCCGGCCATTTGGAGAGATCGGCGAAGTTGCCGATGAAAAGGTCCAGATCCCCGTCGTGATCTATATCCACCCATGCGGCTGCTGTCGCCCACGCGTCGTAATTCGCGGGCAATCCGCTCGCTGCGGTTGCATCGGTGAATGTTCCGTCGCCGTTGTTGCGATAAAGCGTAAGCGTCCTGTAACCGAAAACGATGAGATCGGTTTTTTCGTCGTTGTCGAAATCGCCGAATACACAGCCCGACATCGGCCCCCGCGCCGCGAGTTTTGCCCGTTCGGTTACGTCGCTGAATCTGCGGCCGTCGTTTTGAAACAGCTTCAGTATGGGTTTGCCCTCTTGATCCACGCCGGTTGCGAGCAGATCGAGGCGGCCGTCGCCGTCGTAATCGCCGAATGTAAGGCTTGCGCTGAAGGGCGCTACGAGCGAGAGCTTCGTTGATTCATCATCAAACTCATCTTTTTTGACCAGACTGCCGAGCACGGAATCGAGCGGGCGTGCGCCGGGTTTTATGTTTATCCCCGAATTTCCGGCCGCGGTGAAGGTGACGGGTGGAGCGTCTTTCACAACCAGGTCGGGTTCGGCGCCCGTGCTTATGAATGCTTCGGCGTAGCGGCCCTGTTCGCCGTAGTTGAGGCCGAGCGTTGTGGCGTATCCGCTTGCGCGCAGTTTCTGGAAAACGGCGAGCATATCGCGGCCTTCGGCTGCCTTGTTCGAGCGCAGAAGGGCCTGTGCGAGGCTGTAGGCGGCGGTAGCGTTGTATGGCTCGGCGTCGAGCGCGCGGCGAAAGGCGGCGATTGCGGGTTCGTACTGTTGCAGTTGCGAGTATACCTGCCCGATCTGAATGTTTACGATCGGTTCGCGCGGATCGGCGGCTGCAATCCTGTTGAATGCCGCAAGCGATTCTTCGTACTGCCGCTCTTTCTTGAGCGTTGCGCCGAGCACGTAATATGCGTGCAGGCTGTCGGGGTTGGTTTTGATTGCTTCGCGCGCTTCCGCAAGCGCATTGCGCGAATCATTGAGAAAGTAATATGCAAGCGCCAGATTGATCCGCGCCGGGGCAAATGTTGCATCGGATGCGAGCGCGCTGCGAAACTCCTTTACGGCTTCTTCGTGTTTGTACTGCTCCATCCACGCAACGCCGAGGTTGTTGCTGCGATAGAGCGTTTCGCGTCTTTCCCTTTCGCCGGCCTGCGCTCCGGCGAGCACTAAACCGATCCACACGAGATTGAGACAAAGAAGAGAGATAACGAAACATACGAAAATAGACTGAACATACCGAAATATGCGACTTTCCCCTAATTTTCGTATCATTTCGAATGTCGTGTTATCTTTCTCCTGTAGCGGCTTGATTCTCTGGCGTTTCATTTCTGCGGTTTCGTTTGCACCCTCTATTTCACCGCCGTGCCGGTCCGGCTCCATTTCGATTTCGTTATTATATCGAGCGGGAAAAATCCGGTGGCGGGAGATTCCGGATCGCGCGGATTGTAGGACCAGTGAACGTACAGGGCGCGGGCTATGACGTTTGTGCGCGGCACAAATCCCCAATAGCGGCTGTCGAGGCTGTTGTCGCGGCTGTCGCCCATAACGAAGTAGCTGCCGGCGGGAACCTCTACGGGTTCATTGACGCCGTACTTCATTCCCTGCGCCTCGAACGCTTCGCGCATGCTGTTGGGCTCGCGTTCGGTATAGAAAACCTTGTAGTGGGCGCCTTCGGGCGCCGGATCGGTTTTCAGTTCGGGCAGCGCCGAGTATTCGGGACCGACGAGCCGGACCGCGACGTGCTGTTCGGGGACGCGCTGATCGTTGACGTAAACTTCGGTTCCGCGCACGTGCACCCTGTCGCCGGGCAGGCCGATGACGCGTTTGACGTAGTTGGTTTTCGGATCGCTCGGCAGCTTGAATACAACGACGTCGCCCCTGCGGATTTCGCGCGTGGGCAGCAGCCATCGCAGCCACGGCGTGGGCTCGCCGAATACGAACTTGTTGACGAACAGATTGTCGCCTATGTTTATGTTGTTCTGCATCGAGCCGGTAGGCACCTGTACGGCCTGCGCGATGAATGTCATCAGAAACAGCGCCATGATGACCGTAATGAGTCCCTGCTCGAAGAAATCCCGTATAGCTGATTTGGGCGGACCCGGCATCGCGGGCGCCGCTGCTTTTTCCTGTTTTGCCATTGGCGAAGTGTAAATCAAAAGAAGGGAACACGGAAGGCGCGGAATTGAACGGAAATCGCGGAAGTGATATTGTCCACCTCGCAGCGTGAGACGGCAAGAGAGATAACGAAACAAACTAAATGAAACGAAAATTACGGAATAATTGAATATTTCCGTCTGTTCCGTCTTTTTTCGTTTGTTCCGTTATCTCTCTTCTCTGCCCCGAAGTCGTGTGGTCTGGATTAAATGAAGAGAACGGTCAAAAGCATCATCATCGTATTGCTGGCGGCTGGGGGCTGGATTGGCGCCCGTCAGGTGGACGCGTCCGTACAGAACCCGGAGCCCTCGCGCGAGGGCGTGGAATTTTTCGAGAAAAAGATCCGCCCCATACTGACCGCTAACTGCTACGGTTGCCACAGCGCAAAAAGCAAAACACCGGCCGCCGCGCTCCTGCTCGACTCGCGCGACGGGATGCTGCGCGGCGGCGCCTCGGGCCGTCCCTCGATAATTCCCGGTAATCCCGCGACGAGCCTGCTCGTAGCCGCAATTCGTTACAACGATGCAAAGCTCCAGATGCCGCCCTCCGGCAAACTCACCGATGAAGAGATACGGGACATCGAAGCCTGGATCAGTATGGGCGCGCCCGATCCGCGCACTGCGCCGGTAGTCGCTGCACCCGCGCCCGCATATGATTTCAACGAGGCGAAAAAATTCTGGGCCTATCAGCCCGTAAAAGATCCCGCGATTCCGGAAGTGAAAAATCAGACGTGGGCGCGCACGCCTGTAGACCGTTTCATACTGGCAAAACTCGAAGAAAAATCCCTGCGCCCGGCCTTGGACGCCGATAAACGCACGCTGCTGCGCCGCGCGACGTTCGATCTTACGGGACTTCCGCCCACGCCCGCCGAAGTGGATGACTTCCTCACCGATTCTTCTCCCGATGCGTTTGCAAAGGTCGTCGACCGGTTGCTTGCATCCCGGCATTACGGCGAACGCTGGGGAAGGCACTGGCTGGATCTTGTGCGTTACGCCGATACCGCCGGAGACAATTCTGATTTTCCCGTCCCGTCGGCTTTCAGGTATCGCAACTACGCCATAGATTCGTTCAACGCCGACAAGCCCTACGATAAATTCATACGCGAACAGTTAGCCGGCGACCTGTTGCCGCACAAAACCGAGGCCGAGCGGCGTGAAAACATAATCGCTACGGGGTATCTTGCGCTATCGCGGCGCTTCGGTTCGCGCAACAAGGAATTCAATCTTACGATCGACGACACGATCGACAATCTGGGCAAGGTCTTTCTCGGCCTCAGCGTCAGTTGTGCGCGCTGCCACGATCACAAGTTCGATCCCGTACCTGCGGCCGATTATTACGCCCTTTACGGCATATTCAACAGTTCGCGCTATGCATTTCCGGGCGCGGAAATCTACCGCCACCCCGTAGGTTTCGCGCCGCTCGCCGAGGGCAAGGCCGCCGAAGATTTCAACAAATGGCAGCGCGAACTCGATGAACTCGACGACCGGCGGGAGATGTTGACCGCCGAGAAGGGATACGCCGGGCGCAACAAGGGCAAAGCGCCGCAGGATGCATCCGCAAAACAGGAGAATGTTGAAAAGGCCGAAAAAACTGCGCCTGCGCCGTTGTTTCCGCCCGTAGAAACGCGGCCCGCCGATTACGACCGCGACGGGATGAACTGGGGGCTTGCGAGCAAAACTACGCGTTTGCCCGAAGAAGTCGAAGCCGAGGAAAAACTCGTCAAGGCCCGCATCGCCGAACTCGACGATCGTGCGCCGCGTGTGGAAAAAGCATACGCCGTAGTCGAGGGGCGGCCCGCAAACGCGCGGATTCACCGCAAGGGCGATCCGAAAAACCTGGGCGACGAAGCGCCGCGCGGCTTTTTGCAGATACTCGGCGGGCAAAAACTCTCGGAAGACTGCAAGGGAAGCGGGCGCGACGAACTCGCCGCCTGGATCGCCGATCCGAAAAATCCGCTGACGGCGCGCGTCCTTGTCAATCGCGTATGGGCGTATCATTTCGGTCGCGGGATAGTCGCAACGCCGAACGATTTCGGCTCGCGCGGCGCGCCTCCGACTCATCCCGAACTGCTCGATTACCTCGCTTCGCGATTTATCGAAGACGGCTGGTCGATCAAGAAACTGCATCGGAGCATCATGCTCTCGCGCACATATCAGTCGTCGGTGCGCGAAAGAACCGCTGCTGCGAATGTGCGCGGGGATGCGGGCAATGAATATTTCGGACGTTTCGATCGTCGCAGGCTTTCGGCCGAGGAAATACGCGATGCGATGCTGTTTGTAAGCGGCGGGCTGGATGCTTCAACCGGAGGCGAACATCCGTTTCCGCCCGAGCGCGACTGGCGCTACACGCAGCACCGGCAGTTTTTCGCCGTCTACGATTCAAACCGCCGCAGCGTGTACTTGATGCAGCAGCGCCTGCGCAAGCATCCGTTGATGGAGGTATTCGACGGGCCGGACACGAATGCGGCAACTGCGGTGCGCGCTTCGAGCACCACGCCCGTGCAGGCGCTCTACCTGATGAACGATCCGTTCGTGCACGCGCAGGCGGATCTGTTCGCCGTGCGCGTGGGGATGGCCTTTGCGGAAACGCCGAAGCGCATCGATTACGCTTACAGACTGGCGTTCGGAAGACCCGCAACGGCGGTTGAAATTCGCGACGGCGCGCAGTACGTGGCGCAGATTCAGGCGGATTTGAAGGCTGCGGGCGTAGCCGAGGAGCGGCTCGTGCGCGAAGCGCTTGCGAGTTATCTGCGGGTGCTGCTTGCAAGCAACGAGTTCCTTTATGTCGAGTGAGACGGAAAAGGCAAAAGCCATGTCAGAGCATAAGTGTTCGCGTCGCCGTGTAGTGCAATCGCTGTTTGCGGGATCGCTGATGATGCCGGCGGTGCTGTCGCACCTGCTGTCGGATGAGGCGCGAGGCGAGGACAATCCGCTTGCGCCGCGCGCGCCGCATTTTCCGGGCCGCGCAAAGCGCGTGATCTTTATGTACATGTCGGGCGGCGTATCGCACGTCGATTCGTTCGATCCCAAGCCGCGGCTGAAGGCGGAATACGAAAAAGGAAATACGCGTTTTCTGCCCGCGTTGTGGGAGTTCAAGCCGCGCGGCCGGTGCGGAACCGAGGTGAGCGAACTTTTCCCGCACATCGCAGGATGCGTCGACGACATATGCCTGATCCGCTCGATGCGCGGCGATCACAACGATCATTTTCAGGCTACTATGGGCATCCACACCGGTTCGGTGACGGTAAAACGCCCGAGCATCGGTTCGTGGGCGACTTACGGATTGGGTACGGAAAACCGCAATCTTCCGGCGTTTGTGGTGCTGGCGCCGGAGCTTCCATATGCGGGCGGGCAGGTCTGGGATTCGGATTTTCTTCCCGCCGTGTATCAGGGCACGCGCGTGCTTGCCGGGAACGAACCGATCCCGAATCTGAACCGAAGGGCTGCGAGCGAGGATGTGCAGCGGCGCGAACTCGGATTGCTCGAACGTTTCAATCGCAGACACCTTTCACGCCGCTCGACGGATGAGCATCTGTCGGCGCGCGTGCGGTCGTATGAAACCGCGTTCGGCATGCAGATGGCGATGCCCGAGGCGCTGGATCTGTCGAAAGAAACCGACGCGACGCTGAAGCTTTACGGACTGGAGCGCGGCAGCACGAAGGGATTTGCCTGGCAATGTCTGGTTGCGCGCCGGCTTGCGGAGCGCGGCGTGCGCTTTATCGAACTGATCGATGTCGGGGCGGCTAACAACTGGGACGCCCACTCGGATATGAAAACGCACGAACCGCTGGCCCTCAACGTGGATCAGGCGATCGCCGGATTGCTGAAGGATCTGAAATCGCGCGGCATGCTCGATGATACGCTTGTCGTCTGGACTACGGAGTTCGGGCGCACGCCGCACGCCGAAGGCGCAAAGGGGCGCGGACATTTCAACAAGGTATTTTCATCGTGGCTTGCGGGCGGCGGCGCGCGGGGCGGTATGGTTTACGGCAGCAGCGACGATCTGGGCGCAAACGTCGCGGAAAATGAAGTGCACGTCCACGATTTTCACGCAACGATACTGCACCTTCTCGGCTTCGATCACACGCGGCTTACGTTCAGATACGCGGGACGCGATTTCCGCCTGACCGACGTGCACGGCCGCGTGGTCAGGGATATCCTCGCCTGAGAGAAGAGAGATAACGGAACAAACGAAATAAGACGGAAACCACGGAAATATTCAACTATTCCGTAAGTTTCGTATCATTTCGTTTGTTCCGGTGTCTCTTGCGTCCGAATGTCGTGTGGTTTGATTCAGCCGTGGCGCTTTTGAAAATCGTGCATGAAATCCACGAGCGCCGCCACGCCCGAACGCGGAAAAGCGTTGTAAATCGACGCGCGCAGCCCGCCCACCGATCGGTGTCCTTTCAGCCCGTCGAGGCCGGCGGCGGTAGATTCTTTGGCGAATTGCTTTTCGAGTTCTTCATCGGGCAGCCGGAAGGTGACGTTCATCAGGCTGCGGCTTGCGGGTTCAGCATGCCCGCGGAAGTAATCGGGCGCCGCATCGATTGCGCGGTAAAGCAGATCGGCTTTTTCCTCGTTCATCTGCGCGATCCGGTCAAGCCCGCCGATTTCATCCTTCAGCCACTTGAACACAAGGCCCGCAATGTATATCGCAAAACACGGCGGCGTGTTGTACATCGATTCCTTTTCGGAAAGCAGCCGGTAATCCATCAGCGCCGGAACGCCCTTGGGCGTGCGTTCCAGCAAATCCTCGCGCACGATTACTATCGTCACGCCTGCGGGTCCTGCATTCTTCTGCGCACCGGCGTAAATCAGCCCGTATTTCGATACGTCGAGCGGGCGGCTGAGAAAATCCGAGGATGCATCGCATATAAGCGGCGCGGCGCCGACTTCGGGTTCCGTGCGCCACTGCGTGCCGTAAATGGTATTGTTCGATGTGAAATGGACGTATGCGGCGTTTGGATCGAGTTGCAGTTCCTCCCCGGCCGGGATGCGGTTGAAGTTGCTGTCTTCGGTCGTAGCCGCAACGCGCACCTCGCCGAATTTCTTCGCTTCCTTGATTGCGCTCTGCGACCAGACGCCGGTCAGTATGTAATCGGCGCTGCCGCCTTTGGGCAACAGGTTCATCGGTACGGCCGAGAACTGGAGGCTTGCGCCGCCCTGCATGAATATCACCTTGTAGTTTGAAGGGATCGAAAGCAGAGTGCGAAGGTCGGCTTCCGCCTCGCGTATGATTTTTTCATACGGTGCGGAACGATGGCTCATTTCGAGCACGGACATACCTGCGCCCTTGTAGTTGAGCAGGTCGCGCTGCGCGCTTTCGAGTACGGAGAGCGGAAGCGTTCCGGGGCCTGCGCTGAAGTTGAATACACGATCGGTCATAAATCATTGCTCCTTGTCAAAACCGGAAATATGGCATTCCTGAATCGGGTCAGGAGATAAGGCATTCTGGAAACGTAGTATCGCAATCGAAAAGCGAATCTGTCATGAACGTCTTCGGGCGTCAAGTTTTCGTACGATCGCGCGAACGGCCGTCGCGGCTGCGATCACTAGCGACAGGTCAAACAGCGCCTGATAAAGAAACAGGTGTTTTTCCAGATCGTTTTCGCCGTCGCCCGGAACCGGCACCGCGAACGACAAACACATCATCAGCCAGAGCGCGAAATAAAACTCGCCGAGATTTCGCTCCCTGCCGCGCCGCATCACAATGATTCCAAGCAGCAGCAGTCCCGCATGCACCGCAACAATCGTCAGCGAGTGCGGAAGCATGTTTTGTTTGAATCTGCTCCACAGATTCCAGCGCACTGCTTTTTCGCCGTATGGATAACCGGAGCTTCTTTCAAAATTGCCGTATATCTCGGGCTGCAGCGTGAATGCCGAGATCGCCGTCCTTTGCATTGCAATCAGCAGATCCGCAGGATTTCGCAGGTAATGCCCCGCAACGGCGAGCGGTCCTGTTCGAGCGAAGAATTTCTGCTGCATCTCCTCGCCGGTTACATCTACCGGCGTCTGGAAATAGTTCGATCCGGCCAATTCCGATAAACCCGGATCGAGTCCGAGCCGGGCAAGCGCCGCGCCGGGCGAAGGCGTCCACTTCAGAAATCCGTTGAATACGCTGTTGTACAGGTTGGCGTTCTTCATCCCGCGCGGCGTTGTGATGTATATGCCGGCGGCGATGAGCAGGATTGCCGTAAAACCGGCCAGAACGATTCGGCGCAATCGGCGATCACCAGCCGCGTCGATGTAAAGTCGTGCGGCTGTGAGCGCGAGCGGCAGCGCAAGCAGTATATTCTGCGCTTTTGCCGATACCAGCAGAAATGCACAGGCGAAAAATAACCACGTTCGCCCGCGCGAAATCGCGCCGCTCATTAAAAGCAGTCCCGATCCGACGAATGCGAGCAGAAAAATGAACGAGGCGGCTTCGCTGTAAAACGACTGAAAGTAAACCAGGTAACCGATGTCGCAAAAAACAACGACAAGCCCCGCGATGAGTACGGGCGAGGGCAGAAGTACTTCGCGCCAGCCCCGCAGCAACAGCGTCGCCGCTGCCGCGAATGCAAGCGCGTGTACAAGCCCGAGCAGGCGCAAATCGAAGCTGCCGCCCCCCGGCCATATCAGCGCAAGCAGCGCAGCCGCCTTGACGAATAACGCTTCGGATGAAGGCAGTCCCTTCCACGCAAGCATCGGATGCGCGACGAACCGGTATTCCCGATTTATCCAGCCTTCGTACCGGTCTTCGACCTCTCCGTCCCTGAGAGTGCGATGCGCGAGCTGCCCCCATCGCAGCATTCGGAAGAAATCGCCGTTGTCCGCAAGTCCAACAATGGGAGGCGTCCACAGCAATGCAAGAGAAAAGGCGAGGATCAGCAGAAAGGTGAGTACGGAAGAAACGGAAATGAACGGAAGAAACGGAACTATATTTGTATTCCGTTTTTTCCGTTCCATTCCGTTTTTCCGCGTTCCCTATTACAGGTTTAGCAGGTTGACTTCGATGATCTCGGCGTTTCCGCTGCGGATTTTCTCTATGGTTTCCTCGGCCGGGGCGCTGTCGAGTTGTATGCGGGCAATCGCGGCTTCCGCCCCCGAAAATACCCTGTTTTCCATTTCCTGCACGTTTATCAGCGCCGCCTTCAGTTCGTGCATAACGTGTGCGAGCACTCCGGGCCGGTCGCGATGGCGCACAACGAGCAGATGCGTAGCCGGCGTCCTGTCGGCCAGATTCACCACATTCGGTACATTGCCCGTTTCCAGAAATGTTGTGATGATGCGCACGGTTTCTGCCGCAATCGCCTCCTGCGCCTGCTCGGTCGAGGCTCCGATGTGATGCGTTCCGTATACATTCGGCAGCGATACAAGGGGATCGCTGAATTCCCCCGTCGCCGATGTCGGCTCGTCGGCGAATACATCGAGTCCAGCCCGGATGCCTTTGATTTTGACCGCCTGCGCGAGCGCCGCCGCATCTACGACTTCGGCGCGCGAAGTATTCAGAAAATACGTTCCCGGCCGCATGGCTTCAAACACGTCGGCGTTGATGATGCCGCGCGTATCGGGCGTCAGCGCCAGATGTACGCTCAGAATCTCGGTGTCGTTGGCAAGTTCGGGAATCGTCTGGCGGAAGGTGATGCCCATATCGACGGCGCTTTCGGGCGTGAGCGAGCGGCTCCACCCGAATACCTTCATCCCGAAGGCGTGAGCGCGCACGATCATCTCGCGCCCGATCTGCCCGAGCCCCACAAGCCCGATGGATTTTCCGTACAGGCCGCGCGCCTTCGAATATTCCTTCTTGTTCCATCGCCCGGCGCGCAGGTCCGCCACGTTGTCCGCGATGCGGCGATCCAATGCAAGCAGCAATCCGAAGGCCAGCTCCGCTACGGCTACGGAGTTTTTGCCGGGACAGTTCGATACGTATATGCCGCGCGCCGAAGCGGCTTTGACCTCGATTGTGTTGTAGCCTGCGCCCGCGCGCACTACGAGGCTCAGTCGTCCTGAATCGAGCATCGCTTCGGTAACTTTTGTAGAGCGCACGACGAGTACATCGGCCTGGGTTTCGCGCAGTGCGTTTGCAAGTGCGTCGTCCTTCAGTTCGGGATCGGATACGACCTCGCATCCTGCCTCGTGCAATGCCTCGATCCCGCTTTGCTCAAACTTGTCGGCTATGAGTATTTTCATGGCGAGTATGGGAGTTCGGAAATTCCCGGTTTAGAAAGAAAGAGAGATAACGCAACATTCGAAATAAGACGGAACAAACGGAAATATTCGACTTTTCCGTAATTTTTGTTTCATTTCGTATGTTCCGTTATCCCTCTTTCTCAGCACTTCTTCTCGACGCTAAATCAAGTGGCTGAGAAGTCCGTCTCTCAGCTTCGGTTCAAACCAAGTCGATTTCGGCGGCATGATTTCTCCGGCGTCCGAAACCTGCATCAACTCGGCGACCGTCACCGGAAAGAGCGAAAACGCCACGGCCGCCGCCCCGTCATTCACTAGCCGCTCGAGTGCTTCGGCGCCGCGGATTCCGCCCACAAAGTCTATGCGCTTGTCTGTGCGCACATCCCGGATGCCGAGGATCGGCGACAGCAGCTTGTCCTGCAATATGCTGACGTCCATCCCGTCGGTGACCCTGATCGGCCGCGTAACTTCGCGCCGCAGTTTTAACCCGTACCAGCGGCCGTCCAGGTACATCCCGTAATCTCCGCGCGATTGCGGCGTCGCGGGCGCATCATCCGAAATCTCGAACTCTTCCCCGGTTTTCTTCAGAAAGTCTTCCTTCGACAGTCCGTGCAGATCCTTGACGATGCGGTTATACGCCAGGATCTGCACCTGATCGGCCGGAAACAGCACGCACTGAAAGAAATTGTATTCCTCGCCGCCCGTGTGTTCCGGATTTGCGTCGCGTAAAGACTCGCGCGCCCGGCTTGCGCTTTTTGCCCGATGATGGCCGTCGGCGATATAGAGCGCCCCGATTTCGGCGAATGCCGCAGCAACGGCGTCGTTCGATTCGGTGGGTATGCGCCACACCGTATGCGCTACGCCGTCAGGAGCTGTAAAATCAAACAGCGGCTTGCGCCTCGACACCACCGCGGCTACGGCATTGATCCGCGCGTTCGGCTGATAGGTGAGAAACACGGGGCCCGTCTGCGCCCTCAGCGTCAGCATGTGCCGCGTACGGTCGTCTTCCTTGTCCTTGCGCGTGCGCTCGTGTTTGCGGATAAGATCGCCGTCGTATTCATCGACCGAGCAGCAGGCTACAAGCCCCGTCTGCGTGTGGGCGCCCATGCGCAGGCGGTAGAAATAGAAGCTTGGGTCGTCTTCGATCAGAAGCGGCGCCTTGGCAGTCAAGGCGTCGAAGTTTTGCGCAGCCAGGTTGTAGACCTCGTCCGCGTGCGGATCGACATCGTCTGCGAGATCGATTTCGGGGCGCGAGACGTGAAGGAAACTGAGCGGATTGCCTGCGGCCAGCGCTCGCGCTTCGGCCGTGTTGACTACGTCATACGGCACGGCGGAAACCTCGGCCGCCTTCTCGGGTGTGGGGCGTAGCGCCCGAAACGGCTTGACGATTGCCAAGTGAACCTCTCTTTTTCTTCTGCTTTATCTTCTGCGGGTTTTTCGGTGTTCAGAGGCTTGTCGGCCTCAGGATTTCAGCGCCTTTTCTATGGCCTCGACCAGGGTATCGCGGTTGATTATCCCATAGCGTATAAGCACGGGTTCGCCCTTTTTGTCGTAGACGAAAGTCGCCGGCAGCGTGCCTTCCCACTTCTTGTCCACCACGTCGATCATGTCCTGCGGGTCTTCGACGTCCTGAACGAATATCTCGAATCCGACCTTCTTTTCCTTCACAAACGGCGCTACTTTCGACTGCAGGTCGCTGACCTCGTCTGCGCTTATGCCCACGAAACGCACGCCCTTCGAGCGGTATACGTGATCGAGTTCGACGAACTCCGGAAATTCGGCAACGCACGGCCCGCACCACGTGGCCCAGAAGTTCACCACCAGCACCTTGCCCGCACCCGTGGTTTCCTTGACAAGCGGCGCATACCCGGCCGGCTTGATCAGCTTTATCGCCGATGCATTGCCCTGCGCCGATACCTTCGTCTTCAAACCTTCAAACATCGACGTCTGCGCGCGCTTGATCAGGCAACCGAAGGCTTTCGCTTCCGGGGTCGCGACATCCTTTCCGGCAATCAGCGCCTCTACTGCCTCGCGCAGTTCGCTGCGGCGTATGCGTGAAGGATCGCGCGAATTGTCTATGCGCCCGTGATACCGCAGAATGCCGCGCCCGTCAGTTGCATAAACTTCGGGCGTGCGCACAGCGCCGTAAGCGTCGGCCACGGCGTTTCCCTCGTCTTTCAGGACGGGGAAACCGAATCCGTGTCGTTCGGCGTGCTCGCGGATCATCTCGACCGTTTCGTCGCTGCTCGAGTTTATTCCCAGAACGGTTACGCCTTTGGATGTGTATTGCTCGGCAAATGCGCGCAGTCTTTCGTTGTAGTCGTTCGATACCGGACATTTCGCCGATATGAATGCGATTACCGCGGGTTTATCGCGATAATCCGACAGCCTATGCACGCGCCCCGAAAGATCCTTGAGGGCAAATTCGGGAGCGGGTTGGCCCAGAACTGCGCCGCCCACAGCCTGGGCTTCGGGCCGCAGCGCAATCGCACCAGTAAACGCAATCAGGATCGCCGAGGACAGAATCAAACTTCGCTTCATTATTTCTCCTCACAGCTTTTCGGCTACGGACTTCGCCTGCAGGAACAGCCCCAGATAATCGCGCCCGCCTGCCTTCGAATCGGTTCCCGACATATTGAAACCGCCGAACGGGTGCACGTCAACGAGCGCTCCCGTGCACTTGCGGTTGATGTAAAGATTTCCGACGTGAAAATCGCGCCGCGCCCGCTCTATACGGTCGCGCCGCGCCGAATAAAGCGCGCCCGTAAGCCCGTACACCGTATTGTTGGCGATGCCGAGCGCATCATCGAAATCCTTCGCCCTGATGAAAGCCAGGACGGGGCCGAATATTTCTTCCTGCGACACGCGCGCCTGCGGATCTACATCGGCGATAACGGTCGGCTGAACGAACCACCCTTTGTCGGCAAGTTCATGCGGTCCGCCCCCGGCCGCTATGCGCCCCTCGGTTTTTCCGATCTCGATGTATTTCCCGATTTTCTCAAAAGCGCGTTTGGAGGAAACCGGCCCCGTAGCGATCGTTGGGTCCTTGGCCGGACCCAGGCGCAGCGAATTGACGCGGTCTACGACTTTGTTCAACACCTCATCGTAAACCGAATCGACTACAACCGCGCGCGAACACGCCGAACATTTCTGCCCCGAATATCCGAAAGCGGAAGCTACTATGCCCGCGGCGGCTTCGTCCGTATTGGCCGTTTCGTCTACGACGATCGTATCCTTGCCGCCCATTTCCGCCACGACGCGTTTGATCCAGATCTGGCCCGGGCGCGGTTTTGCGGCAAGTTCGTTGATGCGCAGTCCGACCGCCATCGAACCGGTGAAGGAAATGAAGCGCGTTTGCGGATGTTCGACGAGGTATTCACCTATCGTCGGGCCGTCGGCGGGCAGAAAGTTGATCACGCCCGGAGGAAGAGCCGTCTGCTCCATCAACTCCATGAACTTTGCCGCGATGACGGGGCTGTCATCCGAGGGTTTCAGGATGACGGTGTTTCCGGCGACTATGGCCGCCGTAGCCATGCCTGCAAGGATTGCGAGCGGAAAGTTCCACGGCGGGATGACTATGCCTGCGCCGAGCGGGATGTAGCTGACTTCGTTGATTTCATCCGGCAGCGGCGAGGGCGTCAGGGGTTGCGGCGCGCTGTAGCGCAGGGCCTGACGCGCATAAAACTCCATAAAGTCTATGGCTTCGGCTGTGTCGGCTTCGGCTTCGGCCCAGGATTTCCCGACTTCGTACACCAGCCAGGCGTTGAATTCGTATTTGCGCCGCCGCATTTCGGCCGAAGCCTTCAGCAGGTACGCGGCGCGCTCCTCGGCAGGCGCGTGTTTCCATGTTGCAAACGCCTTCCACGCGGCGGCTATGGCGCGGTCCGCCTCCTCGCGTCCGGCGTGATGCACCCGGCCCACGAGTTGAGAAAAATCCGAGGGATTGACCGAATCGACGAAAGCGCCGGTTGTGACGCGTTCGCCGTCGATTACCAGCGGATACTCGCGTCCCAGTTGAGCTTCGACGGCTTCGAGCGCGCGCTGCATGCGTTGCGCGTTGATCTCATCCGAAAAATCGGAAAACGGTTCATTACTGAATGGATGAAGATTGATCATAGCGTGAGATTGCTCCGTATATTCCTGATCATCGGCCCCGCAATTCTAAAAGATTACGGACAAAAACGAAAACTACGGAAAAGATAAATATTTCCGTAGTTTCCGTCTTATTTCGTATGTTCCGTTATCTCTCTTACTCGGCGACGGCCGCTTCGACCGCCTCGCGCAGTTGCGGCGGACTGATGCGCGGGTTGAAGCCTACGAGGTGGCGGCGGATCTTGCCGTCGCGTCCGAACACGATCGTCTGCGGTATGGAGCCGCGCCCGCGCATCACGCCCTGAACGATTTCGCGGTTGGCCCAGCCGATCGGGTAGTTGATCTTGAATTCCTTGACGAATGCGCGTACGGCGGGCAGGTCCGTGCGCGGATCTTCCGTAGTAAGTCCTATGACTTCGAGGCCCCGGGATCTGAATTCATCCGCAAGCTCGATGAGATAGGGAATCTCGATGCGGCAGGGGCCGCACCAGGTCGCCCATAAATCCAGAATGACGACCTTGCCCGAATAGCCGGCGAGATTGGCCTGCTTGCCGTCGAGCAGCGAAAAATTCGCCTCCATTGCGTTGGCGGGCAAAGACGTGAGCTCGCCGGGCCGCCCCGGCCGGGTGTTGGCTGACGCAGGAGTTGCGGCGGTTGACGCTGCATCCTCCTTGAAAAGATACGGCGTAATTACCGCCGCAAGCAGTACAACCACCGCAGCCGAAATGCCTATGCGCGTCGGCGTCCAGAAGTTTTTCTTTTGCGGCGCCGCATTCCTGCGCGGCTGTTTCGATGAAGCCATATGAATTCGTTCCCTGCTGATTTGGGATAATATCCGGATTTTGCGCAGTCGGGCAAAATCCTCCGATTCAACCTTTGGGCGCGTAGTAGCCACGTCTGTGGCGAACGCGCAGATCCTTGCGCGCGGCGACCTTCACCTCGATTTTGCGGAACGCGCCGTCAGTTGCCTCGTTGGCCGGTTCATATGCAATGAGGTACTGCTGCCGCAGATCCTGTTCGAGTTGCGCAAATGCGTTGTCGAGATCGCGCAGACCCTTCGGCACTATCGCCCTGCCGCCCGTGGATTCGGACAGTCTTTTCAGTACGCCTTCGTTGACTCCGCCGTATGCGGGGTCGCCCACGCCTATGGAATAAATCACAACTTCCGCGCGCAGCGCCTCGTCTATCGCGTCGCCGATCTTGCGGCGGCTCGTAGTGTCGTCGCCGTCCGTAATCAGTATGATCGTCTTGCGTCCGGGTTCGCGCGCGAGCAGGTCGGCCGAAGTTGCGATCACCGCATCGTGCAGCGATGTGCCGCCCTGGCGCGATCCGCTGTTGATGGGCGGCGTGGGTCCGCCGAAAACGCCTATGGGCGGCGGCGCGATATAGGCGACCTCTTCAAGCGCCTTTCGCACCCGCGCCGGATTGGACGTGAGATTTTGCAACAGGGTCGCTTCGCCCTCGAACTGTATGACGGCTACGGTATCCTTGCCCTGACGCACTACCGATTCGACGAATCGCGAGGCGGTGTCCCTCAATCGCGGCAGCGCAAACTGCTCGCTGCCCGATACGTCGATCAGGATCGCCATCGTCAGCGGCAGATCCATTTCGCGCTTGAAGATGAAAATCTCCTGCGGCTTGCCGTCTTCGAGTATGGTGATTTCTTCCTGCTTCAGGTCGTTGATGTAGCGGTTCTGCTTGTCTGTAGCGCTGAAAAGCACGTTGACAAGCTGAGTGCCGACCTTGATGGTTTGCGCTTCGTCTACGGGATCCTGCTTCGGATCCTGTTTGGGATCCTGTTTTGAGGGCGCGGGCCGCTGCTGCTGCGCGCGCGCTTTCTCAAATGGGGGCGCGATCAACAACGCCGCTAACACAAGCGTCGCGACCGCGGCGAGCGCAACCGGATATGACTGTTTTCGGTACTGCATAGTCAACCTCTGGAATGAGGGGGGGGGAAGAAGTGCTGAGTGCCGAGTGCAATTTGGAACTGAAGAACTTCAATTCAAAGTATCTGTAATTAAAGTTCCTGATTTCCTGTTTGCACTCAGCACTCAGCACTCAGCACTTTCTTCTTCTTCCCCTCGGAGCGTGTTTTGAAAGCCCCGAAGGGGCGTGAGATCTGTAGCCCAGCGGCGTAAGCCCTGGGTATCACGCCAACATCAATTTCAGCCCTGAAAGGGCGGAAGATCCCGCTGTATGGGTCTTTCGCCCTTTCAGGGCTTGGACGCTTTTCTAAATCTGACCTGGCGCTTGCGCACCAGGCTACAGATCTTTCGCCCCTTTGGGGCATTCAAAACACGCTCTCACTGCGCCGTTACCGTGCGCGGCAACGCGGTATATCCCTTCTTGGCGCGTATGCGCAGGTCCTTGCGTCCGGGCAGCTTCACATCGATTGAGCGGAACTTGCCGTCGAATTTTTCGTTCGTCGGCGAGTATGCAATCAGGTACTGGCTGCGCAGTTCGTGCGCGATCGCCGAAAAACTCTTCTCAAGCTCGATTATCTCGGAGGTGAAAAACGCGCGACCGCCGGTTTCTTCAGCAAGCCTCTTGAGATTCTTGTCCTCCCGGCGGTCTACGGTGCCTGCCTGAACGCCGAAAAATCCGCCCGCTTTGGTGCTGATTGCAAAAATCGTGGTTTCCGAGCGCTGCGCAATGTCTATCGCATCGGTCAGGGTCTTTTCGCTTACCGTATCCTCGCCGTCCGTGATTATTACCATTGCGCGCCGCCGGCCCGAGGACGCAAACATTTTCTCTTCGCAAACCGAATAGACCGCATCGTAAAGCCGGGTTTCGCCCCTCGCCTTGACCTTGTCTATGGCCTGTTGCAGCAGATCTATCCTGTTTGTGAAGTCCTGATGCATCTCGACCTCGGAATCAAAGGTCATAAAAAGCGCGCGGTCGCGCCGCGATTGAAGCATCGTGTAGAGAAAGGAAATCGCGGCTTCCTTCTCGAACTTCAGCTTCGGCTTGACGCTGTTGGACGTATCCATCAGCACGGCTATATCGAGCGGCAGATCGCTTTCAGGACGAAACGATTCGATGCGTTGCGGAGCCGAGTCTTCGAATATCTCGAAGTCCTGTTGCTGCAGGTTGGTGATAAAACGATTGTTCTTGTCTACTATCGTCACCGCCAGCCGTACGTTTGTAGTGATGATCTGCGGCTCCTGCACCTCGGGTTTTTCCTCGGTCTGTTTCCTCGCACCCTGTTGCGGCGCCCCGTTCTGCGCTCCAACCGGAAAGATCAACAGGCTCCCAATGCCGGTTATCAACAACAGGCTCGACAACAGATTCAGCGCAACGAACTTTCGCATACGACCTCTCATCAGGGTCATCCCTTCAACGACGATTTGCCGCCGCACTCTCAAATCCGGCGGCCGCTGCCGGAAATTATAGACCATCAGCCCGCGACAAAACAGACAAGGCCGCCCGCTCCAGCACACAAAGATGAACGAACAAAAGAAAATTGACGGAATATACGGAGATTCCGCGCGTTCCGTCAATTTTCGTTTGCTCCGTTATTACTCTTTAATTTCTCTTTAATCCGCGCTTTAAGGGACTTTTTCCTGAGCGCCGCCGCCGCCGCTTTGCTGCGTCGTTGCAAGCGGGACTCCCTCGCCGCGCGCCACCGTGCCCTTCGACGCCGATTCAACGTAGTGGACAACGCCTCGTTCGCTGATGTTGAAATCGCGGTTGGCGGTGCTGTCGCTTGCGCGGTCGGCGTGTACGCAGTAGGTGTCGGGAGTGACGTCCGAGTCGGTGTAAATATATCCGTTGATCGGTTGTCCGCTCGCATAACTTGTGTCGAGCAGATCGTCGTCGGCGAGTTCCTTGAGCGTGGCGAATCTGCCGCGCAGCGCCTGATACTGCGTCTGGCTGTTGTGTATGTTTCGCAGCGATTGGATCGCTGCGGTCTCGCGGCCGGTTTTCAGATACCGCAACAGGTTCGGAATCGCCACCGCCGCCATAATGCCGATGATCGTGATGGCGATCAGCAGTTCGATGAGCGAAAATCCCGCCTGCGTGCGTCGGGATGCACGTCTGTTCTTCATAAGCTCTCCAGCGCTCTACAGTCTTCGGTCAGGGGAATCCCTCGACCCGTATGCATAAATGCCCGGTTCCAATAACGGATGATCTCTGATCGGGTTCCAATATTACTACGTCAAGGCGCGGGCTGAAAGCGCCGCGCAAGCACGCGCAAGGCCATCACGAGCAATACGGCCGAGGCGACGATCCATACCGAAGTCCATATGATCGCCGGAATGAAGGTCATCCGCTCCAGGTTGCGCGCATCGCTCGGGCCGTCCGAGAGCGTCGATATCAGAAACAGCGTACGCAGATCGAAGAGGGCGTTCAGGCAGCATTGAATGGCAAGAAAACTCAGGAAAAAGTGCGCAAATCGCACGCTCGCCGCAGCCGCCGCGAGCGCCAACCCTATCGTCAGCCCGATTCCCGTAATCCAACTGAAAAGATTGCCGGCAAAGAAAAACGTCATCGCCAGAATCGCCGCCGCCGTTACCGCCAAAGCCGCGCGCGCGTGTTGCCCGCTGCGGCACAATACGAGCAATCCCGCGCCGTAAAGCGTGCTCGCCAGATACCCCGCATTCGCTATCACAAACGGCAACCCGCCCAGCGAATACGTCACTCCGCTTCCGTCCGCATGTATCACTATCCGCTCGACGGCGCCGAGCGTCAGCAGCGTAGCCAGCGCGTGCCCGCCTTCGTGTATGAAGGTGACGAAAAGGCGGAACGGGTATACGGCGTAAAAGGCATATGGAATAAACCAGAGCGCAACGCTTGCGGCCGATGCCGCCAGCAGAAATCTAATCGTGTCCCGATCCTTTGCAATCATTTAGTAGCCCTGTTGGTCCTGTGATAGTCCTGCCAAAGCAATCAAAAGAGAGATAACGGAACAGACGAAAAATATACGGAACAGACGGAAAAATTATCACCTTCAGTTTTCCATACGCCGGCCGGCAAGGAAAGTTCAGCCGGGAAGATTCGCCAAACGAAACATATCAGCAGTCGGAAAAACCCGGCACCCCTCCATAATCGGCGATTTCGCCTCCGGTTCGTCAAATGCCGCTTCTTCAGTCGTTTAGCTCATCCGGGGGATTGCGGCACACAGATTGACATATCAGTGATGCTGAATGGATGCGAAAGGAGGCGCGATGTTGACGCCCAATCAGATCACGATACTGCGGCTTGCACTTGCATTTCTCTCAATAGGCTTGTTCAGCTTGGGCGGCGCTGCGAGTTGGGTTGCGCTTGCCCTGCTCGTCATCACGCTGGCTCTGGATGCTGCGGACGGGTATGTAGCGCGGCGCCGGCATCTGACGAGCGACGCCGGCGCTGCATTCGACATTGCCGCCGATCGCATAGTCGAGAGCGTCTACTGGGTGTTTTTCGCTTCCACGGGCCTGATTTCATTCTGGATTCCGGCAATCGTCATAGCGAGGGGCGGGTTGACCGACTTTCTGCGCGCCATTGCATTTGCGCGCGGGCAGACGGCTTTCGGCGAAAAAACGATGATGAAGTCCGTCTGGGGGCGTAGGCTTACAGGATCGCGCGGCAGCCGCGCCGCATACGGCATCGTCAAATGCGCGGCCTTCTTTGCGCTCGGCGCGAGGCTCGCCCTTGAAGGCGCTCCCGCGCTTGTCGCCTCTCAATTCGTTAAGGGGCTTTATATCGGCGCGATCGTGTTGACGATAACTACGGTGGCTTTCTGTCTGCTGCGCGGCGCGCCGGTGATTGTTGAGGGAGCAAGATTTTTTTACGAAAACGAAATGAAGAGGAGGTAGTTATGCCCGGAAAAATCGCCGCCATTTTCGATGTGGACGGGACCCTGCTTGCCGGCAGTTCGATGGAGCGGATATTCATAAACTTTCTCGTCCGCGAGGGCGAACTGCGACCGGATGCGCTGGTGCGGATACTGGGGGGCGCGCTTGCCGGAACACCGCTGCGCGCCAACAAAAGCTACCTGCGCGGCGGCGAATACCACCGGATATGTTCGCTTGCACGCCGCTGCTTTGAACTCGAAATTGCGCCGCGACTGCTGCCCTCAGGCGTTGGATGTCTGCGCCGGCATCAGGCCTCCGGACACGAAGCAGCGCTGCTTTCAGGCACGCTCGATATCCTGCTTGCGCCTCTGGCCGACCATCTCGGCATCCGCGCCGCGGCTGCTACGGAACTCGAAGTGCTCGGCGGTCGATTGACCGGGCGCATCATAGGGCACCATCCGTTCGGAGAGGGAAAAGTGGAGCGGTTGCGTGAAATGTCCAGGCGTTTCGGTCTGGATATACCGCAGTCATTTGCTTACGCGGATCATTACGCCGATCGACATATGCTCGAACGCGTCGGGCATCCGGTGGCGGTAAATCCCGACCGTCAACTGCGCGCACTGGCCGAGAGCCGGGGCTGGAGGATCGAGGATTTTACGGCAGGGGAGCAGGCGTGGTCGGCGGCGGCATGATGAACATAAAACACGGAAAACGCGGAAATCAAAACTCTGAACCGAGCGACAAAGGCTCATTGCTTCGGCGCTTTGTGTTTCATTCCGCGCTGTCGGTCGTCGACCGCATGACGATCGCCTATCTCGCATTCGTCATTGCGCTCGTCGTAATCCGTCACGAGCAGGTAAAACACTCAACCGCGATTGCGCTCATTCATCTTGCGCTCATTGCCTTGATCGTCGCCCTGTCGCGATGGCGCCCGCGCAGCGAGCGCGTGTGCGGTTGGCTCGGAACTGTGCGCCGCTGGTATCCGACCTTGATGTTCGGGTTCTTTTTTGAGGAGATCGGATTCATCGTCCACGCGATTCATCCGGGCTGGTTCGATCATCTGCTGATTGCCGCCGATTACGCGCTGTTCGGGGTTCATCCCACGATATGGATGGAGCAATACGCCGGTTA
The DNA here is from genome assembly GCA_019639255.1 of Acidobacteriota bacterium. GTDB lineage: Bacteria > Acidobacteriota > Blastocatellia > RBC074 > RBC074 > JAHBSF01. The sequence goes on along the minus strand of JAHBSF010000004.1, from coordinate 79,093 downwards.
CTGGATGACCGAGTGGCTGCAACTCGCGTATACGAGTTATCTGCTGCTCACAATAGGCGTGGGGTTTCACCTGTGGAGAAAAAACAACCTGCGCGCATTCGACGTTCTGGTAGTCTCGACGGCGACGGCCTATTACCTCGGCTATCTGATATTTGTTTTATTCCCGATCGAGAGCCCGCATCACACGCTTGCGCATCTGCAAACGGTGAAACTCGAAGGCGGTCCGTTTACCGCCCTGATCGACTGGATAGAACGTTACGGACGCGTGCACGGCGGAGCATTTCCGAGCGCTCACGTTTCGGGCGCGACAGTGGCGCTGATATGCGCCTGGCGCTACGCGCGACGGTGGGGAATTGCGCTCACTCCGCTCGTGCTGAGCATATACGTCGCTACAGTGTACGGGCGTTATCACTACGTCGTGGATGTGTTCGCAGGAATACTTATGGCGGTAATCGGCGTGGCGATCGGGACGCGGGTGGTCAGGCGCGGCGCGTATGCCGTATCAGTTCGACGAGCGTCTGCCGCGCCTGGTCCGGAGTCGTCGCGGGTTGGGGAAACGGAATGCGAACGTGTTCGGCTTCCGGGCCTGCGGCAAGATCCAGTCCGTGCTGATTGATGCCCACGGCGCGGGCTGAGGAGACGACTTTTCCGGTAAACGCCGCCACCAGCAGCGTCAATGCGTGCGAGTGGTCTTCGTTCAGATGCGCGCATATGTCGGCGGCGTGCGGCGCAAGCGGATCCAGGGGTTCGGCTACGTCGAGGAGTTCTTCGGGACTGAGCCAGAAGATTTCTCCGAAGCCGCCTATGAACCGGCCGCGTTCCAGGCTCAGGCGAAACAGCGTGAAATCCGACATCTGGAAAAGAGGCTCGGATTCGGGGAACCGCGCAAGGTAGCGGCGGCGGTCGTCTTCGATATCAGTGCGCAGCGTCGCATTGGCCAGTCCCATCAGCGTCAATCGGGCTCCCGCCTGGGGATTGGCGCGAGCTTCGGCGTCGATTACAAACAGGCTCACGCGCGGATCGGCCGATATGTTGCGCGTATGTTCGGCAAGCGCGCTCGTCAGTATTACGGGTTCGCCCGAAGCGGCGAATGCATAGGGCGTAAGCGAGGCGAACGGCCAGCCGTCGAGCGAATGCGACAGCGTGCACAATACGCCGTACCGCTCGGTATGCAGCAGTCTTCGCGCTTTTTCTATTCGGTCCTTGCGGCCCACTCGCTACCCTTTCGTTCTTTCCGTAAATTTCCGCGCATTCCGCGTTCTCTCTTCATGCATTCGGATACTTCCACGATCCGCGATAGTCCCTGCGCAGCAGTTTGTTGGCTTCCGGGTCATTGACTATGACTTCCTTTTGCCCGTCCCATTCTATGCTGCGGCCCAGTTTGTACGAAAGCATGCCGAGCAGGCTGGCGTTGGTCGAGTAATGTATGTCTTCGATATCGCTCGAGGGGCGCTTTCCGGCCTTAATCGCCGCGAGAAAATCCGCCCAGAGTTCCTTGATGTTCTGCGAATCGGGTTGGTGAAGTTTCGCATCCTGATGGACGACCTGATCGCGCGGATTTGCGGGATAAAAAGTCCAGCCGTCGAGCCAGCCCATGTGAAAGGTTCCATTCGTGCCGTAAAAATAACATCCCACGGCCTGCTGCGGGTGCGTCTTTTCCGCGTTGTTGCCGGCAAACCGGCGATGTTCCCAGCTCACGGTGAAGTTTTCAAACTCGTATACGGCTACCTGATGGTCGGGCGCGTCCGAGGTCTGCGCCTGCGCGGAATTGACTACGGGGCCGGCTACGGGGCGGCCGCCCGTGGAAAATACGCGGCGCGGATATTTTTCGCCCGTAATCCACAGTATCTGATCCAGCCAGTGAACGCCCCAGTCGGCGAGCGTGCCGTTTGCATAATCGAGGAAGTTGCGCCAGCCGCGCGTGTGAATCTTCTTGTTGAACGGGCGCAGCGGCGCCGGTCCGCACCACATATCCCAGTCGAGGCCCGACGGCGGTTCCTGATTCGGATCCGGATTTTCCGGACCGCCGCCGTAGTGAACGAAGCATCGCACCATGCCTATTTTGCCGACCTTGCCCGATTGCAGGAATTCGCGGCCCGACAGGTTGTGCGACGATACGCGGCGGTGAGTGCCGACCTGCACAACGCGTCTGGCCGCTCTCGATGCGTTCACCATCGCGCGGCCTTCCATAATCGTATGGCCGATGGGTTTTTCGACGTAAACGTGCGCGCCGGATTCTACGGCGGCGATCGCATTGAGCGCGTGCCAGTGATCCGGAGTGCCCACGATTACTATTTCGGGGCGTTCGCGCGCGAGCATTTCGCGGTAGTCCTTATAGCGTCGGGCGCGGTCGCCGGAAAGTTTTTCGACTTCGGCTGCGGCAGGATTGAGGAGGTTTTCATCCACATCGCACAGGGCTACGGTTTGCGACTCGCCTGCGGCCATCGCCTCGCGCAGTATGTTCATTCCCCACCAGCCCGACCCTATGAGGGCCGTGCGGTACTTCCGGGCCTGCGGACGCAGGTGGACTGCGGGCGCGCCTATTGCGGCGGCAGCGGCGGATTTGAGGAAACTGCGCCGATCGGGCGCAGTTGGCGCAGTGAGCGAGGTTGTGGAATGCGGCGGCATGGCGAATCTCCTCCGTTTGTTCAGGGCTTGATGTCGGGAGTGCAGATTACGGGATTTCCGGCGGCGCAGGCAATAGAAAAGAGATGACGCAACATTCGAAATGAAACGAAAAGCACGGACAAGCTGAATAATTCCCTGGTTTTCGTCTTATTTCGTCTGTTCCGTTATCTGTCTTTCTTTCCATACGATTTGGTAGACCCGTGTGCGCGTTATGGTGCGGTGAGAGGTCGAACCGCGGAATGCGCGGAACAGGACGAAAAACGCGGAAGAACGCGCAAAGCGCGGGAAACATAAGCAAACATAGATTCTTTGTATTTCAGTCCCGTTCCATTCCGTGTATCCCGCGGTTCCCTTCATTTACGGCACTGAATTTGCTCTAATTAAGGCGGAGGATAATATCATGAAAGCCCATGCCCCGTTCCGAAGCTTCATCCGGGCGTTTTCGGCCCTGTTGCTGATCTATGCGGGCGCGGTTGCGCAGAACCCGGATCGTCTGATCAGGGTTGTGCGGCTGAGTCTGACCGAGGGGCAGGTGGATTATCAGCGCGCGCAGGACTCGCGCGACGAGTGGTACGAGGCGACGGCCAATCTTCCTCTCGACGAGGGCGATCAGCTTTTTACCGGCGAAGACGGCCGAGCCGAGTTGCAGCTCACCGGCGGCAACGTCATACGAATAAACCGGCGTTCCAACCTGCAGGTCAGCGAATTCAACACAACGCACATGCAGTTTGCGCTCTCGGTCGGCGCCGCCACCATACGCATAGAGAGCCTGGACCCGCGGCGACTTCAGATCGTCAGCCTGGACGCCGTTGGCGACAATCAGCCGATTTACTTCGAAATCGCAACTCCCGTCGCGGCCGTGACGCTTTTGCGCGAGGGCGAATACAGGATCAACGTCTCCGAAGACGGCGCCACCGAAGTCATTGTCCGCGACGGCGCGGCCGAGGTTTACAACACGGAGTTCGGCGTAGTGCGGGTCAAGGAAGGCCGCCGCATGATCATAGAGGGCGAGGACCGGTCCGAATACCGCATAGCCAAACTTCGCGACAAGGACTGGTGGGATCAGTGGAACGACAGGCGGGATGCGGAGCTTTACGCGCGGCGCGATGCTCTGAGCACGCGTCACGTGCCGGGTTTCGTCGCGGGCAATTATGATCTGGATCATTACGGCGACTGGTTCGAAACGAGCGATTACGGCTGGGCGTGGTCGCCGCGCGGAGTCGGTTCGGATTGGGCGCCCTACCGCCACGGATGCTGGCGGTGGTATCCCTCCTTCGGCTGGACCTGGGTGGCTCACGAACCGTGGGGCTGGGCGCCGTATCATTACGGGCGGTGGGCGTTTTACTCCAACCGCTGGGTATGGGTGCCGCGCGGCGCCTGGACGCTCGGCCCGGGCTGGGCGCCCGGGTGGAACTGGTCTCCGTCGCTCGTGGCGTTTTACGGGCGCGGCTGGCGCGACGGCTACAGGGGCGGCTACAGGGACGGCCGCCGCGACGAAAGAAACGACTGGATAGGCTGGGCGCCGCTTGGGCCTCGCGATATTCCCTCTCCCACGGGAACGGTAATCGCCGGGCGTCCGGGTGAAGAGCTTCAGAACCTGCGCGCGCCCGGCGGTATGAGCTGGGTCGAGGGCAGTCGCTTTACGCGCTCGCGCGTGATCGTGCACAACGCGCCGCAGGCCCCCGTGCCGACCGGTACCGTGAGGGCTGCCGATTTAACGCCTATCGAAATCGGACGGGTTCGTCCGAGCGAAAGGGGAGAAACGCCGCGAATCGCGCCGCAGAGAATCGTGCGCGGCGGATCGAGTAGTGCGGATGCCGGCCTGGTGGAAAGGCGCGCAACGCGCGAACGTAACGCAGTGCAGGACACGCGCGAGCGTAACGCTGTAGGGGATGCCGGGAGCGCCGGAGCGCCGTCGCGCGTGATCGCGAGTCCGCGCACCGGAGATGCGGGGGCGGGCGATGGGCGCGCGACTGAACGCAGGGTCGAGCGGGGATTTGATACCGAGCAGCGTCCGGGCCGCGTGCCCGAGATGCGATCGATAGAGCGTCCCGCGACGCCTGCCCGCCGCGACGCACGCAGTGAATCGAGACCATCGTATACGCCGCCGGCGGCTGCGCCTTCGAGACCGCCTGCCGTTACCGCGCCGTCGCGTCCGGTAGAGACAGAGAGGCGGCCCGAGCGTATAGAGACGCCGCGCCGGGAGGAGACCCGTCCTGCGCCGCCGCCGCGTCAGATCGAACGTCAGCCGGAGCGGCGCATAGAGCGCCAACCCGAGCGCCAACCCGAGCGCCGGCCGGAATCTGCGCCCGAGCGCAGGCCGGAGCGTATAGAAACGCCGCGCCGCGAAACCCCGCGACCGGAAGCGCCGCCCCGTCAGATAGAGCGACCGGCGCAGCCGACCCCCGAACGTCGAGGGCGGCCCGAAGGCTGATATGAAAACCGCGGAACACGCTGAAGAGTTTCAGAGTTAGGGGCGCAATACCGGGTAAGTACGCGCCCTCGCGTGCTTACCCGGTTGCGGACTCCGTAGTGTGCACCATTCTGCTGTTGTCTGATTTACAGCGGTTTGGATTTTGATGTTCAGTACACTGTTAATCAAGTTCTGTGAGTTTTTCAGCCGCGAAGCGGCGCAAGATCTGTAGCCCAGGGCGTAAGCCCTGGTAGGTGTAGAGAAGCAGGCGCCAGCCTGAAACGGCGAGATCTGTAGCCTGGTGCGTGAGCGCCAGGTCAGCAGAAAAAAATGTTCAAGCCCTGAAAGGGCGAAAGATCTTCCGCCCCTCCGGGGCTGGCGCCGCTTCTCTACACCTACCCAGGGCTTACGCCCTGGGCTACAGATCTTGCGCCGCTTCGCGGCTGAAAAACTCACAGAACTTGATTAACAGTGTACTGAACATCAAAATCCAAACCGCTGTAATACTGCACTTTCTCCGCCGTGCTGCCCGTAGTACACTATCCGCCATATGAGAAGAGGCATTTATACGTTTTTCTGCGCTTTGATTCTTTGTTTGGCGGCAGGGCAGTCGGCGCGCGCCGGTGACGTGATTCTTACGATTCCGTTCGAGAACGTTTCGGGCAAGGCGGACTACCACTGGATAGGCGAGAGTTTCGCCATTACGCTCGCCGATCTGCTCAACGATTCGCAGCTTCATTCCATAAGCGCCGATGAGCGCGACCACGCATACAATCGCCTGGGATTGCGCGCCACCGATATACTGACGCGCGCTGCAATGATCCGCATTGCGGGCACGGCGCAGGCCAACCTGCTCGTCGTGGGCGAGTTCGACATAGACGACAAGCGGAATCCGAAAAAGCCGATGATAGCCATAAAGGCGCGGCTCATAGAGGTGCGCGAGGGGCGTCTCGCTGCGGGAAAAGTATTCAACCTGAGCGGACTTCTCGGCACGCTGCAGGAGATGCAGGGCCAGCTTGCGTGGAATATTCTATACGAGCGCGATCCCGCTATTACTTTCTCGCGGGACGAACTCGTGCGCCGTTCGACGATGGTTCCGCCGCGCGCCTACGAAAGTTTCGTCAAGGGCATTCAGGCGCGCGACGGAAAGCTGCGCGAAAGCTTCCTGCGCCGCTCGATTCAGGAATACGAAACCGCCGGCGCAAAGGGCCGTTTCGTTCAGGCGGTCTACGGCCTGGGCCTGTACTATTACCGCCAGAAGAGCTATGCCGACGCTGCCAAAACCCTCTCGGTTCTGACCGAAAGCGATCCGCATTATCTCGAAACGCAGTTCTATCTCGGAGCAGCCTACGCCGCGACGAATAATTACGGGGAATCCGCCGCAGCCTACGAGCGATTGCTCAAACCGATGCCGCTTCTGGAGGTCTGGAACAATGCGGGAGCGGCGCTTTTTGCATCGGGATCTCAGGACGAGGGATTGAAACTTTTGCGGCAGGCCGTGGCCAACAGTCCTTATGATCCGATCTACCGCTTCAATTACGCCTATGCATTATGGCGGCAGGGCCGGAACGAAGAAGCGGCCGAGCACTTTCGCGTAGCGCTTTCGGCGGAGCCTTCAGACTGCGATGCGCTTTATCTGCTCTCGAAATGTCTCAAAGCCACGGGGCCGCTCGATGAGGCAAAGCGGATTTCAGACGAAGCGATACGGTGTTATCCGGAAAAGGACAATCGTCTGGCGGTATGGGAAACGACGCCCGAGCGTATGCCCGTGCTTGCGCGTTTCAAGACCGATTTCGGGCGCACGGCGTATTACAAACTGGAGCGTCAGGGCGTGCAACGCGCGGCGGTTGAGGTTTCCACACCCACGCCGCAGCAGGTGCTCGACCGCGCGCGGCAGCTCGATGCTTCGGGACGCGATCTCGATGCGTTGACCGAAATCGAACGCGTGCTTCAGGCGAACAATACTCTGGCCGACGCGCATCTTTTGAAGGGACAGATACATCAAAGACGTCGGGAAACGGAGGCGGCGATCGGGGCGTTTCAGCAGGCCGTATCGCTCAATCCGAGGCTGGGTGCGGCGCACGTAGCCCTCGGGCAGATATATTTTTCGCGCGGCGACCGGGCGCAGGCCATTGCGCACTGCAACCGGGCGATGGAAATCGACCCGCAGGATCGCGAGGCGATCTCGCTGCGGCGCCAGATAGAAACCGGGCGTTAAAAGTATGGAGAGAGAATACGAAACAAACAGAACAAGACGAAAAACACGGAGGATATACCACGAATTCCCTGAATTCCGTTTCATTTCGTTTGTTTCGTGTTCTCTCCTGATTCCCGATAACGGTGCGGTGGAGTAATGCAGATACTGTTGCCGAAATATTCGCGCGCGCGGGGCGTAACCTGGGCCGTCGTGCTGTCGCTTGCAGCGCACGGCGCGATGGTCCTCGCCATCTGGTATTACCCGCTCGTGGCTACGGCGATAGGGCTGCGCAACATACGGTTCGTAGACGAAGGCTACGACCGCGCCATTCTGATCGACTTCTCGAAAAAACTGAGCTATCCGGGCGGTTATACGGGTTTTCGCCCTCCCGAGGAGGTGCTTTCGCTCGAAGAGATCGAGCGCCGCGAGCGGGAAGAACGCCGAAGGCGCGAAACGGCGAACCGGCGCCGGTCTGAAGCTGCAAGGCTTGAGGCCGAGCGGCAGCAGGAACTTGCGGCTGTGGAAGCTGCAAGACTTGAAGCCGAAAAGGCGGCGTCCGAGCAACCTGCGGGTCCGGCCGACGCTTACCCGGGCGGATTCGGCAAGATAAACACCGCGCCGATACGCGATCAGGTCGAACGTCTCTACAACGCGCACAAAACCGGCAAACTCGTCCTGCCCGAGGGCAATCTGCGCGTGGGCGTTTCGGGCCGGATCAACCGCGACGGGTCGCTTTCGGACTGCAAGGTGATCATTCCCTCGGGTCTGGAAGACATAGACCGCGCGGCGCTTGCCATACTCGATGCGGTGAGCGCAAGCCGCGCGCTCGGGCCGCTGGCCGATATGACATCGCTCAGCATGATACTCTCCGTAGGCGAGCGCGCCGAGTTGAGCGTTGCGGGGTTTGCATCGAGCGAACAGGCGGCGGCCAACATAGTGAATCTTGCGAACGCCGCCATACTGTATGCGCGTTTCAAGAAGGCCGACGATCCGGCCGCGATGATAATCATCAACAATCTTAAGGTCAGCAGGTCGGGGCCGCGCGTTCAGGCCGTAGTGGCGATGCCGAGGCAGAAGGCTTCAGAGAGTCTGGCCCAGACCGTCGGCAAGAGCTGAAAGCAGTAGGAAATAAGCGCAGAAGACGCGGAATAAACGGAAAACGCGGAATGAATCGGACACTTTTCGTGATTTCCATTTATTCCGCGTCTTGCGTTTTTGCGCTTTACTGTTGACCGCAAAGGGCAAACTGGTATAGAGGAACAGTGCCGCAATAACCCCCTCACCAAAGGAGAATCGGTGATGAATCAGGAACTGAAGCGACTGAAGGATTCTCGCGCCCGCCGCGCCCACTGGAAACGCTGGGGTCCCTACCTGAGCGAACGCCAGTGGGGCACGGTTCGTGAAGACTATTCTACCGACGGTTCGGCGTGGACCTATTTCCCCCACGACCACGCACGCTCGCGCGCCTATCGCTGGGGCGAGGACGGCATAGCCGGCATTTCCGATCGCCACCAACTCATCTGTTTCGCGCTCGCGTTGTGGAACGGGCGCGATCCCATACTCAAGGAACGCATCTTCGGACTCGCCGGCCCCGAGGGCAATCACGGCGAAGACCCGAAGGAATACTATTTCTACCTCGATTCAACCCCGACCCACTCCTACATGAAGTACCTGTACAAGTATCCGCATGCGGCCTATCCGTATTCGTGGATCGTGGGAGAAAACGCGCGGCGCAGCAAACGCGAACCCGAATTTGAACTGCTGGATTCCGGCGTATTCGACGATGACCGTTACTTCGATGTATTCGTGGAGTACGCCAAGGCCGATGTCGAGGACATACTGATCAAGATCACGGTTGTAAACCGCGGTCCCGATGCGGCGGAAATCGACCTTCTGCCGCAGCTTTGGTATAGAAACACATGGGCCTGGGGCGGCGATATCAGGCGACCGAACGTGCGCAGGGACAAGGATCATCCGCACCTTACTGCAATCCGCGCGCGCCACTTCGAGATGCCTATGCGCTGGCTTGTATGCCAGGGCGAGCCCGAACTGCTTTTCACCGATAACGAGACCAACTGCCAGCGCCTTTGGGGCGCAGAGAACCACGAACCTTACGTCAAGGACGGCATCAACGATTACATCGTCCACGGCGCGAAGGAAGCGGTAAACCCGAATCAGTCGGGGACCAAGGCCGCCGCTCATTACCACCTGCAGATAGCTCCGCAATCGAGCGCTGTGGTCAAGCTGCGGTTGACGCTCAACGAACCTGCGGCGGATATGCTCGGCGAGGAATTCGACGAAATGTTTGCGGTGCGGATTCGCGAAGCCGACGATTTTTACTCGGAACTGCTGCCCGCGGACGCATCGGACGATATGAAGCTCGTGCAGCGCCAGGCCTTTGCCGGAATGATGTGGAGCAAGCAGTATTTCCACTACGACGTCGGACGCTGGCTGCGCGGCGATGCGATGGGGCCCGAACCTCCGCGCGTGCGCCGCTCGGGCCGCAACAGCACCTGGCGGCATCTGTTCAACGAGGACATCATTTCGATGCCCGACAAGTGGGAGTACCCGTGGTATGCGGCCTGGGATCTTGCGTTTCACTGCATACCGTTGGCTCTGGTAGACCCGGATTTCGCCAAGGAGCAACTGGTGCTGCTGCTGCGCGAGTGGTACATGCATCCGAACGGGCAGCTTCCGGCCTATGAATGGAATTTTTCGGATGTAAATCCTCCCGTGCACGCGTGGGCGGCCTGGCGCGTATACAAAATCGAGCAGAAGCATTTCGGCACGGGCGACCGGCGGTTTCTGGAGCGCGTATTCCACAAGCTGCTGCTGAACTTCACGTGGTGGATCAACCGGAAGGACGCAGAGGGCAAGAACGTATTTGAAGGCGGATTTCTGGGCCTCGATAACATCGGCGTGTTTGACCGCAGCGCAAAACTGCCCACGGGAGGTTCGATAGAGCAGTCGGATGCGACGAGCTGGATGGGGATGTACTGTCTGAACATGATGGTCATCGCGCTCGAACTCTCGAAGCAGAACTCGGCCTACGAGGACGTGGCGTCGAAGTTTCTCGAACACTTCGTTTACATATCGCGCGCAATGAACAACATAGCCGGACAGGGCATCGAGTTGTGGGACAAGCGCGACGGTTTTTATTACGACGTGCTGCACTTGCCGGACGGGCACAGCTTCCCGATGCGCGTGCGCTCGATGGTGGGTTTGATTCCGCTTTTCGCCGTAGAGACGCTGGACTCCGAGGTCGTGGATTCGCTGCCCGGCTTCAAGCGCCGCATGCAGTGGTTTATCGATAATCTGCCCGAACTCGGCGATTACATCGAGACGCTGACGACGCCGACAAACGTCAGAAGATTTTTCTCGCTGGTTAATCGCGACCGCCTCCGGCACGTTTTACGATATATGCTCGACGAGGAGGAGTTCCTCGCCCCGCACGGCATACGGGCGCTGTCGCGGTATCATTTGCAGAACCCGTATCAGCTTTTTGTAGACGGCGTGGAGCACCGCGTGGATTACGAACCGGCGGAGTCCTCTACGGGGCTTTTCGGAGGCAACTCGAACTGGCGCGGCCCGATATGGTTTCCGGTGAACTTTCTGATCATTGAATCGCTGCAGAAGTTTCATCATTTCCTCGGCGATGATTTCAAGCTCGAATGTCCGACGGGTTCCGGGCATATGATGAATCTGTGGGATGTGAGCATCATGCTGTCGCAGCGCATGATGAACCTTTTCCTGCGCGACGGCGAGGGCAAGCGGGCCGTAAACGGCTCGATAGAGAAGTTCCAGGCCGACGAACACTGGCAGGATCTGGTGCTTTTCTACGAGTATTTCCACGGAGATACGGGCAGCGGACTCGGCGCAAACCATCAAACGGGATGGACCGGACTCGTGGCGAAGCTGATACAACAGGTCAGCCAGGTCGAGCACGCGCGCGGCAAGGGGCATCGCGCCGGCATCGCGCACGAAACTTCGCTCACGGTCGAAGAACAGCGCAAGGGCCGGAAGAAGTGAAGGCAAGGTGAGGAGAAGAAGAAGTGCTGAGTGCTGAGTGCTGAGTGCTGAGTGCAATTTGGAACTGAAGAACTTTCATCTGGAGCGTATCTTGAAAGCCCCAAAGGGGCGAAAGATCTGTAGCCTGGTGCGCGAGCGCCAGGTCGGATCGAGAAACGCGTCCAAGCCCTGAAAGGGCGAAAGAGCTATACAGGATCTTCCGCCCTTTCAGGGCTGGAATTGATGTTGTCTTAAACCCAGGGCTTACGCCGCTGGGCTACAGATCTTTCGCCCCTTTGGGGCTTTCAAGATACGCTCCGGATGAAAGTTCTTCAGTTCCAAATTGCACTCAGCACTCAGCACTTCTTCTTCCCCTCGCTCGGCGCTTTTCGTTTTACAATAATGTTTAATTTTTCACCAATGAATTGAAACACCGGAACGGCAACAAACGTATAGCGACGAGGTTAAGGAAAAATATCCTCGCACATAAGCGGCACAGGGCATTGGATTCCGGGCAGGGAGAGGGAGATTCACGAAATGGCGATATCGAAGAAGCGGAAGATCATAATCGGCGTGACGGCGCTGGTCGTGGTTGGGGGGATTATTGCGGCCAGCATATTTGCGCGGCGCGGCGAGTTGCCCGAGGTGCAGACGGCGAAGACGGCGCGGCGCGCCGTTCTGGAATCCAAGGTCACCGCCAACGGCGAGGTGCGGCCGATTCAGTTCATCAATCTTACGGCTGAAGTTGCGGGGCGCGTCACCGACGTATTCGTCAAGGAAGGCGATCAGGTGAAGAAGGGCGTTCCTCTCCTGCGCGTCGATCCCACGCAGCAGTCGCAGGCCACCGCCGTACAGCAGGCGAGTTTGCAGGCCGCTCAGGCCGACGTTCAGAACCAGAGCGTGGCATTGCAGGCCGCCGAGAATACCATAAACAACATGCGCGCGGCGCTTATGAGCGCGCAGGCGGATCTCGAACGCGCCCGAGTAGAGCAGACCAACGCCGATATCGAACTCAAACGCAATGCGGAACTCGTCGAAAGCGAGGTCATATCGCGTTCGGTTTACGATTCGGCCAAGGCGCGCTACGACTCGGCGACCGCTTCGGTAAACGCCGCGCGTGCGCGCGTGGATCAGGCTCAGGTGCAGGTCAAGGACGCCGAAATTCGCGTCAATCAGACAAAAGCGTCTATTGAAGGCGCGCGCGCGCGCGTCGCTCAGGCCGAAGCAAACCTGCGCTCGCAGCAGGATCTGCTCTCGAAGACTACCCAGTATGCGACGATCAACGGCGTCGTGGTGGGGCCGATCATCCAGGTAGGTCAGTTTGCGCTGGCGAATCTGTCATCAACGGCGCTGTTGATCATCGCCGATATGTCCACGATCAACGTCGAGGTTCGCGTAGATGAAACCGACGTAGCGAACGTCAAGACGGGGCAGCGCGCCCGCGTCAAGGTGGATGCGCTCGGTGAAAAGGAAATCGAGGGCGAGGTGACCGAAATTGCGGCTTCGGCCGTGACGCGTTCGGGACAGACCATCGCGCAGACCACGGTTGCAGGGTCGCAGGAGGCGAAGGATTTCAAGGTAGTGATCCGGCTCGTGAATATGAGCGAAGAGGTGCGCGACCGGTTGCGCCCCGGAATGTCGGCAACCGCCACGATCAACACCGACCGGCGCGAAAACGTGATTGCAATTCCGCTTCAGGCGCTCGTCGAGCGCGAGGCTCCCAGCACGGGCCCCTCGCCCACGCCGTCGCCGAGTCCCGGCGCGGGGCGCGAGCGCCGTCCGGCGCAGCGCGGCGTGTTCGTTGTTGAAAACGGCAAGGCCGTATTCAAACCCGTTACCACGGGGATTACGGGAGAAAACGACATCGAAATTACGAGCGGCCTCGACGAGGGAACTGAAATAATTACCGGACCGTATCGCCAGTTGAGAACGTTAAAGGATAATATGGCGATCAAGCGCGAAGACGCAAACAAGCGGCCCGGAGCAAGCGGCTCACCCGAAAGCCGCTGATCGACGAAAGAAACCGGGACCGCAGCGGGAGAAAGAGAGAGGTTGGAGCAATGTTGATGGACACCGAAACGGCACGAGAAACCCGACCCATAGGAGCGCGTCAGACGGCCGGGCAGAAATCACCCGACGTGCTCATCAGAACCGAAGAGTTGTGGAAGACCTATGTGATGGGCGACGAGGAAATTCACGCCCTGCGCGGCGTTACTTTCGAAATAAAACGCGGAGAGTACGTCGCCATCATCGGGCCGTCGGGGTCGGGCAAATCTACGCTGATGAACATGATCGGATGCCTCGATACGCCCAGCCAGGGCGAGTACTGGCTCAACGGCAAACTCGTCTCGCAGATGGATGACGACGAACTTGCGCGAATACGCAACAAGGAAATCGGATTCGTCTTCCAGACCTTCAACCTGCTGCCGCGAGCTACGGCGCTGCATAACGTCGAATTGCCGCTGATATACAGCGGCACGCCGTCGGCGCAGCGCCTGGAGATGGCCAAAAGTGCGCTCGAAGCCGTCGAACTCGGCCACCGCATGACGCACCGGCCGAACGAGCTTTCGGGTGGACAGCGGCAGCGCGTAGCCATTGCTCGCGCGCTTGTTAACAATCCGTCGATCATTCTGGCCGACGAGCCCACGGGCAACCTCGATTCCAAGACCTCCGAGGAAATCATGAAGCTGATCGAGACGCTGCACGAACGCGGCAACACGATCATCCTCGTAACGCACGAACCCGAGGTGGCCCGCCACGCTCATCGCATTATCTCGATTTTCGACGGCGGGATTTCGTCCGACGAACAGATCCGCTGATAGTAGTCAGGAGAATACGGAACAAACGGAATAAACGGAACAAACGGAAAAGATTCTCTTCTTTTCCATTTGTTCCGTTTATTCCGTTTGTTCCGTATTCTCTCTTGCACTCCGGGAGAGAATCTTACCGATGTCTGATATTCGCGTTCGTTTTGCGCCGTCGCCTACGGGGTATCTGCACGTAGGCGGTGCGCGCACGGCTCTTTTCAACTGGCTGTTCGCCCGTAAGACGGGCGGCCGATTCATTCTCCGCATAGAAGACACCGATCTTCAGCGTTCGAGCGAAGAGATGGTGCGGGGCATTCTCGAAGGCATGGAGTGGCTCGGCCTGGATTACGACGAAGGGCCGTTTTATCAGTCCGATTATGCGGAAAAGCACCGCGAGACGGCGGCGAGGCTTCTCGATTCCGGCGCTGCATACCGCGACTTCACTCCGAAACAGGAGCGCGACGAGGCCACAATCAAGCAGCAGTTCGCCGAAGCCGCGCGCCAGCCGAGAGCGCGCAACCCGTACCGCGACCTTCCGCGCGATCAATCCGACCGAATGGCCGCCGAGGGAACCCCATTCGTCATACGGCTGCGCGTGCCCGAGGAGGGGCGCACCTCGTTTGACGACGTAGTATTCGGATTGCAGGAACGCAGTTGCACGGAAATCGAAGACCTCGTGCTGCTGCGCTCGGACGGGCATCCGCTCTACAATCTGTCGGTTGTAGTCGACGACATAGAGATGGGCATCACGCACGTCATACGCGGGCAGGATCACATATCCAACACCCATAAACAGGTGCTGATCTATGAAGCGCTCGGCGCGCAGGTCCCGACATTTGCGCATCTGCCGCTGATACTTGCGCCGAACAAAAGCAAACTCTCCAAGCGCAAACACGGCGCTGTAGTAAGCGTGACCACTTACAGGGATTCGGGATTCATACCCGACGCATTCGTGAATTTTCTGGCGCTGCTCGGCTGGTCGCCCGAGGAAACGGATCGCGAGATGTTTACGCGAGCCGAACTGATCGAACGGTTCTCGCTCGAAGGCATTCACAAATCGAACGCAGTTTTTAATTTTACCGAAGGCGATGCGCGCCACTGGACCGATCAGAAGGCGCTGTGGATGAACCACGAATACATTTCAAAAATGCCGCTTGCCGACCTCCTGCCGATGGTCAGAACTCAGCTCGAACGCGACGGACTCTGGCGCGAGCGTTACGGCGGGGATCAATCTGAGTGGTTCGCCCAAACGGTAGATCTGTTGCGGGCGCGGTACCGTACGCTTGCGGATTTTTCAAGTTACGGGCGGGCGTATTTCGTCGATGACCTGAGCTTCGAGTTCGAGCAGGCTGCGGTGCAGAAGAATCTGAAAAAAGATGCGGCGCTAAGGGATCTGTTGCCCGGACTCGCCGCGAAGTTCGAGGCCGTAGAGGTGTTCGACCACGAATCGACCGACGCGGCGCTGCGCGAGTTTGCCGGGGAAAGGGGCGTCAAGGCCGGGCTTCTCATCAACGCAGCGCGCACCGCGCTTACGGGACAATCGGTGGGACCGGGCATCTTCGACGTAATCGTCGCCGTAGGGCGGGAACGAACCGTTGCGCGGCTGCGTCACGCCGCTTCGCTCGTTTGAGTGATCCGGGGTGCGCCGGTTCAAGTGCGAGTGCGCCGCGCGGTAATGTAGCCGTAAACGGCCACACCCGCCGCGGTCCATACCAGTATTCGGGCTTTTCTTACGATCGCGAGCACGATTCCCGATGCGGCGCCGAGTCCGAGTACTTCGGTAAGCAGTCCCGTACCGGCTTCATCCACGCCTACGCGACCCGGCACGAACGAGAAGATCATGTTCACGGCGCGGTTTGTGGCCTCGAGCGTGAATGCGGCAAGCAGCGTCGGTTCATAACCGAGAAAGACTAGCGTCGCCCACGTTTCAACCGTGCCGAGCAGATGAAACGCCATATGGCAGGCTGATATGTAGGCGAGATCCGCCGGGTGACCGCGGTAAAAATTGAAGACGTGGTGTTCGAGCGTCCGAAGATGCGCTACCTGGCGCTTCCATCGCCGGCTGAATCCGGCCATATGAAGCAACCTGCGCGCAACCTCGCCGATCCAGGAAAGAACCTCCCAACGCCTCGCAATCACCACAGCCGATACCGCCACTATGATCAGCATTGATAAGGCGGCTGCAATGCTTGCTGCGCGCAACTCATCCCCGAGCGCGAACCATCCGACGAGTGCAGCCATTCCTGCAAACACAAGCAGACAGCTCGACAGCGTATAGGTGAGCGTTTCGACCGCAAGGGATTTTACGCGCGCCGCAAGCGTCAGTCGTCCCCCAAGCGCGGCAAGTCTTGCGGGTTCGGCTATGAGCGGCCCGGCTGCGAACAACTGCCCGGCGGCATCGCCTGCAAGGCGCGCGGCAAAAAGCGCGCGAAACCCCACGGCGCGCTCCGACGGGTGAAGGCAGCGGCGCCAGGCAAGCGCGCGCGCGGCTACACGCAAACCGCCGAGCGCAACAATCAGAACAAATCCGGCTCCGAGCGAGCGCACACGGGCGAAGACTTCACTCCATCCCGCCTGACTGACGACGATGAAGAAAAGCGCCAGCCCCAGTCCCAGCGTCAGGATCGTCATCGTATGCGCGCCGCGTCGGTTCATGAAGAGAGATTCGTACACATAGCGAGAAAGAAGAGAAAAACGGAACAAACGAAAATAGACGGAAACCGCGAAAACATTCAACCTTTCGGTAATTTTCGTTTCATTTTGTTTGTTTCGTCATCTCTCTTGCCGTCTCACGCTGTGCGCCAATTCGGCTCACTGCGAAAACCGCACCAGCCTGTACTCCCTGTTTTGGTAAATCACGGGCAGATCGGCCTTCGACGCTCGCGGCAGTACCGCGTAACCTGCACCGTATTTTTCGCCGAGCGCGATGATCCGGTCCGTCGTGAGTTCAGCATACGCGCGATCGATTGCACGGCGCACTTCGCCGCCGCGCGCATCGGGCAGCGATCCTCCTCCAAAGTCGCGCAGCCTTTCGTACCACTCGTCGAGCATCTGCCCGCCGTCGGGATTGATCTTGAATTCGACCACGCTCGAACGATCGCTCAGGTACGTAAACCCGTTTCGCCCGGGTGGTGCAAGATATGTAACACCCTTCGGGCCGTTCGTCCTGATCCAGCGGCAGATGTCGATCCACGAAGAACTGCCCTCCGCGTACCTGTCGATGCCGAGTCCGAAACGCTCTGCCCCCTCGCGATAATGCGCCGATACGTGGCCTGCTGCGTGCCAGCAGGCGAGCGCAAACAGCGCCGTATAACCGATGTATGCCGCGCGCTTGCGGCCTGCGGTTTCGGCGCCGAAACGAATCAGGGCAACGACGGCTACGGCCCCGAATACCGTGATGAGCGGACTGAGCCGCGGAAACTGCGGCTTGAGCGTCGTTACCCAGTGGAAGTAGTAATAATCGGCGAAATGCAGCGCGGCGAGCGCTGCAAGCATTGCGCTCATTGCAAACAGTACTCTCAGTCGCTCGGCTTCGGGACGCATTCGCTTTTTGAGCCGGATAAATACCGCGCCTGTTGCCGCGAGGTGCGCGGCCGTCCATACCGCGGCTTCTGTTGAAGCGAGCGCAAAGTGATGCGGCATGCGGAAGTTCAGATCCTCGATCGTCAACCCGGAGGCCACGCCGCGTCCGAGCATACCGGCGAAATGAATCAGCACCGGCGCACAGGGCGCGAGGTAAATCACGCCAAGGCGGGCGATTTCATAAATGCCGAATTCGCGCAGTCGCGCGGCGTAAAACGGAGCTATCAGAAGTGTGAAGATAACGCCTATCTGCAGGTGTACGAGCGTTGCACATCCGGCGAGGAATGCAGCCCGGCGCCAGCGTTTTTTTATGATCATCGCCGCGCCCGCGAGTACAAATGCGTGCGCAAGCGGCGGGGGCTGGATCTCGCGGTTTCCGACGAAGTTGTTTTCCTCAAGTCCCAGCCCGGTCCAGGCTGCGCTTGCGGCTGTCAGCAGCCCGATGAGGATGAAGTTGCCCGTAGAAAGCCCGATTGTGCGGCACAGGCAGTACAGCGCCGCGCTCAACGCAGTTATACAAATCAGGTGTATGAGTATTATGCCGCGATCCTCGCCCAGAATCGCCGATGCACAGGCGATCATCCAGGCGAATGTACGGTGGTGGTACAGGCGCAACTCTATGTTGAAATCGCCCGGCAGGTAGCCCGCATCGAGCAGCCTTCGCACTACGGGCAGCAACCCGACGTGGTTGGACCATCCGACGGCGATTCCCCCATTGAAGACAATCAGCGCGGCGGCTACAAAACCGATGGCGAGTACAACTGCTGCCGGCGGCGCGGCGCGGCGCAAAAAGGTGGAATCCATAAGGAATCGTCGATCGGGCGCACACGGTTTGTAAGTGAGTAATCGGGTGTTAAAGTATCGTCGCTCGACGGTGAAATCAAGCGTTTCCCCGGCGTGCGCGCGCCGATATTTTTCGCGCATTCACAATGCGTAACGAACGGGCGTCATTCAGCGTCTAAACGGCTGCCCCCGCTGCAAACCACTTTACCAGGAGACTCCGCTATGAACTGGAACCGGCGCGCACTTCTGATCCTGCCCCTGCTGATGCTCGCTTTGCCTTTTCTTTACTTCGCTCATTCGGCCCGGGCGCAAAGCGGTGTACGCCCTACTGCACAGAGCGCGGCGCAGATTCCCTCGCCTGAATCGGTGCTGGGCTTCAGGATCGGCGCCGACCGCCGTCTAGCAAAGTGGGAACAGTTTCTGGAATACTTCCGCCGCCTCGACGCTGCAAGCGACCGGATGGAGCTTGCGGAACTTGGGAAAACCACGCTCGGCCGCCCGTTCGTCGTTGCAACCATTTCATCTCCCGACAACCTGCGCCGCCTCGCCGAATACCGCGAAATACAGAATCGCCTCTCCGATCCGCGCACCACAAGTGAACGCGAGGCCGAGGCGCTCATACGCACGGGAAAAACCGTTGTAGTCATTACGTGCAGCATACATTCGACCGAAGTCGGAGGCACATTCACGGCAACGGAACTTGCGCACAGACTCGCTTCAGAAGACACGCCCGAAGCGCGGCAGATACTAAGCGAAGTGATCCTGCTTCTTGTTCCGTCGCTCAATCCGGACGGCACCGACATCGTAGCCGACTGGTACGCAAGGACGCTCGGGACTCCGGCCGAAGGCGCCGCGCCGCCCGAGCTTTATCATCACTATACGGGCCACGACAACAACCGCGACTGGTACGCATTCACGCAGGTTGAAACGCAGCTCACGGTCGACAAAATCCTCAACGTATGGCGTCCGCAGATACTCCACGACATACACCAGATGGGCGGCAGCGGAGCGCGTTTCTTCGTTCCGCCCTACATCGACCCGTGGGAGCCGAACGTGGATCCGGCGATCATATCGGGCGTAAGCGCGCTCGGTTCGGCGATAGCCTGGGATATGACCGTGCAGGGGAAAAGCGGCATTGTAATTAACGGGATCTTCGATGCGTTCACTCCGGCGCGCGCCTACGCGCATTATCACGCCGGACTGCGAATACTCTCGGAAACTGCGAGCGCAAGGCTTGCCACGCCCGTAGAGGTTCCGGCCGGGCAACTCGTGCAGGGGTTGAATTATCACGCGGGGCGCGCGTCGTGGAATTTCCCGAAGCCGTGGACTGGAGGGCGCTGGACGCTGCGCGACATCGTGGATTACCAGACATCGGGCGCCTGGGCGCTTCTCGGGCACGCAGCGCGATACCGCGAACGCCACCTGCGCAATTTCTACGACATCAGCCGCCGCGCCGTCGAAGCGCCGAACGCACCATTCGCTTATTTGCTGCCCGAACCCGCAGTGCCCGCCTCGATTGCCGACGCGGCGCGCAGGCTCAACGAGGGGCTCAAGCAGGTGAGCGGCACGCGCGAGGAGCGCCACGAAGCGGGAGACCGTCTTGCCGCGCAACTCAGCAACGAACCATCGACGTCTGAAGAGGTCAAGTATTACCTGCGTACCGAGGCCTTCGACCGGCTTATCGCAATACTCAAACGCGGCGGCGTCGAAATCCATCAGGCGATGGCCGAATTTACCGCCGACGGTAAAAGATACCCCGTAGGCACGCGCATAGTTCCTGGGCGCCAGCCCTACGGCGCGTTTGCAAAGACCCTTCTTGAGGTCCAGCGATATCCCGATCTGCGCGAGTATCCGGGCGGTCCGCCCAAGCGGCCCTACGACGTGACATCGCACACGCTGCCGCTGCTGATGAACGTGGAGGCCGTTGCGGTAAGGGAAGAGTTTCAGGTGGAGATGAAGGCCGAGCCGCGCTCGGTAGTGATACAGGGGCGCGTGCGCCGCACGAGTCCCGTGCGCGTTGCGCTGTATCAGAACTATCTTTCATCGATGGATGAAGGGTGGACGCGGTGGGTATTCGATCAGTACCGGTTTCCTTACACCACGCTGCGGCGCGCGGAAGTGCGCGCGGGAAATCTCAACGAGAAATACGACGTAATAATCATTCCCGATCAGTCCGCTTCGGCCCTGGTCAACGGGCTCGGAGCGATTTACCCGCAGGAGTATTCCGGAGGGCTCGGCTCGCAGGGCGTCGGATCGCTCATTGAATTCGCCGAGGCGGGCGGAACGATTGTGACCTTCAATGAAGCGTCGAATTTTGCGATCGAGGAATTGAAGCTTCCAGTAAGGAACGTGCTCAAGGGCGTATCCGTGCAGCAGTTCTATTGTCCGGGTTCGATACTTCGCATAAGGATGGACGACAGCAGCCCGCTGACGCTCGGGATCGACAGCGATGCGATTGCGTGGTTTGAGGCCAGTCCCGCCTTCGAGGTTGCCGATCCTGCGCGCGTCAAGGTAATCGCTCATTATCCGGAGACCGAACCGCTGCTGCTGAGCGGCTGGATTCTGGGCGAAGAAAAGTTGAGAGGCAAGGCGGCGCTCGTCGAGGTGAAACTCGGCGAGGGGCGTGTAGTGATGTTCGGCTTCCGGCCGCAGTACCGCGGGCAGAGCCTGGCTACCATTCCGCTTGTGTTCAATTCAATCCTGACCAGCCGGTTGTAAGAAGAGAAACAACGTACCGGGTCGATTGGGGCATTTGGCCGGTGATTTCGCCCACACTCCGGTGTTTTTCGGTATCACATCGTCAAATTCCACCTGAAATTGCAATGGCATATTTCTTGCAATAACTGAGGGCAGCAGGATGATCTGCCGGAATGGCTTCCGGGGTATCGGAGAGATCGGGTGCGATCCCTCCTGTCGAGAAAGGAGGACGCCATGAAACGCAGATTGATGATATTTGTACTTTTAGTTTTCGCCTCATTTGTGCTGCTCGGAGCATTTTCCGCATCGAGGAATGCGGCGTCCGGGCAGTCGGATTCCAATGCGAGAGGGCGCGCGCTTTACGCCGAGTATTGCGCGAGTTGCCACGGCATGGACGGCAAGGGTGCAGGACCCGTTTCATCGGCGCTCAAGACGATTCCTACGGACCTGACCACCATTGCCCAACGGGAAGGAGGGAAATTTCCTGCGCTCAAAGTTCAGAATCATATTACTGGAGAAGTTGTTGTAGCAGCTCACGGGACGAGTGAGATGCCCGTGTGGGGTAACTACTTCAGGAGGAAAATGAACGATGCAAACGTCTCGAGAATCAACATTTATGCGTTGACGAAATACATCGAGGCAATGCAGGTCAAGTAGATCTTCTCACCGACAACACAGACCGTTTTAACGGTGCGGACCGGGCTTCTCACACCCGGTCCGCACTTTTTTGTCTTTCTTCTGCTCCGGCCAACCATTTCTCACGGATCTTACGCTTGATTGGGACAAAAAGAGGGATAACGGAACAAACGAAAATAGACGAAAACTACGGACATATTCAGCTTTTTCGTGATTTTCGTTTCATTCCGTTTGTTCCGTTATCTACGTTTTTATCGCTGAACGCCCGGCCGCGCCGCCCTTCCTGCTTTCGCCGGCGCTCCCGTAGTCGTTCCGTTGTAATAATTCGGATACGCGGGAAGCTTCGGCTTCGGCTGCGGATTGCGCTTCATTTCCTCAAGCACGACCTGCACGGCGCGCTCAAGCTGCGGGTCGCGCCCCTCGCGCCACGACTTCGGATCCATCTCTACTTCTATGTCCGGAGCCGTGCCGTAGTTTTCGACGTCCCACTGGCCTTCGGTATTGAAAAACGCCACGCGCGGCGCAGTAACGCCGCCGCCGTCCATCAACTGCGGGTAATCGTAAATGCCTACGAGCCCGCCCCACGTGCGCTTGCCCACGAGTTTGCCGACCCCGGCCTTGCGGAACAGCCACGGCAGCATATCGCCGCCCGAACCCGCCCACTCGTTGATGATCATCGCCTTCGGACCGTAAATCGACCCTACGGGCGTGGTGAAGAACTCGCCCTCGCGCGTAGCCCAGTAGTTCATAAGCGGCCGGCGCATGTAATCCACCATGTAATCCGCCGCCGTGCCGCCGCCGTTGAAGCGCTCGTCGATTACTGCGCCGTATTTGTCGATCTGCGCAAAGTAATAACGGTTGAAGTTCGCATACCCTGCTCCCGAAGTATTCGGCAGATAAACGTATGCAACGCGTCCGCCCGTCATTTCGTCGACCTTGCGGCGGTTGCCCTCGATCCACGCAAGATTGCGCAGCCCGCCCTCGTTCGCTACCGGCACGACCTTCACCTCGCGCGAATCGGAGCCGTCCGCGTTCGGGCCTACCTTGATCATCACCGACTTGTTTGCGGTGTTCTCAAAAAACGCGTAGACGTTGTCGTTTGCGGCGAGTTCGCGCCCGTTTACGGCAAGCAGGTATTCGCCCTCTTTAACATCCACTCCGGGTTGCGTGAGCGGCGCGCGCAGTTGCGGGTTCCAGTTTTCCCCGTTGTAGACTTTGGCGAAGCGGTAGCGTCCGTTTTCGATTTTGTAGTCCGCGCCGAGCAATCCGCCCGGCACTGCGCGCGGTTGCGCAATATCGCCTCCGCCCGCGTTGTGATGCCCGACCGACATGTTGCCGAGCATTTCCTGGAACAGGTACGTCAGATCCGCGCGATGCGCGACGGCCGAAAGATACGGCTCGTATTTCTTTTCAGCCGCCTTGATGTCCAGACCGTGGAAGGTCGGGTCGTAGAAGAAGTCGCGCTGCACGCGCCACGCCTCGCGGTACATCTGCGTCCATTCGGCCTTCGGATCTACACGGACTTCCATTTCCGTCAGGTTGAGCGCACCCTCGCCGGGCCGCATCGGCGTCATTGCGGGCGCTATGACGAAACGCGGCGGCGCGGCGCCGAAACCCACGGGCGCTCCCTGCGCAAACAGCATCTTTTCGCCGTTTGCCGAAAGATCCCATGCCGTGACGCCGTCGAGCACTTTTTCGGGACGCCGCTTCGAGAGCTCAAACCTGTGCAGCGTTGCGCCGGGCTGGTTCGCTACGGCTTCGAGCAGAAATATCGCTCCCGCTTTGCCCGAGCGCATTGCGACGTAGTTGCGAGCCGGAATGGGAAGCGCGAGTATGCGCTGACTTATGCCGTCGAAGTCGATCTTTACTTCGACTTCTTTTTTCTCTCCGGGTTTGGGTGCAGCAGGTGCGCCTTCCTTCTTTTCTTCGGCGACTTTTTCTTCATCGCTTTCCGGCGCAAGCGGCGACTCGTCGCCCTTCGCCAGAACGATGAGATACACGCTGCGCGTCACCTGATGCGGGAAACTCGACATATCGAGCCAGCCCGAAGACGGCCCCGCGTCGGTCGATGCCGTAAAGTAAAGATGCTTTCCGCCGCGGTCGAAATTGGCGAAACGAGCATCGCTCAGTCCATCGGTGATTTGCGTCGATTTTGCGGTCTCAAGAGAATAAACGTGCACGGCGCCGAGCCGGTTTTTCAACTGCTTTGTGTAAGTAATCCACTTGCTGTCGGGCGACCACTGCGGGTCCATCACGCGAAACGGATTTTCAAACGTGTTTGTATCCACCTTTACCGGAGCGCCTTTTTCAATCTCTACATACCAAAGATTCAGACGCTTGTCTGTAAAGGCGATTTTTTTGCTGTCGGGCGACCAGGCAGGCGCGTAAAAATACGATGATGGAGACCCGAGCGAGATCTTCTTTACCTCGCCCATTCCCGTCTGATCTCTCAAATGCAGCGCATATTCGCCGGATTCATCCGAAAAATATGCAATCCATTTGCCGTCGGGCGACCACGCGGGATCGCGCTCCATCACGCCCGGCGTATTGGTCAGATTGCGTATGTTGCCCTTTTCGGCCGGAACCGAGAGTATCTCGCCGCGAGCGCCGAATACGGCCCGCGCGCCCGTAGCCGAAATTCCGTAATACGCAATGTTGCCCGCTACGCGTTCATACCGCGGCCGGACATACGGCATATCCCCGGAAACCGTTATATTCACCGCATTCGATTTGCCCGAAGCCGGATCGTATAGATGGATCTTTCCGAACTGTTCATATGCGATTGCGTCCGGCCCGGCCGAAGCCGATTTGATGTCGAGTCCCGAGTTCTGAATCGCCGGAGCGACGCGCTTTGTTTTCAGGTCATAGGAAAACAGCGTTACCGCGCCGTTGCGATCGGAGAGAAAGAAAATCTTTTCGCCGATCCATAGCGGGTTGTAATCGTTGGAATTTGTGCGCGGGATTTCGAACCAGTTGGAATCTTTCAGATCCACAACCCAGATTTTCGTCTGCCGCCCGCCGCGATAGTTCTTCCACTGCGCGAAGGCGGGCGCAAGCGGCATGTATGCAATGCGGTTTCCGTCGGGCGACATCGAACCCTCGAAGCCCATCGGGAAGGGAAGTTCTTCGGGAAGCCCGCCGTCCAGCGACAGTTTGAACAGGCGCTGCACGCCCGTATAGCTCGTGCGCGATGACCGGAACACCAGGTGTTTGCCGTCCGGCGTCCATCCAACGAGCTGATCCGGGCCCGGATGCCAGGTCAAACGCTTCGGCACTCCTCCGGCAGCCGGGACGACAAACAGATCGAGGTTCCCGTCATATTGTCCGTTGAAGGCTACCCACTGACCGTCGGGAGAAAATTGCGGCGAACTCTCGATTCCGGGGCCGGTTGTGAGTCTTTCCGCCGCACCGCCCGCACGCGGCACGCTCCACAGATCGCCCGCGTATACAAACACGATATGAGTGCGGTTGACCGTGGGCCGTTGCATAAGCGTCGGTGCATCCTGCGCCGCAGCGGAAACAACGAAACAGGCAAGTATCAGAATGAGCAAGAATGTTTTTTTCATGGCGTTTCCATTGAAGAATAGGAGGGATGACGGAACAGACGAAATGAAGCGAAACAAACGAAACAGTATTCTTTCCGTTTGTTTCGTTTCATTTCGTCTGTTCCGTTATCTCTCTTCAGTTCCCGTTGCCCGACGATCCCGCAGGAATATCGCGCCCGTTGTGATAATTCGGATACGGCGGACGTTTTACAGGCTTCTGTGGATTCCTCTTCAACTCTTCCATCAGAAGTTCGACCGCTTTTTCCAGTTGTACGTCGCGCCCCTTGCGCCATTCGGCCGGTTCGAGATCGATTTCGATGTCGGGCGCTACGCCGCGATTCTCGATCTCCCACTCGCCTTCAGGCGTATAGAACGCAAAATGCGGCGCCGTGACGCTTCCACCGTCGATCAGTTGCGGATAACCGCCGATGCCCACAAGCCCGCCCCACGTGCGCTTGCCGATGAGTTTGCCCAGGCCCGCGCGCCGGAACATATAGGGCATTAGGTCGCCGCCCGATCCCGAATACTCGTTTACGAGCATCGTCTTCGGCCCGGGCATAGTGCCGAACGGAGTGCGGTAGTCCTCGCCGTCCCTTACGGCCCAGTAGCTCATCAGCGGTTTGCGCAGGTAATCGATTACATAATCGGCCGCCTGTCCGCCGCTGTTGAAGCGCTCGTCCACTACTGCGCCCTGCTTGTCCAGTTGCGAGAAGTAATACCGGTTGAAGAACGTATACCCGCCCTGCGCCGTATCGGGCAGGTAGATATACGCCAGCTTCCCGCCGCTCATCTCGTTAACCTTGCGGCGGTTGGATTCCACCCAGTTCAGGTTGCGCAACGCGATTTCGTTTCCTATGGGGACGACCGTCACGTCGCGCGCATTGCTGCCGTCGGCGTTCGGCCCTACCCTGATGACTACCTGCTTGTTCGCAGTCGCCTCAAAGAACGAATAAATGTTGTCGCCTGCGCGCAACTCGCGCCCGTTTACCGCAAGCAGGTAATCGCCCTCCTTGACATCCACTCCGGGTTGGGTGAGCGGAGCGCGCAGTTGCGGGTTCCAGTTCTCGCCGTCGTAGATTTTGGCGAAGCGGTAACGTCCGTTTTCGATTTTATAGTCCGCACCGAGCAGTCCGCCCGGCACGCGGTTGGGATTCGGCAAATCGCCGCCCCGAACGTAGAGATGGCCCACGCTGAGTTCGCCGAGCATTTCCGAGAACAGGTAATTCAGATCCGCGCGATGTACGAGCGCGGCGAGATAGGGTTCGTATTTCTTTTCGGTCGCCTTGAGGTCAAGGCCGTGGAAGTTTGGAGCGTAAAAGAAGTCGCGCTCGATTCTCCACGTCTCGCGGTACATCTGCGTCCATTCGGCTTTTGGATCGACGTAGACCTCGGCGTCTTCCATTCTCAGCCGGCCCTCGCCGGGTTTGGGCGGTTGCGCCGTTCCAGTGATGAACCAGTTCTGCCCCTGGCGATAGAGCATCTTCTCGCCGTTTGCGGAAAGATCCCAGGCCGAGACGCCGTCGAGCACCTTGTCGAGTTTGCGTTTGTCCAGATCGTATTTATGCAGCGTGGCGCCGAAGGGACCGGGCCCGGCCGGCGGCGCGCCGAATTCCGCAATGTACAGATTGTTGGCCTTGCCCGCCGTAAGACCGACGTAGTTGCGCGCCGGAATCGGAAGCGCGACTATGCGCTGTCCTATACGGTCGAAATCGATCTCGACTTTCGGTGCTTCTTTCGACGGCGGTTCGGGTTTCTTTTCGGCAGGTTTTTCCTCGGCGACTTTTTCTTCATCGCTTTCGGGCGCAAGCGGCGAGGGCAGATCCTTGCGCAGCACGCAAACCCATACGCTGCGCGTGGGCCGGTGCGGGTAACTCGTCATATCGAAGCCGAATACCGCAGGCCCGATGTCGGTCGATGCCGTGAAGTAGAGATACTTTCCGTTGCGGTCAAACGTCGCGTTCGCAACATCGCTCAATCCGTCGGTTACCTGAGTGGATTTGGCTTCTTCAATCGAGTAAATGAAAGCCGCGCGATACCACGATTCTATGGGTTTGACGTAGGCGATCCACCGGCTGTCGGGCGACCAGCTCGGCGAAAACGACGAGCCGCGCTTCGACGCGTCGATCTTCACAGGCGCGCCCTTCTCTATATCGAGGTACCACAGTATCAACCGCTTGTCGAAGTACGCGATCTTTTTGCTGTCGGGCGACCACGTGGGCGCGTAGAAAAACGAGGCCGGCTCGCCGAGCGGGATTTTCTTTACTTCGCCGCGTCCGGTCTGATCTCTCAGATGCAGCGCGTATTCGCCCGATTCATCCGAAAAATAGGCGATCCACCGTCCGTCGGGCGACCACGACGGGTTGCGCTCGGCCGTTCCTGTCGTGCCGGTCAGGTTTCTTACATCGCCTTTTTCCGCCGGCAGCGTAAGAATCTCTCCGCGCGCCTCAAATACTGCGCGCGCGCCCGTGGGCGAAATTGCAGCGTTGGACAGGCGCTGTGCAACTTTCTCGTACCTGGGGCGCACAGTCAGAACATCCGCATTGATCGTGACGTTGATCTTGCGGGTTCTGCCCGATTTCAAATCGTACAGATTTATGGAGCCGAACTGCTCGTAAACGATCGCATCCGGCCCGGCCGACGCCGACTTGATGTCCAGACCATTGTTCGCAATCGCGGGTGTGACGCTCTTTGTTTTTGTATCGTAGGCAAACAGCGTGATCGGACCGTTGCGGTCCGAGAGGAAAAACACGCGGTCTCCGATCCACATGGGATCGAAGTCGTTGGAGTTTTCGCGCGGAAGCTTTTCTATGGACGAATCGCTGAGATTGGCGATCCATATCGGCGTCGTCATCCCGCCGCGATAACGCTTCCAGGCCTGGAATCCGCGCTGCAGCGGTACGTAGGCTATGCGCGAAGCGTCGGGAGAATACGCGCCCTCAAAACCCATAGGCAGCGGCAGGGCTACGGGGAGCGCCCCGTCTATCGGCATCGTAAAGAGCCGGTCAAAACGGCCCGAAGTCGATTCGCGCTGCGATGCGAAAAGCAGGCTCTTGCCGTCCGGCGTCCATCCCGCCAGGTTGTCTGCGCCCGGATGCCAGGTCATGCGCTTCGGCACGCCGCCCGCAGCCGGCACGATGTATACATCCACATTGCCGTCGTATTCGCCCGTGAACGCGATCCACTGACCGTCGGGCGAAAATATCGGATTGGATTCGTTGCCTACGCCCGTAGTCAACCGGCTCGCCTCGCCCCCGTCGCGCCCTACGATCCAAAGATCCCCGGCGTACGAAAATACTATGTGCGTCCGGCTGAGCGTCGGATTGCGCATCAGCAGAGGTTGTTGCCCCCACACAAGCAGAGGCGCGCATAAAAGCAGCAGTAATACGATAGTGATTCTTTTCATCCTGTGTTCCCCCGAAAGGAAGAGAGATGACGGAACAAACGAAATGAAACGAAACAAACGAAACAGTATTCTTTCCGTTTGTTTCGTTTGTTTCGTTTTATTTCGTCTGTTCCGTCATCCTGCTTCAGTTCCCGTTGCCCGACGAACCGGCAGCCGCCGGACGCCCGTTATGATAATTCGGAAAGGGCGGCCGTTTGTACTGCGGGCGTGGATTGCGTTTCAATTCCTCCATCAGCACTTCGACGGCCTTTTCGAGCTGCGGATCGCGTCCCTGCCGCCACTGCGCGGGATTGAAATCCACCTCTATGTCCGGCGCTACGCCCACGTTTTCGACTTCCCATTCGCCGTTGAGTCCGTAGATTGCTGCGTCCGGCGCCGTGGCAAATCCGCCGTCCATCATCTGCGGGGCCTGAAACGACGCCACAAGCCCGCCCCACGTGCGCGTGCCGATGAGTTTGCCGATCTGCATTTTGCGGAAATACCACGGGAGCGCGTCGCCGCCCGATCCAGCCATTTCGTTGATGATCATGGCCTTCGGCCCGTATATCGCTCCGAGCGGCGTCGGAATGTCGCGCCCTTCGCGGAAATGAATGAAATTCAGCAGCGGTCGCGAAAGGTACTCTACGATGTAATCCGCAAGCGCCCCGCCGCTGTTGAACCGCTCGTCTATGACGGCGCCGTCGCGGTTGGTCTGCGAGAAGAAATAACGGTTGAAACTGTCATATCCGCCGCCGCTCGTATTCGGGACGTAAACATACGCCAGTTTCCCGCCGCTCATCTCGTCCACCTTGCGGCGATTGCCCTCGATCCAGGCCAGATTGCGCAGCGCCGTTTCGCTCGGCGCCGGCACTACGGTCACCTCGCGCGCGTTGCTGCCGTCCGGATTTGGACCTACCTTGATGACTACCTGCTTGTTTGCCCTCGCTTCAAAGAACCGGTATACGCTGTCGTTCCCGGTTACTTCCTGCCCGTTTACCGCTATCAGGTACTCGCCCTGTTTTACGTTCACGCCGGGCTGGGTGAGCGGAGCGCGCAGTTGCGGGTTCCAGCTTTCGCCGTCGTAAATTCTGGCGAAGCGGTAACGTCCGTTCTCGACGGTGTAATCGGCGCCGAGCAGCCCCGTGGGCACGAAGTTAGGGCGCGGCGCGTCGCCGCCGCCGATGAACATATGCCCGACGGTCAACTGATTGAGCATTTCGCGGAACAGATAGTTCAGATCTTCGCGATGCGCAATCGCATCTACATAAGGTTCATACAGCTTTTCAGCCGCTTTCAGATCGAGTCCGTGCGCGTTGCGATCGTAGAAGAAGTCGCGCTCCGAGCGCCAGATCTCCTTGTACATCTGCCGCCACTCGGCCTTCGGATCGACCCAGACTTCCATATCTGCGGTTCTCAACCTGCCCTCGCCCGGACGCAGAGGCGCCGCCGTAGAAGCAATCGTCCAGTTCGGCCCCTGACGAAAGAGCATCTTTTCGCCGTTGGCTGAAACCTCGAACGCCGACACGCCCTCTACAACCTTGTCGAGCTTGCGCTTCTCCAGATCGTACTTCTGTATGACGAGGCCCGGAGGCGCGCCGGGCGCGGGCGGCGGAAATTCCGCAATGTAGAAGTTCATCGCCTTGCCGGCGACAAGTCCCGCTATGTTTCGCTGCGGTATCGGGAGCGCAATTATCCGCTGCGAAATGCTCTCAAAGTCGATCCGCACGGGCTCGGCTTCCTTCTTTGCCGCAGGCCGGGCGGCGGCCGGCGCAGCTTCGGCCGGTTTATCCGCAGGCTTGTCGGCGGGAGCCGCTTCTTTCTTCTCTTCTTTCTTCTCTTCGGGCTTTGCCTCGGGCTTTACTTCGGACACCTTCTCTTCGTCGCTTTCGGGCGCAATGGGCGACGGCAGGTCATTGCGCAGGACTACGGCGTAAACGCTGCGCGTGGATTGATGCGGAAACGTAGACATTTCGGCGAAGCTGAACGCGGGGCCCAGATTCGTGCTGGCGGTGAAGTAAAGATACTTGCCGTTTTTGTCGAACACGGCATGCCGCGCATCGCTCATACCGTCGGTCACCTGATGCCATTTCGCATCTTCCAGCGAATAAACGTGCACGGCGCGCAATACGTTGTCCAACTGCTTGATGTATGCAATCCACCGGCTGTCGGGCGACCACTCGGGCGCCAGCACACTGTCGCGCAGTCCGAAGGGATTTTTGTCTATCTTCACCGGAGCGCCTTTTTCAATCTCTACGTACCAAAGATTCAGGCGCTTGTCGGTGAATGCGATTTTTTTGCTGTCGGGCGACCACGTGGGCGAATAGAAAAACGAGGGCGGCTCGCCGAGCGAAATCTTTTTGACCTCGCCCATACCGGTCTGATCTCTCAGATGCAGCGCATATTCGCCGGATTCTTCGGAGAAGTAGGCAATCCAGCGTCCATCGGGCGACCAGGCCGGATCGCGCTCCATCACTCCGGGCGTGCGCGTGAGGTTGCGCGGATCGCCCTTTTCGGCCGGTACGGTGAGGATTTCGCCGCGCGCCTCAAACACTGCACGCGCCCCCGTGGGCGAAAGCCTCGCGTTCGCTATCGCATTGCCGACTTTTTCAAATCGCGGTCGCACCGAAGCCATATCGCCCGCCAGACGTATCTGAACGGGCTGGGACTTCTTCGATTTCAGATCATACAGATGAATGGTTCCGAACCGCTCATACACGATTGCATCGGAAGTCGCGGAAGCCGACTTGATGTCCAGGTTCGTCGTCGGGATTACGGTTTCCAGGCGTTTGGTTTTTGTGTCGTAGGAATAAATCGTCACCGGTCCCTGCCGGTCCGAGAGGAAATAAACCGTGTCGCCAACCCACATCGGGTTGCGATCGTTGGAATTTTCGCGCGGGAGCTTTTCGATCACCGAATCCGACAGCCGCGCAATCCATACACGGGCGGTCTGCCCGCCCCGATAACGCTTCCAGTCGGGCTGCCATTGATCGAGCGGCTGATAGGCAATCATAGAACCGTCGGGCGAAAACGCTCCTTCTACGGCGAGAGGCAGCGGCACTTCCTGCGGCTGGCCGCCGTCGAGGCCGATGGTGTAGAGCCTCTGGAAGTTGGAGTAACTTGCGCGCGGCGAGGAAAACAGCACCCTGCGGCCGTCGGGCGTCCATCCCGCAGCGCGATCCGGACCCGGATGCCAGGTCAAACGCTTCGGCACTCCCCCGGCAGCCGGGACTACGTAAACGTCCGTATTCCCGTCGTACTGCCCCGTGAAGGCGATCATGGATCCGTCGGGGGAAAACGCCGGATTGGTTTCGATGCCGACGCCCGTGGTCAGGCGGCGCGCATCGCCGCCCGCGCGCGCCACGATCCACAGATCGCCCGCGTAGGCGAATGCGATATGCGTCCGGTTGACGGTCGGGCGTTGAAACAGGGTAGGGGATTGCCCGGTCGGGGACTGGGCAACGGCCAAGCTCGCGGCAGCGAGCGCCGTAAGGAGCGCGCAAGTGAGTCTTTTCATGGTGTGTGTAGCCTCAAGGGCGGAGCGCAGGCCCGCGCCATTCCATCGGTACGATTAAACAAGCAAGCCGGTTATACGCATTTTGAGACAGATCGGTTCCGTCGATGATGGATAGTCTAAATCAAAGTGGATGGTATTGGAAACATTAAGATAACCGTGGAATTCAGGGGGTAATTCAAAGTGCGACACAGGGACCGATGGGAACTGAAAGAGTCAAGCGGGGAGGAAAGGAGGAGCCAAACCACTATTGCTGGTATTCGACGCTCAGCAGGATGGAATCAGCGAAATCACAGGCCGGGACCGGAGGGAAGCGACGGTGGGGCGCAAAACAAAATCGTCAGCAAGAATAGCAGCGCCGATAAGGCTGTCGCGATTATGACGCAGCGCCACTTGCAACGTTCCTGCTCTTGCTCGGGTTTACGGTCACAGCGCACAATACAGGCATAGCCCAGAGACAGGATAATAATAAACATGCCCATCAGGATACCGAAGCAAACATCCCTCCAGACGCTGTCTCCCGATCCCGGCGCTGCCTGCTGATGCAGCGTGCGAAGGGTTAACATCGCGCTAACGAACAGGACGGTTACTCCCGCAGACATGACGGCAATGTACTTGGCACGATTCGGCTTCATCTTTTGCGAGCCTCTGGTCTTCTGAGACGGAATTAGTATTCATTCTGTTAGCCTGGAGGCGACGGGGGGAATTTAATGGCCCCGCAAATGATACTGAGCAGAAGGGTCTCCAGTAAAAATAGTCCTCCCCACAACGCCTCACAACCCGACCGGCAACCATCGGGAAAGGGGTCGTTGTTGCACGCTCTATAGCAGCGTCCCCACGCAGCGAAGATAAACGGTAGAGACAGCAGCCAGACTATGATCGAGATCCTGCACAATATGCCCAGGCTGTCCCAAACACCATCGTTGGCCGCTGCCTGGTAGACGATGGTGCTGCCGTAGACGAGGCCGGCGCCCACGAGAATACCCATCATGACTCGAGCAAGTTTCCGCTTCATGGTCAGTTTTACCTTTCATTTGAACGCATTCCGGCTCGTTGCCCCCGGCTAATATCCGTCGGCCCCCTCCTGAATCGACCCTGACGAGATTGGTGCACAACGTGAGACTAGAGATAACCGAACAAACGAAATGAAAGGAAAATCACGGAAAGACGGAGTATTTCCGTTTGTTCCGTTATCTCTCTTTCTTTCTAAACCGGGAATTGCTGTTTGTTTACGGTGTACTTACTCTACCGTGGCCGATCTTAAATATTATTCAGCGACGACTGACTACTCTGTAAACAAAGTTTCTTGATTTTTCAGCCGCGGAGCGGCGAAAGATCTGTAGCCTGGTGCGTGAGCGCCAGGTCAGCAGAAAAAGAAGGTTCAAGCCCTGAAAGGGCGAAAGATCTTCCGCCCCTCCGGGGCTGGCGCCGCTTCTCTACACTTACCCAGGGCTTACGCCCTGGGCTACAGGTCTTTCGCCGCTACCGCGGCCTAAGTCAATCCACAGCAGAATGGTACACACAACGGAGTCCGCAACCGGGTACGCACGCGCCCTCGCGTGCTTTAATTCGCCGCCGAACGCACGCGAGGGCGCGTGCGTACCCAGTATTTTGTCCCGATGTTTCGTGGTCTGATTTAGACAATCAAGAAACTTTGTTTACAGAGTACTGACTATATCCACAAAAGTTGTTTATGGATAAGCGCATAGTAAACAAAGTTGTTTGGGAAGTGAAGAGAGTAAACGGAAAAACCTAAAAAACTCTGTGTATTTATGTTTGTACACAGCGACAACGCGGGCAGGCATCAGGGAAGTTTCATGCCTCGATTCCACGTTTACGGCGCGGTGAGCGGAGATCCTGCACTTAGGAAAACTGGATCACTGGCAGGTCGCAGCAGCGACCAATGTTCGTCATATCTGGTCAAAATCGCCGTAACCCGCTATCCTGTCAACCCTGAAAACAGCAATGAGCAAACGCGAATCATTGTTGATTAAAAAGCACCAGTTTGGCGGCAACACACTGACGACTCGCGGATCGAGATGTAAAGGGGGCGATCGAGCATGCAGGACTACGATCTGATCGTGATCGGTTCCGGCCCCGCCGGACAGCGCGCAGCCATACAGGGGGCGAAACTCGGCAAGCGGGTAGCCGTAGTCGAGAAGCGCGAGGTCGTCGGCGGCGCCAGCGTCAACACCGGAACCATTCCGTCCAAGACGATGCGTGAAGCCGTCATGCATCTTTCCGGCTATCAGTACCAGTCCATCTACGGCATGAACTACCGCGTCAAGGAAAAGATCTCGATGGCGGATCTTTCCTTCCGCGTGCAGCACGTAATAAAGACCGAAATCGACGTCACGCGCGCGCAGCTTTCGCGCAACGGCATCGATCTGTTGACAGGCACAGCAAGTTTTCTCGATCCTCATCGAATACGCATAGAGAATTCGCGCGGAGTTTCCGAGTTCGCGTCTGAGTTCGTAGTCATTGCCGCAGGCACGCGGCCCGCCGTATCCGAACAGGTTCCGCTCAACAACCGCACGATAGTGTCGAGCGATCACATAATGGATCTGCCCGAGATTCCGAAATCGCTCATAGTCGTGGGCGGCGGAGTCATAGGAGTGGAATATACATCCATGTTCGCCGCACTCGGCGTGCGCGTGATCCTGATCGAGAAGTGTCCGCGCCTGCTGGAATTCGCTGATCAGGAAATGATCGAGGCGCTGTGTTATCACCTGCGCGACAGCCGCGTAACGCTCCGGCTCGGCGAGGAAGTGCAAAGCGTG
The DNA here is from genome assembly GCA_019639255.1 of Acidobacteriota bacterium. Classification (GTDB taxonomy): domain Bacteria; phylum Acidobacteriota; class Blastocatellia; order RBC074; family RBC074; genus JAHBSF01. Next base: position 44,124 of record JAHBSF010000004.1, on the reverse strand, counting down.
GAAGAGGCGCCCGACGGGACCGTGATTGCAAACCTCGAAAGCCGGAAGAAAATTTCGGGCGACGCGCTGCTTTACGCCATAGGCCGCCAGGGCAATGTAGACGATCTGAATCTGGCCGCCGCAGGACTTGAATCCGACTCGCGCGGCCGCATTGCGGTGGACGCCGAATACCGCACCGCTACGCCGCATATATACGCCGTCGGCGACGTGATAGGGTTCCCGTCGCTTGCCTCCGTTTCCATGGAACAGGGACGTATTGCAGTCGGCCGCGCGTTCGGCGCCGAAGTGCGCACCGAGCCGGAAAACTATCCCTACGGCATTTACACGATCCCGGAAATTTCGTTCGTCGGAAAGACGGAAGAACAGCTCACCGACGAGGATGTTCCGTATGAAGTCGGCGTAGCCTATTACCGCGAAATCGCGCGCGGCCAGATTCGCGGCGACACTACGGGCCGTCTCAAGATCATCTTCCATCGTGAAACAAAGGAAATTCTCGGCGTGCACATCATAGGCGAGGGGGCTTCCGAAATACTGCACATAGGTCAGGCGGTGCTGATCCTGAAGGGCACGGTGGATTATTTCGTCGATACCGTATTCAACTACCCGACGCTTGCCGAATGTTACAAGGCGGCGGCGTTTAACGGACTCAACAAGCTGAAAAGGCTGAATTGAATGGAGACTACGGAATTGACGGAATAAGCGAATATAACGGAAAAGTCGTCTTTCATTTCGTTATTTCTGTTTATTCCGTCAATTCCGTAGTTTCTCTTTTCTCTTTCTGAGGTGTTATGCAGCGAACGATTGGAGTGCTGGCGGCCGAGCATATAGCGGCCGGATTGCTGGAGGGCAACAATCTGCACGGCGAAGTCCGTACCTTTACCGGCGGGCGCGGTCGCAGCGAGGGTCTGGACGAAGTGCCCGCGGCCGAAATCGCCGCGCATATCCTGGACCTGGTCGAGAGCGTGCGGCAGGGTGCGGAAGTTGCCGCCGTGGGTATAGGTTTTCCGGGGATCATTCGCGACGGCGTAGTGGAAGAGTCGCCGAACCTTCAGCAGATGAAGGGGCGCCATCTGGCCGATGAGCTTGAAGAAATGCTGCGCGGCGCGGGCTGCACGGCCCGGGTGCTTGTACTCAACGACGCCGATGCCATGGCTGCCGGGATCGCCGCCTCGCGCGGATTGCTCGACCATCTCATCCGCGCATGGTGGCTCGGCGGCGGAATCGGTTTCGGGCGTTACCCGCAAAGCGGGGGCGTATGGGAGGGGGGCCACAGCGTAGTCACCCTCGATCCCAAGGAGCAGTTCTGCAAGTGCGGCGGAGTCGGGCACGTAGAGGGCATTATGGGTGAGCGCGCGATGCGGTTGCGCTTTCTGGATCTGGAACCGGAGGAGGTTTTCGAGGGGGCAAGCGAAGGGGACGCGCGCTGCGTGGCGTTCGTCAAGCTATGGCACCGCGCGCTGGCTGCGGCCACGGCTACGAGCATTCATATGGAGGGACCGGGAAAATTCATCATATCCGGCCCCAACGCGCGGTTTGTGCAACTCGGCCTGCTCGATCTTTATCTCCACGAAATGGTCAAGATGAGTCCGCTGCAAGGATCGGCTGTGGAAATCGTTCCCACTTCGGACGCTACGGCCATAATTGGAGCGGGCGTCAGCGCCGGAAGGATGGCGAGTATAGAGTGCTGAGCGCGGGGAAGAAGAAGAAAGTGCTGAGTGCTGAGTGCTGAGTGCTGAGTGGGAAGTCTGGAGCTTGTTTTATGAAACGTGTGGTGAAGATGGTGTTGTTTGGAATCTTTGCCGCAGCCGCTGCAAGCGCGGTTTTGACTGCGAAACGGGTTGAAGCATTTTCCGGCGGACCCGATCCCGGTTTGACCGGTGCGCCGGGCGAGGAGACTTGCGCGAGTTGTCATAGCGGCGGAGGTCCGGGCGGAATGCTTGTAATTTCGGGAGTGCCCGGCAATTACGCCGCCGATCAGGAATACGACATTACCGTGACGCTGACGCAGGCGGGCAGGCTCCGGTTCGGGTTTCAGGCTACGGTGATCGATGCGGCAGGCCGTCGTGCCGGGACGCTCGTAGTCACCGACAATGCGCGCACGCAGTTGGTTGTGGGCGCGATCGGCGGCAATCAGCGCACATACATCGAACATACACTTACGGGGACTGCGCCCGTTGCCGCCGGTCAGGGATCGTGGAATTTTCGCTGGCGCGCGCCTGCGACGAGCACCGGAACCGTGACGTTTTACGTAGCCGGAAACGCTGCGAACGGAGATCTGACCAATTTCGGCGATACGATATACACCATAAACGCGGCTTCGCAGCCCGCAGCGCAACCTACGCCGCATCCGTTTGCAACCGTATCTGCGGCAAGCTTCCTGCCGGGAGTTCCGGTAGCGCCGAATTCCATTGCAGCCGGATTCGGACAGACGGGTGTAATGGGAATGGACGTATTTATTGCGCCTGCGGATGAGGATCTTCCGACTGAACTCGGCGGTGCGAGCGTCTTTGTGACGGACAGTCTGGGAGCCGAACGCGCGGCGCTGTTGTTTTTCGTATCGGGTGGGCAGATCAACTACGTAATTCCGGCCGCGACCGCCGAAGGCGCTGCTGTAGTTCGCATCGTGCGTCAGAATGAGACCGTGGCGCAGGGGATGATACAGGTCGCGGCGCTTGCGCCCGGAATATTTTCCGCCAATGCAAACGGTCAGGGTATAGCCGCAGCACAAATCTTTCGCATCAGGGCAAACGGGGAGCAGGTCTTCGAAGAAGTCGCTCAGTTCAATCCGGGTAGCGGGCAGTTCGAGCCCATACCGATAAATTTTGGACCCGAAGGGGATCAGATCTTTCTGGTGCTTTACGGCACGGGATTCCGCAACAACAGCGGAACTGCCGGCGCGACGGCAAGCCTGGGCGGCGAGGCGTCGCAGGTGCTGTTTGCGGGTGCGCAGGGCGGATTCGTGGGCCTGGATCAGGCAAACCTGACATTGTCGCGCGAGCTTGCGGGAAGGGGCGTTGTGAACGTAAGTTTCACTGTTGATGGTGAAGTTGCCAACACGGTCACGGTTGCGTTCGACTGAGCAAAGTTTTAAATCCGTGTTCCGAGCAATTTGGCGAACTGATATCTAATCGTATGGTCTGGGCTTTCCGACGCGTTTCAATCCACGCCGCGTCTCAGCAACGCGGCGAACCTCGCTACAGCGGGGGCCGCCACTACAGTTCCGTTGTTTCAATCCACGCCGCGTCTCAGCAACGCGGCGAACCGTTTATTATAGATCAAACTGATTTAGCTACGAGGTTTCAATCCACGCCGCGTCTCAGCAACGCGGCGAACACGCCATATACCGTCTTTCAGGCTATAGCAGGAGGTTTCAATCCACGCCGCGTCTCAGCAACGCGGCGAACAAGCGGCTTCCGCGAATTGGTTGGGAACTGAAATGTTTCAATCCACGCCGCGTCTCAGCAACGCGGCGAACGGGGCGACAAATTCTGGGTCGCAATACCGGAACGTTTCAATCCACGCCGCGTCTCAGCAACGCGGCGAACCTCAGCGGAAATTGTGGGCATCTAACATACGCAAAGTTTCAATCCACGCCGCGTCTCAGCAACGCGGCGAACACAGAACCTCAAATACGTCGCGCTTACCAGATCGCGTTTCAATCCACGCCGCGTCTCAGCAACGCGGCGAACCGAAGGCCATAATTGCCTGCCGCTCGTCGCCGACAGTTTCAATCCACGCCGCGTCTCAGCAACGCGGCGAACATTTTATTTGTGCGCTTCTTGTCCGTGGGCGGCGGTTTCAATCCACGCCGCGTCTCAGCAACGCGGCGAACTCAGCCTGAAAGAAAAGAAAAGACAGCAGAGTATAGTTTCAATCCACGCCGCGTCTCAGCAACGCGGCGAACGTGAACTGATCCCAGTGCTTCATCCGCCCGATCTGTTTCAATCCACGCCGCGTCTCAGCAACGCGGCGAACTGGCGATCTTCTCGGAGATGGAGGGGACAAAGAAGTTTCAATCCACGCCGCGTCTCAGCAACGCGGCGAACAGTCGCAGGTTTCTCACGACTTGAAGGCGATCCAGGTTTCAATCCACGCCGCGTCTCAGCAACGCGGCGAACCAGGGCGACGATCGTATAGAGGTTGAGGGTCTCGTTTCAATCCACGCCGCGTCTCAGCAACGCGGCGAACACGGCGAGATTCGGAGCGAAACCGGCCTCAACGACGTTTCAATCCACGCCGCGTCTCAGCAACGCGGCGAACCGTTCTTTGATCGACTGACTCGCAAGTATGAGGGGTTTCAATCCACGCCGCGTCTCAGCAACGCGGCGAACCGTCGTGGCGATATCCGGAGGCATGGGACATGCTGTTTCAATCCACGCCGCGTCTCAGCAACGCGGCGAACTCCGGTGGATGCGGACGCTGGTGACGACATGGTCGTTTCAATCCACGCCGCGTCTCAGCAACGCGGCGAACGCGAGTACTCGAGCGATTTCTCCTTCGAGCGCCGGTTTCAATCCACGCCGCGTCTCAGCAACGCGGCGAACTCGCTTCCGCCCGCAGCCAGGGCGAGGTTTCTAACGTTTCAATCCACGCCGCGTCTCAGCAACGCGGCGAACGGTGTGACCGGCCGGCCGTTCGGCGACTGTTCGGCGTTTCAATCCACGCCGCGTCTCAGCAACGCGGCGAACAACTTCGCGACGACAACTGAATTGATGCAGCACCGTTTCAATCCACGCCGCGTCTCAGCAACGCGGCGAACCCTCGCGGCCTCGCGGCGGCCTCGCGGCCTCGCGGCGTTTCAATCCACGCCGCGTCTCAGCAACGCGGCGAACCAGCGGCGGCTCCATAGAAAGACGCAATAATGAAAGTTTCAATCCACGCCGCGTCTCAGCAACGCGGCGAACCGATTGCGAATTGATAGTCGACTACAGCGAGGTGGTTTCAATCCACGCCGCGTCTCAGCAACGCGGCGAACCCGGTCGCGGCTTTGCGGTCAATTCGATTGTCGAAGTTTCAATCCACGCCGCGTCTCAGCAACGCGGCGAACAATATGATTGCTGCGTTTAATAATGGGTACGATTGTTTCAATCCACGCCGCGTCTCAGCAACGCGGCGAACTCCATCTGAAATGTGCGGGTATGCAATGTAATACTGTTTCAATCCACGCCGCGTCTCAGCAACGCGGCGAACTTCGTGTGGCGCACATATACACGTCGACGCAAGAGTTTCAATCCACGCCGCGTCTCAGCAACGCGGCGAACTCGAGTATGCGATATGCCGCCGTTTCACCGATGGGTTTCAATCCACGCCGCGTCTCAGCAACGCGGCGAACCCAACCGGGAAAACGAGAATGGATAAAAAACAGAGGGTTTCAATCCACGCCGCGTCTCAGCAACGCGGCGAACGCGGATATTCTATATCGTTTGCGGCCGCCCCAACGTTTCAATCCACGCCGCGTCTCAGCAACGCGGCGAACTGCGGCGAAATGCAATGCTATTTGAACAGAAACACTGTTTCAATCCACGCCGCGTCTCAGCAACGCGGCGAACTTGGCCAGCACTGCTAACGTAATCGCTTCCTGCGCGTTTCAATCCACGCCGCGTCTCAGCAACGCGGCGAACCCCCGGACGGAATCCGGGCGAGGTATGAAACGTACGTTTCAATCCACGCCGCGTCTCAGCAACGCGGCGAACCAATAATTTCCGTATTGCGCGATGGCGTGAACGTGTTTCAATCCACGCCGCGTCTCAGCAACGCGGCGAACTTGTGACCTGGAACTGGCTGCGCGCCGGCAGATAGGTTTCAATCCACGCCGCGTCTCAGCAACGCGGCGAACCGCAGGCGCAGCGCGCGCTGTGGTGGGTGATGCGCGGTTTCAATCCACGCCGCGTCTCAGCAACGCGGCGAACCGCCGCAGGGTAAGCTGCATGTGCGGGCCGGTACTGTTTCAATCCACGCCGCGTCTCAGCAACGCGGCGAACAAGTCGCCGCCCGCGCTGTTGTCGTAGATCAGCGAGTTTCAATCCACGCCGCGTCTCAGCAACGCGGCGAACGCCCCGGCGTTTGCATCCTCAATCGGCGCGTCATAGTTTCAATCCACGCCGCGTCTCAGCAACGCGGCGAACCCGCCTGTCTGCAAATCCGCCCTGAAGGGGATCTGCGTTTCAATCCACGCCGCGTCTCAGCAACGCGGCGAACTGGTGTAGAACAATCCCGATCCCGCAATTCCGCGAGTTTCAATCCACGCCGCGTCTCAGCAACGCGGCGAACGCCGCCGCGCCGCTCTTTCGACTCGCAGTCTGGAGGGTTTCAATCCACGCCGCGTCTCAGCAACGCGGCGAACATCGTTATTGACCGAGCCGGCCGTATTCATCACGTTTCAATCCACGCCGCGTCTCAGCAACGCGGCGAACCGGGCGCGATCCCGATTCACGCGGATCGTTACGGGTTTCAATCCACGCCGCGTCTCAGCAACGCGGCGAACGGGCCTCGGTCTGGGCGTCTGGCTATGGGCAACATGTTTCAATCCACGCCGCGTCTCAGCAACGCGGCGAACTCAAGGCGGCTAAGCGCTCAGGATTTGCCATTTCCGTTTCAATCCACGCCGCGTCTCAGCAACGCGGCGAACATTTGCCGCATATGCGGCAATGCGGCAAGTGGCTCGTTTCAATCCACGCCGCGTCTCAGCAACGCGGCGAACTCGAACCGCACGCGATCTTCTTTCAGCTTTCGCGTGTTTCAATCCACGCCGCGTCTCAGCAACGCGGCGAACTGCCTCCCGTGTTGCACGTGCTCCGATGCCGCGGGGTTTCAATCCACGCCGCGTCTCAGCAACGCGGCGAACAGCGGGCATCCTTCGCACTAGGATGCCCGTAGTCGGTTTCAATCCACGCCGCGTCTCAGCAACGCGGCGAACCCTCTCTATGGAGAGGCGGTCGCCCATTTTATGGTTTCAATCCACGCCGCGTCTCAGCAACGCGGCGAACGCAAGATACGGGGCAAGTTAGCAGTTTCCACATTGTTTCAATCCACGCCGCGTCTCAGCAACGCGGCGAACTCAGAACGTGCAGGACGTAGATATTATTACGCAAAAGTTTCAATCCACGCCGCGTCTCAGCAACGCGGCGAACCTAAACTTAGTCGGCCCACAATTCGATAGATGGGTAGTTTCAATCCACGCCGCGTCTCAGCAACGCGGCGAACTATCGTCCGGAATATTGCTTGGCGCGGCCGCGCAAGTTTCAATCCACGCCGCGTCTCAGCAACGCGGCGAACGCCAGAAAAATCATCTGACTGCGCGGCGTGCGGCGAGTTTCAATCCACGCCGCGTCTCAGCAACGCGGCGAACAGATTCTGTGCTATGACTCGATTTCAGTTATTTTTGTTTCAATCCACGCCGCGTCTCAGCAACGCGGCGAACCAGCTTGCTGATCTGCCGCCGTTGGAAGTAAAACAGTTTCAATCCACGCCGCGTCTCAGCAACGCGGCGAACCAGTTAATATCTTATATAGAGTATCTAATCGCATAGTTTCAATCCACGCCGCGTCTCAGCAACGCGGCGAACATATGCGTAGAGATTCATCTATTCGATTAAAATCGTTTCAATCCACGCCGCGTCTCAGCAACGCGGCGAACGAAACACGCGGCGGTAGGCGAGTTAAATTAGACTTGTTTCAATCCACGCCGCGTCTCAGCAACGCGGCGAACAAAGCACAAATAAAGAATATATGTAAATATCTGAAGTTTCAATCCACGCCGCGTCTCAGCAACGCGGCGAACACCCGGTGTCATTTCCTCTGCATCAAATGCCGCGTGTTTCAATCCACGCCGCGTCTCAGCAACGCGGCGAACGCCGGAAGGGCCGATCGACTTCGCCAGGTTTGTTGAGGTTTCAATCCACGCCGCGTCTCAGCAACGCGGCGAACCGACAAGGTTTATCGCTTTTGGGCCGATACCGCAAGTTTCAATCCACGCCGCGTCTCAGCAACGCGGCGAACCTGACCGCTGAACTGCCGCTCGACGATCCGACGCGTTTCAATCCACGCCGCGTCTCAGCAACGCGGCGAACCAACTGCTCAAGCAGGCAGGCGCACCGCTTCACGCGTTTCAATCCACGCCGCGTCTCAGCAACGCGGCGAACTTACCGGTTTTGTCGGACAAGGGGCAGACACCTGTTTCAATCCACGCCGCGTCTCAGCAACGCGGCGAACTGCGTCATCGCAAATGACGACGCAGCAATATGATACGTCTATACAAGCGCGAACATCCAGATGTCAACCCGGCGTCGATTTTGTATAGCTCAAGCAATTTAGACCAATTATAACTATTTGGCATATTTACGGTAATCGCGAAAGGTCCGGCGAATGACCGCCAATTAGACTTCGCGCGATTCTGAATTAGAGAAAGTTTGGAAAATATGAGGCCGGATGCCTCGTTGATCCTGTCATATTCCTCCAATTGATCTGAAGATTGTTAAATGATCATGGGCGCGTCAAAATCTGTAGGCCCTTTAGTTCCGTGGTGCTCTATAGTCAAGTCTGTGTCGAGGAAATAGAATCGCAGGGAATCTTCCTTGGGATTTATCTCATCGAGAAGGCGGCTTCGCAACATTACCCAATGGCGTTGGTCGATTTTGCATTCGAACACTGAGTTCTGGACTCTTTGTCCGTAGTCCTTGCATGCTTGTGCTACTCGCCGCAAACGTCTGGTCCCTGCCTTATCTGCAGTGGCTACATCATAGGTGATCAGAACGAACATTCATCCCGACTTTCAGGGTGTCGCATTAGGGAGGCGTATTTCCCCATTCTTTAAGCCCTGCGACCTATTTGAAGACAAAGGGCAGATATTCGGGGATGTCACCTCGCAAATGTCTGGCAAGGATACGTGCCTGTATCAGCATCAACTGGCCGATTCGGCATTCTTGGTCTAGCAGGGGATGGCGCAACGTTTCCTGTTTGCGTGCCTGATAGGCTGAAATCACCGACTTGCGCCCCGTCTTGGAAAACTCAACGGCGCCACCTTCGCGTTCGATAAAGTCGTCCGGATTAATCTGCCGGCGGTTAATCAAAGTTATAGCCAGCCTGTCTGCCAGCCACGGGCGAAATTCTTCCATCAGGTCTAGAGCTAATGCCGGACGGTTTGGACGCTCAGCGTGCAGGTATCCAATGAATGGATCAAGCCCGGTCGCCGTTAGCGCGGCTATACAATCGTGCCGCAGCAGTGCATAAAGAAATGACAGCAAGCAATTGATTCGATCGAGAGGCGGCCTACGAGTTCGGGATGTAAACGTGAAATGTTCTCTTTGCTGGCGGAGATGCAGACTAAAAACCTTGAAATAAAGACTTGCCGCGTGGCCCTCGTAACCTCTGATCTGATCGACTGAAAGCTCTTCACCACGATTCCCTGCATAATGGATAGCCCCGATCAAATGGCTGATTTCAGTCGCCGTCGCCTGCAGATCCTCTGCTTCACTGGGCTGATCGTTTTCGCGCCCGGAACGGAGCAAACTCTGTCGGGAGTTTTGCAGCTTTCCGACAACGCATTGCCTCGCGATATGAGCTGCCGCCGTAGCGTCATCTGCAAGTCGGTATTGGGCCCGGCGCAGCGTCACACTTGTATTCGGAACTCCTTCCCAGCGGCCGATCAAATAGCCGTGTTCGCTGAAATAGTTCACGGATACTCCTTGCTCCCAGCACAGTTGAAGCGCTGGAGCACTCAAAGCGATTTGGCCGAAAACGCAAACGGATTCCAGATGATGAATCGGTACGGAGAGTTTTATCTCTCGTTCGACTTCGATTCTGAGATTCAAATGGTCGCGCGAAACGTAGGCGCTCGGAGTTGTGAGATAAAGAGTGTTTTGCCTGATTTCCATACTTTCACCTGCCCTAATTTGCTACTCCGCCCAGATCATGCGCCGATAATCTTCATAGATGGACGCTTTGACTACGCCAGTAATCTCAGGCAAGCAGCTAACCCGAAGCGAACAGCCGTCGCAGCGTGGTGCAAGAACCGCCGGCGGGATGCGCTTTGTCGCCATCAATTCGCGGACAGCTGCTATGGCCCGCTCCGTTTCCGCTCGAAGCCTCCAATCAAAGAGTACCTCGCGCCGCCGTTTGCTCGCCGCGTGATAGATGTATCCGGAAGGTACTTCGGTTCGATACATCTCTTCCAGACAAAATGCCTGTGCGCATAATTGCACGTCGTCGTTCTCAAATCTTCGCCGCCGCCCTTTCTTATATTCCACAGGCGTCGGTTCCCCTCTACGGATCTCTACAATGTCCGCCTTTCCGCTCAAACCATACCGGAAGGAATAAAGTGGGAGTGCTCGTAAAACTTTTACATCTCCATCAGTTTCATACCCAGGGGCGTCGGAACGGTCGTGCAGCATTGTTCCAAGTGCTGTATGTTCATTGTCGTGCCAGATTCCGTCTACGTACATCAGTGCGCATCGCCGCGGGCAGAAAACGTATTGGTTGAGCGCAGAAATCTGGATCGGTTCGATCGGTTGTTCCTTTTGCGGCATCTCTACCTGCTTTCGGAAGCATCGTCTTTCCATACAATTAATCGGCGATAACGTTTGTTCGACTCAATCTTCAGGGTCTGTGCTTGTGGAGTGAGGCATTGGTCCATCAGATTTACCTCTGCGATCGCGCGTTGCCCGGCTGTCACCGCGCACAACTGTTGTTACGACCATATGCCCCCGAGTTTCATCAAAAACGCAAAAGGCCCTGAATTCAAATGGGAACGGGCGCTGAGTGCGTACACGCCACGAGCGCCCGTCCGGAAGCATGCGTATGTTGGTTGCCTGACGAATGCCGTCAAGAATAAGGCTGCGAGTCCGTTCGTCGCCGAGCGGTGCGATACGCTGCTGAAACTGCGCTATGGCGTGTGGGGTCACGAAAAGATTCGTCAGGTCGAACATGATCTGAATCAGTTATGGCGCTGGTGCAGACGCACGCCACGAGGAAGATTATCTTCGGTCCAGGCGCACGTCACTTCGTAATCGGCAAACGATTCAGGGAAGTCTCGTCCTTCTTTGAGTCGAACCTGTATTCCCTCAAAGAGTTTGTGCGCGTGGGTGCACCCGAGCCTTGCTTCGCGGAGATTCTGTGCCGCATTGGTTTCGGGTTGGGTGCCGACGTGCTCGAAGTCGTAAAGACCTCGTACAACCATTTCTCCACGCGCAGCCGACCTATCGTGCTCGAACATGTAGAGCAGCGCCTCAAATAACAGATCCAGGTCGCTTTGTGTGAATCCGGTCTTCTCAGCGAAAGCAGGGGAGACATAACCTTTTGCTGCATACAGGGCGTAAGGCACTATGTGTTTGTTGCCCATCGTGCGTTCTTTATCCTTGTCCTTTTCATCAGTAACTGCGCACCTGGTGATGGTAATTTCAAGTGGGGTTATCGGGTGAAACGACTGCGAGAAGGTGAGCTGGACAGGGCCGCGAACCTGCCCGAACGCCGATCCTTTCATAACATCCGCACCGACTGAAAGAACTCCGCCGAACGCCCTTATGTCGTAGAATTCCCGGCACAACCAGTCTCTCGCGCGCAGCGGCAGATCTTCTTTTCCGCCCTGTTCGTCAGCTTTTTTTACCGCATCCTTGATTGTATTGCCGAGAATTTCTCCTTGCCTGACAAAGATGTTGTACCCTTTCCCATCGTCGGTCGTTCGGGCAGGAGCGAATTGCTCGACATAATTACGCACTTTACGTTTCAAGCAAACGTCGGAGATGATCCCCTTGTTGGTATTTGGATCGATCCTTGGCATGTTGCCTGCGTCAGGGTCTCCGTTGGGATTGCCGTTGCTCACCTCGAAGAGAAGCAAAAAATCGTGGCGATTGTGCACATAATCGTTGCTCATTTATTCCTCCGCTGCTGCCGATGTTTCTGTTGTTTTGCGCGTGCTGACGGCGGCTCGTCGCGCTGCATCGTCGGCCGCCTTTTGCTGATAGAACCCGAGGGCGAAGCGCCCCTGCTCCTGTAAATTGAATGTTCGGGGAAACGCCGGCGGCGCATTCGGACGCTCCTGTCGAAACTGACAAGTAATTTCAGCGATCTTCCGTTTGATGGCTTCGGCCGCTCCCGGAGACTGTCGCGAAACCTTCTTGAGATGATGCTGATGCAGACGCCAGAGTATGCCGAAGGCGCTGTTGGGAGCGGACGATGCTGAACCGTAATACCGTTCGACGACTCCTGCACCTTCCAGCTTAAAATCGTGTGCTCGCATCTGCAGATCGTCGAAGACGGCGAGCAACCTCCCGCAGTTATATGCTGGATCATCGGTGTCAAATACCTGCGGCTCGATCATCGGTTCACCTACCTTTCGATTGCGATTAAGAATGAGACGCAAGAGGGCGAAGCGGGAAAGTCCACGCAATGTTCTGTTGGGCCCTTCGCGCACCAGATCAATTCTTAATCGGTTTAGAAGTGGATTGAGCAGCAATAATGAAGGGGCCGTCCCTTCAAGAGCCGCTCGGTAAAGATGCGTTAACATCTCCGATTGCAGATCTTTCGCATCACGTACCAAAGACAGCGCCAGGTTGTAGAGTGCAAGCGGACGGTATTCTTTTTCTTTTGTCCCTTGCTCATTTACCGGTTTCTTGCGCTTTCCCTCTCCCTTGACTGCCCCTTCTCCATATAGAGCGACCTCCAGGTCTACAAACCATCGGTGCAGATTCTCGCGGGCTGTTTCAATCGTAGTCTGCATCCAGTGTCGAACCACTATTCGTCCGGCATTACCCGAAAGTGTAACGCTGAAGAACTGCTCATCCGGCCGTCGTCTTTCCCCACCTTGCCAGGGCGATGTCAAGAAATCCCTGACGGTCTGTGGATCGGGGTGATCCAGCATGGCCGCGAAGAAGTCCGATTCTTCTTCCGAATCCCGAGCCCAGAAGCATACCGCCGTCGATCCCACGTGCAGCGAATGAGATTTCTGCGACAACAGCCAGTTGAGCGCCAAACTATAGGCGGTTGCCGCCGAAATCGAAGCCGGGGCATTGTAGCTTTGCTCGTAACCGTATGATGTGAAAGCCGCTTTATCGAATGAAACAAGCGCCGCGCCGGTCGGCTGGGCTCCCCGAACGCCCTTGATCTTCGGCGTATGTGTTTTGGCAAGAGGAACGCCCTCTTCTCCCGTAATCAGGCACAACCCCCGGTCGGACGACCCGCTTTTGTCCTCTCGCTCTTTTTGATAAACGCGCCTCCAGTACGGGCGTATCACGTTTTCATCATTCAGCAGCAATTGACCTTCCACCTCGAATGTGAAGTTGTCCGCTCCCAACTTCACTTCGGTCCCGGCGGATGTCCGCAATCGCCAGGCGTTTAATGACTCCGATTGGTCTTCGGTCGCTGGTCCCCATCGTAGAAACGGGGGTTCTGCTCCATATCGTTGCCGAAATGCCAGCAGGGCCTTGAGGTGCAGCATTTTCGTTTCTTCAAACGCCTGCTCGATCTGACTCCAGAAGTCGGCGCATTTTTCGGCATTGTTTTCGTTCCTTCTGCGCCGCTTGCGCTCATCGCCTTGATCTTTCTCCGGTTCGCCGTCCAGTCCGAAAATCCCAGTCAGGCCATCGGCAAGAAATTCTGCGATCCCCCCTTTATTCTTGTTCCGGCTCGTCTGCGGCGAGATGAACTCCCGGCCTCGATTTTTTCCGTCTGTGGTCTCTTGGGGGCCGGAACCGATTATTCGACCTTCAGCATCAATCGCGATTACCCATCGAATCGCCTTTTTTGCAAAAGCGGGATCATCCAGCAACTGTCTCGAGTGGGCCAGATCATAAAGATGTTTGAGCAGCATGGTTGTACTCCTGATTCAGACTTTCATTACCTGTCGTATCAGCTACGCTCAGCTCCCGATAAGGCGAATACGTTCCGGATGGCAAGCAAGCACGGACTGCTTCAACTCCGCCCTAAAGAACATCGCCTGAGGTTTGATGAGCGTGCCGGTATAAGCTGCTGTTGCTGATGTCTTTCTGGCTGCGCGCGTCGATCGGACCTGCCCAAGCTCATCTTCACGCAACCAGCGAAATCCGTTTGCACGTTCCCCAACATCGAAAACGTCATAGAGCATTAAACCAAACTCCTCGTTTCGGTCGTGCCAGTTGAAGCCGAGTTCATCGGCGCGTCGTTCAAGAGCCCTCTGAGCGTCTTCCTCCCACTCGAAATCTGCAGCGAACTCACGCACTCCAAGTGCTGGTCGATGAAAACATTTGCCGCTTTGAGCGCGGCGGCGAATCTCATCGATATACTTGGGCAGCAGGTTCTTGCCTTCGTCAATACGGCTGAGTCTGATCTCGGCGGTTATAAGATACTCGACGTTTTCCAGTGCCAGCATGTTGCGCTGAGTGCCGTCCGGCGCCCCTCCTCCCGCTTGTATGTGACTTACCTTCTCAGGCGATTTCATCCAGGTTTTTGCGCTGTCGAGACTGATAACACTTATGACCTCGTTGCGCCGAATGGAAATCCAATTCCCGCGTTTGACTATTCGTATGCTGTCAATCAGGTAATACATCTGCGGTTCCCAGAAGATGGCTTCAAACACACCGCGTGCTGCCGACGGCGTCATTACCGGATAGCTGACGCGCTCGACCTTCATTTCCGGTCTTGTAAAACATGCGAAATCACCCCATACGCGAATCGATACCATATTGCCGTTCATAAAAAATAATCCTCCGCCGGTCTCTGATTGATGACGAGGCCAAGATCACGATGGTAGAAGCCGTCCGACAGAACGTACAACTCCAGATTCTTTAGCAGCGGCTGAATTTGTTGCAAAGCCTGGAGTTGCTTGAAATCGTTTGAGTGCAAATTCACCATGTAACGTTGTAATCGCTGCAGATCTCCCTTGTCGATTCGCGGCTGCCCCTTCCCGGTCGTACGTTCTCGTATCTCGGTAACTATGTCGCGCCCTCCGCCATATGGAACTATGACGGGGCGAGTATCATCGGCGATCACACGCGCCTTTCGTGCCACTTCACGAAAGCGAAGATGCTCTCGGTCCACCTGAATACTGCATTCCCCCTCTCTGCTGAGGTCGGTCGGGCTGTACTGATAAAGCTGGGTGAAATATTCGCCGAATATCTCATGGCTCGTTGCAATTGCATCGGCGTCTCTGCCAGCGAGCAGCTTGGCCGTAATATCCGTCGCAGTTTTATAAATGCCGGGCGGAAGGCGGTGCTCCTCGGGTTCAAAAACGATCACTTCTCCGAGTGCAGCTCTGCCTTTCGAATCTGTCAGTCGTCCCTCTCGATTACAGCGTCCCCCGGCCTGAACTATCGAATCCAGCGGCGCCAGGGCTCGCCACACAACCGGAAAATCGACATCTACGCCTGCTTCGATCAACTGTGTAGAAACAACAAGGCAGGGTTCGGCGTTGCGAAGTCGCGCCCTGATCGTCCCGCGCGCCGCTTCTCCATCTTCCCCAAGCAGATCAAAACGATGTTGGGCGCACATCGCGGACGAAAGATGAAACAATGATTCGTATCCTTCTTCGGTAAGCAAATTCCGTAATTCTTCCCATAGTTCGCCAGCCTGCCGACGCGTGTTGACTACACACATCGCCTGTCGGCGCTCAGCCATCTGTTCGGCGATCGCCCTCAAATTCAGCGTTTCACCCTGCTTCGGCAGGCGGTACCTGACACGCTGCAGGCGTTCGAAGGTTGCCGAGGTCCCCTGCGTAATCTCGCGGACTTCTTGCGGTACGAATCCTTCCTTCAACGACATTGTTTGCCTGAAAGCCGGTTGCGTCGCAGTGGAGAAAACAATGCTGACCCCGTAATTGGTCTTCAACTCGCGGAAAACGCTGAGCAGGGGGGTGAGCAAATGGGACGGAAGAGTCTGTGCCTCATCAAAAATGATCACCGAGCGCGCAATATTGTGCAATTTTCTGCAACGCGAAGTTCGATTGGCAAACAGCGATTCGATTAACTGAACCGAGGTAGTAACGATGATCGGCGCATCCCAGTTTTCGGCTGCGTATTCAAGTTGTGACCGCCGTCTTCCTTCATCATCTACCGGTGCAGGCACCGCCGAGTGGTGCTCGACTACTATTCCCCGCCTCTGAGGATCCAGTATCCGCCGATATTGGGCGGCATTCTGCTCGATGATCGACAGATACGGGATGACAACGATGATGCGCCGCAAGCCGTGGCATTGCGCGTGTGCGAGCGCAAATGCCATGCCGGAGAGCGTTTTCCCACCGCCTGTTGGTACGGTTAACGAGAAGAATCCAGGGTCCTGTAGCGCCGCTTCCAGGCATTGCTCGAAAATCCGATGGCGGATGCCGTTGAGGTCTCCGTCGGTCGGTTTCGATTCTTTTTCGGCCTGGAGTCGAGCCAGCAGTTCGCCAGGATCCAAAGCCAGAGGACTCCGCTTGGTCTCTTTGTAGTGGGCTTCGGTGTCGAGAAAATCCGCGTCGACCAAAGCCGAAAATAACATCCGGATGTAGAACTCGGCGCTCGTCTTGCTCAATCGTGAAAATCCCGGCTCCTTAATCTTTTCGGGAATCGGGCCTAGTTCACGCTCGAATCGAGCAAGTATTTCAGGGACGCGATTGTTCGCGTCATATTTCTCGTCGCATACCAGATCTTTAAGCAGATGCTGGTCGTGTAGACCGGCATGGTGCCCTGCTATGACGAATGCAGGCCCGAGCCATTTTCTGAACAGGTGCGCTAGGGCAGCGCCGTAAACTGCGTGATGAGTTTCAATGCTGCTTTCACGTTCTTTGCGCAGATAACTCTGAAACTCATCTCGGTACTTGCCCAAGTCGTGCAAGAGGCCGGCCCATCTCGCAGCTTCGACGACCTCCAAATTCATCTCAGCCGCAAATCGTGCCGCGAGCTCGCCTACACCCTCCAGATGGGCTCGCAGCAGATGCGGATTTCCTGAGTCGTTGTACGAGTGCGCCCAGTATTCTCTGGGTTGATTTTCGTTTTCCATAACTGCCCGCGGTTGCAATTTTACAAGGCATATCGGACAAGTACGGTTCCAAGACGGACACGATACTCAAATTTCTTCTGTATGATCACCGGATTGTCTTATTGCTGCTTGGCGAAGCACTGCCGCGATGGATGTCCGGAGTTCGGGAGGCGACAGGACTTCGACATAGGGCATCCAGCTCAAAATGAAGCGCTCTAGCCCCCGTCCTTGTGCGACGGTCATTTCAATAGTCGCCTGTTCTTCAACGCCGGCCGATTCCGGATTGTGTGCTATAAGGCGCTGAGACGGGTGGAACTGGCGTTCGGAAAAGATCCGCGCTGTGACTCCGTAGGCGCGTAGTCGAACGAGGATGGGGTTGCCGTGAATTCCGTTGAAGCAATATTTGGTCAAATAAGCGCGAAGGTCGAACTCGGATGGGCGGGTGAATGTCTCTTCGGTTTCGATAAGATTTTGGATATGGTCGATGGAAAAAGTCCTGATCTCGCTTGAAAGGTGATCAAAGCCGATAACTTTTAGCGTGGCGCCATCTGGATCGAAATAAACCGAATATGGATCGAAAAGTCTCTCGTTGAGTTGACCTGAACGAAGAGTGTGATAGTGCAATTTTATGCGCCGACAGGTCACCGCCGCTTTCGTCAACCGATCAATTGTTCCTGCGTGCGGTGCATAATTCTTGGCAGGCACTGCGGCAGAACCGAATATGTTCGCCAGTAAGTCAAGATAGCTGCGCAATTCCAGAGGCAAAGCTGCACGGACTTTCTCAAGAAGCGTTTGCCCCGATCTTGCGAAAGGCGTTCCGAAAGATGTAAGGCCGGTCGAGGCTATCGATTGTTGAGCCAGCAGCAATGTCGCAAGCTCTGTCGGTGTGAAATTGGGCGGGCGGTATTTGTATCCGTCCCCAAACCGGTAAACGGTTTCGCGATTACGACGTTCCTCCGTTATATAGTAGAAGCGGGACAACTGATTAATTGCCCGACGAATGGTTACAGCGTCGACTTCGAGTTCCCTCGCAAGCTGACGTTGCGATTGTGGGCCTTCGGCCAACAGCAAAGGAATGCGAACCAGACGTTCCGTCAAATCCCCGCGCCGCGACATCTTACCTCCTCCTGGCCCCAACCTGGTAGAACTTGCGGGGCGTAGATTGCCGACTGCCGCACGACCTGATCGCCGTAGCGGATATTCGGCTCCCAAAGGAGACAACATTTATGATTGTTCTGAGGACGAATCGTAGTCTACAACTATGAATGGCAGTGGTAAAGCGCCGAGGTGAATACATATGGAATATTAAGATTTGGAGAACAAAGGATCTACCAGTTACAATCCTGCGACCGCAATCAGGCGAAGTCATACGTCAAGCTACCTAAACCACGAGTATATGTATATGATGCGAAAAAACGAACTCTTCAAATTCTCTGGTCGTCCACACTTAGCGGCAGCTTTGCTCGGGTTTGTAATGACGGCAGCGGCCTTCTCAGCCTGTCAACCCGCGTCGGATCAGGCGCCGCAGGCAACGCCGCACGCTTCACACGCTCCGGCAGCCGCGTCTACGCCGCGCGTACCGGCCTATCACGCCGACCCCGAAAAGGCCCGCCCCTTCCCCCTAACGCTCGATCCGGCGCAGTTTTCCGCATCCTACGCCAAACGCGCATATCAAATCGCAAAAGACATTCCCGAAGTCCTCGCGCAGCAGCCCTGCTACTGTTACTGCGATTCCGGCTTCGGGCACGACAGCCTGCTCGAATGTCACATCGACGACCATAGCGCCGGCTGAGCGGTGTGCCTCAAGGAGGTTCTCCTTGTCGACGAGTTGCATCGTAAAGGCCGAACGCCCGCCGAAATTCGCGAGGCGATCATTCGCGGCGAGTGGCGCGACGTGGCTTTGCAGTAAGCAAGAGTAGAAACCGCGGAATACGCCGAACACGCAGAAGCTGCTGAAAAAACATCCTCCTTTCTGTGTTTTCCGTTGCTTCCGCGGTTTATCTCCTTCCCCCAGGAGAGCGATTATGTCGAAGAAAGTCATCATCCTCGGCGGCGGTGTAGCCGGTATGAGCGCGGCGCACGAACTTGCCGAGCGCGGATTCACCGTAGAGGTTTACGAACGCTGGCCCGTGCCCGGCGGCAAGGCGCGCAGCCTCGATGTAAAGGATTCGGCCACCCCCGGCCGCAAACCGCTGCCCGGAGAACACGGCTTCCGCTTCTTCCCGCGCTTCTACAAACACGTCACCGATACGATGAAGCGCATCCCATACCGCAACAACCAGCACGGCGTTTACGATAATCTCGTAGACACTACGCGCATAGAAATCGCCCGCTACGATTTGCCGCCCATAGTCGTCAATTCGCGATTCCCGCGCTCGCTTGCGGATTTCACGCTGCTCGTAGCCAATATGTGGAGCGACAACATCGGCGTCGATATCGAGGACGAGCATTATTTCGCCGAGCGCGTATGGCAGATCATCACGAGTTGCGAAGAGCGCCGCCTCGCCGAATATGAAAAGATCGGATGGTGGGATTTCATCGGCGCCGGAACGCGCTCGCAGGCGTATCAGGATTACTTCGGACACGGACTGACGCGCTCTCTCGTCGCGGCCAAGGGCCAACTCGCAAGCACGCGCACGGTGGGCGATATTCTGGTGCAGTTGCTCTTCGATATTCTCGAACCCGGAGTCTCGAGCGATCGCGTGCTTAACGGACCTACGAACGAAGTATGGATCGAGCCCTGGCTTAGCTACCTGCGCGATCGCGGCGTCGAGTATCACCTGAACGCAGAGGTCAAATCCATAAACTGCGAACAGGGCCGGATCAAAAGCGTAACCGTGCGCGAGGGCGAATATGACTTTGAAAAGACGGGCGATTATTACATCGCTGCTTTTCCGGTCGAAGTCATGGCATCGCATCTGACCGAAGAGATGCTTGCAATCGATCCCGACCTGGACAAGATACGGCGGCTTGCGCCCAACGTTTCGTGGATGAACGGCGCGCAGTTTTACCTTACGGAAGATCTGCCGATTGCGCGCGGACACGAACTTTACATCAATTCGCAGTGGGCGCTGACTTCGGTGTCGCAGCATCAGTTCTGGAACGTGGATCTGAGCCGGTACGGAGACGGGCGCGTAAAGGGCATCATCTCGGTGGATATTTCGGAATGGGATCAACCGGGATTGAACGGGAAGACGGCCAGGGAGTGCACGCGCGAAGAAATCAGGGATGAGATATGGGCGCAGATGAAAAAGAGCCTCAATTACGGGGGCGTAGAGCGGCTGCGCGACGATCACCTGCACAGTTGGGCGCTCGATCCCGATATAGTCTTTTTTGACGACCCGAACAATCCGCATCCGTCGGGCAAACAGAATCGCGAGCCGCTGCTGGTTAACATCGTAAATACCTGGAAACTGCGGCCCGATGCGCGCACGGGCATCCCGAACCTGTTTCTGGCCTCGGATTACGTGCAGACCTACACCGACCTTGCCACCATGGAGGGAGCAAACGAAGCCGCACGGCGCGCGGTGAATTACATCATCGACGCCGCGGGCGCTCCCGTGCATAAGTGCGAATTGTGGAAGCTGCACGAACCCGCCGTATTCGCTCCGTGGAGGCATCACGACCGGACGCGGTTTGAAAAAGGACTGCCGTGGGATGGGCGGCTTCTCGGATGACTTTAAAGAGAAACAACGGAACAAACGAAAAAAAACGAAACAAACGGAAAAGATTGTACCGTTCCGTAATTTTCGTTTCATTTCGTTTGTTCCGTTGTCTCTTTTGTCTCTTACATCACCGCATATACGTCGTAGCTAACCGTCATCGCCGTATGATCCACCTGACCGACGCCGAGGCATTGCAGGCGGTTGAGCCAGGCGTATTGAGGATGCGCCGTATGGTAGCGCGGCGTGGTCTTGAGCGGCACGATATTGGCTACCTGCCCCTTGGCGAAGTTCGCCGCACCGTCCGGGCCGAGATCCATAATGCCGATATAGTCGGTATAGATCAGCGCGCCGTCGTCGGTTTGAAACGTAGCGCGAACGTTTGAAATGCCGACGCCGTCTTCGCGCAGCGTGTACCAGTCGCCGCCGCCGTGCGTGAGCGTGCCGCTGAGTTTCGGGCCGCTGATCGTTCCGCCCGTGACATAGAAGTTGATCAGAATGCCGTCGGGCGTCTGGCCGATGACCTCGGGGATTTTTTCGAGGTCGGCGGTGTAGGAAAACAGATATTCCAGGTTGTAGGGAAACAAGCTGCTTTGCGCCATCGGGGATGCCTCCTGTAGTTGAATTGTCGCGACATCATACTTCAGTTTCGTTTATCCGCACACCTGGCCCCGCATATTGAACTCCCATTCATCGGTGCGAATCCACCGTTGACGCAAGTCGGTCAACTGTTCGTTGAATATTTATACACGCGGGGAACGGGGTTCCGTATGCTCGCGCTTTATTCAATGATTTGTACGCGGAGAAAACCAACATGCTCGAAGCGGTCAACCTGACGAAACGATATAACGGGGCTGTGGCGCTCGACGCGCTCAACCTGAAGATAGAGCCCGGCGAGATCTTCTGCCTGCTCGGCGCCAATGGTGCGGGTAAAACCACGACGATAAATCTTTTCCTGAATTTCATCGCCCCGAGTTCGGGCGCAGCGAAGATCAAGGGGCTTGATGTCTGCGCGCATCCTCTCGAAACCAAACGGTTCCTCGCCTACATCCCCGAACAGGTCATGCTCTACCGCAATCTGACGGGGCTGGAAAATCTCGAATACTTTTCGGCGCTTGCCGGGTGCGCCGATTATTCGCGCGAGCGGTTGCTCGGCTTTTTTGAAGAGGTCGCCTTGCAGCGCGAGGCAGCCGATCGCCGGGTTTCGACTTATTCCAAGGGCATGCGGCAGAAGGTGGGAATAGCAATAGCCCTTGCAAAGAAGGCCGAAGCCCTGCTGCTCGACGAACCTACATCGGGTCTCGATCCGAAGGCGTCGAATGAATTTTCCACGCTGCTTGGACGCCTGAGCGAGCAGGGCGTCGCCGTGTTGATGGCGACCCACGATCTGTTTCGCGCCAAGGAATCGGGCGCTCGCGTGGGGATTATGAAACACGGACGGCTTGTAGATGTGCTGAGCACCGCGAGCATAGGTCATGCGGATCTTGAGCGCATATACCTCGAACACATGCACGACTGAAGATATTGGACGGCTATCGAGAGGTTCCCCCGATGATCAACCGAAACCAGATCAGCGTTGCGCGCAAGGAATTCACCGAAATGATGCGCGACGGACGTTTCCGATGGGCCGCTGCGATAGTCCTCGGCCTGCTGCTGGCGGCGCTCGTGATGGGCTGGAAGCATCACCGCGAGGTCAGCCGCCAGCACGAAGCGGCGCGGCGCGAAACGCGCGAGCAGTGGCTGCATCAGGGGGCGAAAAATCCCCATTCCGCGGCGCACTACGGCATTTACGCATTCAAACCGAAAATGCTTCCGGCATTGCTTGACCGCGGCGTAGAGCCTTATACGGGCGTAGCAGTATGGCTCGAAGCGCACAAGCAGAATGAATTCAAATACAGACCGGCTGCGGATGCCGCGGCGGTAGCGCGGTTCGGCGAACTCACGGCATCGACCGTGATGCAACTGCTGATGCCGCTGCTCATCATACTGCTTCTGTTTCCCGCATTCGCCGGCGAGCGCGAACAGGGTACGCTCAGGCAGTTGCTGAGCATCGGCGCACGCCGAACCGACCTGGCAATTGGCAAGGTGCTCGGCGTCGCAGGGGCTCTCGGCGTGTTGCTCCTTCCCGCTACGATGCTCGGGACCGCTGCGCTTGCATTGGCCGCAGACGATGGGGCGGTTGGGGCAAGCGCCGGTCGGCTTGTAATGATGGGCGTCGGTTACCTCCTTTACTTCGGAATATTCGTCGGAATATCGCTTGCTGTATCGGCTGCGGCTGCATCGTCGCGTATGGCGCTCGTAGTACTGCTCGGGTTCTGGATCGTAAACGGAATGATTGCGCCGCGTGCTGCTGCGGATCTGGCGAGGCAACTGCATCCGACTCCGTCAGCCTTCGAGTTTGCGCAGCAGATCGACCGCGATATGAAAAACGGACTCGACGGCCACGATCCCGCAGACAAGCGCGCACAGGATCTGCAACGGCGCGTGCTTGCACAGTACGGCGTATCGAAGATAGAGGATCTGCCGGTGAATTTTGCAGGCATATCGCTGCAGGAGGCAGAAGAACACGGCAACAAGGTTTACGAAAAACACTACAGCGCCCTGTGGGAGACGTTTGAACGGCAGGAAATACTGAAGCGGTCATTGGGCGTAATCGCTCCGATGCTTTCGATTCGATCCATATCGGCGGGGTTTGCGGGGACGGATTTTTCTCATCATCGCGATTTTGCTTCGAGCGCTGAAAATTACCGCCGCGTGCTGGTCAAGGCGATGAACGACGATATGACCTTTAACGCCGGACGGTCGGATTACGCTTACCAGGCCGGACCCGAACTGTGGAGCAGCGTCGATGATTTCAGCTACACGGCGCCCACGGCCCGGTGGGTGCTCCGGCGGCAGGCTATGAGCGCTGTGCTGCTCGCGTTGTGGTTTGTTGCGGCGATGGGGGCGGCGATGGGGGCGGCTGCGAGAGTCCGGGTAGATGTGTGAAGCATAAACGCAGAATGCGCGGAAACGGGCCGAAATAAAACAAAATGTTGAAGGGGAAAATGCTGGGGCGAATCATCAGACACGAACTGCGCAATCTGAGCGCCGACCGGACGTTGACGCTGGTGGTTATGATTTTTGCGCTGCTGATCGGATACGGTCTTTACAACGGCGCAACGTGGGTGGATTTTCAGCGCGCGACGCTGCGGGCGGCGGGTGAGGAGGAAATTGCCCGGATCGCCGGAGCGAGGGCTGTTATCGAAGAAATCGATTCCGGCCGCAGCGAAGTTCCGCGATTTGCAGACCCGCGCAGCCCCGCCTTTGCGGGCGGCGCGGGCGGCGCCCGATACGCCGTAATGCCGCCGGGACCGCTTGCGGCGCTTGCGGTCGGGCAGAGCGATCTTTACCCGTATTACTTCAAGGTTACGCGCCAGAGCAGGCAGACTTTCACCGGCAATGACGAGATAGAGAATCCTGCTTTGCTCTCGGCAGGGCGCTTCGATCCGGCGTTTGTCATCATATACCTTTATCCGTTGTTGATACTGGCGCTTTGCTACAATCTGCTTTCGCAGGAAAAAGAACAGGGCACGCTGCAAATGATCATGTCGCAGCCCGTAGCTCTGCGCACGTTCGTCTTCGGCAAGGTTTTGCTGCGAGCCACGGTAGTGCTTGTTCCAGCGATAGTGCTGACGTTGATCGGATTCCTGGCGCTCGGCGGCGAGATATTTGCCGAGGGGGCCTGGTGGCGGTGTTTGTTGTGGGTGCTCGTAGTCGCTGCATACGGTCTTTTCTGGTTCGGCGCTGCGATTCTGGTGAATTCCATTGGCGGCGCCTCGGCGTCCAATGCGCTCGCGCTTGCGGGGATGTGGCTGTTGCTTGTGCTGGTATTGCCGTCGTTGCTCGGGGTTGCGGCCTCAACTTCGTATCCGGCGCCCTCGCGTGTTGAGATGATTCAGGCCGTGAGGCGCGCATCGGCCGAAGCTTCAGCACAGGGGAGTCGGTTGCTGGCACGGTACTACGAGGATCATCCTGAGCTTGCGCCGGCGGGCGGCGCTCCCGATATGAACGATTTTTATGCGCGTTCGATCGCGGTGCAGACCGAAACCGAGAAAATGATGCAGCCCGTAATGGAATATTTCGACCGGCAGGTGCTCGGACAACAGCATCTGTCCGAGAATTTCCGGTTTCTGTCTCCGGCCGTTATTACGCAGGCCGCGCTTAATGATCTGTCGGGTGCGAGCGCGCATCGTTATCGTCATTTTCTGGGCCTCGTGGAGCAGTTTCACCACCGCTGGCTCGAATATTTCAATCCGAGAATTCTGCGACAGGCCAGGCTGACCGCAAGAGACTACGACTCTTTCCCGGTTTTTGCCTTCAAAGAAGAGCCCGCGGGCGCGGTCGTCGCGAGGGTGATGAAGGGGTTGCTTGGATTGCTTGTCACGACGGCGGTTGTTGTCTGGCTGGCGCTGCGAAGGCTGCGGCGTTACCCGCTGACGGCTTGAACCGCAGCGTGAAGAAAACACGGAAACCAACGGAATAAGCGGCAAAAGATACTTGTTGCCGTTTACTGTAATCCCCACTGTGCGCGCAGCGTATCCGGGATTGAAAACGGCGCTCTCACGCCGCCGCGCGCTACCCACGACATCGCCTGATTGAATTCGCGCCCGAAGACTTCGGCGGCTTTCGCGCATATGCTCGAATGATCCTCTTCGCGTTCTATCAGCCCGAAGAGTTTATTGACCGGGCCGATCAGTTTTGAAGTCCAGTCGGATTTCGGCACGCCGAGCAGATCCGAGATCGCGTCGCCGTTGCAGAACCGGATCATCGTGGCCGGCAGTCCGTCGAAGAGGTTCCCCGGCATCGTTTCTTCAATCATCTCTATCAGCGCCGACGTCATTTCGCGGCCCGCTTCGCTTGGCGCAAACTGTCTTTCGCCGATTCGCCCCATAAGCGTCGCCGCCTGGTCCACACTGCGGGGCAGCATCTCGTCTCGCACTCCGAGCAGGAATCCAACTATGCGCCACGCGTGTATGTAATCCTCTGCATCCTGCATTATGTACGGAATGTTCATGCGGTCGAGGCAATCGAGCGGCACCCATCCGAAAGCCATAAGCGTGCCGCCGAGGTCTTCCTGATTTACAGGTTCGCCCCAGGCCGGATTCCAATGACCGCTTGCGCGTATCAGATGCCTTACGGCGGCGTGCATCAATCTGACTTTTTGCGTTGCACGTATGCCCTTGCCGCCGGGCGCCAGCCCCCCTTCGGCCATCGTATCGAGCACCATTTGTCCGGTTTCGGCAATGCGCCGGCGCGTATCGGTAGCGAGCCGCGCGGTTTGATGCAGAACCTGGACTCCATTGGCGCAGGCGTAACAGCGCGGCAACGACGCAAAAAACAGCGAAGTGCTGATGAGCAGGCCGTGACGGGCGAAGAATGCTTCCGCGCTGCGAATCCTTGCTGCATCGGCCCAATCGGGCAGCACGGCGCTTCGGGCAAGATAATCCTCGACTACTGCGGGAAGCTGCGTAGACGGCACCTGATCGTTGCGCACCAGGTCGCGCATCAGGTTATTAATGGCCGTGACCTCGCCGTCGGCGAAAATTTCATCCACTACGGCGTCCGCAAGCGGATCGGTCAGCGATCTCATACGGTCGAGCATCTCGTCGGTCCATTGAATCTCGCTCATCTATCTCCTCGCTCGAAAGGAGAGATAACGGAACAGACGAAATGCAACGAAACAAACGAAAATGGACCATCATTTCCGTCTGTTTTGTTCTATTTCGTTTGTTCCGTTATCTCTCCTCAAGTTTGCTCAGACTGTCTGTTGCGCGTTGTTCGAGAGTGCGTGCGCCGCGCGCTTGCGCGACATCGATCGAGCGGCGCAGATTTGCTTTTGCAAGTCCCGTGAGCGCCTCGTCGCCGGCCAACCACGCCTTTACTGCAAGCAGTTCGCCGCGCAGGCGCAGCAGGTCGGCCTCGTAGTATCGTTCGCCGGTTTTGGTCATAAGCGCCGAAGCCTCGTCGATGACTTCGAGCGCTTCGTCTATGCGGTCCGCGTCGCACAATGCGTCGGCCAGAAGCACGAGAAAACCCGATATTCCCATTTCGCAGCCGATGGCGCGCAGCGTGCTGAGGCTCTGCCGCATTTCATCCGCGCCTGCTGCGGACTCGCCCAGACGCGCGCGCGCATAACCGCGCTCGAATAATCCCCACGCGTGCGTAACTACGAGTCCGTGTTCGGAAGACAGGGCTATGATTTCGTCGGCGAGATCGAGGGCGCGTTGCGGTTCGTCGTAGAGTTCGTGCATCACGGCCGCGGTTACGAGCGCGCAGCCGAGGCTGAGCGGATGCCTTATGGATCGCGCAAGCTGATACACCTCGTCCATCAGTTCGCGTGCGCGCCCGGTTTCACCGAGCACCCACAAGATCCAGGACAGGCGCGACCCGCCGACTACCATCGGGTCGATGCCGTAAACCGATGCGTGAGACCGATGCCCTCGGGGATCGTAAAGCGCCCGCACCTCTTCCAGGTGTTTGCGCGCGAGTGTGTATTCGCCGAGATAATCGAGGGTGATGCCGAGTGCATAATGCGCCTGTACGAGTTGCGATGAGTCCGCCGTATGCTGGGCGAGGTTCATCATTCGGTCGGCGAGCCGGTGAGCCTCGGCGTAGCGCGTGCGGATTACGGATACGGTCCAAAGCCCGTAAAGGACGTTAAAAAGCGGCGCCTGATCGCCGAGTTGCTCTACGAGTTGGCGTGCGCGACTGTAAGCGCTTTCGACTTCGGGGGCGCCGAAACCTCTCAACGACATCAGCGCGACTCCGAGCGTCATCTGCGCGGCGAGTTCCTTCGAATCGCGTTCCGGACCTTCGGGAAGCGAACCCAGAAGGTCGAGCGCGCGCCGCCCGAGATGCGCAGCTTCCTGATTGGCGAATACGCGCGAGGCTTTCTGCGCTGCGGCAAGAAAATAATCAACCGCAGGGGCAAACGCGCGAGCCGCTTCATACAGCAGCGCAAGTTCGGCGGCAATCTCGGGGCTTTGCCTGCGGTAAAATCCTTCGAGTGCGGCGGCGACCGCGCGGCTGAGTTGCGCCCTGCGCGTCGGGCGCAGCGATCCGTAAAGCGCGTTCTGGTAAAGAACGTGTACGAAGCGGTAGCGCAGCGAAAGCGTGCGGTCGGGCATTTCCTGTTCGGCGATGAGTTGTATGAATGCGTGCACGCGTTCGAGGTCTTCGAGGCGCTCTTCGACCTCGAGCGGATCGAGTTCGAGAGCGCGCGCTGCAACCGCCGAATCGAATTCGACGCCCTGAACGCCGGCTGCTGCGAGCAATGCGCGGTCGGATTCATCGAGCCGGTCGATCTTGCGCTGAATAAGACTGCGAACAGAGGCGGGCAGTTCGCGCTCGAATTCCGGAAAATCGCGTTCAAGCGACCACTGCCCGTTGTTGTGCGCAATGACTCCGCGTTCGCGCAATTCGCGCACCAGATCCGTAACAAAAAGCGGATTGCCTTCGGTCTTCTGATGAAGCAGCGCGGCGAATTCCGGATCGAATCGGTGTCCGGGAAACTCCAGGTCCAGGAATTGCGCGATTGCGCCGGCGCCGAGAAAATCGAGCGGAAGTTCACGCGCAGCGCCGCGCGCCTGAAGTTCGAGCTTTACGGCCAGAAACGGATGTTTAGCGAGCAGCAGATCCGACGGCCGGTGAGTAGTAATCACGAGCAGCCGCGAGGAGTCGAATTTCGTTGCGAGGTAAGCGAGCAGATCCGTAGTCGAGGGGTCGGCCCAGTGCAGATCGTCCAGGAACAGCACCAGCGGTTTTTCCCCCGCAAGTTCGGTCAGAAACAGCGCCAGTTCGCGCTTCATTCGCTCCTGCGATGTGGATTTCAGTTCGCCGCCCGACAGCGATGGTTCGTTTGAGGGCAGGGGCGAAACCTGCGAATACCACGTAGGCGCAAGCAGTTTCATCACCTGGGCTACGCGTTCGCGCTCGCGGCCTGCAAACAGGCTGTCGAGCATCTCCAGAAAGGGCAGATACGCTTCGGCTCCCGCAAGCCTTTCGGAACATCTGCCGCGCGCTATACGACAGGACCTGGGCGCGGCTTCCAGTTCCGATAAAAAAGACTCGACCACCGTGCTCTTTCCAATGCCGGGTTCGCCCGTAATGCATACCATCAGCCCGCGCCCCGATTCTACGTATTTGAATGCATCGCGAAGTGCATTGAGTTCTTCGGCGCGGCCTACCGTGGCTTGCAGCGGCGCGCGCACAAATCCCGGGGGCGCAGCCGACGCCGCAGTCGAGAGGGTTGCAACTTCGCCCGATAGCGCGGCTGCGACTTCAGCAGCCGAGGGGCGGCGGCGCGGGTCCTTGTCGAGCATGCGCAGCAGAAGAGATTCGAGGGTCGCAGGAAGTTCGGGAACCAGGCGCGTAGGTGCAAAAGGCGGTACGGTCGTGATGGCCTCGATCAGTTGCATCGGCGTGGCGCCGCGAAACGGGCGCTGCCCCGTCGCGAGTTCATAGAGCACGATGCCCAGCGAGAAAATGTCGGTCGAAGTGCGCACGCGCTCTCCGCGCGCCTGTTCGGGCGACAGATAACTGAGCGTTCCGACTATGACGCCGGGTTGCGTTTCATCGTTCGAGGCCGACTCGGGTTCGAGCGTAAGGGGATTTACAAGGCGCGCAAGGCCGAAGTCGAGCACCTTCAGGTATCCGTCCTCGCGCAGCATCAGGTTTTCCGGCTTGATGTCGCGGTGAATGATTCCCGATGCGTGCGCAACTTCAAGCGCGCGGGCCGCCTGAATCCCGATCTCGGCTATCTGCCCGGATGTGAGCCTTTGCCTGCCCGTTTCGCGAAGTGTGCGCCCGCTTATATGCTCCATTACTATGTAGTGGCCTTCGGACGATTCGCCTATGTCATAAAGCGTGACGATATTCGGATGATTGAGTGCTGATGCCGCCTGAGCCTCGCGCAGGAAGCGGCGAACGCGGTCGGGGCTGCTTGCGTCGGGCGGCAGCAACTTGATCGCCACGCTTCGGCCGAGGCGCACGTCTTCGGCAAGGTAAACTACGCCCATGCCCCCGGCGCCCAACTGTGCGCGCAAACGGTAAGCCCCGATCGTGCGCCCTATGATGGATTGCGAAGCGGCGTCGGAGGAATCGATTTCGTTGGTATCGGCGGCAAGTGCGGGATCGGTTTCGGCGCGATCTTCGGCAGCCCGCGTAAGCGTGCAGTCCGCCAGTTCACTGATTTCGCGCCGGCGATCGGAGGACATATCGTTAGTTGATCGAGCAGTTGCTTGTCAGTCGTTGCGGCGGGGCGATTGTATTGGAACAATTCCGCGGAATCAAATTCGCGGCAAGAGATAACGCGGAGTTCTCCGCGATTGCTCTTCACGCGCGGCGGGATTCCCGGTAGAGTCTGAATCGATCCAAAGCGTGAGACGGTAAGAGAGATGACGGAACAAACGAAAAAAGACGGAACAGACGGAAATGTCCAGCCTTTCAGTGATTTTTGTTTCATTTCGTAGTTTCCGTTATCTCTCTTTTATGCCGCGAAGTCATAATTTCATCGGTCGAGGAGCGGGTTTCATGAAGGTTCTGGTCATAGGTTCGGGCGGGCGCGAGCACGCGCTTGCCTGGGCGCTCAAACGCAGTCCGGGCGTAAAGCGCGTTTTTAACGCATCGGGCAATGCGGGACTGCGCGGTATTACGGAGGCTGTTGCTGTAGATGCTTCGGATCTGAATGCCGTAGCGGATTTCGCTGCGCGGGAATCGATCGACCTTACGGTTGTAGGGCCCGAGCAGCCGCTCGTGGATGGAATAGCGGATTTGTTCGGGGCGCGCGGGCTTCCCGTATTCGGACCGAGTCGCGCGGCGGCGCGGCTGGAAGGCAGCAAGGTGTTTGCCAAGGAGTTTATGCAGCGGCACCGGATTCCGACCGCGCGCTTCCGCGTTGTGGATAATCCGGAGGATGCAATACGAATTGTTGCATCCGGAGAATTCGGCTATCCGGTTGTGATCAAGGCCGACGGGTTGGCTGCGGGCAAGGGCGTGATTCTGGCTCAGGATGAAGCGGAAGCCCGCACCGCAATCGCCGAACTTATGGTTGAACAGCGGCTGGGCAGTGCGGGGGAGCGACTTGTAATAGAAGAGTGTCTTGCGGGCCGCGAGGCATCGTATATGGTTTTCAGCGACGGCGTCGATTACGCTGCGATGCCGGTGGCGCAGGATCACAAACGGGCGTTTGACGGCGACCGCGGCCCGAATACCGGCGGAATGGGAGCATTTTCGCTGCCGGGCCTGATCGATGGGGAAACGGAGCGGAGGATATGCCGCGAGGTAGTGGAGCCTGCGCTTGAAGGGGCGCGGCGCGACGGGATGGAATTTCGCGGTGTTCTTTATTGCGGAGTAATGTTGACGGCTGAAGGGCCGCAGACGCTGGAATTCAACGTGCGTATGGGGGATCCGGAAACGCAGGCCATATTGAGGCGGTTTGACGGAGACTTGGGCGAAATTTGCCTGGCTGCGGCCGGGGGCGACCTTTCTCGTGTAAAAGGACTGTGGAGCGCGGCCTGGAGCGTGGATGCGGCAACCTGCATCGTGCTGGCATCGGCCGGATACCCGGGGAGTTACAAGACGGGGCATACCATTACGGGCATCCCCCACGCCGAGCAGATCGAGGGCGTGGTTGTATTTCACGCCGGTACGCGGGGAAGCGACGGTAGTGTGGAGACGGCTGGAGGGCGGGTGCTGGGTGTGACGGCGCGAGCAACGGATCTCCCGACGGCAACGGCGCGGGCATATGAGGCGGTTGAACGCATAGCGTTTGACGGTATGCAGTTCCGGCGTGATATAGGGCGATGAGCACTCAGCACTTCTTCTTCCTGCGTCTGGCGCTTGGGTTGACGCTGCTGTTATACTTTCGGGCGTCGGATGCGCGGCCGCATCCGGAGTGATAGAACTTCGCAGGGCTTGCCGGCGTATCACATCTGTAACCGTCGGGCGGCTGACGGGGCTGCGATCGCGATGAGGGCCCCACCCACCACTTCGCGGAGGAAAGGAACTACTAACGATGTGGAGCAGACTGAAACGGCTCTTCCGGTCGATATTCGGCGGGTTGATCGACAGCGCGGAAGATCCGGAATTGATACTTCAACAGGTCATCCGCGACATGCGCGACAAGATTCCGCAGATGAACAACAATGTCGCGCAGGTTGTAGCCAACGAAAAACTGCTGGCGCGTTCGCTCGAAGAGCAGTCCGGCAAACTCGCCACGCTTGATTCGAAGGTCAAGGCCGCGATCAAGATGAACCGCGACGATCTGGCCACTGCATACATAGGCGAACTTCAGACCACCCAAAAGGCCGTCGAGACTACCCGTGCGCAGCTTGCCGCCGCGAAAGTCGCCTCCGAAAAGGCGATGAAGTTCCGCGACAACTACCTGATTCAGATGAAGCGCAAATCCGATGAAGCGATGCATCTGATTGCGCAGAGCAAGCAGGCGCGCATGCAGGAGCAGTTGGCGCAGACGATGGCGAGTTTTCAGGTAGGCGACGATTCGGCGACGTTCGACGATATGCGCGAAAAGATCTCGCGCCGCGCCGCTGCAGCCGAAGCCAAGGCCGATCTGGCCTCTTTCGGCATAGATTCGAAGATGAACGAAATCGAAGCCGAAGTCGCAAACATCGAAGCGCTCGATATGCTCTCGGCCTACAAGCGGCAAATGGGGCTTATTCCCGAAGCGCCGTCCGCCGCGCTCGGCGAGGGTGCGCCCGTAGTCAACGTCGAAAAAACGCTCGGCTCGGTCGAGATTCCGTCCGAAAGGCCGAAGTTGAAGGAATGAAGAGGTGACGATATCCCTCTTTTGACCGGCGATGGAATTCAGGATTTCCTACATCAAGGAAGCGCTCAAGGAACCGATCAACATCGGCGGATTGCTGCTGGCAGGAGCGGCGGCGGCCTACGCCGCTACTACCGGGTTTCTCGATCCGACTTTCGTGCTTGCGGGCGCGCTGGTCGCCGAAGGGTTTTATCTTGCGACGGTGCCCGCATCGACTTTTTACCGGCGCATCGTGGATCGGCGTTCGCGGCGCCTGATGGAAGATTGGCGCCGCAAGCAGCGTCTGGAGCTGATCAAGACCTTCGATCCGCGCGAGCGCGAGGCGGTGGATTACCTGAGCTGGATGAAGAATCAGATCGCGAGCAACTTCAAGAAATTTGCGCGCCTTCAGGAAACTCCGCCGCAGGTGCGCGAACTGGAAACCACGTGGGAAGCGTTCGTGGACCTGCTCGACGAATATCGCCGGCGCAGGAACCATCTGCGCTCCATCAACCGGCAGGCGATAGAAAACCAACTGCGGCAGGCGGAGCGGGCCGCCGAGTTTTCCGACGAGGCTACACGGCAGTTGCACGAAAAGAACGTGGCGATCCTGCGCAGAAGGATTCAGACCTTCGACGATATAGAGCGCAGCGTAAAACGGGTCGAAGCGCAGTTGCAGATGATCGAAAACTTTTTCGGGTTGGTAAACGATCAGGTGGTAACGATGCCTACGCCCGAGCATATTTCGGCGCTCGATTTCGACACGCTTCTTTCGTCGATCGAGACCACGAGGGAGATTTTGCAGCAGACCGCCCCGGTTATGACCCAGCTCGACGCCCTGCAGCGCGATGCCGCGCAGTTCCGGCCAACCCTGGCCGCCGAACGGCGCTGAGACAACAAGAGAGATAACGGAACATACGAAATAACACGAAAATCACGGAAAAGTTGAATATTTCGTAGTTTCCGTCTAATTTCGTTTGTTCCGTTATCTCTCTTTTATGCCCCGAAGTCGTGTGGTTTGATTTAGTTAGTTTTAGTTAGTTCCGGGAGGAATCATCGTTTTGCTGAATTGCGAGTATTTGCGGTTTAAATCCGCAGCCCTGAGCCTTGTGTGCCTGGCCTTGATCGTCGCGTTAATGCCCAGTCCGGTCGAGGCGCAGACGCGCCGGCCAACTACGCGGCGTCCGCAACCGCAGCGTCCCGCCGCGCAGCCGGAGCCCGAGATAAAGCGCGAGCCGCTCCCGCCGTTTCAGGTTATGGCGCGCGTATATCAGGCGCGCATCGATCCCGCAAGCGTCGGTGATGTGAGCGGCCAGGTTTATCGTTTGCGAACCGAGGGGCTTGACGATGAAGAGAAATGGCTGAACGCCTTCGGGAAGGTTTATCCCGGGTTTGATCTCGCGCTCATACGCAGCAGCCAACTGCGCGTTTTCCGGTCTTCGCGTGCAACCCGGGTGGTTCTGGGCTCTACCGAAGGGCGTGTGCTCGAATTGATGCTCTCCGGCGCCAACAGCTACGGCGACGGCAAAACGCCCGGCACGGCGCTCATCGTAGAAACCAACCTTAACTTCGGCCGCCCTCAGGCGATATCGCTCGATATCGAAACCGTGGAAGTCGAAGACGGCATGTCGTATTTCTACACCGTACCCGGTCTGCGCATCAGTACGGATGATTACATTACCTTCCTGCGTCCCGATGCACCGCGCGCGGCGTTCGGCGACGAAGTGTATATGCTGGTTTTTGCGTTTTCGGTCGAACTGACGCCGCCCGTTTCGCAAGCGCGCATACTCGATGAAGCGAAATCGGAGGAGATCGAAGCCGCGGCTACGCGCCGGATCGTTCCCGATGTAACCGAGGACCTCAAGCGAAGGCAGCTCAACGGAGCGGTTCGTACCCGCGTCGAAATTGCGCCCGACGGCCGCATCGCTCACGCCCATATCATCAGTTCGACCTTCCCGGAAATGAACGCGGCGGTGCTCTCCGCCGTCCGTCAGTGGGAGTTTTCACCGAATCTTTTCGCCGACGACAAGCGCCCCATCAGCGCAATCGTGCGGTTTGATTTCACCGCTCCAAAGCAATAGAAACCGCCGGATTCGCGGAATGGGAATGCACGGATCGGGATTTCCGCGGCGTATTCCCCGGTATTATGGCCAACAGCACGCATTCGCTTACGGTTTCCGATCGCCTGCCCGCGTGGGCCGCAGAGCTTGCGCGCAAGTATCGCGCGGGCGAAGCCAGCCATTTCCTGCTGCATTACAACGTCTACGATCTGGTGCGGGGCCGCAATTCCTACCAGTCGCTGCTCGGATTTCTCCAGCGCGAACTGCTCGGCGGCAAAGGCATAGTGCTTTACAACCGCAGCGAGGGCATCACCTTCGATTCGGATGAAACATTGAGGGCGTTTCTCGCGCAGCAGCGCGTCGCCGACCCGCTTCTCAACATATCGAGCGCAAATCAGTTGCCGCGCGATCCGGCGCGCGCTCTTCCTATGATCGAGCGGTTTCTGTATTACGCGGACCGCGTAGCCGTGATAATCAATTTTCTCGAAACCATTTTCCCCGCAGGTGAAATCAGCCATCTGTCGAGCGACGACCGCAACGCGCTGGTGTCTTTACAGCGGTGGTTGACGCATCCGCGGTTGATGGAATCGGATAATCTCGTAGTTCTTATCGCAGAATCCCTCGCCGATGTGCATCCGCGCGTGCGGGAAAACGCGCGCCTCGCATCCATACGCGTGCCGTATCCGGACGAAAACGAACGCCGCGAATACCTGGGCGAATTCCTGCGCGCCTATCCGATCTCGAAAGTGGAGATGAATCCGGATCAACTCGCGCAGATGACTTCGGGGCTGAATTACGTGCATCTGCGGTCGCTGCTGTGCGCCGCGCAGTACTCCGACGACGGCCTGACCTACGCCGATGTCAGGATCAAGAAGAAGGAAATCATAGAGGCCGAGTGCGCCGGGCTCGTGGAATTCATTCAACCGCGCCACGGACTCGAAAACGTGGGCGGATTGAAGGAAGCAAAGGAATACCTGCGCCAGATCGCCGAAACGATTCGCGCGGGCAATCGCGAAGAAGCGCCGATGGGGATACTGCTGTCTGGGCCTGTGGGCACGGGCAAGACATTTCTGGCCGAATGTTTTGCGCGCGATTGCGGATTGAACGTGGTTGAGTTCAGGAATTTCCGCGACAAGTGGGTAGGCTCGACCGAAGCGAATCTCGAAAAGATCCTGCAACTGCTCCAGGCGCTCGCCCCGATCGTGGTATTGATCGATGAAGCCGACGCCGCGCTCGGCAACCGCGAGGGAGGCGGCGATTCGGGAGTCAATCAGCGCGTATTCTCAAAGATCGCCGCCGCGATGAGCAATACGGCCAATCGCGGGCGAATACTGTGGATACTGATGACTTCGCGCCCCGACCTTCTGCCGATCGATCTGAAACGTCAGGGCCGCTGCGAAGAGCATATATCGCTTTTTTACCCGGAAACCGAGCAGGACAGGCTCGAAATCGCCGAAGCCATGGCGCGCAAGAACCTCTCCAGACACTCAATCACCGACTGGACCCCCATTACCCGCAACGCGTTGCACCTTTCGGGTGCAGACATAGAGTCCATCATCATACGCACGCGGCGACTGGCGCGTCAGGCCGGGCGCACCGAAGTTGCGGATGAAGACCTGCAGCGCGTAGCCGAAGAGTTCACTCCGGCGCGCGATGAAATGGCGATCGAATATCAGGAACTCGTCGCGGCGCGCGAAGCCACCTCGCGCTCGATGCTGCCCGAACGCTTCCGCGGAATGTCGGGCGCCGACCTTGCAGCGCGCATCGAAATGCTGAGACTGAGATAACGGAACAAACGAAAATAGACGGAACAAACGGAAATTACCAAACTTTCCGTAGTTACCGTACATTTCCGTTTGTTCCGTCTATTTTCGTTTGTTCCGTTATCTCTCTTTTTCGTTCCGATCCCCGCCTTGTCGCCGGCGTCGGGCAGGTGCTACCATCATTGCATTCCCCGTAGCGTATTACCCGGAAACACAACATTCAGCGGAAATACATGGAGAGTCCAATGAATCCAATGAATCCAATGAGAAGAGTGGTGCTCGTCGCTGCAATCGTGATGTTCGGTGTTTTCTTCGCCGCCTGTTCAACGGGCACGGATGAAACGGCTTCGCCGAGCCCGACCGCTACGCCCGAATCTGCTACGCCCGAATCTGCCGGCGCCGAATCTGCCGCACGAACTCCGACCGATGAGCAGACCGTGACCAACGACGACGGCTCGACTACGGTCGTAACAACTTATTCCGACGGTTCGAAGACTGAAGTCCGTACGTTCCCGAGCGGCGAAGTGGCGAAGGTCACGCGCGAGACTTCGGCCGGAGGCGAACGCAAGGTCGTGCTAACGAACCGGGACGACGGCAGCGAATCCGAAATCGACGATCCTTCCTGGATCGAAAGAGCTATGACTTCCACCGGCAGCGCCCTTGCTACCGCAGCGCGAGCTACAGGATCCGCAGGCAAAACCGCGGGCAGCGCTACGGCATCGGGCGCAACTACGGCCGCCGATGCCACGGCGTCGGGCGTGAAAACCGCCGCCGGAGCTACAGCGGATACCGCTGAAAAGGTTGCGGATAAAACCGTAGACGGCGCCAAGGCCGTAGGCGGCGCTACGGCTTCGGGCGCAAAGACTGCGGGCGAAAAAACCGCCGAAGGGGCCAAGGCCGTGGGCCGCGGCATCAAGCGCGCCGTCAAACCGGGCGACAAGAAAGATAACGACTGATAACGGCTGTTGGAAGAACGCGGAATACGCAGAAATAAAACACGAAGGCGCGAAACATTACCAGAAGCATCCGTTCACCATTCCGCGCTTTTCCGTTCTCTTTTCCGTGTATTCCGCGGTTTCTCCCGATCAGAAACGGAAACACGTCCGCACTTCGCCAACTTCAATACGGCGGTGATTATGGATTTCTGTGTGCGCATAACGTTCGAGCCGCGTGCAGACGCTCTCGTCTATTGCGCCTAGTTGCCTGAGCGTTTCGAGGACTACGGGATCGCGCGCTCGTTTTATATCCCCGTCCTCGATCTTGATTGCGATTCCGAGCCCGTGCGGGAAACGCGTGGACGGGAGCACGCCGAGCAACTGCACGCCCTCGGCTCCCACCTTCGAGATCACTGCACCTTTAGATTCCCTCATCAGGTCCGTATCGAGCCGATTGCTTGTGCCGCCGATCATCTCCGGGTGCTCGAGCATCGCGGCTGCGACCTCTGCCGCCGCCGCGCGCAGCCCGGGGTATATATTCTCGCCCCGGTCGTTTACGAGCCGTGCATAGCTGCGCGCCATCTCCGCAATGCTCAGCGCAAAAACCGGCGCACTGCATCCGTCGATCGATATGCCTATGGAATCGGGTGAGGCATTGGCGAATGCGGCAAGCGTCGAGAGTATGCGCTGCTGAACCGGATGTGCGGGATCGATGTAGGACTCAAGCGGCGCATTGAGATGCGTTGCAAGCAGCAGCATACCGGCGTGTTTGCCCGAACAGTTGTTGTGAAGCGCGGCGGCCGCTTCGCCGCGCGAACGCATAAGACGAGATGTCGCAGCGTCAAACGGCATGTGCGCGCCGCATTGCAGCAGGGATTCATCGAGTTCTGCGCGCCCAAGCATTGCGCGCACGGCGTCGAGATGAATTGATTCGCCGCTGTGCGATCCCGTTATTACGGCGAGTTCGGCGCGCGTCAACCGGAAACGCGCTGCCGCGCCGCTTTCGATGATCGGAATTGTCTGGAATGGTTTTGCCGCAGATCGAAAGTAGGTCCTTGATTTCGTATCGCCGAGAGAAAGGATTTCGCGACCGCTTCCGTCTGCAACGGAAATAAAACCGCGATGGCGCGATTCGACGAGCGCACCGCGCGTTATCTCTACGAGTACGGCCGGCGCAGGAATCTCGGTGTGTTCGGTTTCGTGCATACGTCGTAGATCATACAGTTACAAAATAACTGCGCCAATCCGACCGGAAAAAGAAATAACGGAACAGACGAAACAAAACGAAACAAACGGATAGGGACTTCTTATCCGTTCGTTTCGTTTTGTTTCGTCTGTTCCGTTATTTATTCTGCTGTTTGCGTACCGGCGGTTTTGTGGTTTTTGACGGGCCGTAGCGCAGAACCTGGAGCTTCACGGTGCGGCGGCCGAACTGCCGGGCCTCGGTCGTCGAGGGCATCCATACATCTACGAGATTGCCCTTGACGCGGCTGCCCGTGTCCTGAACCGTATACACGCCGGAATAGCTGCCCGCCCTGATCTCGACTACCGATCCGAGCGGCAATACCTCGGGATCAGCCGCGACTATTCCGTGCCGCGTCTGTACGCCGCTTGCCGTACGGCCCCGCAAGCTGTAGGCAGTCGCCTTGAACGGGCGCGGCGCAGTTTTATTGAGCAGATCAGGTTCGGAGAACTTCGCCGCCTTGAGCTTTATTTCGGGAGGATGAAGACTGAATTCAATGGGCGGATTTACCGGACTTACCTTCGGGGGATCTGCTTTCGTTTCTGCAACCGCTTCCGCTTTCTGTAATGATGCCGGGTTTTCCGTGGGCAAGGGATTCTGCGACCGGGCGCTGATCCCCAGACTGAGCAGTACTATGAATGTGCACGCAGGAACAGCCCCGCGCATAAATGTTATTCGCATATAACCGTGAAAATTAAAGTTTATGAATTATTGACGCCCGGCAGTATACCACGCACGAGAGGCGAATGGACTACACGATTTCGGGTAAAGGGTTAACCATATTGGAGATAGTGATTTAAGTGGAGAGATTTTTTTTGCGCACGGCTTCCGTTGTATACTGCGCGGGTCGATCAAAGATGAAGGGAGTGGGGTGAAGTGGAGAATCGGGGCGAAATTCCGGGGCGTGAGGGGCGGCTTGTAGCGGTATATTCGGGGGATCGGAAAAGCGGCGGCAAGGAGGCGGTAAGCAGCGGCGAACTTGTTGCCGGCATTGGGCTTGCCGGGGACGGTCATGCAGGCTCGGACCCGCTTCGGCAAATCAGCCTGTTTGCGGATGAGACGCTGCGCGCGCTGCAAAGTGAAGGGTTTACGGTCACGGCCGAACAGTTGAGCGCAAATCTGATTACCGCCAATCTGCCGCTTGACGATTTGCGCGAAGGCGCGAGATTGCGCATCGGCGAGGCGGAAATCGAATTGAGTGAAATGCGTAAACCCTGCGGCGTGTTGACCAAACTCGATAACCGATTGCCCAAGCGGCTTTACCGGCGATGCGGCTGGCTCGGCCGTGTAGTGAGGGGCGGAGAGATACGGCCCGGTGCGCACATCGAGATACTGTCCGCCTGATCGATGCCCGACCGGAATGACTTGTATCTGGAAAAGTCTTGGTAAATCAGGAAGTAACGGGGACGGTCCGAATCGCAGGCGGGATAATCGCGCAGGTTAATCGGCAAACAGCGCCGCAAAACTGGCATGCGCGCTTGACTTCTGCTCCCGACGGCTCTCGATCCAGCCCCGCACCACGTCATCCGCCGCCCGCCGCGCCCGCGATTCGCTCTGAATCATCGGCTTGCGCTGCTCCCGACGCCGGTATTCCTGCCGCTCTTCCCGCTTGATAAGTCTGGCTTTTTCTACCTTCTCGTTCATTACTTGCCTCCAATGTCTTATGTTTCTTATGGATGCCCATAAATAGAGCAAGTAGTGTGCCAGAGCGTTTATGGGGAATTTTCAGCAGGGTGGGGAGAGCAGATCTGCAAGATCTCGCTGTGTGTGTGGGGGGCGAAAATGGCCCGGTGGAAGGCGAAAATAAAGATGCGTATGGGTCCAATTCAAGTTTCCAAGATCAAATGACTTCAACGTTCAGTTGTTTGTCAGCTTTTCGATATTCTGGGTCTAGCAGCCAGAGTTGGTTCCTGACAATTTGCCGTAATTGCACAGCAGGATCTAAGCAGTAATTCTTAAAGCTGTCGGGTGTTACGTTAAGATCAGGATAGAGGATTTTCAGCAGTCCACCTGCAATGCTTGTAATAGCCCGTTGGTCTCTAATGTCTGTTCTCGGGAAAGTCAATTGGCTGCGAACCCATTCCTCGTGGCGTGTCTCATGTCTCATCGCAGTTAGTGTGTCACTGAAGAAATCTGCCTTCAGTCCAGCACTGCACGCGATGCAGCCTTGATGGAACTTCGGAATCATCCAGCCTGGAATAATTCCGCGAAAGCGATCAAGGAAAGCTGTCTCGCGCATGAATTCAGGGAGGGACTCAACGACGAGTTCCGAATCTGGCTCTTGGTTTTCTGAGAGCGGGATGTTGGCGAGCATCACGAGGCTGCAGTCACTCGGTAAGTCAACCTTGCCGCCGCGGCGGATGTGATCATTCTCCAAATAGATTTTCAGGTTGCTTATGATCTCGCCTGGATTCTCCAAGCGGACACGCTGAACCTCGTCAATTACGATCACGTCGTAACGTGCGAGCAGACCCGGCTGTTCTGTTGCGTTGTTAAAAAACAGAACGGCAGGTGTCAGATTACCGCTCGTCAAATAAACTCGCGGGCTTATATTGATGTAGATGTGACTCTTACCCGTCCCTTTCGGGGCAAGTTCCATCAGGTGCAAATTTTTCTGTACGAGCGGCAGCAGGCGACAAAGAATCAGGATCTGTTCGTTGACAGTGTATGCCGCTGGGTTGTAGCCAGCGGAGGTGAGCATCAACTCGCGCCATTCGTCAGCGTTGAACTCTCGCCGTTTCTCATAAAACTGTTTCAAGTCAACCGATGCTTGCATTGGCTCGAACCCAGCGACCTGCACACCCTCTTTCGTGCCGATCAATTCGATAATGCCCCACATCCCGTGCCTGAGCAGATCTTTGTTCTTCTCGACGATAGAGTCAGCAATCCAGCAGTCCTTAAACCCTAATGCCTGAATGTTGGCGAAGCGATCCTGCTTTGAGCGTGAAAGGCTGACCTCTACATTCATGTATGATAGCAACGGCACGATTTCGCCCGTAAGAAGGCGGTTGCGATAGATATTCTGCTCGTTGCGGCGTGGTATCATCTGCTCCGTGAATTTTTCGAGCGTCGCCCGCTCTTCATTCGTTAGAGGCCCCTTTCCAGGAACGATCTCTTCCAGCACCCATTCTGCGACGTAAGCCGGGATGCCTGTCTTTGTTAGGCCGCTCGATGGCAGTCTGCGCTTGTCCATCGCCAGAGGCCCAAATATTTCACGCACTTTCTGGTTTAGTTCAGTACTCATTTCTTGAACCTGTCGCGCAGCGAAGGTCGTTGCCCACTGTACATCTGTTTGCAAATCAAGGTGCCCGTCACGGCGCATTCGCAGCGCACGCCATCACCGAACTCATAAATAAGCGTGCCGGTCAGGCTCAGACTGTCACCGCTAAGCGGGGCAGGGAACTTTTGCAACTCCAGTTCGATGGGAGATTGTGATAAACCTTCCACCTCTCTATTCAGCGGAAGTGATGGTCGATACTCAGCCACCTCGTTGAGTGTAAGCGTCAACAGGCAGAGAGGCGCTGGGTTCGGATTGTCGACCCAAAAAGTCATTCGGCCCGGTTTACCGACTTCGCCAATTCCCCTCACGCCCGCCATCACAGGTTTCCGTTGATGGTGACGCCGCAGAACAGAGAGACCGACGATGACTTCCTCCGGGAATAGCCCGCCGTGTACGCCCCAGGCCCGACCGCGCGAATCCTGCGCCCACCCACCGAAGTAATACGACCTGAGGGCGAGCGTCATTGGCTCGCCCAATTGAAACATCGTCTCATTGAGCAGAACCGCGGAGCTATCAGCCGCCTTGACGTAGGTGGGCTCTGCCGCATTGCCCAGCGCCAACGGATCGCCTTTGGCCGTGCGCCCATGCACCTTAGCGCCATTCAACTTCTCTATACGTGCCACGCATGGACCGAGCATCTGACCATGATCGGTGGAGATCACGACGGCCACACGATCAGGGTTCTCCGCCGCCGCCACAATCGCGCTGATGTTTTTAGCCAGTGCATCGAGTCGAGCCTCGATGTTATGTTGAATGGCGTCCGCGTCAGTCTGCTTGTGGTAGCAATCATCCACCGCCGTCATATTCCAGTAGCACAACCCGATGTTCTTGTCGGCCAGCCACGCTTTGAGCTTGTCCACTTGCTCAACACCCGCATACTTCGCTTGTGGGAAACTGCCACCTAAAACCTTTCTGATCTCCCATTCGCTGTTCAGGTTCTCACGCGGCAGCAGTCCACTCGTCATCCCATATTTTGCTTGCTCCGTGATCGTCGGCAGCACAGCCAGCAGCCTGCGATCTTCTTCAACCGTCAGCGCAGCCTCCGTCGTCGCTAAAAGTTGTAACAGCCGCCGATGGTTGAGGTAATTCAACCCGTCTACAACGACCCACAACACGCGATAGGACTTGCTCAGTTCACTGACGACGTACTTGGTACGAATGTTAAGCGGCGAATCTGCGTAATTCTTTGTCGTCAGGCGTGGATAGTTTTCGAGCAGCCAATTGGCGAATGACTCGCCGATTTCTTCCGCTGCTTGCCCGGTTGTTTCGTCATCTAGCGCGGCCGCGACCTGCCACTCACGGTACGGCAAATACTGCTGCACCGCCCAGGCCACAGCTACTTGCTCGCTTGCGTCAACCGGTAGCGGTGCGGGAACGTCTCGTGGGACCAGTCGCTCTAAGCGACTTCGTTGCTGAGGCGACAATAGTGGGCCTATGAGTGCTACCGTGCCAAGCGTCAGGTGACTCGCGTGGTAGCGGAAGTAATCATAAGCCTCTGCTGCGATGCATCGGGCGTTGGGATTTTTAGTGGGGAATTTTTCGATCGCCTGCCCGTTTGTCTGCCGGAGCTTTTGCCCCCATATGGCCTTGAGCATTTCCGCCGCTTCACCTTCTACTGCCAGCGGGAAAAAGCTCCACTCCGCCCATTCATCTTCAGCGTTTAACCACTCTTTCAAAGTCGACTGCCGCTCACCGAGCGGCAGCTTGTACAACCGTCTCATCTGCTCGTTTCCACAGTCCCGTGCCCACATCTCACGCGCTGCATCGACTAGCGGCGTCAACTCCGCACCAAATTTGGCGAGCAGCCAGCGAGCTGCGTGTTCCTGTGATGGTGCTTCGGCCCAGAACTCTTCTCCCGTGAGCTGTGCCAGCAACCCGCCGCGCGTCAGGTGTGGATATCGTTGGAGCAAATCAACTGCGCGAGCCAGCACGTCTGCCTGTACTTCATTCGCCCAATCGCCGACTAGTAGGCGCAAGCGATTGCGGGGCGAGGGCAAATCAACATAGGCGGTGCCCTCCTTCAGCCCTCGCCCTCGGCAAAGTTCGCGGGCCCACTGGCAGAGCCGTTCGCCACTCACGAACAGTTGCTGCTCGTTCCCCTCGCGCCGCAGAAACTCAACCTCTGATTCTACTGCAAGAAACCCGTCTGGACAGGTGTTCTCGCCCGAAGCGTCTAACATCAGCTTTACGTTCATACGGCAGCCCCCGTTTCCAATATCGCCACTAGGCGGCTTGCCAGTTCGTCTGGCATCCCGTCTGCCTGGTAAAGCCCGACCATCCGCACGAGGCACTCGGCCCGTTGCTCGGCGGTTTGCAGCGACTTGAACTCTTCGACAATGCGGGTAACCACATCGCGATCCATGATCAGCTTCAGCCGCTCACTCACTTGCTGTAGGAACGGCTCATCGCGCTCTTCCAACCCCGCAGGGCGTTCGTTCAGCTTGCGAAGTAGCGTGCCC
>JAHBSF010000039.1 GCA_019639255.1 Acidobacteriota bacterium | reverse complement strand
GCGCCAGTTCATATCCTTCGCCCCGGGGCTTAAACACCACCTTGAAATCGGTTCCGGGCAATCCGGCTCGCGGTCCGAACCAACGGCGCAACAGTTCGTTCAGTTCATTGTCTCCCCCACAGTGCCGCCGCAAAACGTTGACCGCCACTTTCCGGAAGTGGGCCTCGTACTCTTCGCCATTAGCGATCACTTTATGCCATCCCTCCGGAATCGCCGCCTCAGTATTGCGATCGGGCAGACGGATGATCGCCCGGCCCGATGAATGGGAGACCTTGCAGATGATCCTGCTTTCTGATGCGCCAAGGCGCAAACGATGATGATACTCTTCGAGCCGCCACTCGACGATCTCCCGCACGAGATCCTGAAACACGTCTCGCTTCAGTTGAGTGAAAGCCGCACCGCCGCTCAAGAGATCTTCCTTGAAGTCGAAATAGCTCCAGCCACCCATCCCTTTCCCCTCAACCCATGCTTTGATCGGATTCTGGATCAGCAATCGCCGCAGCTTCGCCCAATCATTTAGCGCCTGGCCGAAATCCTGTTGCAAG
This sequence comes from Acidobacteriota bacterium, assembly GCA_019639255.1. Taxonomy (GTDB): domain Bacteria; phylum Acidobacteriota; class Blastocatellia; order RBC074; family RBC074; genus JAHBSF01. The sequence continues at coordinate 48,158 of JAHBSF010000039.1, read as the reverse complement.
GTCTCAGAGCGTGCAGCGATTCTTTTTACACCTGCCGCTAACTGCTCGATCCCGATTTGACCCGGAAAGGCATCCGCATCGAGCATCGCCAGCAAAACGACCATCTTGAAGCTCTTTTCAAGTGGCGTTGCCTCAAGCGCACGCAGGAATTCTCGTGCTTCCTCAAGCGTCTCTTTTTCCAAGGATGAGAGATCGCCCATGCTTCCGACGAAGTCGAACCACGAACCATGAAGTTGTTTGAGCGATCGCGGTAAATAACCATCCCGATACATTTCGACAGCCGTCGGACGCACGCCGTTTCGGTCGCGGAAATCGCGATATTGATTCTCGACCGCGTCATCGATCTGACCGCCTCGCGGCGCCTTCAGCAACCCGCGCAGGATGTCGATTGCCTCAAGTTCGTAGGTCACCTCGCATCCCGGCGGCAGTTCCAGCATATAGTTTGCAACCCGGTTGAGCGCATCGTGGATTGCAGCGTCTCCGGGCGGCAAATCAAACAGCATTCGCGGCCGGTTCAGAAATACGCGATGGTTGCCGATATAATCGATGACCGTAAGATGATCTTTGCCTTCAGTTTTCCGCAGACCCCGTCCGAACTGCTGCAACCAGATGACGGGAGACTCCGTCGGCCTGAGCATCATGATCGTATCGATCGCCGGCACATCTACCCCTTCGTTGAACATATCGACGGCGAATACCGCTTGCAGGTCGCCGGAAGCAAGGTCTTCGAGCGATGCGGCGCGCGGCGCTGATCCCGCCCCGGAATGCACGGCCGCCGCTTTTATGCCCTGTTGCCCAAAGTAATCCGCCATATAATCGGCGTGTTTTTGCGAGCAGCAAAAAGCGAGAGTGCGCTTCCCCCCGCATTTGCGGTGCTGCTCGAATACATTCTGCGCCCGTTTTTCTGTTGCCGCCGCCTTCGTCAACTCATCTTCGTCAAAGCGGCCGCTGCGCCACGGTATGTTCCTGTAGTCCACTTCATCCGGCACGCCGAAGTAATGAAACGGCGAGAGCAATCCGCGCCGGATTCCGTCAATCAGATCGCAGTTGTAGACGAGATTCCCCTGACATAGCGCGAGCAAGTCGCCGCCATCCATCCGTTCCGGCGTCGCCGTCAGCCCGAGCAGAAACTTCGGTGTGAAATGATCCAGCAGTTGCCGGTACGTGCGCGCGGCAGCGTGGTGAAACTCGTCGACAACGATGTAATCGAAGTGATCCGCCGGAAAACGCCGCAGATGCTCGACACGACCAAGCGTCTGGATCGAAGCGAGAACAACCTCGGCCTCGATTGTCTTCTCCTTTCCCGTATACTTCCCGATGCGCGCCGTCGGGCGAATGCAACGAAAGGTCCGCCGGGTCTGTTCAAGGATCTCCTCGCGATGTGCGACGAAAAGCACACGGTCGAATCCCGGTTCGCGACTATCGAAAGCGCACAGCCATGTTTTGCCCAATCCAGTTGCCAGCACCACCAGACCTGCGGCATGGCCTGCCTCTCGCGTTGCGCGCAGCGCGGCCAGAGCCTCCTGCTGAACTTCATGCGGAGCGGGCGGCGGCTCCAGCGCCTCGGCAGGGATATCGACTTTAAGCGGCAGCCTCGCCTGACGGCGATCACGGTAAGCATGGATCCACTCGTCAGTGACGGCTTGCGTCGACGTACTGCGAAACAATTGCTCGAATGCAGCCTTGATCTGCCCGATGCCGGTACGATCGGCGAAGGGTATCACTCTATAGTTCCATTCGATTCCTGCGGTCAGCGCCTGGCGGCTCAGATTCGAGCTGCCGACATAAGCGATCGTCTCACCGTCGTCGAGATGCAGAATGTAAGCCTTCGGGTGAAAGCTCGTCTGCCGGGCTTCGTAGACGCGCATCTCTACTTCACCGCTCAGATCGAGCAATTTGATAAGCGCGTGCGGATCTGTCACGTCGAGGTAGTCGCCGGTCAGCAAGCGCACCCGACCGCCGCGCGCCAGCAGATCACGCAAATGCTCGATGACGAGATCAACACCGCTCGTGAGCACGAAAGCGACTACGATATCTGCAGCAATGGCGCGATCAAGATCGGCCCGCAACCTCGGCCAGAGCGGGTCCTCTCCGCCCGTTACCAGCGGTTTGAGTAGAATACGCGGCGGCTCGATCAGGTAATTCGGAATGACGTGGCGTACGCCTCCGCGCGGATCGGCTACATCGCCCTTGTAGCGAGGTATGAGATGGATGTGCAGGTGGCCGACTGTCTGCCCTCCCGCATCGCCGACGTTGATACCGATGTTGTAACCGTCGGGCGAGTGCAGCCTCTCGATGACGACCCTGGCCTCATCAAGTGCAGTCGTCAAGGCTGATCGTTCATCGGGAGCGGCGTCGAACCATGTCGGTATGTGCCGGCGCGGTATGAGAAGTGCGTGGCCCGGAGAGACGGGGAACTTATCCCACAGTCCGATTACCTGCGGACTTTCGTAGAAGACTCTCGCCTCTTCCAGGCGGCAGAAAGGGCAGCGGTCAATCATTCGGATCCGAACCAGTTATTGCGACTGGTAATTATGATGGCGACAAGCGCGGCAAGAAAACGAACTCGCACTGAGAGGTCAACAAGCGGCGACGCGCCTCGCCTGATTTTTGATTAAAAATCGGTTCTGCGTCGCGGGCCGCCTGGCGCCTGGCTTCGTAATCGGCGCGCTGCGGCTCGAGATAAATGCATCATCGATTTTGATCCCTGCAGATGATGATATGGGAATTGCATGACCGCAAGGAAGTTCGCTAAATCTATCCGCAGGAGATTGGTACAAAGCGCGAGACGTAAGAGAGATAACGGAACACACGAAATTAGACGGAACACACGGAAATATTCAACTTTTCCGTAATTTTCGTTTCATTTCGTTTGTTCCGTTATCTCTCTTTCCTCCTAAACCGGGAATTGCTGCGGATAAATCAGTTTTAGAGGGTATTCGGCGCATAATTGTTCAGTAATTGTTCAGTCTTCTCAATCTCGATCGCGAATAAGCTCAGAGCAGTAGTTGCCAAACGTTATTGGCCCATTCGTTCTCTTCGCTGCAGAGGACAATCAATTCAAGTTCGTCGATTGCCTGTCTGATGCGCAACTGCCTGGGAACGACAATGACGCCGGCGATTGCCTGGCCGGCATTCAGGAGATCCGCCACGTGCTGCGGCATCGTCCGTCGATCATGTGTGAGGACAATTCGCCGCTCTTTTGCCGCCCAGATGAGCAGTTCCTGATCCGTCGCATTGCTCAAATCAACTTGATAAGCTGTGACAGCCTCGACCTCCGCAACACGCCGCATCAGCCCGCGCAAAATGTCCTGATCAAAGTCCTGATCTATAAATAAACGCAGCATGATCAGTAGATCGTTGGGTCAGTATTTTATCGGCGTTGCCTCAGCGTTGCGTCATGAGGGACTGATCTCAGGCAGCAGGAGTCTTGTGTTCCTGCAGCGCTGTCCATCGCGCCTGGATGCGCTCGCGCAGTTCGGCCATCGCCGCCTGTCGCTCGGGATCGGATTCGATTCGCTTCCACAAAGCGCCAGCTTCCGCTTCCTGCTGCCGTAGATATTCTTCGACCTCCTCACGATGATTGAGGTAAAAGGCGATGGCTGTATAGATATCCGCCAATTTCAAGGTCGGGAAACTTAGCGCGATCTGCTCGGCCGGCGCGCCAAGCTTGAAATGATGCAATACCGAATCCAGGCTGACGCGCGAGTCGGCAATACGGATCGCGCCGTACTCGGACACGGTGAAGGGAACTTCGAGCGTTTTGGTAAACTCGGCCATGATTGTCCGATTCTACACTAATGCGCTGCTTTGATCACGGCCGATGATCCCGTTCCTCGCGCAGGCCGTTGACGTATTCCTGGGCGTCGATTCGCTCCCAGATCTCTTCGCCCAATCCGTGGAGTTCCAGGATACTGCTTGCTGGAACAAGGACTGCGCTGATTATGGGCGCGTCGAGGCGGGAAACCTGCGTAAGTTCGGCTTCACGCGCAAAGGCCGCCAGCGATGGCAATGCACGAGCTGTAAAAAGGTCGTCACCGAAACCAAAGGTACAGTCTTCCACGGCAAGAAATACGACGAGCAAACGATCATTGAATGCTTCGCGATGCTGGCCGAACGAAATTCTCTCGCGGCGATCCATCGGATCAAAGGCATCAAAGAAGAAACCGTCAGCGCCTGGCTCCTGGAGGCCGCACCACAGATTGAGCAGATCAAAGAACGTGCGCCTTATGTTGAGCGTTATGTTGAGCGCACGAACCTGACTTCACGGCATATCAACGGGCGGCTAATGCGCAAGACACTCTCGTTCTCGAAAGAACTGGAGATGCTCAAAGCATCATCCGTATGGGAAGACGCCGTCTACAATTTGACGCGCGAGGTCAAAACGCTGCGAGTTGAAGTTGAAGAACAAGAGCGCCGTTTTGAACCGCGCACTCCAGCTATGGCAGCGGGATTGACCAATCACATCTGGACTATCAAAGAACTGTTATGGTGTGTGGTCTCACCAATCCAATCAACTCAGGACGGGTAGACCACCGAAAAGTCCGTACTGTGGTATAAAGTGTGGTACTGAAGGAGGTTTGATAAAGTAGGCGGATTCGTAAACTATAGAAAAGATTGGCTCCTCAGGTAGGACTCGAACCTACAACCCTCCGGTTAACAGCCGCTCCCAAGCCTGTTTCGCCGCATTTCACCCTGCTCACGCTTGCCACCTTAACACCTGTATTTGCCACAATTACATGACACTGCCTGTTCCCTGACGTTGCATCTTGTTTCACCATATTGTATAAATCTGTGGGACCAAGCGTGGGACTGTGGGACTGATCCCTCACCTTCAAGGAGGTATACCAAAATGGCTGGCAAGCAGCGGGATCGGCACTATCGTATTCGTCATGGAAAGATATATGCGCGGATCACCTTCACTGACGCTTCGGGCAAACGGCGCGATTTGATGCGGCTTGCCGAAAGTAAAACTCACGCCCGCGAACTGGCTGTGCAGATGATGCGGGAACTGAAGGATCACGGTGAGCAGATAGTTGACGCCGACCGAATGCCGTTTCGCCAACTTGCGGAATTGTATAAAGAGGCGAGGCTACAGCCGGCGCAATACCAAGGCGATCGGAAAATCGTCGGACGGCGCTCCTATCAATCTCCGCAGGCATATCTACGCACGCTGGTGGAATATCTCGGCAGCAAACGGATTCGCAACATCACGCACGCAGACATCGAAAAGTTCAAACTTGAACGGCTAAAGACTCCAACCAAGAAAGACCAGGAACGTTCCATTGCGAGCGTCAATCGAGAGCTTGAAGTACTGCGTGCCGTCTTGCGCTTCGCCGCACAATCCGGGTGGCTGATCAAGAGCCCGTTCGAGACGGGTGAATCCCTGATCAGCAAAGCCGACGAAGTACAGCGCGAGCGCATCCTGACTCGCGACGAAGAAGCACGTCTGCTCGCCGTGTGCGTTGATCGGCGCGCTCACCTCAGGCCGTTGTTGATAACCGCGCTCGACACCGGCATGCGGCGCGGCGAACTGTTCAAACTCAAATGGAGCGATGTTGATCTTGATAAGAAATTGATCAGGGTACGGGCCACGACGACGAAAACGATGCGTGGACGAATCATCGGAATGACCGAGCGGGCAGTGATCGAACTGCAACGGTTGTGGGCTAAGTCATCCCTCGACCCCGACAGTCTGGTGTTCGGGATTACCAACACGGTCAAGACCGCTTTCGGCGCCGCCTGCCGCGACGCAAAAATCGACAACTTTCGCTTCCACGATTGCCGGCACACAGCCATCACCAGAATGATTCAGGCCGGGATGCCGCCGATGCAGGTGATGAAGATCAGCGGGCATACCCAGATGACGACTTTTGCCCGTTACGTCAATATCGATAACGATACGGCCAGAAACGTAGCTGCCGCACTCGACACATTTCAGTCAATCAACAGACCCGAAGCTCTCAGTGCAGTCGTGAATTAACCGATCGGCAATAGTGATGAACTTCATCTACCCCGGACCGATACACAGTCGCCCATCCGATTCGCTCCCCGCTCACTATGCGGCGACGGCAAGCCGGCCAAGCCGGAATCTCAAGAAGCGCAATCCGCCCGACCGAAATTGATCGCCAGCATGTTGCAAAACAGCGCACCTTGTTCGATCGCGTCGTCCAACGCTCGGTGCGTGTGCGGGAGCGGGTCAAACCAACGCTTCGGCATGTTGCGCTTGACGCTCTCACGGTAGCCCTTCTTGAGCATCGCCATTGCGTATGTCTTGATGTCCAGCGCCGAATGCGAAAAAGGACTTTCGCCCGCGAATCGGATCAGATACCAGTAGACGAACAGGAAATCGAATGCCGCCGGGTAGCCGACGAACACAGGTTGCCCAGGCAGTGACTTCAGCCACGCGACGTACTGCGGCATCACTTCCTCCGGCGCTTGCGGGTTTTCGCGGCAAGACATCCAAGCCTCCGGCTGCGTCTGCCACCACTGCATCGTCTTCGGGTCGCCTTGCGCGCCGGGAAGTGTCTCCAGGTTCGCCGTAAAGGTGCTGATCAGTGTTTTATCGGCCAAATACGCAGCCGATCCGAAACTCAACATCGAGTTGATGCCGGGAATTGGCCCGTCGGTTTCGACATCTGTCGAGACGTAAACTTCCTTCGTCACTTCCATTCTCCTTCCTCCGGCTTCCATTTTCCGCTCGGCGGAAAATCGGCGGCGATGCCCACTACCACAGGCATCAGAAAATCACGAACGCGCACGACCACTACGGGCAAACTCACGTCGCCTGCTTTGAGATTTCCGCGCCGCACGAAGGCCCGCCACTGCGCGAGCTTTTCAGCGTGGTTCCCGAAAGCCTCGCTCAACCCGACAGGCACGGCCCCGGGCAACGGCGTCTGCCGCCGCTCAAAAACCGCGCGAATCGCTTCTGCCAACGTTGCTCCGTCAAATTCAAACGATTCGGCCAACACCCAGAGGTCGAAGTAATCCTTCATCCTGCTGTTGCCGATCCCCCGCTCGACCATCGCATGAAACTTCTCCGCCACGACCGTCTCGCGTCGGTAGACGCGCAAGCGCGGCGCAGGGAGTTCGAGAAGCGTTGGATACTCGATTTCCGCCGGCGCCGGGACGACAACGTCCCCGAAGCCGACATCTATCTGCAACGGGATGCGCGCCTTGCCCAACATCGCCAACAGATTGATCCTGACGCCCTCATACTTGCGGTCTTCGCGGATCAATCCGCCCTTCACGCTCTCCGGTAACATATCGAGCCCATCGTCGGCACACTCGACAGCACAAACCTCCCGAATGACCTGTTCCATTTCGGTAATAGAGTTTCCACCGTAACCGAGTAGATCGAGGTCCTGCGTCGAGCGGTGCGGTTCATCCGTCCAGAGCGCGAAGAGCATCGCGCCTTTCAGCACGAAACGATTGCGATGCGGCGACTGTGACAACCGGTAAAGCCATCGCTCCAACGCGTAGTTGATAAGTAGGGTCTGGAATACATCGCCCCGCTCTTTGGCGATCTTCAACAGGCGATCACGCACGGAGGCCGGCAGATTGGTGGGGCCCTTCTTTTTCAACCGAGCGCCTCCAGGTAAGGATAAATCACTCGCGCCACGCGACAGATACCGGCGTAATGCCAAATCTCATCCGCCGTCGCACGGCGCTGCCGCAAAGCGTCGCGCAGCGCTTCCAGCGCGACGTCCACTCCGATCTTGTAACGGAACTTGAAGCAGTCGGCGACGGTTTTGGCGGGATTATAGATGTGCACATCTACGCCCTCGATCAGGTGCTCGTCGACGCCGGCGGTGAAGGCCTCACCTGAAAAGTAGTGGATCCGCAGCGGCGGCGCATCCACGATTGGTCGCCGCGCCTTACGTTCAATGGCCAGCCAAACCTCGAATGGCTTCTGCGTAGTCAGGCCGTGGAAGCGCAATGCCGAGAGCAGACAGATCACCCCATTCGGCACTCTGCGCGCGGCTTGCAGCAGGCTGTAGTGCTCGCTCACACCGGCCCCGGCCAGTCGGTACAGTCCCCGTCCGTGCCGCTCTACATCGCCGCGTTCGACCAACCGTTTGAGCGTCATTGGGTGGACACCCTGCGCAGCAAGGTCGCTCGCGCGCACGATCCCGGAGCGCTTCATCAGCTTCACCACCCGTTTTGTCCCCACCGTTTTCGGCATACTCAGATCTGTGACAAATCGCCAACTTTTCTAAACAAGTGCCGACATGATGTCACAAACAGGTTTTACTGTCGATAAGGAGAACGGGGCTTTGATATTTGGAGAGTGGGAAAGGGGATGGGGTCATGACTGAGTATTAAATTATGCGCAGTGCACAACTCCATCCAGATACCAACTCCAGATAAACCCAGACCACCCAAGACAATAACCCCAGCCCACACAATATTTATAGATTGACACCTGGAAACGGATTCTGCTAGTAGTGAGGCCGATGGAAGTGGCTGGAAGCAACAGGAAGGATATGGACTGAGCGAATTTCCGGTGCTTCCATGAGTATCCGCAACGTCGAGGAAGTGAGAAGCCGCAAGCGAGTCATTTGGCGAAAGTGGCCTACGGCTTCCGGTCGATCCTCATGGTTCAAGAGGTGGCGCGCCCTTCGAGGCATCGCTGCCTGAAGGAGTTTCATTTTGACAAACGACGAGTTGAACGGCAACGCCCAGGATTCTCCCGGTTCGCCCCGGAATCACGGCCGGGTAACGCTTACTGAAAGCGAGTTCTGCCAAGCGGTCGGCATCAGTCGCGTCCACTGCTGGCGATTGCGCCGGGCCGGCAAGATCGCGCACTGCAAAGTAGGCACTCGTATTCTCTTCCTCCCCCGGCATATCGAGGAGTTCCTCGCCGCCTGCGAACGGAAAGCCGAAAGAGGACGAACTCGATGATGAATGCGGATGCCCGATCGACCTCGGCCGAAGGATCCGATCCGCCGCGCGAACTGGTCATCACACTGTTTCCCTCGCTCACGCAACTGAGGGGCAGACGTGTCAGGATTTCGTGGGTGACGCTGCTGCGTACACTTTCCCGCCCAAAGGTACGAACCGGGAAGAATGGGCGGCTGTTTAGCGGCGCCGTTTTCATGGGTAACTACCGCCGGGCTGAGGACGCGGTCGAGTTCTCTTTGCTCATCTTTGACTGCGACAACAAGGTGACGGAGGAAGCGCTTTCGCCGTTGCGCACCCATAAGCTGGCATTTGCCTGCTACACGACGCACTCTCACCGCCGGATAACAGAGTCGAATCCCGAAGCCGGACCGCGCTTTCGCCTCATCATTCCGCTCGCCGAACCTATCCCCGCCGCAGCCTATCCCGGCCTGTGGGATTGGGCGTCAACACTCCTTGGCAGGAGGTTCGATGCTTCATGTAAGGATGCGGCCTGCGCCTTTTTCCTGCCGACGCTTCGAATGGCGGAAGCCTCCTTCGAATTCGAGTGCGGTGAAGGAAACGCGCTCGACTGGCGCGCGGCAATCGCGGCCGGTGAGTATACGAGCAGTCGTCACGAAACGCGCAGCCATCGTTCGCCGGGTCGTGATTTTCAGGTTCGCTGTCTGGCCGAAGTCGAACCTGAACAGGTGGAGTGGCTATGGCATCCCTATATTCCGTTCGGCAAGCTGACGATCCTCGAAGGCGATCCCGGCCTTGGCAAAAGCTGGATGACATGCGCAATTGCGACGGCCGTCGCCAAAGGAGAAGGGCTCCCTGAAATGAGCCCAATCGAACCGCGCAACGTCGTCCTGCTCTCGGCCGAAGACGGACTCGGCGACACGGTTCGTCCGAGACTCGATTTGCTGGGAGCGGATCTGCACAGGATTTTCGCTGTGGATGGCGCGCTGACGTTCGATGAGATCGGGTGCCTGATGCTTGAAGAAGTCATCGCCGAACATCAGGCACAACTCGTGATCATTGATCCGATCGTCGCCTATATCGGCGCCGAGGTAGATCTACATCGAGCAAACGAGACGCGCGCGGTCATGGCGCGACTTGCGCGCATCGCCGAGCGAAACGGCTGCGCCATCCTTTCGCTGCGCCACCTGACCAAAGGGACGGGCGGCAAGGCGATCTACCGCGGCTACGGTTCGATAGACATCACGGCGGCGGCGCGCAGTGTACTGCTTGTTGGAGCGGACCCCGATGATGAATCCAGGCGGGCCGTCGTGCAAACGAAGTCGAATCTGGCGCCGAAAGGTCCGGCGATCGGATACAGATTGAATGCAGAAGGCTTCTTCTGGACCGGCGAAAGCGATCTGACGGCAGACCGCATCCTGAACTCATATGCGCGAGAGATGGGTGGGAGTTCGGGAGACGCAATCTCGTTTCTGCGCGACTCGCTGGCGGAAGGGGAACGCGCCGCAAGAGAGGTGATGCGCGAGGCGCGCGATCTCGGCATTACGGAGAAGATGTTGCGCCTGGCGCGCGAAAAACTCGGCATCAAACCGGTCAAACGAGGCGGCTATTTCGGCAATGAAAGCAAAGGGCACAACAATTCCGGATGGTTCTGGAAGCTCCCCGGTGACACATCAGGCACGACTGAAGATGCAGCCGAAGGCGCCCATGAACCCAGACCAGGGCATCTTCAGCAAAACGGCATCCATAACGGGGTTTATGGCAATAACTTTACTGAAGGGGCCCTCGCTTCTCTTTCAGGGTGCCTTCAGTCGCATTCGGGGCAGCTTGATCCGGACGGCATAGGCTTAATCGATGCACCATCTCCGCTTGCAGGCCAACCCGGAGTTGAGTGCCAGGATGATTCACGCGAGGCCGGCCGGCGGGATAAGGCCGCCGATGAAAAGGCGCAGCGGCGCCGACGGATCCGGGACACCAGGGACTAACCCGAATGGGTCTTCTCCTGACGGCTCTCACCACTTTCGGAAGCGGCAAGCAGATCGAGCAGTTGGGCGCCGGTGATGATGGTGCGTCGGCCGAGGCGACAGCGCCGCAACCTTCCCGCGTAGATATACCGCCAGACTGAAATGGTCGAGACGCCGAGTGCTGCAGCGGCCTGCGGCACGCTGTATGTCTGATTGGGAATGATGGGAGACCGCGGCATTGCGGTATTGATCCCTTTGCCGTTGTCCTGATCGTCTGAGTTCGGCATGGCTGGTTACCTCCCCCGTTCGATTTTGTCTTCTGCTTTTCACGACTGATCCGGGCGCATCAATCCTTATCACGGCGCATTGTCGCTGAGATCAAAAACCGAAAACCAGAACAAATTTGCAAACGGTAGTGAAGTTGCCGCAAACGGCATTCTTTTCGCCGCGCGCGGTTTTCGACAAACGCGACAGCAAACGATCGGGACTGCACTCCACAAGGACACTCACAGCCTTCCGTTGTGACTGAGTGTCTACGATTTCGGGTCTTTTTACAGGTATTTTTCATTATTCACACATTTTCTCTGGCAGTCTTCACACATCCGCAGTAATCATTGCGCATACTCAGCCGCCAGTACGGGGCGTTCTGAAAGGAGAGCCATCTTTCTTGAACGCATCATCTTTTTTCACAATGACGCTCAACCTCAAACGGAGTGTGCATGAGGATACTGCTCGTCGATGATGAAGTGCGTGCACGACTGTACTTGGCGGATTTGATTGCCGAGTTGCAATTGATGTCTCCCGATCTTGAACTGATCGGAGAAGCAGACAATGGTATCGCCGCGCTTGAGGCGATCGAACGTCTGCGGCCGGACCTCGTCCTGCTCGATGTCCGGATGCCGGGCCTCAACGGGTTTGAAGTAGTCGAGGATCTTGGTCCCGATCGGCCGGCGATTGTCTTCGTCACGGGCTACGATGAATATGCGGTACAAGCCTTCGAAGTCGGCGCCGTCGATTTTTTGCTCAAGCCGGTCGAGATTGACCGCTTACGTCGCGCGATCGAGAAAGCGCGCCACGAGTTGTTATCGCGGGAACAGGTTGGGCACATCAAGCGACTGTTGGCCGTCGTCCACCGCCAACAGTATCTGCAACGGGTAATCGCCCGCAAATCGAATCTGCGCTGCCCGATCCCGGTTGAATCCGTATACGCATTCGTCGCCGATCACGAACTCGTCTACGCATTGACGACTGAGGATCGACACACGATCAACTTATCGCTTCGGGAACTGGAGCAGCGCCTTGATCCCGAGCAGTTCATACGCATCCACCGTCAAGTCATCGTCAACCTCGATTTCGTAAAGGAAGTAGAGCGCAACGAAGGCGGAAACGGCACTCTCAGGCTTGCCAATGGGAAGACATTCTCGATCAGTCGTCGCTATGGTCCGCGGTTGCAAGCAAAGTTGAAATCCTGAAGCCCCAGCACACTCAGCGCATTTCATATGGAGTGCGGCGACTTGTCGCCGCTTTGTGTTCGACAAGCCCTAAAGCGGCGACAAGTCGCCGCACTCCAAAACTACCCAAGTTGCGACTGGTAGCGTTTCGTGATACCAATGCCATGCATGAAGGGCAAGCACGGCAAAACGCTGGCGGCGATTTTCCAGGATCCCGTCCAAGCCAACATCGATTGGGACGATATCGAGAAAATGCTGCTGGCTCTTGGAGCGGAACTGAGCGAGGGGCGCGGTTCGCGCGTTCGGATTGCTTTGCGCGACGTGCGCGCAGTATTCCATCGACCGCATCCCGCGAAGGAAACCGACGGAGGCGCGGTCAGATCCATGCGCAGGTTCCTGGAGGCAGCCGGGATCAAACCGGAGTGACAACGATGCTGACTTATAAAGGATATCAAGGAATCGTGGCCTATGACGAAGAGGCCCATATCTTTCACGGTGAAGTCATCAACACGCGAGACGTCATCACGTTCCAGGGGACTACGGTCAAACAATTGGAGAAAGCGTTTCGCGATTCGGTCGATGACTACCTGGAGTTTTGCGAAGTGCGCGGTGAAGATCCGGACAAGCCATTCTCGGGCACGCTCTCTTTGCGAGTCGCACCAGATCTCCACCGCGCGCTTCACCTGCGCGCCAAACAGACCGGCAAGAGCCTCAACAGTCTGATCGAAGAAGCCCTGCGCCAGGCCATCACCCCGCTGACCTCGGCGCGTTGACCCGACCCGACGGCAGAAGATTGACCCGGGACTCGTCTGGATGCCGAAGTCTCGACAATGCTCAGCAGGATCACTTGTCACGTCAGCAGAGGAGCGCGGTGCACTCGTCGAGGAGTCGCTGCTCATGCATTAATGGCAGCGTTGAGATCAGATTTCCTTCCGCCGGCCGGCCAGATCCTCCACTGTTACCGCTAACCGCTCGATCGCCTGCACCAGTCTCTCGCTATCGAATCCAGGCGCGACCGACGCCGAAGCCGCTGGCGCCACGGATTCCGTCACAGCCTGATCGCGGTACTGACGAACGAGATGACGCAGGAACTCCTGAACCGAGCTGTATCCCCCGCTTTTTGATTCCTGAACGAGCCAGTCTTCGAGATCCGGAGTGAAACGAATGAATCGGTTCCCTCGCGATGGTGTTTTCTTTCGCGGCATTTGTTTCCCCCTGACTTTCCGGTGATTTTCCGGTTGATTTGGGCATACGATTGGGAGTAATTTCTATTTGGGTTTGGTGAAACACATGCGCATTTGTGTTTCTCCAGGTTGCGGTCGATCGTCGGGCTTGCCTTGGCGGTCGACCGTTCTCTTTTCAACGCAAATCAACAGCTACAGATGAACCTCCTGCGCTTCGCGTGCCGGACGGCTGCGGTGGTCCGGAATGTCTCGGCTCACCCGCGCCGGCGGTCTCTCGCCGCCGGTCGCTACACCTTGCTTGGCGCCAAATGTCTTCATTCTTCCTCGCTTCTTCGGCTATCCGAAAAACATTCGGGGCGGCATCGGTGATCGACGCCGTCCCCTTGATGCGGCACGCCGTCAGGCGCCCGCAAGCATCCGCACCGCCGGATCGGCGCCGCACAGACGATCGGCGATCTCGGCCTGGCGATCGATGAGCCCGAGCCGAAATTCGTGGCGACGCTGTTCGAGCTGCGCTTGCGTCTCCGCCCGCTGCAGTTCGCACTCCGCGATCCGGTCGCGATTGACCAGCCACTCGGGCCGGTCATAAAGCGCTTCCTGCTGCGCCGTCTGCCGCGCCGTCTCGTTTGAGTGCAACGGCTTGCCCTGACCGTTAGTGGCTCGCAACACCTCGATCAGGCATTCGAGTTCGATCCGCTCGTTGCGGTGACGCAGATCGGCGATCTCGTGCGACAGTTCCGCTACCTTGCGTGCATCCTCGGCGATCAGTTGCGGAAGTTCGTGAACGTCGTAAGTCATAAGCCTCCTCCAGTCGTTGGAACGTTGGTGTTACGAGGTGGCTGATGGTGAAAGTCGATTCCGGAAATGGGAGGCGGCCGAAGCCGCCCCCCGCAGTGTTTCAAACGGAGATCCCTCCGCATTTGACCTCGCGCCGGCGCTTGCCCCCGACCGGCAACTGCCCGCGCCGCAATCGCGCCGCCCGGCGCCGATCGGCTTCCCGATCGATACGCGCCTGATCGAGTGCGGCCGTTCGCTCGCTCTCCTCTTCGGAAAGCGAGCCGGCGTAATCCTCAAGCGTCAATTCGTCGATCCGCGCCGCCAAAGCGAGGTCTTCCGGCGTCGGTCGGTATTCGTTGAAATGCTCTTCCGCTCCGGCTTCATGCCTGTATTCGTAATGGTTGCGCATTGTCGAGCCTCCAGGTATTTGGGTTTGGTTTTGAGGCGGCTCTGACTGAGGTGGTGGCCCCTGACGATGACCTAAGTCTATCAAATAATATGGGGAACTGTCAACACACTATTTCGTATAACCCTACTACCTTGAAGTAGTTAGCACTCTTCGCCTGTCGATTATTGTTGCAAATTGAATCGGGGATAATGTGCGGCCGGAAATGCTGGATGGAGCGACATGCGGCGAGAGATCGGACGGTAGCCGAGGGCCGATCTGACGATGCGGATCGGCCCTCGGCTTCTTCGATTCATTCGATCGGTGGCGTTTCGGATTCGATCCGGCCGGCGCGCAAAATCTTGTCAGTAGCCTGAAAGATCCGACGCGCACAGACATCCGGGATTGCCGCCTTCCCTGCTTTATAGAGCCATTTCTGAATGTAGCCGCGGCAGTACTCGGCTCCTTCCAGTTCGAGCGATTCGCAGCAAAGCAGCGCGACCGATTCGGCTTCGACCTCTTGCATCTCGCGCGTGAACTCCACCGCCGCGCCCTCCGGCTCCGTGTGTCCGAGAAGGATATGGCCGACTTCGTGAAACAATGTCTTGAATGGAAGCGAGGCGACAGGATTGACAGCGATCTCCCGCCCGCGCGAGAAGCCCTGACAGTTCCCATCGAAGTGATCGAACTCCACGCGCTGAATCTCCAGGGCGGCGAGCGCCCGATCCGCTTCGAAGTATGGAATCGGCTCCGGCGGCAGTTCCTGGCCGACCGTTTGCGAAAGCAAAAACCAGCGCGATTTGAAAGCGAAGGTTGTCAGGATCTCAAACTCTTCGGCGCCGTCAGACCGCCGTTTGCGCGCCAGCGGCATGACCAACGTCAATGCTCGCTCACCGCGTCGCACCTGCCGGCCGAGAGCCAGCCAGCCGGGAAACGTGTTGAGCGGTCCAGGCTGAAGCCCTCGCTGCTCACACTGCGAAAGCGCCAGCAACTGATTGCCGACCGAATAGCGATGAAAAGCCCGATACGCCCGCAGCAACAGCCCCGGCACGCTCACCGCCTGCTGAAGCAGAAGCCCCCAGTGCGGCACGACATCGGGCGGCACGGTATTGGACCGACAGACTCGACGAGATTGTATGCGCATTGTTTCACCTCCAGGTTTGGGTCTGGTTTGAGGTCGCGATGCGCTGAGGTGGTGGCCCCTGAGATGCTCAAATAATAGCAGTTTGTAGCTCCAGCAGTCAATCTACGATTTGGTGTAACCCCTTCCTCTACAAGAGCTTACCAGCACCACAAGAAGCGGAATCGAGCGACCGGCGGCGAAAGACCGCCGGCGCGGGTAAGCCGAAACATTCCGGATCACCGCAGCCGTCCGGCACGCGAAGCGCAGGAGGTTCATCCGTAAATGCCGATTCTCCCAGGAACCCAGGCCCTCTGGCGATCCGACGCTGGTAGTCCCCATGCATACCGGATGAGATGTGACTAACTGTCTGTGGACTGAAGTGTGATGGATGGGAGATATGGTTGCCCGGTGACGGGTGGAGCCACCCCTCTCTGACATCTCGCGCCCTATTTACGCTGATTGCGTTCCAGGCGCATGTGCGAAGGAGCCCGACTCACCTGAATTCAGAACATTCTGTTCTTCGAGGAGACTCAGATGCGTCGAATCAAACGGCTCTTCAGCACACTTCTTCTCATCATCAGCCTGACCATCATCCCGCCCTTCTTTCTGCCGATCGCGGCAACTGCCCAGGGAGAACCGCGAGGCGGCATCGTAGACAGAGCCAGGGAATGTATTGAAGTGATAGTCATCGGCAGCTTCATCCTCATCTGGGATACCTGCACCGGCGAGATTCTTTTTCTCGGCTACTGACTCCACATCAAGGTTCAGCCACCGCCGATGCAGACCGGATGAAGCGGTCTGATCTGATCACCATTTGAGCACTCTGAATCACGGCTTCATCGTAGCTCCCGGCGTTTATCAAAGGATGGCAATGATATCCCCGATGCATACATCTATGATGAATATCCTCCCGTCCACTACAACGATCTCGATACACTCCTTCGACGGCCGTACGGGAATATCTTTCTCACCTTGAAGCGATTCGGCGCGACTGCCAACAGGCAGGCTGAACGCAAGGATCAATGCAGCCAAAACAACCAAGTGTCGCAGCATCGTCATCTCCGGTATTGAGAGGTAGGAAGCAGGCGGACAAAGCTGCCGAGGAGTTTGAAGAAACCGGTGGCTGATTTCCGAAGCTCGCCCGAAGCAACTGCGAATTCATCGCCCCTGCTGGCGTTGGAAGATATCCGTCATGGGCGCCGTAGTAGTCCACGGACGGTCAGTCACATTTCGGCCATATCGTTGGACAAAATAGATGCCAAGGTAACCCAAACACTTCTTGCACCTGCTGGCTGCCGGAATGGCCAGTCGATCTGTCGGGATTCTGTATCGAAGAGGTGAATATCTTTGGAAGGATCAGAAGTTGCCCTGAACGTTTGTCAGACTCGGAACCAGAAAGCAACGATGCCGCCAATCGGGACGACAAGGTTGATCAGTCAGAGTTCAGACTCAACCACGTTGCTGCACGCAGGTTCTGAGGCCCCCGGCGCATACTTGCTTTATATGGAAGAAATGTAATGGAGAGCCATCACCCGATAGCACGATAGCACGTGAACCAAGAGAACAATTGACCGAACTTCTCGCTCGTGCTAGTTTGCAATAGTCAAGATATGCGATTGATGAAGGACAACAACCCGGCCGGCCCGAACCGCTTCTACCGCGCAATCGCGATCTTTTTTCTGCTCTTTACCGTCTTCGATCTGTCTCTTCCATCGCTTTGTCAGGAAGATTTTCAGGAGATTCGCATTGCCGCCCGCAGCGAGCAACCCGAATCTGCCGAAGCCCCCCTCCCGTCTCATCGGCCGGGTGATGAGCCTGGATCGGACACCCAAGAGCACGATTGTTTCTGCTGCTGTACGCACCTGACTCCGGTCGAAATGATTCGAGTTGCGGATATCAGTTATTCGCTGGAAACGGTTCCCTGGGGAGTCATCAACCTTCCCTTTGCTCCTCCTCCGGGTACAGACCACCCTCCACGCCTCGCCTGACCCCTCCTTTCTTTGTTCACCGTGAGCGCCGAAAGTGATCCGTTTGGGGATCTTTCCGGTGCTGTTCGCCCATCCTTAACCGGAAGGCGGCAGGATCGTTGCTTGGTACTCGCGGTGATCGGGTTCCCATTCATACAGGCAGAGGTGTAGTCGTGTTGTTAATTCCTGTTGCGCGGCCGGCGCGGGGGGCTGTTCGCTTTCCCGCGTCCGTGACGCTCATTCTCTCTCTTTTCCTGCTCACCGCCCATTCATCGACGGCCCTCGGGCAGGAGCCAATCCCGACAAAAACAAATGTCCAGGCGGAAGTCGGCAAACCGGCTGTGACTCTATCCGATTCACCCCTGGCATCAGGGCCGATGACAGATCGAGCCAATGCCGATCCTGCCCAGGAAGTCGGTGTAAGTGATCTGGTCCGGCGTGCATTGTCTGCAAACTCCGAACTCGCAGCCGTGCGGCTGGAGGTTGATCGCGCCCGCGCCCGGCTGCGACAGGCCGGACTGAGGCCAAACCCGATATTCGACTTCGAACTGCAACGCGGGGTGCTGAATTCTCCGGGTGAACGTGTCAACAGTGTTGGAATTTCTGCGCCTCTCGAACTCGGCGGTAAACGTCGGCGCCGTATCGACCTCGCGCAGGTCGAACTGGAATTGGCGCAGGCCGAGGTCGCGGAGCGCGAACGCCGACTTGCCGCCGAGGTGCGGGCGGCATATGTCGAGGTACTCGCCGCGCAGCGGGAACTTGACATCACGGAAGGGCTGAACAGGCTCGACGCGCAGACGGTGAAGGTTGTCGAGGCGCGCGTCAGCGAGGGCGATGCGGCTCTGATCGAAGTCAATCTGTTGCGCGTCGAACTCGATCGGCTGCGTTCGCGGCGCGCACTCGTTGAAGGAAGATGGCAGGCGGCGTCGATAAGACTGAAGACACTGGTCGGGATTCCTCTCATCGAACCATTGAAAATCCGGGAGGAGCTGGCGCAGCCGATTCTGCGCAATCCGCCGACCGCACCGGAAGCCGCCGTCGAAATCGCGCTGCGCACACGCCCCGATTTACAGATGGCGCGATTGATGGAAGAAGCAGCGCAGGCCGGTTTCAAGCTGGCGCAAGCGCAGGCTGTGCCGGACATCATTATCTCAGCGAGATACGGCGCAAACCAATCCACCTTTGACAGCACGCCGATCGGATTGTTGACCGACCGCGACAAGATTTTCTCCGTCGGCGTCTCCATTCCCATACCACTTTTCAATCGCAACCAGGGCGCGAAGGCGGAAACCGCCATCCAGATCGCTCAGGCCCAACGACGGCGCGAATTCATCGAGGCGGTAGTGCGGGCAGAGGTCGCCGGCGCACTGGCTCGTTACCAGTCATCGCAAGCGGCCCTCGTCGTATTCGAGCAGGGCGTGATCGCGCGATCGAATGACAACATTCGTGCGATCCGCGGAGCGTATGCGGTCGGCGCTTTCCGCGTCACCGAACTGATCGCTGAACAAAGAAGGCTACTCGACGCCGAGCGCGAATATACGGAAGCCCTGGCCGAGCGCTACCGCGCGTTGGCCGATTTACAGGCGGCGATGGGAATAAGCGACCGGAAGTGAGGAACACCATGTACAGAGATCATTTTGGCGAACGGACGAAATTGCCGGTTTTCGGGCGTGTTGAGCTGCTTGCGCTGGTCGTCGTGCTGGCCCTGCTTTCCTCGGCGTGCGGCGGCGGCGCGACGAAGGAAGCGACAGCGCAGAAGCCGGGAGAAGCGCAAACCGAGAAATCCGGAGTCGATAAAGAAAAAGAGGGCGAAGAGAAGGAGGTGAAGCTGTCGCCCGAAGCGTTGGCGGCGGCGAAACTTGAATTCGCCGTCGTCGAGCAGCGCGCCGCCGGAGGAAGCCTGCGCGTGACCGGGACGGTCGAAGCCAACCAGGAGCAGACGCAACAAGCCACGCCGCTTGTCTCCGGCAGGATCGAGCAGGTCAACGTGAAGCTCGGCGACCGAGTGAGCCGAGGGCAGGCGCTCGCAGTCATATCCAGCCCGCAGATCGCGCAGATGCACGGCAAGCTGCACGAAGCAGAGACGAAACTGGGGCTCGCCGAGCGCGAACTGGAGCGCGTGCTCAAGGCCGAGAACCGCGCCGCTGTTCTCTCGGCCAAAGCCCGTCTCGATGAGGCCGAATCCTCTCTGAAGCGCACGCAGAAGTTGATCGAACTTGGCGCCGGAGCCGGTAAAGATCTGGTGGCGGCGGAGACGGCCTACCGGACGGCGAAAGCAGACTATGACTTCCAGAGCAACATCGTATTGAACAAGGAGATTCAGGAAGCCCGCGCCGATGTCGAGACCGCACGTGTCGATGTCGCACACATCCGCGATGAAATGTCTTCGCTCGGCGCTCCGGTCGGCAGAGAAGAACACAGCGAACACGGCGACGACCACCAGAGAAACACTTCGCTGATCGTGCTGCGCGCACCCGTGGCCGGCACGGTGACGGAGCGGATGGTCAACCCGGGCGCGGGGATCGAGGCGGGCAAACCGCTCTTTACGATCGCCAACATCTCAACCGTCTGGGTCATCGCCAATGTGCCGGAAGCCATGGTCAACAGACTGCGCCTCGGCGTGCCGGCGGCGATTCGCGGCGCGGCGCTCGGCGCAGACGCGCGTGCAGGCCGCGTCACCTACATCGATCCAAGACTGAACGAAGAGACCCGCACCGCACAGGTGCGCCTCGAATTGGCCAATCCGGGCGAGCGGCTGAAGACCGGCATGTTCGTCGAGGTCGAATTCCAGACGCCAGACACGGGTTCCACCGACGCCGGAAGGACGGAACTGTTCGTACCCGAGGCGGCGGTTCAGCGACTGGGCGAGGAATCGCTGGTCTTTATCCTCGATGAGAAGGAACCCGGACACTTCAAGGCCCGCGAGGTTGAACTCGGAGGCGCAATCGGCGGTTATCACCGCGTCATCAGCGGCCTGCAGGCGGGCGATCGTGTGGTGACGCAGGGCAGCTTCACGCTCAAGACGCAACTGATGAAGGGCGAACTCGGCGAACACGGCCACTGAGGCCGGGAGCGTGGAGGATTGAAACACCATGATTAACGGTCTGATTCGATTCGCAGTCTCACAGCGTTTACTCGTCATGCTCCTGACGACGATCCTGATCGGTGCGGGTCTATACAGCCTGCAGCGTTTGCCGATCGACGCGGTGCCGGACGTAACCAACGTACAGGTACAAATTCTGACCGCCGCTCCGTCGCTCGCGCCGCTCGAAATTGAGCGGCAAATCACCTTCCCGGTCGAAGTGGCGATGAGTGGGTTGCCCGATATTGAAGAGATTCGCTCGGTCTCGAAATTCGGGCTGTCGGCGGTGACCGTAGTTTTTGACGACAGCGTCAACACCTACTTCGCGCGGCAACTCGTGCTCGAACGGCTTTCACAGGCGCGCGAGCAGATTCCGGCGAATATCGGCTCGCCGGAGATGGGGCCGATCTCGACCGGCCTCGGCGAGATCTATCAGTACGAATTGAAAGCGGCGAAGGGCAGCAACTACGATGCGACATCGCTGCGCACGATTCAGGACTGGAGCGTGCGGCGTCAATTGCTCGGCGTGCCGGGTGTGACGGAGGTCAACAGCTTCGGCGGGCTGGAGAAACAGTATCAGGTCAGGCTCGACCCGGCGCGGCTGCAATCTTTTGGGCTCTCGCTGCGCGACGTTTTTGAGGCGGTCGCACGCAACAACGCCAACGTCGGCGGCGCCTATATCGAGAAGGGGGCGGAGCAATACCTGCTGCGCGGCATCGGGTTGGTCGGCTCGACGGAGGACATCGCCAGTATCGTCGTCAAGACGGGCAAGGACGGTGTTCCGGTCTTCGTCCGCGATGTCGGAGAGGTGGTTGAGGGCGCGTCGGTGCGACAGGGCGCGGTGACGGCCGACGGTGAAGGCGAAATCGTCGCCGGCATCGTCATGATGCTCAAGGGCGAGAATTCGCGCACGGTCGTCGAGCGCGTCAAGGAACGTGTCGAGCAGGTCAGGAAAACACTGCCGAAAGGCGTCGAACTGATCCCGTTCTACGACCGCACGGAACTGGTCGACCGCACGATCTGGACGGTGGCGAAGAACCTGATCGAGGGAGCGATCCTCGTCGTCCTCGTGCTGATCCTGCTGCTCGGCAACTGGCGCGGCGCGCTGCTGGTGGCGACGATCATCCCGCTCTCGATGCTTTTTGCGGCGATCCTCATGCGCGTCTTCAACGTCTCGGGCAACCTCATGAGTCTCGGCGCGCTTGATTTCGGGTTGATCGTGGACGGCGCGGTGGTGATGGTCGAGAATGTAGTCAGAAGAAGGGCCGAAGCGCAGCACGACCGTCCTCACGAGCCGCCTGATCGTACGATCCTCGACGCCTGCCTGGAAGTGGCGCGCCCGGTCGTCTTCGCGGTCGGGATCATCGCCATCGTCTACCTGCCCATACTCAGTCTAACGGGCATTGAGGGCAAGATGTTCAAGCCGATGGCGTTGACCGTTGTCTTCGCCCTCGCCGGCTCGCTGCTGCTCTCGTTGACCTATATCCCGGCGGCAATGACGCTGATTATGCGCGGCCAGGTGTCGGAAACGGAAAGCCCGATCATCCGCCTCGCTAAGAAAGGCTACCAACCGGCACTCGAATGGGTTATGGGCCGGAGGCGCCCGGCGCTGATCGCGGCCCTCGGGCTGGTTGCCGTGAGCGGGGCGATTTTTCCGTTCCTGGGCTCTGAGTTCATCCCGCGCCTGGATGAGGGCGCGCTGGCCGTGCAGGTGCAGCAACTGCCGTCGGTCTCGCTATCGCAGTCGATCCGGACGACGACCGAAGTAGAGCGCGTGCTTAAGAGCTTCCCCGAAGTGACGAAGGTCGTCTCCAAGACGGGACGTGCCGAAGTTGCCACCGACCCGATGAGCGTGGACTTCAGCGACCTCTACATCGCACTCAAGCCACCCGGCGAATGGACGAGCGCGAAAACGAGGGAAGAACTGGTTGAGAAGATGTCCGAGGCGTTGGAGCAGCGAGTGCCGAACGGCTCCTTCAGTTTCTCGCAACCGATCGAACTGCGAGTCTCGGAGTTGATCTCCGGCGTGCGCTCCGACGTTGCAATCAAACTCTTCGGCGACGATCTCGACACGCTCAAAGCAACCGCCGATCAGATCGCGCGCGTTGCGCAGGGAGTGGCCGGGGCCGAGGACGTGAAAGTCGAGGCGGTGTCGGGGCTTCCACAACTTCAGATCAAGCCCGACCGTCAGGCTATCGCTCGTTATGGAATCAATGTCGAGGACATCAACGACTTGATCGAATCAATCGTCGCCGGCAAAGAAGCGGGGCTGGTCTACGATGGCGAACAGCGATTCGGCCTCGTCGTGCGGCTGAGCGAGGCCAACAGCCGGGATGTGGAAACGATCAAGAGCCTCACCGTTGCGGCCCCAAGCGGCGCGCGCGTCCCGCTCGTGCAACTCGCCGACATCGCCCTGATCGAGGGGCCGGCGCAGATCTCGCGCGAGGATACGCGCCGCCGCATCGTCGTCGAACTCAACGTGCGCGGGCGCGACATCGGCAGCTTCGTCCGCGAGGCGCAAACGAAGATCGAGCAGCAGGTCAAGTTGCCGGCGGGCTACTACACGACCTGGGGTGGGCAGTTTGAGAACTTGCAGCGGGCCTCCGCGCGGCTGCTGATCGTCGTGCCGCTGGCGCTCTTCCTGATCTTCATTCTGCTTTTCTCGACGTTCAATTCGGTCAAACAGGCGGTGCTGATCTATACCGGCATTCCGTTCGCGGTTGTCGGCGGCGTGCTGGCGTTGGCGGCGCGCGGGATGCCGTTCTCGATCTCGGCAGGGGTTGGCTTCATCGCGCTGTTCGGGGTGGCAGTCCTGAACGGCGTGGTCATGGTCAGTTACATCAACCGTCTGCGCGAGGAGGGGCGGTCGCTCGGTGATGCGGTGCGGGAAGGAGCGGCAACGCGTCTGCGGCCCGTGCTCATGACGGCGCTGGTGGCGAGTCTGGGCTTTGTGCCGATGGCCATCGCCACCTCGGCAGGCGCAGAGGTCCAAAGGCCGCTGGCGACCGTCGTCATCGGCGGATTGATTACATCAACGCTGCTCACGCTGCTGCTCCTGCCGATCCTCTACGGCTGGTTCGAGCGGGATGAGGAGAAAGACGAACCATTGGAGGGTAATCATGATGAAGATAATCACCGCGATGATTCAGCCGTTTATGCTGAACAAAGTGACGAGCGCGCTTAAGGCGACAGAAGATTTCCCCGGCATGACGGTGACGGATGCACGCGGGTTCGGACGGCGCCGGAGCCTGCACGAACAGCGCTCGCTCAACATTGACGAGTTCAAGGATAAAACGCGCATCGAGATCGTCACGTCGGATGAGAATGCGCAGTTGCTCGTCGAGACGCTCGTGCGTGCAGCACATACCGGTAACAGCGGCGACGGCAAAGTCTTTGTCTCGATGGTTGAATCCGCCATCCGGATTCAGACCGGCGAGAAGGATGAGGCGGCGCTCTGAGGCGCTCCCGGCTGATGCCGGGTTTTCCTGGATGCTATCAACTGGGAGCACATTTGAAAGGGAATGTTTGTCATGAAAAGAAGCATGAGATTTTCGGTGAACGGGCTGATCGCCCTGGCATTCACCATTTTTTGCTTTGCCGCAGCGACGGCTCAGGCTCAATCACAGCGCGAATTCGCACTGGATATAGAAAACTTTGGCCGGATCAACGAGCACTACTACCGCGGCGCTCAGCCGGATCAGGAAGGTTTCGCTCAGTTGAAAAGCCTGGGCGTCAAAACCGTGATTGACCTCAGAGAAGACCGCGAGCCTGAAGCGGAGGGCTGGGTCAGTCGCCTGGGCATGCGGTATTTCAACATACCGCTTTCGAGCCGCCGTGCGGCCACGGATGAACAAACGGCTTATTTTCTGGCGCTCGTCAACGATCCGAATAACTGGCCGGTCTATGTCCACTGCGCGGGCGGGCGCCATCGCACCGGCGAAATGACGGCTATCTACCGCATTACCGGCGATGGCTGGACGGCGGATCAGGCTTACCAGGAGATGAAACAGTTCAAGTGGTATTCGTGGGGCGGACGCGGACCGCTCAAGGATTACGTCTACGATTACTACAACCGCTATGCCTCAAGCCTCATCGCCCGCGCGCGCGCCGGCCAGCCCGATGCAACGCATAACAACGACGATGGCCATCTGCGGATCAATTCAGTGCGGATCAAACGCGGCAAGAAGTTGGTCATCGTAGGCGACGGGCTATCGCTGAACGCCATCGTCAAACTCAACGGCGCGGCAGTTCCAGGCTCGATTTCATTCGATGAGACGAAGCGTCGGCTGGAAGTCCGCTACGGCTCAGAGAGTTTTGCCAGACTGCAAGCAACACCGAATCTGATAGAGGTAACTGACGGCAATCACAAAGCCGCTTTCACCTTTTAGCGGAACCCGAGGTCGTTTGGCCGAAGGCCCGATATGCGCCGTCTTCGCGCGTGGCGGGTATCGGCCTGGGCGCGAGGACCACGTATTTCAGCGAGCGGTGACCGCACCACAGGTGAACAGGGAGAAAATATGGGACATGACCATGTCCAGAGCGCGGCATCGCGCAATAAACGAAGTCTGACCATCGTCTTCGGGTTGACGAGCTTTTATCTGATCATCGAGATCATCGGCGGCTTGTTGACGAAAAGCCTCGCCCTGCTGGCCGATGCCGGGCACATGCTGACGGATGTCGCCGGGGTCGGGCTGGCGCTGCTGGCAATCAGATTCGCCGAGCGCCCGGCGACGCCGGAACGGACGTATGGCTATTACCGCTTCGAGATCCTCGCCGCGCTGACGAACGCTGTCGTGCTGATCCTTATTTCGCTCTACATCCTCTACGAAGCTTACCAACGCATCCTGAACCCGCCGCAGGTCGAGAGCGCGGCGATGCTCGGCGTAGCGGCAATCGGCCTCGTCGTCAATCTGATCGGTATGTACATACTGCGCGCCAGCGCAGAGGAAAGCTTGAACATGAAGGGCGCCTATTTCGAGGTGCTGTCCGACCTGCTCACTTCGATCGGCGTGATTGCGGCGGGTGTGATTATGCTCGCGACCGGCTGGTATTACGCCGACCCGCTCATCTCCGCCGGCATCGGTCTTTTCATCCTGCCGCGCACTTGGGCGCTGCTCAAAGATGCCATCGGGGTGTTGCTCGAAGGGACGCCGACGGAGGTGAACATCGCTGCTTTGCGGGAGAGTCTGTCACAGATCGAAGGAGTGGCTGCGGTTCACGACCTGCACGTCTGGTCTTTAACTTCGGGGGTGAATGCGGCGAGTTTTCATGCAGTCCTGTCCGAAGGAGCAGGGCATGACGAGGTGCTGGCACGTCTGCACGACCAGACAACAAAGAACTTCAAGATCAATCACGTCACTGTTCAGGTTGAGCGTCCCGATTTTGCCAGGCACGAGACTCACCTTTAATGCGCAGGGAGCTTTTATGACTGAGGCGGAAACAGATAATAGAGGGCCATCGTTATGGCGGGACGCAAAGTTCCGCTGGCTACTGTCGAGCGTCGCGCTGGTAGGCGTTTTTGAATTTCTCTCGCTTGCCGGGTGGCACCTTCCGCCGGCGGTCGGCGCACCCTTCTTCGCCGCCATTATCCTCGCCGTCGGCCGACGCACGATTCTGAACGGGCTGAAGGCGCTGACGAAGCTCAATTTCAGAAGCATCAACCTGCTTATGGTGATCGCCGTGGCCGGGGCGTTCTACCTCGGACAATACGAGGAGGCGGCAATAGTGATCGTACTCTTCGCGCTCGGCGAGAGGTTGGAGCAGTTCGGCATCCAGACGAGCAGGTCGGCGCTGCAGGCGCTCGTTGACCGGACGCCGAAAACCGCAATGGTGAAAGCCGGGAGCGGGGCGCAGGAAGTCCCGATCACCGAAGTAGCCGTCGGTCAGGTGCTCGTCATTAAACCGTCGGACATGATCGCACTCGATGCCCAGGTTACATCCGGTTCATCATCCGTAGACGAGTCCACGATCACGGGTGAGCCGATCCCCAAGGACAAGCAGTCGGGCGACCAGGTCTTCGCCGGGACGCTCAACCTGCAAGGCTACCTCGAAGCGCGCGTGACAAAACTTTCCAGCGACACGACGCTCGCCAGGATCATCGAGACGACCTTTGCCGCAACAAAAACGAAGGCCGAGACGCAGAAGTTCATCGAGAAATTCTCTGCCTACTACACTCCCAGCATCATCCTGATCGCGTTGCTGCTGGCGATCGTGCCGACGCTCTTTTTCGCTGCACCTTTCGAACCGTGGCTGCGCGAGGCGCTGACCTTGCTCGTCATCGCTTGCCCGTGCGCGCTCGTGATCTCGACGCCGATTTCGATCTACGCAGCCATCGGCAACGCCTCGTCGCGAGGCGTGCTCATCAAGGGCGGCAAATACATTGAGGCCATTGGGCAGGTGAAAGCGATGGCTATGGACAAGACGCGCACGCTCACTTACGGCAAGCCCAAGGTCACCGACGTGATCCCTTTCGGCGAGGCGACGCGCGAGCATCTGCTTGCCTGCGCCGCCGGCATCGAAAGATACTCGGAACACCCGCTGGCGCAATCCATCGTCGAGGCAGCGCGCGCGGAGAACCTCACCCCGCACGAAGCAAAGAACTTCGAAGCGGTGCTCGGCAAGGGCGTGAAGGCCAACTGCGTCGTTTGTTACGATCGCCACCACTGCATCGGCAAGCTGCCGTTCATCACCGAAGAGCATCTGGCGCAGGACGAGGTCGTCGCCCGTGTCAGCGCCCTGCAAAGAGAGGGCAAGACCTCGATCGTGGTGAGCAACGACCGCGAAGTCGAAGGCATCATCGCCGTCACTGACGAATTGAAACCCGAGAGCAGAAGCGTGGTGGTTGAACTTGACCGACTCCGCGTCCACACCGTCATGCTCACAGGCGACAATCGCGCTCCCGCGCGTGCGGTCGCTGATACACTGGGCATCCGCGAAGTCAAAGCCGAGATGCTGCCCGAGGATAAGGCCGAAGCGATTAAAGAACTGACGCAAAGATACGGTGTAGTGGCCATGGTCGGCGATGGCGTCAACGATGCACCGGCGCTGGCGCTCTCAAGTGTTGGCATTGCAATGGGCGCGGCGGGCAGCGATACGGCGATTGAAGCGGCGGCTATCGCGATTCTCAATGACCGGCTGGAATTGATTCCTTTCTTGATACGGCTCGGGCGGCGGACGATCTCAACCATCAGGATCAACACGGCGCTCGCCGTCATGACCAAATTCATCTTCGTCGTGCTGGCGCTGACCGGGATGAGCAGTTTGGCATTGGCGATCTTTGCAGATGTCGGTATCACGGTGCTGGTCATCCTTAACAGCCTCAGATTGCTGCGGTTTGAACCAAACCACCGGCCAACGGCCTAGCCAGTAATTCAGAGCAATCGGAGGGTTACTTATGCGTAGTCGGCTCTGCTTGCCGACCTCCGTGCGTGTTTACTGACGCAGCCGGACTTGCCGGAGCGCACCTTTGACATTCTCCTCGGATTGAGGTCAATTGAAGTCCGATGATTCCACCTGACCCCAGCCGCTTCGGAGAAGCGCCAGAAGCCGTCGCGCGGCTGACTTGTTGAATCAAACGCACTGAAGAAAGGGATAACGCGTGTTTACTCTGACAATCGCCAAACTGACGTTGGCATTGATGCTGATCGCCGTCGTCAGTCTCGCTCAAACGCACAAAGAGGGATCAGTGACGAAACAGGAACTGCAGACCGTTCGCATTCACATCGACGGTTTTAGCAAGAGCAGGAGCGGCGCCGTCTGAATGGCTTGACCGGAAACGGTCAAACAAGCTCTGGAAGAGCTTGACGCTGTGAAGAAGATCGTCATGCTGCTCGACCGCGACCAGTTCGTGGTCAGCTATGAACCGACGAAAGCAACTCCGGAAAAGTTAATCGCCGCCATCAAGGAGGCTGGATACACTTCGCAGATCGTCACCGATAAACGATCTTTCGAGGCGACCGAAACGACGCCCGCCTCGCTGCCGTCCGGCTTTCCGCTCCTCGATGACGCGCTGACGCGCGCCAGGAACGAGCGCCGGTTGATCGTCCTCGATTTCTCCGCCGAGTGGTGCGCACCGTGCCAGCGGATGGAGCGAACCACCTTCGCTGATGCCAGGGTTCGGGAACTGCTGGACCGTTGCGTGTTCGTCAAAATCGACACCGACCGGCAGCCGGAACTGGCCGAGCAACTCGGCGTCGTCGGACTTCCCGACATTCGCTTCGTTTCTCCCGAAGGCAAGGTGATCCACAGGCTGAGAGGTTACCAGGATGCTGAAAGCTTCGCCGACGAGCTGGGACGCTTCATCCAGGTAATCGGGCGGCAACGGCGTTGATGAAGCGCATCAATGAGGATGACAATCAGCCATCCGACTATTGACTGTAGTCGACAGGCATGAGTATGCTACCCGGGAGCGGTGAGTGATTGCTGGAGAGCGGCGGTAAGGCATGCGAATCCATCCGAAAATAACTTTGCGGGGCTTCAAGCCGGGCGCACGCGGCGCGCGCCACGTACTCGGCCAGTTGGAGGCGGCGGTCATGGAATTGTTGTGGCGCGAGCCGGGTCTGACCGTCATTCAGGTTGAGGAGCGGCTGCGCCGCCGCCGCGAGATCGCGCATACCACAGTGCTGACGACGCTCGACCGCATGCACCGCAAGGGGTATTTGACGCGAGAGAAGCAGGGCAAGGCGTTCGTCTACACGCCGAGATACAGCCGGGAGGAGTTCGAGCGCGGGCTGGCGCAGGAGGTGCTGGGTGCGCTGCTCGGGCAGTTTGCCAAGCCGGCGCTCTCGACCTTTGTGGATCTGATTGCCGCTGATGAAGGCAGGCTCGACGAGCTTGAGGCATTGATCCGCGAGAAGAGACAGGCCAAAGAGACGCCCGGCGAGTAAGATCATGATGGTCACCGCTATTGAAAACTTCCTTTTCTTCAGCAGTCTGCTGTCGTTACTCTGCTACACGGTGGCGTGGGCGGTGCGGCGTGGCGAGATGAAGAAGTGGTGGCAGCCTCACCCGCAGACGTTGGCGAGGCTGTACGCCGCGGCGGTCGCGTTTCCGCCGGCCCTGGGGGCGTGGCTGGTGGCGGCGTCCCTGCTGCCGCAAGCCTGGCTTGGTGAGCAGAGCTTTGCCGCCTCCCACCCGGCGCCGCACCATCAACTTCACCTGCTCGGGGACCTGACCGCCTCCCTTGAGCCGGGGCTGGCCTACGCCACGCTCGTCTTCGCTCTCGCGGCAACGTCGTTCGCTGTTTGGTCGGTCGTGCGCGGGTACCTCGGCGTCAGCTCCGTCATCGACCGCCTTGGGATGAACTCGACACCTCCCGCTTCATCCAGAGTAGCCTTTGTCGAACAGCTCGCAACAAAGCGCAGGCTCGGGGTCGGTGTCGTCCTGAGCGACTACCCGTTCTCATTCGTCTGGGGCTTTGGGCGTTCGCGGCTGGTGCTTTCGTCGGGATTGCTGTGCGTGCTGACGGAGGCGGAATTGGCCGGGCTGCTCGAACACGAAGCAGCGCACCATGTGCGTCGGGATAATCTGACCAAACTGGCGCTGGCGCTGCTCGGCCACCTCTCACTCGCGTTTCCGCTTTCCTGGCGACTGCTTCAATGGCGTGCAGAACAGGTTGAGATGATCTGCGACGAAGTCGCCGCCGCGCGCACGACTGCGCCGCTTGAGATCGCCGAAGCGCTGGTCAAACTGCGGCGGCTGACGCGCCACATCCCCGGAATCGCCTCGTCAGCGCCGCTTGCATCGAGCTTCTGCCCGGACGACGCTTCGGGCTTTGAGCGTCGCGTCTTGCGGATCGTCGCGCTGGCCGAGACGCCGCCCGACGCGCAACGCGCCCAGGCTCTTTCCCGATCTCCGGCCGGCGAAGCTTTGTCCCTCGCCGCGACTTTCGCCATGACACTGCTGCTCATCATCGCCCTCATGCCGCTGGCAGTGCACGAAATCGTCGAAACTCTCATTCGATTCATCAGATAAATGGAGACGCAGATGACGGGTGTTTCATCAGACTGCATACTGGACGCAGAAACTACCGCCGGTCGTCGGAAACGGAGAGGAGTCTGGCTGTCGGCATTGCTGCTGGTTCTGGGCGGTTGCCGCGCGCCGGACAAGGCTTCCGACAAAGCAAGCGAGGGTGAAGAAGCCATGGCCCGCACGAAGTTCACCGAGCGCGTCGAGAACTTCTTCGAGTATCAGCCGCTGAAGGCGGGGAGATCGAGCCAGTTCCTCATTCACCTGACCGATCTGAGCGACGGCTCGCCGGTGGAACAGGCCGAGGTGACGCTCACCATTCGTCCGCAGGGCGGCGGGGCGGAAGGCAAAGAGACAAAGGCGAAGGTCGGCAAAGTGACGGGCATTTATGTCGCTGAAGTCGCCATCCCCAGAGCAGGCGAATACAGCATCGAGTTCCATATCAGGAACGCAAAGCTGGACGAGCGGATGCCGCTGGCTGACTTTAAAGTCGAGTGAACTGATCCGGTGAAGGATCCATCAATCATGCAATTATTCAATTTTCATCGGCGCATCTGGCTGCTTCTGCTGCTGACGGCGACATGTGCTCCGAGGGTCGGCGCGCAGAGTCCGCTTCCTCCTGCATTACTATCGCCAATCTCGCCGTCGGCCCAAACCGCAGCCGCAGACATGCGGTTGACTCTCGACGAAGTCATGGCGCGGTTTCTGGCGCGCAACCCTTTGCTCGCAGCGGCGCGTACCCGCATCGAAAGCGCACGCGCCGGTCAGATCGCCGCGCGGTTGCGTCCCAATCCCTCACTGCTGCTTTCGGCGGAGAACGTTAAAATCAGCGGCCCGAGCCCCTTCACCGTGCCTTTTGACCGGCTCTATGAAGTGGGCCCGACCTTGACGCAAACCATCGAAATGGGCGGGAAACGACGGCGCCGGATCGAAGTAGCCGATCTGACGGTGTCGGTCGCTGATGCCAGTCTCATGGATGAATTGCGGCGGCGGACATTTGAAGTCCGCCGCGCCTACTACGAAGCCGTGCTGGCGCGGCATCTGCTTGAGACGGCGTTGGAGCAGCGCCGTTACTATGATGATCTTGTCCGGTTAAATCAGGTTCGGCTCGATGAGGGCGCGATTGCCGGAAGTGAACTGCTCAAGGTGAAGCTCGAGCGGGTAAAGTTCGATGCGGTTGTCGCGCAGGCGCGTTTGAGCGCGCGGCAGGCAGGCATCCGGCTGCTTGAACTGCTCGGCGAAACGAACCTCGAAACGCCGGTGACTGTTGTTGGCGATCTAGGGCTTACCCCAATCGGAATCGATCCGGCAGTGCTGAGGGAACGGGCATTGCGCGAACGCCCGGATTTTCAGGCGGCCGAGCTTGGCGCGCAGCTGGCGGCACGGCGCATTGCTCTGGAACGCGCGCGCGGCACGCCGGATATCGCGCTATTTGCCGGGTACAAGCGAATCGGCGTCGACCATACAGTACTGTTCGGCGTGACGATTCCGCTGTTTGTCAATAATCGCAATCAGGCGGAGATTGCGCGCGCCGTTGCGGATGAGAAAACAGCGGCGGCCGAATTGATGGCTGTCCGCAACCGACTGCTGGCCGAAGTCGAATCGGCGTATCGCGCTTTTGAAACCGCGCAGGCGCAGGTGACGACCTTTCAGCGCGAACTGCTGGAGCAGGCCGAGGAGTCGCGCGAGATTGCGCAGTTCGCCTACCGCCAGGGCGCAACGGATCTGCTGCCCCTGCTCGAAGCCCAGCGCACACGCGCCGAAATCAGCCAGCAATATATCCGTACCCTGTTTGATTACCAGTTGAGCATTCTGCAGCTCGAAGCCGCCGTCGGAGGGGAGATCAGGCCGTGAATCCGTCACCACCGGAACGAAACATTGAAGGGGGTTCGCACCGCAGCGAGCCGACGCCGACCGGCCGTCGCCGGTTGCCGGTTGTGATCGTCCTTGTCGCGGTCATTGCCGGCGTTGGTTACTTTGCCATGACGCGCCGTGCCGTGCCGGAAGAACGCGCAGCCGCGCCGGCATCAGAGAAGACGGCCGGGGTCGTCAGATTCCTGATGGAGCAGCAGTGGCTTATCCGCCTGAAGCTGGCGAAGGCCGAAGCGCGGATCGTCGCGCCTCAGATCACCGCTACCGGGCGGGTGATTCCGGCGGCAAAGAATCAAGCCGTTGTGGCGCCGCCGGTCGGCGGGCTGATCGCTGACGGTCGGCTTCCGCGTATCGGGCAGCGGGTATCAAGCGGCCAGATCATTGCAGTTCTGCGCCAGATGCCGACCGCCGCCGAGACCTCCCAGCTTGCCGCCGCCAATTCCCAGTTGCGGATCGAGGCCGCTCGCCTCGAAGCCGAGCGCCGACGCCTGACCGGAATGCTCAACGCCGCACGAGCAGAAATGGAGTATGCGAAGCGCGAGTACGAACGGACGCAGCGGCTGTATGAAAAGCAGGCCGCATCGCAGCGCCAGGTAGAAGCCGACGAGAGCCGCTTCAAAACCGCCGCCGCCGTCTACAATGCCGCCGTACAGGAACTCGAACTGCTCAACGCCTCGCGCCGGCTGACCGAAGTACAGCAGGAGATGGCGACGACTTACAACGTCGTCGCGCCGATCAGCGGCGAGGTCGTCAAAGTGCACAAGGCCATCGGCGAGCAGGTCGCGCCGGGCGAGGCGATCATCGAGATCATCAATCTGGAAACGGTCTGGGTCGAAGCACCGATCTTTGAGCGCGACCTTGCCCGTCTTGGCGGCGACGCCCGCGCGACTTTCACTACATCCGCGCATCCCGGCGCCGAGTTCGTCGGCCGCATCCTGAATATCGGCGCAGTGATTGACGAGCAGACGCGCGCGGCGAACGTCGTCTTTGAAGTACCCAATTACGGACGCGCATTACGCATCGGGATGCAGGCCGACGTGCGCCTCAATGCCGGAGCGAGCATCGAAGCGGTGACGATCCCGAAGGCCTCGGTGCTCGAACATGAAGGCAAGCAGATCGTCTACGTGCTGCTGTCGGGCGAAGAATTCGAGCGGCGCGAAGTGACCATCGGCGACGAGTACGGCGACAAGGTAGCGGTGACTGCCGGCCTCAAGGCTGGTGAGCGCATCGTCACGCAGGGCGCCTATCAGCTCAAGTTGCAGGAACTGCGTCCGGCGGATGCGGGCGCGCATTCACACGAAACATAAGTACACGAAAAACTAGATAATCGAATGATGAAGAGAGAATACGGAACAAACGGAATCTGCGGAAAGAACGGAAAAGATGGGCATATTTCCGTTCTTTCCGTAGATTCCGTTTGTTCCGTATTCTCTCTTCATCATTCGATTATCTAGTTTTTCGTGTACTAACGAACCGGGGAGGCGGACCGAGGGTACGAGCGGACTGTGGGTCGGCGACCGCTCCCGATCCAATTCCGACGTTGATATGCTCAATAAAGTCATTCAATGGTCTCTCAACAACCGGCTGCTCGTCGTCATCGGCGCCGTCGCACTGCTGGTCTACGGCGGCATCGTCGCGGTGCGCTCGCCGGTGGATGTCTTCCCCGACCTGACTGCGCCGACGGTGACGGTGCTGACAGAGTCGCATGGTCTGGCGCCGGAAGAGGTCGAGTCGCTGGTCACATTGCCGATTGAATCGGCGATGAACGGAACAGCTGGGGTCTTTCGCGTGCGTTCCAATTCGGCGATCGGGATTTCCATCGTTTTCGTCGAGTTCGTTTTTGACACGGACATTTACCGCGCGCGGCAACTGGTGACGGAAAAGCTTCAGCAGGTGCGGCTGCCCGTGGGAGTAACGCCGCCGGTGCTGGGGCCAATCTCCTCGACGATGGGCGAAATCATGCTCATCTCGCTGACGAGCACGAAGACTTCGCCGATGGAACTGCGCTCGCTCGCCGATTGGGTGGTGCGCCCGCGTCTGCTGGGCGTCGCCGGCGTTTCGCAGGTCATGATCATCGGCGGGGAGAAGAAGCAGTTCCAGGTGCTGATCGATCCGGCGAAGCTCGCCGATTACGGGCTGTCGCTCGATGAAGTCATGAAGGCCGTCAGTGCGTCCAACGCGAATGCGGCGGGAGGCTTCCTCCAGCAATCGAATGAAGAGTTCCTGATTCGCGCGCGGGCGCGGGTATTTTCAACCGGCGACATGGAAAACTCGGTCATCGCCGTGCGCAACGGCACACCGATCCTGGTCAAGAACGTGGCGGATGTGAAAGCCGCCGCGACCCTCAAACGCGGCGATGGCAGCTTCAATATGACACCGGCGGTCGTCGCAACGATCCAGAAACAGCCGAACGCCAACACCCTCGAAGTCACCGAGCAGATCGAGGCGATCCTGGCGACGCTGAAATCCTCGCTGCCGCCCGACGTGTTGATTGACACGAAAGCTTTTCAGCAGGCCGATTTCATCAAGCGCGCCATCAGCAACGTCAACCGCGCGCTGATCGAAGGCGGCATCCTGGTGACGGTTGTGCTGTTCCTCTTCCTTTGGAACTTCCGCACAACGTTCATCAGCCTGACGGCGATCCCGCTCTCGCTTATCGCTGCGATTCTGGCGATGAGCTGGTTCGGTATCAGCATCAACACTATGACGCTCGGCGGCCTGGCCATCGCCATCGGCGAACTGGTAGACGACGCCATCGTGGATGTCGAGAACGTCTTCCGGCGGTTGAAACAAAACGCACATCTGCCGAAGCCCGAACCCGTCGCCGGCGTCATCTACAAAGCGTCGAGCGAGATCAGGAATTCCATCGTCTTCGCCACGTTGATCATCGTGCTGGTCTTCCTGCCGCTATTTTCCTTGAGTGGTTTTGAAGGACGCATGTTCGCGCCGCTTGCGTTCGCTTACATCATCTCGGTTGCAGCATCGCTTGTGGTCGCGCTGACTGTGACGCCGGTGCTCTGCTATTTCCTGCTGCGCCGCGCTGAGGTGCTGGACGACGAAAAGGATTCGCGCCTTGTGACGTGGCTCAAGCGGCATTACGCGCGGCTGTTGGTCTGGACGCTGCGGCATCCGTACCGGATCATCGGCGCATCGGCGGTGATGCTGGTCATCGCCGTCTCGCTGTTTCCTTTTATGGGCCGCGAGTTTTTGCCGCCTTTCAATGAAGGTACGCTGAATATCAACGCCAACCTGCCGCCCGGCACCTCGCTTCAGGAGTCGAACCGCATCGGGAACATCATTGAGAAAGTCCTGCACGAAGTCCCGGAAATCGTCTCGACGACCAGGCGCACCGGGCGCGCTGAACTCGACGAACACGCGGCGGGCGTCAACACCAGCGAGATCGAAGTCGTCACCAAAGAAGGCAACCGCAAGCATTCCGCCGTCATGGAAGAAGTCCGGCAAAAACTGGCGCAGATCCCCGGCGTCGAAGCGGAAGTCGGCCAGCCAATCTCGCACCGCATTGATCATCTCCTCTCGGGCACGCGCGCGCAGATTGCGATCAAGCTCTTTGGCCCCGACCTCGCCACGCTCCGGACAAAAGCAAACGAGATTCGCGACTCGATGGCGGCAGTGCCCGGGATCGTTGATTTGCTGGTCGAACCGCAGGTCGGTGTGCCGCAGGTGCAGGTCAACATTAATCGCCAGGCGGCGGCCGCAGTCGGCTTGCGCGCGGTCGATCTGACCAGCGCGGTCGAGGTCGCCTTCAACGGCGAGGCCGTTTCGCAAGTGCTGGAAGAGCAGCGGACCTATGACGTGTTCGTGCGCTTCAACGATTCGGCGCGCCAGTCAATCGAAGCCATCGGTCGGACGCTGATTGACACACCCACCGGGGCGAAAGTCCCCATCGGCCAGGTCGCCGAAGTCCGTACCGATCAAGGGCCGAACACGATCAACCGCGAAAACGTCCAGCGGCGCATTATCATTCAGGCCAACGTCGCAGGCCGGGATCTAGGGAGCGTCATCGCCGATGTGCGCGTGGCGATCAGGGGCCAGGTCGGTTTGCCGCAGGGCTATTTCGTACAATATGGAGGGCAATTTGAAGCGCAGGAGAAAGCCTCGCGCCAGATCACGCTGCTTTCCATCCTGGCCGTCGGCGGTATCTTTTTGCTGCTCTACATTGCACTCAAGCAAGTGCGTTCCGCACTGCTGGTGATGGCAAATCTGCCATTGGCCTTGATCGGCGGCGTGGTCATGGTTTTTCTCTCAGGCGGGACGCTCTCGATTGCCTCGCTCGTGGGTTTTATCACGCTCTTCGGCATCGCCACGCGCAACGGCATCATGCTCATCGGCCATTACCAGCACTTGATGAACGAGGAAGGCATCGGCTTCCGCGAAGCCATTGTGCAGGGTTCGATGGAGAGGTTAAGCCCGATCCTGATGACGGCGCTGGTGACGGGTGTGGGGTTGATTCCGCTGGCGCTGAGCGCGGGAGAACCTGGCCGCGAGATTCAGCAGCCGATGGCAGTAGTGATTCTCGGCGGCATCGTCACTTCGACATTTCTAAATATGATTGTGATTCCAGCTCTCTATCTGAAGTACGGGCGTGCAGAGGCTCACAAAACATCGTCAGAGTACTCATCGGAGGGAGATCTGATTTCAGCCGGGGATTGATGGGTAGTGACCAGCGTCCGTACTTGGCAACAATTGTATCGTCCTCAAAATCCGGAAGGAATATGAAGTGGGCGGAGGTGCTCGATCAACTCTCAGCCTGCAAGATGACAAATGAAAAAGCTCTATAATCACTCGATCTGGTTGGCATCTACCAGACTATCACTCTGTTTTCTACTTGGTGCTACAGCATAACAAGGAGGCAACCGTGGACATACTATGATCTGCGGCGCGAAATTGCCGGAGCGCTTGTCCTGGCTCGCCGATAGCACGCAGATCGAGAAATCCGACGCTGAGAAGATCTCGGGACTTGGGCTGTTTCACCGTTCCCAAGCGCGTCATCGGCCGCGCCAGCGACTTGCAAGACCATTGCTATATCTGTGCCGGACATCTTAATCAATATCTCGACATCAATATCTCGACGCCGACGGCCGGTTGCGATCGACGAGCCTGTTCTGTGGCGCGCGGCTCTACGTCAACGGAGTCTCGATTCCATCTTTGGTCGGGCGTCACACCGGCTTGCCAAAAGAGGTTCAAAACGGGGAGGCGGTTAATTGCCATCTATCGGCAGTGAGGACTGCGCGTCAAGCTGCCTCACCCAAGGGACACCGCCTGCCGGGGACTGAGATGAAAATCGAGTCGGTAAAGACGTGGGGGGGAGCAGATAGGGCAGACTGCCAAGTTTATCCTGCGTTTATCTGGCGCGTAGTATGGTATGAGTCAAGCGGCAAACCCGCGATTGTCGGGGTATCATGGACGCTGATCCAAGACTGAAAGATGCGTATTTTGCTCGTTGAAGATGAACCCGATGCAGCGCACCTACTGGCAAAAGGGCTGCGCGAGCAGGCTTTCGCGGTCGATGTCGCTGCCGAAGGCGAGGAAGCCATTTACCTCGCGAGCATCAACAACTATGACCTGATGATTCTCGATGTAATGCTTCCATTAAAAGGTGGTTTTGAAGTGTGCCGCGAATTGCGCGCCGCCGGAGCAAGCATCCCGGTGTTGATGCTGACGGCGCGTGATGATGTGCGCGACCGCATCGCAGGATTGGATTCCGGAGCGGACGATTACCTGGTCAAACCCTTCGATTTTCACGAACTGTTGGCGCGCCTGCGTGCGCTATTGCGGCGAAGCCAATCGCTGCAGCCGGAAACGATTGAAGCCGGCGATCTGAAAATCAATACCCGTTCGCACGCCGTCGAGCGCGGTGGACAGATGATCGCATTGACCGCCAAAGAATATGCGTTGCTGGAATATTTAGCGCGGCGTGCCGGTCAGGTCGTCTCGCGTTCAGAGATCGCCGAACACGTCTGGGACGAAAACTTCGATCCATTTTCAAACCTGATTGAAGTCTATATTCAAAGGCTGCGTCGCAAGGTTGATGAAGGGCGGGATCCAAAATTGATTCGCACACTACGCGGCGAGGGCTACCTGCTGACGGCGTCAAATGATCACCCGTCGGTCTGATTCTATGCTTGACTCAGTGCGGACAAGATTGACGCTGTGGCACACCGGGGCGCTGGCTTTCGTCTTGATCGCGTTCAGCGTTGGAGTGTACCTCCTGGCCGCCAACCAGCTTCACCGGCGATTGGACGCCGGAGTGCGAACGACCGTCGAAGGGATCTCGCGGTTGCTGGCCTATGAACTGGCGGAGGGCGAGCGCGAAGCTCAGGCCATACACAGCGCACTGACTGAGCATTACTTTCCCGACCAGGCGGCGGCGATCTTTGATGTACAGGGTCGCTTGCTGGAAGAAAAAGTGTCGCCGGACAACCTTCGCGCCGATTTGCCTGCCAAACTCACTCTTCCCGACGGCGATGAAATTCGATTGTTGAATGTTCCCGGCAGAATCAACGGCGCGGAAGAAAAACTGCGCGTCGCCGCGCGTCACGTGACGATTGCGCGCGAAAACAAAAGTTACCTGATTGTCGTCAGCCAGCGGCTTTCAGGAGTCTCACAGGACCTGGCAGGGTTGCGTGGCATCTTTCTGGCGGCGGTGCCGATAGCGCTGCTGCTAGCCGGGTTCGGTGGATGGTTGTTGGCCCGCAAAAGCCTGGCGCCGGTTTCAGAGATGTCTCAAAGCGCGCGGCGCATCAGCGCTGAGAGGCTGGGGCAACGATTGCCGATCGCCAATCCGCGCGACGAGCTCGGGCAGTTGGCCGCAACGTTCAATGAATTGCTGGCTCGCTTGCAGGAGTCATTCGCACAGCAACGCCAGTTTGTGGCCGACGCTTCGCACGAACTGCGAACGCCGCTGCACGTCATTCACACCGCGACCGAAGTCATGATGGAGCGCCCCCAGCGCGACATGAGCGAGTACCGTGAAACGATGGCGATCATCAACGAACAGACCCGGCGTCTGAACAGGATCGTCGAAGACCTCTTCACGCTGGCGCGCGCCGACGCCGGGCAGCGCGATCTCGAGCCGCAGGATTTCTACCTCGATGAACTCCTTGCCGAGACCGCCCGCGCCGCCGCCGTGCTGGCCGCGCGCAAACAAATCGCGGTCGAGTTCAGAGAGGCGGCCGAAGCTCCATTTCGAGGTGATGAGGCACTGCTGCGTCAGATGCTGCTCAATCTGCTCGACAACGCCGTCAAGCACACGCCCGCCGGCGGGGAAGTCGCGCTTCGACTCGTTCGCGCGGACTCCACGTACTCCGTTGTAGTGACGGACACCGGAACCGGCGTCCCGATCGAAGCGCAGCCACACATCTTCGAGCGTTTTTACCGAGCCGATAAGGCCCGCTCGCGCGCGGCGAATGGATATGGGGGCGCGGGTGCAGGGTTGGGGCTTTCCATCGCCCTGTGGGTTGCCGAAGTGCACGGCGGATCACTGATCCTCCAGCATTCAGACCATACTGGCAGCGCATTCCGAGTCACGCTGCCCACGAATCAAACCGGTTGATCGACAGTAGCGCACGCAACACCGATTTCCTCCCATTTATCCTCCGTTTATCTGGCCTTCGCTACAATGCAATTGATCGGCGCAGTTCTTCGACCGGCTCATTCGTAGTTGGTCTGATTCGCATCCAATGCAGAATAAGTTGTAAGGCTGGCGGCGACCATATTGGAGCAATTTGCAACGGGGGCATCGATGAAACATAGGATTCTTTATCACCGCGCTTGGCGCGTGGCGCTGGCTGCCATACTGATGTGCGCAACGGCGCTGACAGCCAGTGCTCTTTCGGATCATAAACGGGCAGGCAGTTTCGCGGTGGACATCGAAAACTTCGGGAAGGTCAATGACCACTTTTACCGTGGGGCGCAGCCGAAAG
This sequence comes from Acidobacteriota bacterium, assembly GCA_019639255.1. Classification (GTDB taxonomy): domain Bacteria; phylum Acidobacteriota; class Blastocatellia; order RBC074; family RBC074; genus JAHBSF01. The sequence goes on along the minus strand of JAHBSF010000039.1, from coordinate 7,582 downwards.
GGCGTAACTACGAACAACTGGCCGCGCTCGGCGTCAAAACGATTGTTGATTTGCGTGATGACGCGGATCGTGACGCGCGAACCAATACCGAGCGCGCGGGGTTGCGTTACATCAACCTGCCGATGAAGGAGAAGAGTTATCCCCGGGCCGAGACCACAACCCGCTTCCTGGAAACGGTCAACGACCAGGCCAACTGGCCGGTCTACGTTCACTGTGCGGGCGGACGTCATCGCACCGGCGCGATGACTGCTGTTTACCGAATGTCGGTGGATGGCTGGAACATTGATCAGGCATACAAAGAGATGAAGCAGTTCGATTTCTACACAAGTTGGGGACACGGCGGTTTCAAGGATTACGTCTACGATTATTACCGCGACCTTCAGGCTCGCGCGCAAGGGCAGCGGCGAGAGGCTGGAACGTCAGTCCGGTAAACCACACCGCCGCTTATTTCAACCAGCGAGGGGATACCAATGATGACACGTACAACAAAAGTGATTCCAGGCTTCACGCGCCACGGGTTGACGGTCTGTGGCCTGTTTCTTTTGTTCACAGCCTGCTTACGGCCCGCTTTGGCGCAGGAAGCGGAGCGCCCGGTCAAGATGAAAGACCTTCCAGTAGTCGTGCAGGCCACTGTGCGGGAGCAGAGCAAAGGGGCGACACTGCGCGGTCTTTCAATGGAGACGAAGGACGGCCAGACTTTTTACGAAGCCTCGCTGCAAATCAACGGCCATCTCAAAGATGTTTTGATGGACACCCGGGGCAACGTCGTCGAGACGGAAGAACAAGTCGTACTGGGGTCGCTTCCGCCTGCCGCCAAAGCCGAGATCGTCAAGCAAGTCGGCAAGGGCAAAATCCTACTGGTCGAGTCCATCACCAGGAACAACACGATCGTGGCTTATGAAGCGCACGTCAAGATCGCAGGGCAGATTTCTGAAATCAAAGTTGCTCCTGATGGCAAACCTCTCGCCCCTTGAGCCACTTTGGAGACAAACTCAATGAAGTGGTTAGCACTTGTCCTTTCCTTGATCCTGCTGCCGGCGATCGGCTTGGCGCAGGCCAAAACCTCGCCTGCCGAGGTGTCAAAAGAAATCGAGAGTCGGACCGGGCATAAATTCAATACAGCGGCGAAGTCGGCGATTTTGACCATGCCCGAAGGCGTCTCTCTTGACGACGGGGTGACGGAAGACGAAGCCGTGGCGATCGCGTTGTGGAACAATCCGGCGCTGCATGCCGAATTAACGGCGCTGGGTTTGGCGCGCGCCGACGTGATCCAGGCCGGACTGCTTGCGAATCCGCAATTAACGATGATCTTTCCCTTCAGTTTTCGCATTCTGGAAGCCGTCGCCAACTGGCCGATAGAGGCGATCTGGCAACGGCCGCGTCGCGTCGCGGCGGCCAGACTGGAACAGGAGCGCGTCGCGGAAGCGCTGGTTTCGCGGGCGCTCGACCTGGTGCGCGATGTGCGCCTGGTTTACGCCGAGTATTCGGCCGCCCAGATGCGCGCCGGCATCGCCGAAGAGATATTGCACGAACGCCGCGAGATTGCCGTCATCATCAACGCCCGGTTGCGCGCCGGCGACATCAGCGAATTGGAAACGAGCGCCGCCGTCACCGACGCGCGCCTGTCGGAAGAGCGGACGGCCCGATTCACCCAGGATGCTGCCCTGGCCAAAGAGCGTTTGCGCGGGTTGTTAGGCTTCGGCGATGACGGCCTGACACTGAACCTCATTGCCACGCCGTTGCCGCTCGCTGCGTCGACCAGCCGGATAATCAGTAGTGTGCAGGCAAAGACTGCACCTGCTGCGGCCATCACTGCCACCGCGACTGCCGCAATGGAAGCAGCATCTCTCGAAGAACTGATCAAACAGGCGCTCGACGCGAGGCCGGAGTTGAAAGCCGGAGATCTGGCCATTGAAGCTGCGGGCGCTCGTGCCCGGTGGGAGCGCTCCCGCATCGTCAACGTCACCGCTATCGCAAAAGAGTATGGGCGCGGAACCAACGGCTTCGAGCAGGGGCCGGGACTGCTGATTGACCTGCCGATTTTCAACCGGAACCAGGGCAACATCTCACGCGCCGAAGCCGAAATCGAGCGCGCCGCCAAACAACTGATTGCCGCCCGGCAGCGCGTGGTGTCGGAAGTGCGGGAGGCCCATACGCAACTGGCGCAAGCCCGCGAAGCGCATCAACTGTGGCTGACGCGCGTGCTGCCGCCGCTGGAACAGGAGATACGTCTGGCGGAGACGGCCTACCGCTCGGGCGATGTAGCGTATCTCTTCGTGCTCGAAACCGCGCGCCGCTACTCCGACGAACGTTTGCGCGAAGCCGAGCACAGGCTGGCGACGGCGCGCGCATTGGCGCAACTCGAACGCAGCGTCGGAAGGAGGTTGATTGCCATCCGTTGATCTTACGGCTTTGACAACAAGGATGAAGAGAGAACACGGAACACACGGAATTCACGGAATTCACGGAAAAGCTGCCCATCTTTTCCGTGAATTCCGTGTGTTCCGTGTTCTCTCTTCATCCTTCGATTATTTGGTTTTTCGCGTACTGAATGGCCGAATCCTTTTCATCATGACCATCATTCTCTCTTCAATGTGGTCTTCCGCCTGCTCGAAGCCCCAGGCCGCCGAAAGCCAGCAGGCCGCCCCTGCCGCCAAAGTCGAAAACGCGGTCAAGGAATCCGAACTCGCGACGGTCAAACTTTCGGCAAAAGCCGAAGAGCGATTGGGTATTGTGACCACGCCCGTTGCGGTCGAGCAGGTCGCGCAGACGCGCACTTTTGCCGGCGAAATCGTCTTGCCGCCCGACCGCACCATGAGCGTCGCCGCGCCCGTCAGCGGCACTCTGCTGGCGAGCGGCGCGCAGCCGACGGTTGGGATAATTGTGCGCAAAGGAGAGCCGATCTTCCGCCTGACGCCTCTGTTGGCTCCAGAGCGCGACCTGCGGGTGCAACTTGGGCGCGATGTGATCAACGCGCAAACACGGGCCGACGCAGCTCGCCTTCGTTTCAACCGCGCCGAACAACTGTTGCGCGACCGCGCCGGCAGCGAGAAAGCCGTCGAGCAGGCACGCGAAGAACTCCACCTCGCAGAGAATGATGTGAAAGTAGCGCGCGAGCGGCTGGAACGCTATGACAAGGCGCCCGTCTCCGCCGATGTCGCCATCACGGTCATGGCTCCGCGTGACGGCATGATCCAGAAAGTATTCGTCGGTTCCGGTCAAACAGTGGCCAGCGGCGCGCCGCTCTTTGAGGTCGCCAACTTCTCCACCGTCTGGATTCGGGTGCCGGTCTACGTCGGCGATCTGAAATTGATCGACCGCCGTCAGACTGCGCGAGTGCAGATGCTGAATGAACCGCCGGGTTCGCCGTCGCGCCCCGCTCGTCCCGTGAACGCCCCGCCGACAGCCAATCCCGCCAACGACACGGCCGACCTTTACTTTGAACTGGGGAACACCGACGGCGGCCTGCGCCCCGGCCAGAAGATGGGCGTCACACTTTCCGAACGTTCGACGGAAGAAAGCCTGGTCGTTCCCTGGTCAGCCGTGCTGCACGATATCCATGGCGGCACCTGGGTTTATGAAAACACCGCGCCGCAGCAATACATGCGCCGCCGCGTCGAAGTGCGCCGGGTGGTGAATTCATTAGCCGTGCTGGCGCGCGGTCCCGCTGTGGGATCGAAAGTCGTCACCGCCGGGGCTGCCGAAATCTTCGGGACGGAATTCGGCACCGGAAAATAAACCCTGAATGAATTGGCTTGTCTCAACTTCTCTCCATCTGCGCGTCATCGTCGTTGCGCTCGCTACTTTGCTGATGATCGTCGGCTTTCGCGTCGTACGCACGACACCGCTCGATGTCTTTCCGGAATTTGCGCCGCCGCTGGTCGAAATTCAGACCGAGGCTCCGGGATTGTCCACTTCTGAAGTCGAAAGCCTGATCACCGTGCCGATTGAAAATGCGTTGAACGGCACGGCCCAACTCAAGACGCTGCGTTCAAAATCAGTGCTCGGCCTTTCGTCGGTGGTCCTGATCTTTCAACAGGACACCGACCTGCTGCCGGCGCGGCAGCGGGTGCAGGAGCGGCTGGCGCTGGTCGCGCCGCAACTGCCCGCAGCGGCGCACCCGCCAGTCATCCTGCAGCCACTTTCGTCCACCAGCCGCGCCATGAAGATCGGTCTGTCGTCGAAGACGCTCACGCAAATGGAACTCTCGGCGCTGGCGCGCTGGACGATCCGCCCGCGATTGATGGCGGTTCCGGGCGTCGCGAATGTCGCGATCTGGGGGCAGCGCGACCGCCAGATGCAGGTGCTCATTGATCCCGACCGGATGCGCGCGCATAACGTCACGCTGGCGGATGTCGAACGCGCGACGCGCGACGCTGTCGGCGTTGCCGCTGGTGGTTTTGTCGACACTCCCAATCAGCGTCTGCCTGTGGCGCATCTGGCCTCAGTCACGCAGCCTCAGGACCTGGCGCGCGTCCCGGTGGCTTTTCGCAACGGCGCGCCGCTGCCATTGAGCGCCGTCGCCGAGGTCGTCGAAGGTCATCCGCCGCCGATCGGAGACGCGATTATCAACGACGCGCCCGGCATCCTTCTGATCGTCGAGAAGCAGCCTGAAGGCAACACGCTGGATGTGACGCGGAACGTCGAGGCCGCACTCGACGCGCTCGGACCGGGCCTTAAAGACGTTGAGGTTGATCCAACAATCTTCCGTCCCGCGACCTTCATTGAAATAGCGCTGCAGAATCTGCGGACGGCTTTGTTCATCGGCTGCCTGCTGGTCATCGCGGTCCTGGTCGCCTTCCTGTTTGAATGGCGGACAGCGGTCATCAGTTTGTCAGCAATTCCGCTCTCGCTGCTGGCGGCCGCGATGGTGCTTTACTGGCGAGGCTACACCATCAATACGATGGTCATCGCGGGGCTGGTGATCGCGCTCGGCGAAGTAGTGGATGACGCCATCATCGACGTCGAAAACATCATGCGGCGATTGAAACTCAACCGCGAGGCAGACAACCCGGAATCGGACTTTTCAGTTGTCCTGAAAGCCTCGCTCGAAGTGCGCAGCGCCATTGTTTTCGCGACGCTGATTGTGGTGCTGGTTTTCCTGCCGATTTTCTTTCTGGATGGATTGTCCGGCTCCTTCTTCCGGCCGCTGGCGATTTCCTACGTGCTGGCGGTGCTGGCTTCGCTGGGAGTGGCGCTGACGCTGACGCCCGCGCTTTCGCTGTTGCTGCTGCCGCGCGCGGCGAAGAGCGAACGCCCGGAGCCGGCGCTGCCGCGCTTTCTTAAACGCCACTACCGGCGAATGCTGCCCGCTTTCATCCACAAACCGAGGACGGCCCTCATCTCGATGCTCGTCCTGTTCGGCCTGACGGCGGCGACTGTGCCATTTTTAGGCGAAGAGTTCCTGCCGAATTTCAAGGAGACCGACTTCCTGATGCACTGGGTCGAGAAGCCGGGCACGTCGCTTGAGGCCATGAACCGCATCACCATCCGCGTCAGCAAGGAACTGCGCGGCATCCCCGGCGTGCGCAACTTCGGTTCGCACATTGGCCGTGCCGAGGTCGCCGACGAGGTCGTCGGCCCCAACTTCACCGAACTGTGGATCAGCATTGACCCGAACGTGCCTTACGAACCGACCGTGGCCAGGATCCAGGAAGTAGTGGACGGTTATCCCGGATTGGTGCGCGACCTGCTGACTTACCTGAAAGAGCGCATCAAGGAAGTGCTGACCGGCGCCGGCGCTTCCATCGTCGTTCGGATTTATGGACCGGATCTGGAAGGGCTGCGCGCCAAAGCCGCCGAGGTCGGCAGGACGATTGGCGGCGTGGCAGGCGTGACAAATCTGAAAGTCGAGCAGCAGGTTTCAGTGCCGCAGATCGAAGTGCGGCTTCGTCCCGAAGCCGCGTCGCGTCTGGGGTTGACGCCAGGCGATGTGCGCCGCGCGGCAACGACGTTGATCAAGGGGCAGAAAGTCGGCGAACTTTACGAGGCGCAGCAAATCAACGACGTAGTCATCTGGAGCGCGCCACCGACGCGCACCGACATCGAAGCCTTGCGAAGGTTGAGAATCGCCCTGCCAACGGGCGGCGACGCGCCGCTCGGCGATGTCGCTGACATCCAGATCGCACCGGCGCCGAACGTCATTCAACGCGAAGGCGCGTCGCGCCGTATCGACGTCACTTGTGATGTCAAGGGCCGCGACCTGGGCAGCGTGGCGCGGGAAGTCGAAACGAGGGTCAAAGCGCTCTCGTTTGATCGCGGCTATCATCCAGAGTTTCTCGGCGAGTATGCCGCACGGCAGGCTTCCCAAAATCGACTGCTGGCGCTTTCCGGACTGGCGCTGCTCGGCATTCTGTTGCTGCTGCACGCTGACTTTCGTTCGTCGCGGCTGGTGGCGCTGGTCTTGTTCAGCCTGCCATTTGCCCTCGTCGGTGGCGTCGCCGCCACGTTGCTGACCGGAGGCATCTTATCGCTCGGCTCGCTGGTCGGCTTCGTCACGGTGCTCGGCATCGCGGCGCGCAACGGCATCATGCTGGTCAGCCATTACCGGCATCTGGAAATGGAAGAGGGGCAGTTCTTCGGCGAGGAAATGGTGCTGCGCGGATCAGAAGAGCGGCTGGCGCCGATTCTGATGACCGCGCTGGCAACCGGATTGGCGCTGCTGCCCATCGTCATGAGCGGCAACAAACCCGGACACGAGATCGAACACCCGCTGGCGGTGGTGATTTTAGGCGGGCTGGTGACGTCAACGATTCTCAACTTGTTTCTGATGCCGGCGCTCTATGTGCGATTTGGGAAGAGAAAAGAGAACACGGAACAGACGGAATAAACGGAATTCACGGAAAGAAGAAGCTCTTTTCCGTGAATTCCGTATATTCCGTCTGTTCCGTGTTCTCTCTTCATTGTTCGATTATTTAGTTTTTCGTGTAAGAAGCAGTGGCCGGATCTTCTCTGCGAACTCTTCGGGGAAAAGAATTCCCTGAATGACCTCGCGGATTACACCCTTCCGGTCAATGACGACGGTGATCGGCAATACTTCGCCCTGATCAAATCGCGCCTTTGTTTTCTCGTCTCCCAGGACAATCGGGTAATTGACCTTGAGGCTTTTTATGAATTTGCGAATCTCGGCCGGATCTTCCGGCGGATAAGTGACGCCGATGATCCGCAGGCCACGAGTCCGGTATTCCCGCTGCCATTTGACCAGATCAGGCATCTCAGCCCGGCACGGCGCGCACCACGTCGCCCAGAAATTCAGGAGCACGACTTTGCCGCTGTAATCACTCAACCGCAGAGTGCGCCCCTCAATGTCTCTGAGCACGAGTTGGCGCGCCGAATCGCCCGCCTGCCCAAAGCCAGGCGGAGAAAAAGCAACCAGCAGCGCGACGGCAAGAAACACCTTTATCATTGGCCGCCTCAATACAGCAGCCTGACGCCGAGGAGCACGCTGCGCTCGATGCGAAGCACAAGCGGCCCGGTGTCGCGCACCACCGGGAGTTGCACGCTCGCCTCGATGACGAACCTCGGATGCGCTGCGTATTGAATCCCCGGCGCGAGGTAGTACTCGATGGAGCGACTCCCCGGC
>JAHBSF010000038.1 GCA_019639255.1 Acidobacteriota bacterium | reverse complement strand
TTCAGCTGTTCCGTTATTTCCGTTTTTATTTCGTTTGTTCCGTTATCTCTCCTCTTCGGATTGGCCGTCGTCTACGAGGTCGAGCAGTGAAGGCTGATTGAGCAGCTTGCTCGGTTTCTTCAAATGTCGCGCAAATTTCGGCCTGCCCGCCGGATCGAGTTCGTTTTGTTCCAGGTTGCCGAGAATCTCGCGCGCGCGGTCTATGACAGAGCGGGGAAGCCCTGCAAGGCGGGCTACCTCGATGCCGTAACTCTTGCTCGCCGCTCCCGGCACGACCCGGCGCAGGAAGACGATATCGCCGCCCGATTCGGAAACCACTACCTGGTAGTTGCGAACACCCGGGCGGAGTTTCGCAAGTTCTGTCATTTCGTGGTAGTGGGTAGCGAACATTGTTTTGGCAGCGTGCATGGCATCATCGTGTATGTATTCGGCGATGGCCCAGGCAAGCGACAATCCGTCGAATGTCGAAGTGCCGCGCCCGACTTCATCTAGCAGGATGAGGCTGCGAGGAGTCGAGGTATTCAGGATGTTTGCGGTTTCGATCATCTCTACCATGAATGTAGATCTGCCGCGCGAAAGATTGTCCGATGCTCCGACGCGCGTGAAGATCCTGTCGGTAAGCGGGACTTGCGCGGATTCGGCCGGAACGAAACTGCCCATATGGGCTAGCAGCACGATGATGGCGGTTTGTTTGAGATAGACGGATTTCCCGCCCATATTCGGTCCCGTGATGATCAACAGCCTGTCCGTTGAATTATTCATCGAGACATCGTTCGGAACGAAGCGTTCAACCGAAGATTCTATTACGGGGTGGCGGCCCGCCCGGATTTCGAGTGCGTCGCCGGTATGAACTGCGGGCTTTGTGAAGCCGCGTCGAGCGGCGGTTTCTGCGAGCGCTGAGAGCACGTCAATCGATGCGACGGCTCGCGATACCGAAAGCAGGCGCGGGACCTCGACCGCAATGCGGTTTCTTATATCGCGGAATATTTCGGTTTCAAGTTCAAGGATTCGCTGTTCGGCTCCGAGCACGCGGGTTTCATATTCCTTGAGTTCCGGCGTGGTGTAGCGTTCGGCGTTAACGAGCGTCTGCTTGCGTTCGTAATCTTCCGGAATGCGGTTGCGGTGTGCGTTGCCGATTTCGAGGAAATATCCGAAATTGTTGTTGAACTTTATTTTGAGCGAAGAAATTCCGGTGCGCGTGCGTTCGCGGGTTTCGATCGATGCGATGTAACCTTTGCCGTTTCTTGCGAGTGCGCGCAGTTGGTCGAGCTCGGAATGGAAACCTTCGCGAATCATTCCCGCTTCGTTTGCTGCCGCAGGCGGGTCGTCGGCGATGGAAGCGGTGATTAGTTGGCGTATGTCGGGCAGATCGTCGAGATCTGCTTTTAGAGATGCGAGCAGTTCGGCGGTCGATTGACCGATTTGCTCGGCGATTGTTGGAATAAGATCCAGGGATTGCCCGAGTGCGGAAAGATCCCGCGCATTGGCGCGCTGCATCGAAACGCGTCCGGCTAGACGTTCGAGATCCGCAACGGCTTCCAGTTGCTTGCGCAATCTGTCGCGCCGTATGGAAGATTTCAGCAGGTCTTCTACGGCGTCGAGGCGCGCATTGATTTCCGCCAGGTCCACCACAGGGCGCAAAAGGCGCTGGCGCAGTAAGCGTGCGCCCATTGCAGTGAGGGTTTGGTCCAGTACTCCGAGCAGGGATAGGGCAGGTTTTCCGTCAAGCGATGAGGTTAATTCCAGATTTACGGTTGTCGTCGGATCGAGTACGAGTGAATCGTGTGAAGTGAATATATTAATAGATGCGAAGTGCGTGGCCGGCAAACGTTGGGTTTCCTGAATGTAATGAAGCGCGGCGCCGGCGGCCTCTACTGCATAGGGTAGCCCCGAGAGTCCGAATCCGTCGAGCGTGGTGACGCCGAGACCCTGCAGCAGCACCGATTCCGCGTGTTCGAATCCGAATATCCAGTCGTCCAGGTCCGTGATCGCGGCCGTGTCGAGAGAGGCCCTCACGATCCCCTCACTCCCGCGACTCCCCAATCTCTCATCTCCTTCTCTCGTTAATGGCCTCAAACCGGCGTCCGATAACGATTCTGCAGAAAAAGCGTTAGAAGAGAAAAGGGGGAGTAAGGATCGGGGAAGAATGATTTCGCTTGGGGAAAAGAGGGAAAGTTGTTCTCGGATCATGGAGAGGGCATTGGATTGCCGGAACTGGGCGGCGAGGAGATCACCGGTGGAAATATCTGCGAGGGCAAGACCCATGGCCTCGCCCGAGCCGCAAACGGATGCGAGGTAATTATTCTGGCGATTGTCGAGGATCTGGGATTCAAGGGCGGTGCCGGGTGTAATGATGCGAACGACTTCGCGCCGTACAAGTTTGGAAGCGGACGCCGGATCTTCGACCTGCTCGCATACGGCTACGCGGTATCCCTTGCGAACGAGTTTTGCGATGTACCCGGTGGCGGCGTGATATGGAACTCCGCACATTGGAATTGGAGAGCCCTTTTCCTTGTGCCGGGCCGTGAGCGTGATTTCGAGTTCGCGCGCTCCGGTCACGGCATCATCGAAGAACATCTCGTAAAAATCACCGAGCCTGAAAAACAGAAGCGTACCGGGATGCCGGCGTTTGATGTCGTAGTATTGCCGCAGCATCGGCGTGAGTTGACCGGGACGATCGGAGGAGGACATCGAATAAAGTTTCTCCTGAAATGAAGTCGGCATCGACCGAGGCTCGTGTCGATGATCGGAGGCGGCGTCGGATCGCCCCGCGTCCATAGCCGGGCGACAGGGTCGGCGCCGACTATATATACGGCCAATGCCGATGTCAAACGCACCCGCACGGCTTGTCAAACCGGCTGATTCCGGCCGATTATCCGGGAGATGAACAAGAATGCATGGCAGGGCCGGCAGTACGGGCATCGGATTGCGCTCGGCGTGGACACCTCATCGCCCGAGGGCGGTGCGGCGATCCTGCGGGGCAGCGAGATAATTGCTTGCGTGCGCTTCGATGGGGGACGGCCGCACTCAAATACCTTGTTCGAGGGGCTGCAACAACTCGTTGCGGATGCCGGGATAGAGTTCGGGCAGGTCGAAATATTTTCCGTCGTTACCGGGCCGGGCGGGTTTACTGGTTTGAGGGTAGGGATATCTTCGCTTTCCGGTATGGCTCGCGCCTGCGGCCGGCAATTGGTTGGAGTGAGTGCGTTCGATGCATGGGCATATGCGGCCGGGGTGGCGGGTGAGATCGCAATAGTCCTGGAGGCGGGGCGGGGACAGCATTATTTCGGGTTACGGAAAATTACGCGTGGAGTTGTAGAAACGCTGTCGAAAGATTCGGTTTTGGACGATTCGACCGCAGAAAGGCTCCTGCTTGGTGAGGGATTGCGAATGACGCCCAAGGCGGGAAGGATCGGGCAACAGCTAAGCGAAAGATTGGCGCTTGCGGGCGCCGATATTCGTTGCGAGCGGGCTGATACGGCGGCGGCGGCGGCGCGGCTGGCCAGTGCACGCATGATGAGCGGCGAAGCCGCGGCGGCATCGCCGTATTACATACGACCGGCGGATGCGAGGGCGATTGATGGGAAATAATGCGTCATCGGAGATTGTAAGGATCGAGTCCCTGACTGAGGACCGGATTGAGGAGGTGAGGGAGCTTGAACGGAGTTGCGGTTTGCGCTCTTTTGATGCGTCGTGGTATGAGTCGGAACTTCGGCGAGAGTCCTCTGTATTCATCATCGCAATCGAGTTGGGGGATGAAAGCGGGGGAGAACCTGTGGTAGGGGCGATTACGGGGTGGGTGGTGGCGGGGGATTGGGAGGTGGACAATCTTGCCGTATCGAAAGCTCACAGGAGAAAGGGAATCGGGCTTGCACTGATGAAGGCTGCGGCAGGGAGGGCTGCATTGCTCGGAGTGCAGCGTGCGGTGCTCGAGGTGCGGTATGGAAACGTTGCGGCGCAGACGCTGTATCACAGGCTCGGCTTTCGGGAGGCTGGGCGGCGCCGGAATTATTATAGCGACCCGGTGGAAGATGCGCTGCTGCTTATGTGCGAGGGGGAAGAGTGGGGGAGGCTGCTTGCGGGGCTCGGGGATTGACTACGCGCGCGGTTGCCTGATAACGGCCTTTGTATTACTATCCGGGCCAGATCAGTTCCCTTTACGATTCAAGGGCGTTGATACGTCTCTCGACCAAGGAGGACAGGCCAATGAGCATTCCAACCAGTGAGGCAGCTTTGAAGGATTATTTGATGGATCATGATGAACAATTCCGCGAGTTAGCCGTCGAACATCGCCGTTTCGAATCGCGGCTGAATGAACTCGCCGCTCTGCACTACCCGAACGAAGACGAGCGTCTTGAAGAAACCGTAATCAAGAAGAAGAAGCTGGCCTTGAAAGACCAGATGGAAGCAATCGTAAGCCGGTATAGAACCAGCGCCGCCGCACACTGACCCGTAGCCCCCCGTTGGGGGCCGCCTTAGTATTCTCGCGTACGGACTGATCGACGTGACGGGGACACCGGTGGGTGTTCCCGTTTTCGTTGCCGCCATTGTTTTCCTCACTATTATTAGAACAGCACAAGAGTCTGATAACGCTAAGCAATTATTCTAAAGAGTAAAGAAGGCGAGGCAGAGAGAAGCACACAAATGGTGAAAGACGCGTATCCGATATTGGCTGGTGTAGGGGCGACGGCGCTGCTTTTGGTAGGGCTTGGATGGTTGTATGCGCCTTTATGGGTATTGGGGGGGATTGGATTGGGTGCGGCGGTATTTGTTGCGTATTTCTTCCGGGATCCGGATCGGGAGGCGCCGCAGGATGATGGACTGGTAGTATCGCCTGCGGATGGGCGGGTCGTGGTAGTGGAGGGAATGGCCTCGGGCGGCGGAACGCTTGTGAGTATTTTTCTCTCCGTATTCGACGTTCACGTAAACAGGGCGCCGGTGGCCGGGAAAATAGAGTCAATCGAATACCGGCGTGGAAGGTTCCTTGTGGCTACAAAGCGGAGGGCCTCGGTTGAAAACGAACAGAATATATTGACGTTTTCGAGTCCGGCCGGGCCCGTAGTATGTAAACAGATTGCGGGATTGATTGCCAGGCGCATTGTTTGTTGGGTCAAACAGGGAGCTGAAGTGTCGCGGGGAGAGCGTTTCGGGTTGATCAAGTTCGGGTCGAGGGTAGACCTGCTGCTTCCGGCCGGCGTCGAGGTAACGGTCAGGCTCGGGGAAAAGGTCAAGGGGGGCGAAAGCATAATAGGAAGGATCAAATCATGACCCACGGCGACGAAAGCTCCGGGACCAACTCTCCTCCAGTTTCACCCCGGCGCGGCATACGCAGGGGGATATACCTGGTCCCCTCCGCGTTTACGATCGGTAACATTCTGTGCGGTTTCTACGCGGTTATCGGAGCCGTAAAGGGTTTTCAGCAACTGGATTCGCCCGAGATTGCAGCGGGCTTTTTCGACAACGCGTCGAAGGCGATCGGCATTGCCGTATTGCTCGACGGGCTGGACGGCCGAATCGCCCGTATGACGAACGCTACGAGCGAGTTCGGCGTTGAACTCGATTCGATAGCCGATGTGCTGACTTTCGGGATTGCGCCCGCCGTTCTGTCATATACCTGGATTTTCGGTGCGCTGCCTGGCACTGAGCGTCTGGCCTGGGGCGTGTGTTTCTTTTTTCTCATTTGTGGAGCACTGAGGCTGGCCCGCTTCAACGTAACGGCCAGGGCCCCTCGATTCACCGCCGCCGGTTCGACTCCGAAACTCGACAAGCGATCATTTGTCGGCCTTCCAATACCGGCGGCTGCCGGAGTCATAGCGGCGGTTGTTCACTTTGTTCCCGAACCGCTTCAGAGCTATCCGGCGGAAACGGCGAGAATTTTCAGTTGGGGAGTGCTCGGATGCATCGGAGCCCTCGCGCTTCTGATGGTCAGTACGATTCGCTATACGAGTTTCAAGAACGTGGGGCCGCGCAGCAACAAGCCGTTTGTTACGTTGCCGCTGCTTTCGCTGCTGGTTGTCGGCATCTGGTTTTATTCGCAGTGGGTGCTGTTGCTGATTGCCGGCCTGTATGCCGGGCACGGGCCGCTTCTCAAAATTGTGGGGTTGATTGCACGGCTGAGGCCGCAGTCCGCGGCCGATACTGCGGCCGGGGAACAACTGAAGAGATAACGAAACAAACGAAATGAGACGGAAATTACGGAAAAGGTGAATATTTCCGTAATTTCCGTCTCATTTCGTTTGTTTCGTTATCTCTTCCGGCTGCGCGGCGAGTGGAGTGGAGCGGACCGGGATGCGATCAAGATTTGCCGTGCGTAAATGGTCTCGCGTATACTCTTACGCCCTGGAAGGAATCCCGAAGGAGCGTCCGTGTCAAATCAGTTCGAAACCATCGTCATACTCGATTTCGGTTCACAGTACACGCAATTGATTGCCCGTCGCATAAGGGAACTGGGCGTCTATTGCGAGATCCATCCATTTACGATAAGCGCGGAATGGGTGAAGAGTATATCGCCGAGGGGAATAATTCTGTCGGGAGGGCCGAGTTCGGTCTACGAATCCGGCGCCCCGCATTGTTCGCCCGAAGTTCTGGATCTGGGCGCGCCTGTGTTGGGAATCTGTTACGGGATGCAACTGCTCAGCTACTTCGAGGGGGGGCAAGTGGAAGCCTCGGCGCGGCGCGAGTACGGTCTTGCGGAGGTAATACGCCAGGGCCGGAGCCGCATACTTGACGGTTTGCCCGAGGAATTTCCCGTATGGATGTCGCACGGGGATCAGGTTGTGGGGGCGCCTCCCGGATTCAATGTAACGGCCATAACCGACAACGCACTGGGTGCGATGGAGAACGAAGCGAAACAGCAATACGCGATACAGTTCCACCCCGAGGTGGCGCATACGCGGGATGGGCGGCGCGTGCTGGAGAATTTTGTAAAGGGCGTTTGCCGTTGCAGGGGAGACTGGACGCCGGCCTCGTTCATAGAATCGGCGGTGAACCGCATACGCGAGCAGGTAGGCGACAGTGCGGTAGTGTGCGGACTTTCCGGGGGCGTGGATTCGACCGTGGCTGCGGCGTTGGTGGCTCGGGCCGTGGGAGAGAGGTTGACGTGCCTGTTTATCGATAATGGTTTGCTGCGGTTGCGGGAATATGAGCAGGTGCTGGAAGGATTCGCCGGGTTGGGCGTCTTGAGGGTGAGGGGAGTGGCGGCGGGCGAGAGGTTTCTGGAGGCGCTGCAAGGGGTTGAAGACCCGGAGCGGAAGCGCAAGATAATCGGGCATACTTTCATTGATGTCTTTGAGGAAGAGGCGCATCGTCTGGGTGAGGTCCAATTTCTGGTGCAGGGCACTCTATACCCGGATGTGATCGAATCGGTTTCCGTAAGAGGACCGTCTGCTGTGATCAAAAGCCACCATAATGTGGGCGGGCTGCCCGAAAGGATGCACCTGAAGCTCGTCGAACCGCTGCGCGATCTGTTCAAGGATGAGGTGCGCGCAGTTGGACGGCAACTCGGACTGCCGCCATCCTTCATCGACCGGCACCCGTTCCCCGGCCCCGGCCTCGCCGTGCGCATTATCGGCCCTGTAGACGCTGATTCGGTTCGCCTCCTACAAGCGTCCGATAATATCGTCCAGGAAGAAATTCAGCGAGCAGGGCAGTATGATCGCCTTTGGCAGGTATTCGCCGTGCTGTTGCCCGTCAGGTCTGTGGGAGTAATGGGGGATCAGCGAACATACGACCAGGTGGTGGCAATCAGGGCGGTAGAGAGTTCCGACGGCATGACGGCCGACTGGGCTAGACTGCCCTGGGATGTGCTTGATCGCATTGCCCGGCGAATCGTGGGCGAGGTGCGCGGAATCAACCGGGTCGTTTACGACCTCACTTCCAAACCCCCGGGCACCATTGAATGGGAGTGATAAGAGTGAGCTTAAAGCATAAGGAAGCAATGCCTTAAGCGGTGTTTTAAGTATATGCTTATGAGCAGGGAATTCGTGCATCTGCATCTGCACACCGATTACAGTCTGCTGGACGGGGCTACGCGTATAGGCCCGTTGGCTGAGAGAGCGGCGGCATTGGGCATGCCTGCGGTTGCGATTACCGACCACGGGAACCTGTATGGTGCGCTTTCGTTCTACCACAAGATGAGGGCGGCGGGTGTAAAGCCCATCATCGGGATGGAGGCCTATTATGCGAGGGGAGGGCGTCGAAACCGCGGCGAGGCGCCGGCGGGCGAGAAGGCGACCAATCACCTTGTGCTGCTTGCGCGCAATCTCGAGGGATATCGCAACCTGGTGAAGTTATCTTCCTTTGCCTATCTGGACGGGTTCTGGCGCAAACCTCGCATCGACAGGGATCTGCTGGCGGAACACTCGGGCGGTCTCATTGGACTTTCGGCCTGCCTGAGCGGCGTTGTGCCGCAGCTCCTGCTCAAAGATCGTTTCGAGGATGCGGCGAGGGCTGCGCTTGAGTTCGAGCAAATTCTCGGAAAAGGTAACTATTATCTTGAAATACAAGAACATGGTCTTGACGGGCAGCGGCGCATAAGGAAACCGCTTGCCGAGCTTTCCCGGAAAACAGGTATTCCCCTCGTCGCAACAAACGACTCTCACTACCTAATGCCTGACGACGCCCGGTCTCACGACGTACTGCTATGCATAGGCGGGGGAAAAAATCTCGATGATCCGAACCGATTGCGTTATGGGTCCCCAGACTATTACTTTCGCAGCGCCGAGGAGATGTGGACGGTTTTTGGAGAAGAACCTGAGTTTCTGTTGCGTACTCTTGAAATAGCGGAGAAATGCAATCTGGAATTTCCACGGACCGTGGATCAGGTGCCTCTTTACCCGGTTCCGGAAGGCGACACGCTCGACTCCTATTTTGAGAAAGTGGCGCGCGATGGTTTCGAGGAGCGAAAAAGGGAATTGTGGGCTCCGGAGAAGGCCGCTCCTCGACGCC
The DNA here is from genome assembly GCA_019639255.1 of Acidobacteriota bacterium. Lineage (GTDB taxonomy): Bacteria > Acidobacteriota > Blastocatellia > RBC074 > RBC074 > JAHBSF01. The sequence continues at coordinate 39,972 of JAHBSF010000038.1, read as the reverse complement.
CCCTCGGCGATTACCTGCAGCGTCTCGACCACGAAATAGTCACAATCAAGCGGATGGGCTATACGGGGTACTTTCTTATCGTGTGGGACTTCATCCGTTACGCGAAGGAACGCAGCATCCCCGTGGGGCCGGGACGGGGATCTGCGGCCGGCAGCCTTGTGGCATGGTCAATGCGTATAACAGATGTAGATCCAATACAATACGATCTTTTATTCGAGCGTTTCCTTAACCCTGAGCGCGTATCCATGCCGGATATCGATGTCGACTTTTGCGTGAGGGGGCGTGAAAGTGTAATCGAATACGTAAGCAACCTTTACGGCCGCGAGAATGTAGCACAGATCATAACCTTCGGTACGATGGCCTCGCGCGCAGTTATAAAGGACGTGGGCCGGGCGATGAACCTTCCATATACGGAGGTCGAAAAAGTCGCCAAGCTCATTCCGCCTCCGGTTCGCGGAAGGAATGTCCCCATCGAGGAGGCGATAAAGCAGAGCGAAGACCTCAGGCGATGGATTGAGTCTGATGAGAAAATAGCTGATTTAATTGATACAGCGCGCCGCCTTGAAGGATGCGCGAGGCACAGTTCCGTGCACGCGGCGGGAGTCGTGATTTCGCCCGTTCCGATCTACGAGCTCGTACCCGTGTGCCGCGGACAGGAAGGCCAGATGACGACGCAGTTTGTGATGTCGGATCTTGAGAAGACGGGCCTTCTGAAGATGGATTTTCTCGCTCTTACGACGCTCACGATCATCGAGGATTGTTTGCGCTCAATAGAGCGGGAGCAGGGAAAACGTCCCGATCCGGCATCCATTCCTCTTGACGACCCGGCGGCGCTGAAGCTGTTTTCCGACGGCCATCTGAATGCCGTATTCCAGTTTGAAAGCTCCGGAATGGTGGAAATCTGCCGTAAGCTTCGGCCCGAGGGCCTCGAAGACCTCTCGGCGCTCAACGCTCTGTATCGTCCCGGACCGATCGACGGCGGTATGATCGACGACTACATTGACCGAAGGCACGGGCGCAAAAAGGTCTCCTATATCGTGCCTCAGATGAAATCGATCCTGGAAAACACGTACGGAATTCTCGTCTACCAGGAGCAGATCATGCTGCTTGCGCAGCAGCTTGCCGGTTACTCGCTCGGAGAGGCGGATCTTATGCGCCGGGCGATGGGAAAGAAGAAAAAGGAGGAAATGGCGCTGCACGAGGAAAAATTCGTGCGCGGGGCGGTCGAGCGCGGGATAAACGAGGCAAGGGCCAGGAGCATTTTCGAACTGATGGCGAAATTCGCCGATTACGGGTTCAACCGATCTCACTCGTTTGCCTATGCATACCTCGCTTACCAGACCGCCTGGCTCAAGGCGCACTTCCCGGCGCACTTTTTCGCCGCAGTTCTGTCGAACGAAATATCCAACAGCGAGAAACTGTCGCGCTATATAGGCGAGATGAAGGTTTTCGGGATAGAGCTGCTTCCACCCGATGTAAACTCCAGTAACGAAGGGTTTACGGCCATAGGGCGAAGTGTTCGATTCGGCCTGGCGGCCATCAAGGGAATAGGTTCGAGCGCTGTGGAGTCGATTATCGAGGCAAGAACGACAAGCGGTGAGTTCAAATCGATATTCGATCTTGCCGAACGCGTAGACGGGCGTGCGCTCAATCGTAGAGTGCTCGAATCGTTGGTAAAATCAGGCGCCTGCGATAGTCTGCATCCCGACCGCGCGCGGCAGATGGCGGCCGTAGAAAGGGCGCTTGAGAGCGGCGCCCGAAAACAACGCGACCGTGTATCGGGGCAGGCCGGACTGTTCGCCGCTCCGGAGCAGGGCGTAGATGTCGAATTACCCGAAGCCGAAACCTGGAACCGCCGGCAGATGCTGACATATGAGAAAGAGTCGCTCGGCTTCTACGCAAGCGGCCACCCTCTGGAGGAATACGCCGAGGCGCTGCGGGGGGTTGTCAACACGGATGGCGGGAGCCTGATTGAACGCAATAACGGCGATGCAGTGGTGATTGCGGGCCTGATTGTGGATCTTGCCTCCCGGCTTACAAAGAAGAACGACCGCTTTGCAATGTTCAAGCTTGAGGATCAGTTTGGGGCGGTCAAGATAGTATGTTGGCCCGATTGCTTTGCAAAATACAGGACATTGCTCGAGGAAGGTCGGGCCGTGGTGGTAAAGGGGCGGCTGGAATTGAGCGATGAGGGAGCATCAACTGTGTTTGCAAATGAAGTCCTGGCGCTCGAAGCCGCCCGTTTGAGCGCTGCGCGGGCGATAAGGCTGCGTTGCCGGGAAGAGCAGTTTCGAGACAGAGAGCTCGAAGCGCTTGCCGAACTGTTTGGGCGGGAATCCGGACCTGCGCAGGTCGTAGTGGAGCTTAAGACGAGCGACGGCCTTCTGGTGAGGATGAGGCCCAACACGCTTGTGCGCGTCGGGCTCTCGGAGCGCCTCACCCGTTCATTGAGCGAAATCTGTGGGGCGTGGGAGGTGGATCTTGATATCGGATGAATCCGGAGTCAATCAGGAGAAAGCGGGGATAAGAATGACGAGTCGGGAAGCTGAATCGGTTGGGAGCGAGCCTATAGAGCGTGTTCAGCTCGCCAGGCACGAAAGGCGTCCCTATGCGATGGAAATAATCGAGCGGGTATTTACGCAGTTCGTCGAGTTGCACGGCGATCGCCGCTTTCGCGATGACCCCGCAATCGTGGGCGGATGGGCGGTTTTCGAGGAACGGCCCGTAATGGTCATCGCTCACCAGAAGGGCCGGCACGTACGCGAGCGCCAGGCGCGGAATTTCGGCATGCCCAAACCCGACGGTTACCGCAAGGCGCTGAGACTTATGCTCCTCGCGTCCAAGTTTCGTCGCCCCATCTTTACGCTGATCGATACGCCGGGCGCCTTCCCGGGAATAGACGCCGAAGAACGCGGGCAGGCCGAGGCCATAGCCGTGAACCTGCGTGAAATGGCGCGGCTCGAATCCCCAATCATAGTGACGGTCACGGGCGAGGGAGGATCGGGAGGCGCGCTTGCAATAGGCGTCGGCGACGTGGTGCTGATGATGGAGAATTCCGTCTACTCCGTAATTTCACCGGAGGGGTGCTCGGCAATTCTGTGGAAGGACTCATCACGCGCGCCCGAGGCTGCGGCGCACCTGAAAATTACCGCCGAAGATCTCCTGGCGCTCGGCGTTATAGACGCCGTAGTACCGGAACCACCGGGCGGCGCACACCTCGACTGGGACCTGGCTTCGGATTATCTTCGAACCTCCTGGCGTGAAGCGCTCGAAAGGATTGAACGGATGTCCCCAGAGGAACTGCGCGCCGCCCGTTACAGCAAGTTTCGCGCAATGGGCCGTTTCGAAGAGCGATTATAGTAATGTAATGCAAGTTAGAGACAATGTCGGCGCGCCGACATTGTCTCTAACTTGCATTACTAAAAGGGGATATCGTCGTCGGAACGGTCGCCGGGGTTTTCCGTCGCGGTTTGCGGAGGAGGTTTGGGGGGGGCGGTAGCATCATCGGGGCGAGGTCCGAGGAACTGCACATCGCTGGCATTGACCTGAAGGCTTGTCCGGCGGTTGCCCTCGCGGTCGGTGAATTCCTCCTGCCGGAGGCGGCCCTCGATGTATACGAGGCGGCCCTTTGCCAGATACTGGTTGGCGAATTCGGCTTGTTTTCCCCAGACCGAGACGCGAAACCAGGTGGTGATGTCGTTGGATTCGCCTGTAGCGTCGCGCCGCCGCTCGCTCGTAGCGACGGAGAAATCGCAGACCGCCGTGCCGCTCGGTGTATAGCGAAGTTCGGGGTCGCGGCCCAGGTATCCGACTATGGTGATTTTGTTGAACGAAGCCATTGGGGTCTCCTTGGTTGTTGATTCTGCACTTATTTACCGTTGGGCGGGAGGAAGGAGGGCCTTTATCTCCCTGAGTTGTTCGGAGAGAGCCTTCAGATCGGATTTGGACGCCACAACATCGTCGAGTCGGCGTTCGAGACTCTCCACTCCCTGTAGTTGAAGTTTACCGGACTGATTGAGTTGTGCGGCGAGCGGTTTGAGAGTTTTTGTTGTTTCGCTTCCGGCATCGGCAAGGCGTTGGAGCGTCGCATTCGAGGTTTCGTAATGGCGATCTACGGATTCCTGAAGATCGCGAATCTGGCGCTGAAGCACCAGCACCTCTCCCTGCAGCCTGACAATGAGGTCGCGATCGCCGACATTGGGCGATGCGGCTGCGGCCGCAACAAGCGCGAAAATTATCATCGGAATGAGCGCCGTTCGTTTCATTCTGCTCCTTTATTGTTGAAAGATCCGGGGTTGCAACAGGGGGATTATTGCCGGAACAGTATAATACAGGCGCGATGACGCGCATACGGCGCGTTGGAGGAATTTCGGAAAATGCTCAAAAGGCTCGTCGTTCAAAACCTTGCCGTCATCGATCGACTCGATGTCGAGTTTCAGGCGGGGTTGAACATACTCAGCGGTGAAACGGGATCCGGAAAATCCGTGATTCTGGATGCTCTGGAGTTGCTTGTCGGGGCAAAGGCCGCTACGGATATGATACGAACGGGGGAGTCGCGCTCGTCTGTAGAGGGTATATTTGAAATCGAGGGCAACGCGCCGCTCCTGGATCTGCTGGATCGATCGGGCATAGAAGCCGATGGCGAAATCGTGCTCAGGCGAGAAATCGCGCACAACGGCAGGGCGAGAATCTTCATCAACCATCAGTCGGCGACGCTTGCTCTATTGCGGGAAGTTCAACCGCATCTGGTCGATATCCATGGGCAGGGAGACCAGCAAAGCCTGCTGCTCGCCGGTAATCATCTCTCGCTGCTCGACGCATTTGCGGGTCTGGGTGAAGAACGAAGAGTACTAGAGAAACTATATGAGGAAATCACATGTAACCTGCTTGAAACAGAGCGCTTATCTCAGCTAGAGGCTTCCCGTTTACAACAACTCGACATTCTTGAATTTCAAATAGATGAAATCGATCGCGCACGGCTTGGAGAAGACGAAGACACGATCCTTGAAGCCGAGCGGAATGTGCTGGCAAATGCAGAAAGAATAAAGGAGAAGGCAGCCGAAGCCTATTCTTCCCTATACGAACACGAAGCGTCGGTGCTGGACTCCCTGTCGGGTGCAATAAGGCGATGTGAATACCTGGAGGAGTTTGATAAACGATTCGGTGCGACTCTTGAACAATTGGAAACAGCAAAGATTGCTGTAGAGGAAGCTGCTTACTTTATAAGATCTTACATTGATCATATTGAAGTATCTCCTGAACGATTGAGATTTATAGAAGACAGGCTTTCGGATATCGAACGAATCAAGCGCAAGTACGGAGGCTCGATTGCGGCGGTGTTCGAGATGCGGGAAAATCTGGGGGCGCGTCAGGAAGAGCTTCGGGAAACCCGGGCGCGCTCGGAGGGTCTGGAGGCGGAGTTGCGGCGGAATCTGGATCTATATGGTAAATCAGCAAAAAGGATTTCGAGGGAACGTCGGAAAAAGGCTCGTGATTTTGAGGCGGCAGTGGAAGCTCAACTGCCAGGTGTGGCGCTCGAAGCGGCCCGGTTTTTCGTGCGATTTTTCGAGGCGCCGGCAGGGGTTGCGGCGCCTTTACTTGCGGGCGGGGGAGGAAGAATATCGAGGACGGGGGAGGAAACCGCTGAGTTTTACTTTACGGCAAATCCGGGCGAGGATGCGAGGCCGCTACGTGAGGTGGCCTCGGGCGGAGAGTTGTCGAGGCTGATGTTGCTGCTGAAACAGGTGACGGCGCCCACGCTGTTTCCGCGCACGCTCGTGTTTGACGAAATCGACGCGGGTATAGGAGGGCGGGCAGCGGATTACGTGGGTGCGAAGTTAAAGGATCTGGCGCTTTACAATCAGGTGCTTTGTGTAACGCATCAGGCTGCAATGGCCCGGTATGCCGACGCACATTTTCGCGTATGGAAGATAACCGAAGGGGGTAGAACGTCGTCGCGGATCGAGCAATTGGGCGATGCTGATAGGGTAGAGGAACTTGCTCGTATGCTTGGAGGAGGGGCTCCCACTACTTTGGCGCGCCGGCATGCGCGCGAGTTGATGCAGAAGCGAAGCTGAAGGGCGGCAATCGCGGTCGGAGCTGTGTGATTTGAGGCCACACGCGCCGGCATTGCCCGCGATACAGAGGGTGCGTCTTGTCCGCTCCCCAGGGTATGTTGTATAACCGACTGGCGGAGGCCGCCGGGCGCCCCGAACCCAGGATCGGCTGTTACATTGGTCCGGACAACACTTCAGTCCCGCACCCAGGCTGTAATTATGGATTCATCTCACAACAAGAAATTGTATCTGGAAACCTGGGGTTGCCAGATGAACGTTCATGATTCGGAGAAGGCGTCTCATATTCTGGAGGGGCTTGGATATGAGCAGACCTCGGATCCGGGGGCTGCGGATCTGGTGCTTTTGAATACATGCATGGTGCGCGAAAAGGCTGAGCGCAAGGTCTATTCCAGGATCGGGAATATCAGGAACGCCGCGGGGCGGCGGATTATCGGCGTGATGGGGTGTGTGGCGCAGGCGGAAGCGGAACGCGTTTTTGAGCGCAGCCCCGATGTGCGACTTGTAGTCGGAACGCAATCGATCGGGAAATTGCCCGAACTCGTAGCACAACTCGAAAGCGGTTTTCATCGCGCAATAGACGTGCGCCTGAGCAAGGACGCAGATTTCGTGGAATTGGCCCCGGAAAAACGAAGGGCAGGCGTCGTCGCTTTTATCACCATAACCGAGGGATGCGACAAGTTCTGCTCCTATTGCATCGTGCCGTTTACACGCGGCAGGGAGCGAAGCCGGCCCGCATCGAGCATTGTGGCCGAGGCAAAAGCCCTCGCCAGCCGGGGAGTAAAAGAAGTTCATTTATTAGGGCAGAACGTCAATAGCTATGGGCTAAGTGGTCGCCGTACAAGCAAAACTAAAGATAATGATTCGGAATGGACTACATTTGCCGATCTTCTCGATAGAGTGGCGTCCGAAAGCGGACTCAGTCGTATCAAGTTTACCACCTCATATCCAAAGGATTTCACTGCTGATATTGTAAATGTGATTGAAAATCACACAAATCTTTGCGAGTGGATACACCTGCCCGCACAGTCGGGAAGCGATCGGATACTGCGTATGATGCGCAGGGGATACACGCGCCGGGATTACCTGGATCGAATCTCATATATAAAGCAATCTACCAGGGATATCTCGATAACTGGCGATTTTATTATAGGTTTCCCAGGCGAAACGGAGGATGACTTTGCTCAATCGCTCGAACTGGCTGCCGAGGTTGAGTATGACGGGCTGTATATTTTCAATTATTCGCCCCGGCCGCACACGCCCGCCGCAGCGTTTGCTGATACGGTGCCGGACAGTATCAAGGCCGAGCGGTTTGCACGGATGCAGGAGCTTCAGCGCCGGATACAAAGCAGGCGTTATTCAAGGTATTTAGGCATGGTAGTTGAAGTATTGGTTGAAGGCGAGAGCGCTCGTTCCGGGCAGGATCTGACGGGACACACGCGGTGTCAGAAGGTGGTAAACTTCAAGGGCGGGAGAGCGGCAGTCGGGGATATTGTAAACATACGGGTGACCGAACTGAGGGCAAACAGTTTATATGGGGAGCAGGTATAAAGGAGGGTGAGGAGATGGACAGGGAAATGAAAATCAGGGGATTGTTGATGGATCCGTCGACGAATTCTCCGATTGTTCTGCTCAAGGACGTAAACGGCGAGTCGATGCTTCCGATTTGGGTCGGACCGTTTGAGGCCAATGCGATTGCTTCGGAGATTGAAAAAGTATCCACGCCGCGCCCGATGACTCACGATTTATTGAGAAGCGTAATCGAGCAGTTCGGCGGTGAAGTAGTGCGAATCATAGTCACTGAGTTGAAGGAGAGCACGTTTTACGCTGTTATAGAAATCGATTACGAGGGAAGACGCCTTGTAATAGATGCGCGCCCGAGCGATGCAATAGCGCTTGCGCTGCGTGCGGATTGCCCGATTTTTGTCAGGGAAGAGGTGATCGAATCTTCGCGAAGCGCCGAGATTCGAACTGTGGAGAGTGAGGATGAGGAGGAGGTTGAATGGCCGGATGAAATTGAAGATATCGGAGATTACAAGATGTAGCCTGGAGGGCAGCAACTCTTTTCAGGTCATGGAGTTACGTGACATGCTTCGGCGCCGGTGAGGGAGGAGCCTTCCTTGCACTCAGTAAGAATTGCCATCGCAAATCAGAAGGGTGGGGTTGGTAAAACGACTACCGCCATCAATCTGGCGGCCGGGCTTGCGCAGAGGGGCAAGCGTGTGTTGCTTGTCGATCTGGATCCGCAGGCGAATTGTACGATTTCCTTCGTCGACCGGCAGTCCATAGAGTTATCGGTGTATGATCTGCTTACGGAGAGCGCGGTAGAGTTCAGGGACGTGGTGATGAAAACGTCGCAGGAGAACCTGGATCTTCTCCCTGCGAGGATAAGTCTGGCAAAGCTGGAAGGGAAGTTGATAGGTGATTTCGAGGGACCGTATAAGCTGAAGGATCGCCTGCACCCGGCGTCGAGCGACTATGACGCCATCGTAATCGACACTCCGCCGACGCTCGGAATGATAACGGTAAATGCGCTCGTCGCCTCGACTCATTTGATAATTCCGATCGAGGCGGCTTACTTTGCCCTGGAAGGAACGCAGGATTTGCGGGAAACCGTAAAGGGAATAAAGGCAAGGCTTAATCCGCAGTTGGACCTTCTCGGTGTGCTGGTTACGAAGCATGACCGGCGAACGCTGCTTTCCCGGGGCGTTTACGAGGAAATTTATAAGGGTTTCGGGGAAAAAGTCTTCGAAACCACCATCTCAAAATCCGTTCGCCTTGAAGAGAGTCCCGCATACCGCGAGTCTATCTTCACCTTTGCGCCGGCCTCGAGCGGCGCGATTGAATACGCCAAACTTTGCGATGAGGTGATGCGACGTGCCTACTAAAAGAGGATTGCCGACGACGTTGAAGTTGAGCCACGACCGGCATTACGTCGAAGAGCTCTCGGCCGGCCGCGGTACTCCCATTGGAAGAATGATACCCATAGAGCGACTGGAGCCCAACCCGAAACAGCCTCGCATCGAGTTCGGGGACCTTTCTGAACTCGTGGCCTCTGTAAGGGAAAAGGGCGTTCTGGAGCCGCTTCTCGTTCGCCCGTCGGAGGTGGGCGGGCGTTTTATGATCATCTCGGGCGAGCGGCGCTTCCGGGCCGCCCGGGAGGTGGGACTGCGCGAATTGCCCTGCATCGAGATGGATGTGGATGATCGCGCGGTGGCGGAAATCGCCCTCATAGAAAACCTCCAGCGAAAGGATCTTACTCCCTTCGAGGAGGCCGAGGGGTTGTTGGTGCTCGTAGATCGCTTCGGATATACGCACGAAGACGTTGCACGCAAAATCGGGAAATCGCGTTCCTCCGTTACCGAGGCCCTCTCGATTGCGGGGCTTCCGGCGGATATAAAAGACGAGTGTCGGCGCGCCGACATTGCCTCTAAATCCCTTCTATTACAAATAGTTAGACAGCCAGATATTGGCGCAATGCGCGGTTTTGTCAGGCGCATTCAGGATGAAGGGTTGACGCGCGACGATGCACGGCGAGCTCGGGCGGTAAACACCGTGAAGGGGGCGAAGGCCGTGAGGCCGCGTCCGTTTGTATACCGTTACAGTCCTTCAGGACGGGGGTTCACGGTCGAGGTGAAGTTCAGGCGATCGCAGGTAGCGAGGGGGGATCTCATTGCGGCGCTGACGGCGGCGCTCGAGCATGCGGTGAGTCAGGCCGATGACGGAGAATAGAACGGCGCTGCCGGACTCATTCGGATGCGGCAACCGGGCATCGCGTAGGCAAGCGTCAGCGAGCCTTCTGAGCCGCCTGATACTTTTTTCTGAGTGATCGAGCCCACCGGTCGAGGTAGGGCCTGAGCGGGCGGAACAGGCGCATTCGCAATCCTCCCTGACGTTCACGCCAGATTTCGTGATACTTCTCTACATAGCTGCGGATGGCGTTTTCGTACTGGTGTTTTTTTATGCCGTGTGAAAGTGTGAGGTGGAAGTGTTGAGCCTGTAGCGAGAGCACGAGGCCTACGAGGTTGGCGCGGTAGTTGAGGCGCGCGGCGAGTTTTTTGAAAAGTCCTTTTTTCGGCAAAAGCACGCCGAGTGCGATTTCACACCATGGTTGTGCGGCGCCCATTCGGGGATGATAAAGCGCGGGCAGTTCGCTGACGCCGGGCAGGTTGATACGTGTATCGGGCTGTATGCGGTCTACGATGACGAGGCGCTGGAGTCCGCGCTGGTGTTCGCGGGGAATGACATCGAGAGCGCTATTGATGATGGCGGTTGTGGAGCGCGGGGCTCCTGCGGTGGAAAGGTCCTCGATTTTAACGGGCATCAAGACAACTCCGAAAGTAAGAATAGGGGCGGCGCACCGGTGCGGCATCCGACAAACGATCCGACATTGTATCAGGATTGGAGCCTCGCGTCACTCTCGGCCGAGGGACTCTTCAAGTGCGAGAAGCCGGGCCTTTAGTTTTCGCAGTTCGCGCTGCAGTTCCGGCAACTGAGCGAATGCGGCGGAGGATTTGAGCCAGTCGCGGTTGTTGATCGCCGGATAGCCCGATACTACGGCGCCTTCGGGCACGGAAGAGGGAATACCTGATTGGGCCGTAGCCACTACGCGATCGCCAATGGTCAGATGTCCGGCGGATCCGACCTGTCCCCCTAGAATCACGCCACGGCCAACCCTTGTGCTTCCGGCAAGACCTACCTGTGCGCACAATAACGTGTTTTCCCCGACCGAGGAGCCGTGTCCGATCTGAACCAGGTTGTCTATTTTGGCGCCTTTGTGAATGACGGTATCGCCGAGAGTGGCGCGATCGATCGTCGTGCCGGCCCCTACTTCGACCTGATCTTGGAGGCTTGCAATGCCGGTTTGCGGGATCTTGAACCACGCCTGATCGGGTTGCTGCGCGTAGCCGAAGCCGTCGCATCCGATGACTACGTGGTTTTGCAGCACTGTTGAGTCGCCTATACGGCACCGCTCACGCACGACACAGTGCGAGTGTATGAGGCAATGGCGCCCTATTTGGGCTTCGGGATATATTGAGCAATGGCTGTGTATGACGGTGTGGTCGCCGATCTGTGCGAATTCGCCTATCACGGTGTAGGGACCTATGGAGACTTCGCGGCCGAGCTGCGCGGTAGGGGCGATTCTAGCAGTGGGATCTATACCTGTCGGGGGCTGGGCGGGTTTATGGAAAATGCACAGTGCGTGAGCGAAACTAAGATATGGATGCGGGGAGCGTATGGCGGCGAGGTGGTCGGGAACCTCAGTCTGCAGGTCTACGATTACGGCCGAGGCTTTCGTCGTTCCCAGCAACCGTCTGTATTTGGGATTACTCAGGAATGTAAGCTCACCGTTGGATGCGGCATCGAGCGTGGCAAGGCCCGTAATCTCAATATCGGGGTCCCCGCAGATTGCGCAATCTGCAAGCATATCTGATAGTTCTCGCAATTTCATTGTTGACTCCAATGCGCGTTTTCATATACCCTTGGTCGTCAATGACCTGCGTCTGATAACAACACAGCATTATTCCATAAATTGACTGACAGAGCATGTATGTTGTGAAGGGGTGGAAGAGTCAAGAGTGCCGGCAACTATCAGGGGGGAGAGGTGGGGGGGGGGGATTGAGCATGAGTGAGGGGTTGATGAGGAATGAGGGATTGATAGCAGAGTATTTAAGGTACTTGAGGGTGGAGAAGGGGTTGGCGCAAAACACGATTGCGGCATATGAGGCGGATCTTAAAACCCTTGCGGAGCGAGTTGAGAGAATGCAAAGAGACCTCGTTTCTCTCGACAGGCAGGACTTAGTGGGTATTCTCGGAGAGTTGAGGGAAGAAGGGCTCGAGGACTCAACAATTTCGCGTTTTACATCGTCCATAAGGGGTTTTTACCGATATTTGTCTGCCGAGGAAATCAGCCGTAAGGATCCTACTGCTTTCCTCGAAGCGCGTCGCAGTTGGCAAACGCTTCCCCGCGTGCTTTCGGGTGAAGAAACCGAGCGATTGATTTCGGCCCCTGATCTTTCTACGGATGAAGGCCTGCGGGACCGGGCCGTGCTTGAGCTGCTTTATGCAAGCGGCCTGAGGGTATCGGAACTCGTGGGTCTGCGGCTGGAGGATGTGGACCTTGAAAGGGGAACTGTGGATTGTTATGGGAAGGGAAGCAAGCATCGCCGGACGCCGGTTGGGCGATCTGCGCTCGAATACGTGAAGCTGTACCTTCCGGCCAGGCAGCGATTGCTGGGCGATGGCAGCTCTGCTCGTTTGTTTGTAGGCGCTAAGAGGCAGGCGCTGTCGCGCCAGCAGATTTGGAGAATGATCAAGGTATACGGCCGGGCGGCCGGAATAGATTATGTCACGCCGCATATGCTGAGGCACAGCTTTGCAACGGCTTTGCTCGAGCATGGAGCCGATTTAAGGTCCGTTCAGTTGATGCTCGGCCACAGCAACATATCCACTACGCAAATCTACACACACGTATCGAAGCGCCGTCTGGTTGATTCCTACCGCAAGTTTCATCCCCGCTCGTAAGCGGCGCCGGGCAATTGCTTGACAGTCGAACGAGGGTGTGCAATTCTCTCCTGCTTTACGGTAAAGTCGTGCATACGAGGCTCCAGGAGGTTTAGAATTTTGAAGAAGCATGGGGATTTTCTGTTTACGTCCGAATCGGTTACCGAGGGACATCCGGACAAGATTTGCGATCAGATTTCAGACGCGATACTTGATGAAGTGTTGAGGCAGGACCCGAGCGGGCGGGTAGCGTGCGAAACGATGGTGACCACGGGATTGATCATAGTTGGCGGAGAAATAACGACGACGGGACAGATAGATTTTGCGAGAATAGCTCGTGAAACGGTCCGCGATATCGGGTATACGCGCGCGAAATACGGTTTCGATGCGGATACGTGCGCTGTGGTATCGGCCGTAGACCAGCAGTCTCCGGATATAGCGATGGGAGTCGACACGGGGGGCGCCGGAGACCAGGGGTTGATGTTCGGATATGCGACGGATGAAACCGAAGAGTTGATGCCGCTGCCGATACAGCTCGCGCACGGGCTTGTGCGGCGCTTGAGCGTTGCGCGGCGTGAGAGGCTGCTGCCCTATTTGCGTCCGGACGGGAAGTCGCAGGTTACGGTTGAATACAGGGGCGGTCGTCCGTTGCGCGTGGATGCGGTAGTGATTTCGACTCAGCATGGTCCGGATGTAGGAGCGGAACAGCTTCGTGAGGAAGTCATCGATGAGGTAATCCGCCCGACCATTGACGGGAGTCTCCTTGACGGCGACACGAAGTTCTATGTCAATCCTACGGGCCGATTTGTGGTAGGCGGGCCGCAGGGGGATACGGGGCTGACGGGCAGGAAGATCATAGTCGATACATATGGGGGAGCTGCGCCGCACGGAGGCGGGGCATTTTCGGGCAAGGATCCCACGAAGGTAGATCGGTCGGCGTGTTATATGGCGCGGTATATAGCGAAGAATGTGGTGGCTGCGGGATTGGCCGAGAGGTGTCTGGTGCAATTGGCGTATGCAATTGGGGTGGCCGAACCGGTTTCGGTATACGTGGATTGCGCCGGCACTGCAAGGATCGATGAGTCGAGACTGTCAGATATTATCAGGGGTAACTTCCAGTTGACGCCCAAGGGCATTATTGAATCCCTGGACCTGAGGCGTCCGATCTATCATCCCACGGCGGCATTCGGTCATTTTGGGCGAACCGAGGGGACTTTTTCCTGGGAAAGAACGGATCGGGCCGAGGCGCTGCGCCGCGACGCTGGTGAGTGAGAGATAACGGAACAAACGAAATAAGACAAAAATGACGGAAAAGTTCAAATATTTCCGTAGTTTCCGTCATATTTCGTTTGTTCCGTTATTCGTCTTTTTGTAGGCAAGCAGAGAGTTTGGGATGAAAGAGGTAGTTTCTATGGAGACGAGACAAAAGTTTGGGTTTGAGATCAAAGATGCCGGTCTTGCACAACAGGGACGGCGCAGAATCGACTGGGCCGAGCGCGAGATGCCGGTATTGAGGTTGATAAGGGAGCGATTTGCGGCGGAGCGTCCCCTCGAAGGGCGCCGAATTGCCGCGTGTGCGCACGTGACGACGGAGACGGCGAATCTCGTAAGGACGCTCAAGGCTGCGGGTGCGGAGACCGTTCTTATTGCGTCTAACCCATTGAGCACGCAGGATGACGTAGCGGCCTCGCTCGTAGAGCACGAGGGAGTGTCTGTATTTGCCATAAAGGGCGAGGATACGGAGACCTACGTGCGGCATGTCGGGATAGCGCTCGAGAGCAGGCCCGAGATCATAATCGATGACGGCTCGGACGTGGTTGCGACTCTGATCAAGGAAAGGCGCGACGTATTGCCGGGCGTGATAGGGTCGACCGAGGAAACAACGACCGGGATAAACCGACTCAAAGCGATGTGGAAAGAAGGGAAGCTTACATTCCCTGCAATAGCGGTAAACGACGCTCAGACCAAACACTTCTTCGATAACCGTTATGGAACGGGTCAAAGTACTCTCGATGGAGTGATACGCGCAACCAATGTACTGCTGGCGGGCAAGACTCTGGTAGTAGCGGGATATGGATGGTGCGGCAAGGGGGTTGCGATGAGGGCGCGCGGTATGGGAGCAAACGTCATTGTGACGGAAATAAACCCGATCAAGGCTCTCGAAGCGGTGATGGACGGATTTCGCGTAATGAAGATGGAGGAGGCGGCGAAGACGGGCGAGATCTTCATCACGGTTACGGGAAGCCGCAACGTGATAGACATGGACCACTTTGAGGTCATGAAATCGGGCGCCATCGTGTGTAATTCGGGCCATTTCGATCTGGAGATCAACGTCGCGGGGCTGCGGGGGATCGCCGAGGAGGTGGCGGAACTGCGGCCGCTGGTCGAGGAATATCGTCTGCGCGGCGGAAGGTCGGTGATCGTGCTGGGGGAGGGAAGGCTTGTCAATCTGGCGGCGGCCGAGGGACATCCGGCAAGCGTAATGGATATGAGTTTCGCAAATCAGGCTCTATCGGCCGAGTACCTGGTGAGGAACGAGGGCAGGCTGGAGGCCGCGATTCACACGCTGCCCGAAGATGTCGACCTGGAGATAGCGCGGTTGAAGCTAGTGGCAATGAATGTTGCCCTCGACGTGCAAACGCCGGAGCAACTGGAGTACCTGCAGAGCTGGCAAACCGGCACCTGAGTAAAGAGAGATAACGGAAGAAACAAAAAAAGACGGAACAAACGGAAATATTCAACTTTTCCGTTTGTTCCGTCTTTTTTTGTTTCTTCCGTTATCTCTCTTTACTCCTACAGGCGCCGGACATAGAGGTAGATTGCAAGAGGGAGAGCGAGTATGTGGCCTCCCCAGGAAGCGATCCATACGGGCAGCAGCGATTGTTTACCGGCAAACTCGAGCGCCTGGGTGAGGAGCCAGAAGGCCAGGCTTATCGTTATGCCGTATCCGATGCCTGCAAGTCCCTCGCGTCGGGTGCGTGTTCTGGTCGATGCTGCAAGAGGCCATGAAACGAGCAGCAGCGTCAGGCAGGCTGCCGGGTGGGAGTAGCGCTTCCAGAGGTCGATTCTCTCGGCGTATGCATCGGCGCCGAGGCGGCGCAGCTGCTCAAGATAGGAGGCAAGCTGTCGTGAACTGAGTTTTGAGGATTCGTTCACGGTTCTGACGAACGCCGATGGAGTCTCGCCTATATCGATCACCGTGTTCCGCAATTCTGAATATAACCCCGCTGCAGGTTGGAATTCCCATCCCTCGACAACCCTCCACTTCGTACCACCGGCGGGAGATGCCTCGCTCAGGGAGCGTATGGCGGAGAGCCGGCGAGGTGATGGGTTTATCTCATAAACAGTTGCATTAAGCAGGCGCTTATCGTCTTGGGAATAAAGGAATCCGATTATGCGTCCGGCATCTGCGGTAATCCATTTCCTGCCGAGGGCAATGGCTGCCGTGTCGTTGCGGCGGCCCTTGATGATCTGGTAGCGCTCGTCCTGTTCGCGGTTGGATATTGGAAGGATGATATCAGAGAGTGCAAACAGCAACACCGCCGCAGCCGCCCCGAAGGCAACGACGGGCAGGCTTATACGCAGTGAGCTGAGTCCCGAGGCTCGCAGAACGGTCAACTGGTGCGAACGCGCAAGGATAAAGCAGGCCGCGACCACGGCGATCAGCATCGCGAAGGGAGCGATATGGTAGAAGATCTGAGGGCTCAGGTAGGTCAGGTATGCCGCTATGTAGCCGGTCGATATGCCTGATCGCGCCGCAGCCGGTATTATATCGAAAAGGGTAAAGATGAGCGTGGTGGACACGAGCACCGCTGAACCCAGACAGAAGATTCTCAGCACCTCGCTCAATATAAGGTAGTTGACAAGCGCAGTAGGGCGAATGAATGAGGTCCTGGCGCGATGTGGGCGGCGCACGATGACGGGCAGCGCCGAGGACGAGGGCAGAGCGATTGCCGGCAGCCTGAGGGTTCGCAGCAATCCCGAACCCGCGATTGCCGCTATGGCGATCAGATTCGGCGCCCATACGCCGAACCAGGGCGGCAATCTCCCGGCCAGGGCGAGGTTTTGGCCGGCTATCAGGCAAAGGTAATAAAGCATGGAAATGGCGAAACCCAGTGCAAGACCTATCGCCTTGCTGCGCGCCTTTTGCGTGCGCATTGCGATCACTATGGCGAGCAGCGCAAGCACGGTTGACGCCAGCGGCAGAGACCATCTGCGGTGGATTTCCATCTTGGCTGTTCGGCGTTCGTCCACCGAACCCGAACGCGACATGAGTGAGAGCGCCTGAATCCCGAGCGCCTGAACGCGCAGGGCGAGGCCGGGTTGATCCGAGGCTGCGTGGTGCGACGCTTCGAGGCTTATTAGAGCCCGGTCGAATACGGCGCCGTCTCTTCGAGCCGCGCTTTCGTTATATGTAAATGATACTCCATCAAGCAGTTCTATTTCGAGTTTGGGTGCAGCCGACAGTGAATCGTTTACAACGCGCATGCGTCCGCGATCGGCGGTCAGCAGCAGTTGCTCGTCATCCTGTTGTCTGAGCAGGAAAACCCCGCGCCAGTCGCCGGTCGAGGGCTCGATGTCTCGTATCTGCAGCAGGTGAGAAGGGAAGGCGGTCTCGAATCTGTGGGGTTTGATTCGAGACGAAAGCCCGCGTGCGAATACCTCCGCCCGAAGCGCTATGGCGGATGAAGCGGCGCCGGGCGCGGCGAAAAAGGTAATTCCGTATGCGAGGCACCCGGTGAGAAGTCCGAGCACGGCTACCGCTGAGTATAAGCCGCCCGGGCCAATTCCGGCCGCTGCGGCTGCAGTGAGTTCCTGATCAGCTTTAAGGCGGTTGAGCGCCATCAGCAGGCCCATCAACAGTCCCATCGGGAGGGTGATGAGGCAGATTGACGGTAATGTATAAAGGAGAATCCTGAGCGCTTCGTCTGCGCTTGCCAGACCCAATACGGAGAGCGTTGAGCTGCGACTGATCTGCTGCGCGGCGATCAGTACGGTGAGTACCAGAAAGCTGAGCCCAAAAAGCGGCAGCGCTTCAACCAGCATGTATACGAATATCGTTCGAGAAGCGCGCCGCATTCCCCGGATTGTATCCGACGCGTGCCGGGAAGTGAATCCGCCGCACACTTCTATGCCAGGATACTGATAGTGTTGCTGCGTCCGATAATGATTCTTATGTTAAAACCGTTCGTGCAATTCGGGCTTGTAATTCTTTCGAAGCGACAAGCCAACGATTCTCAACCTGTACTGTAGAAGTGCGCGGCTGACCCCGTACCTGCGTCCCATATCGGACAGGGTTGTCTCGGGCTCAACTTCGAGCCATCGTTTCAGGACGTGAAAAGGCACGAGCGCGGCGGCACCCACGCCGTAAGCTTCTGCTTCCTTTTCGACATCGTAAATCCTGCCCTGGTGAATCCCATAATCGAGGCGATCGGCTTTATGTCCCAGCAGCACGTGGCAAATTTCCTCCATCAGCGTCGCCGTCTGCCGCGTGCGGCTATGCACAGGGTTGAGAACCACGAGCCTGCCTCCATCGGGCAGCACTTCCGTAACCGATCCCGACCACCCGTCAGCATCTTTCACAAACAACTGCCGGCGTATCTCCTCCGGCATCCGGTTCAACAACTCGGCCCCGACCAACCGCAGCCCGATCCTCGCCGCCAGCGCAAAAGGATCGAGCGCAGCGCCCTCGGCCACGCCCGCAAATCGCCGTATACGCAGCGATTTTCTCTCGTATTCTCGTGCGCGACCTCGCGCCGGAAGACAATCATGCGCATCCATTAAAATCTCTCACGCAATCCGTCACGATGAATGCGAGAACTGCCTGTATGCCACGCGAAACAGCTCCGACAACGCCTGAGCGGTCTCCGGCGTCAACTTGCGATCCGCGCGCAGGTGAGCTTCCACAATATCCGGAGTGGACTCCTGCGGGTAGTACACGACCGGATCACTGAGGTCGTGCCCGCGCACCTCCACCACGCGTTCAAGCGGTATTTCCAGCCACCGCGCCAGCCTTGCAAGCGTCTCGGCGTCCGGCACTCCGCTGCCGTTTTCGATTCTCGACAATGTAGAAGCGCTCACCTGTGTTTGCTTTGCCACCGCCCGCAGGGAGAGCGCTTCCTGCCGCCGCTTTCGCTTCAGATGCTTGCCGAGTTCATCAACATTTATCACCGGCGCAAATCCCGTCTCATCACTCAGACTGCTGTTCATAATGCTCCATCCTCAACATAATATCCTTGACAGATAATCTTCATAGACAGGTAATCTTCATGGACACGTAATCTTCTTACCTCTACTACTCCAGACCTCATCTCACACTCGTGTCCGTATTTTTATCACGATTTCCTTTCGGCTGCAATAATTTGTTTCGCTGATAAAACGCCCCTGCCCCTCAAACCCTGTAACTGTTCCGCCCGGCAATCCGTATAAAGCTGCGAAAGCGGCGAAAGCGGCGAAAGTGAGGATCGAGATTCGATATTGCCAGTTGTTCCGCCGGTATTTGCATTAAAAAGCGTCACTTTTTACCGGGAACGGAACCCACGAGCTTGACACGGGAGATTATAAGGATTTTCCATGTTTCAATTGGTTCCCGATTCAGGCGGTGCTGCGGCACTGCACGGCGTTTTGGAGCATCCTTTGGCTCGTCTACTGACTGCAACTCCGGGCAATGATGGGGATGTCGCCTCGCTGCTCGCGGCTCGCAATACCGCGTCCGAGGGCGACTCTCCGCCGGCTCGAATCGAAACCGGCCCCGATGCTTCGGATGACGTACTGGTCGAGGCCGTTCTCGCGGGCGATGAACTGGCGTTCGCCGATCTCGTCGCTAGGCATTCACGCAGGGTAATGACGATTGCACGTCATTTCTTTCGCCAACCCGATACGGCCGAGGACATAGCGCAGGAAACTTTCGCAAAGGCGTACCTGTCGCTTCGAAGCTATCGCCGGGGCGCCTCCTTCGCGCATTGGCTTGCAAAGATCGCCGTCAATAATTGCTACGACGAACTCCGGCGCAGGCGCAAGCGCAATGAATCGCTTTTGAGCGAGGTATCTGAAACTGCTGCCGTCTGGCTTGAAACTGCTCTTGCGCCCAGGTCATTCGAAAAAAGCTCGAGGGATGAGGACCGCAGCGCCGCCGCCGAGCTTGCAGAACTGCTCCTCGAGCATCTCGAACCCGAGGACAGACTCGTTCTCGTTCTGCTGCACGCCGAAGAACTGTCCGTGCGTGAGATTGCATCAATCACGGGCTGGAGCGAGGCAAAGGTCAAAATTCGCGCATTTCGCGCGCGTCAATCCGCAAGGCGCTGTCTTGCACGTATAATGCGTCGCCGTTGAGGCGCCGTTTTCCCGGGCATTCGGGTTTCGCACCCGAATTTCGCCGGAAGGCAGGTCCAAAATGTTGGTTTGTTTTGCCGTTCGATTCAAAATTAGGCTGGGCGCTTCCCCGCTTCACCCCGCGTTCGCCCCTCATCTGGAAGATTGCTCGCGATGCCGCGCCTTCGCAGATCCGATTATCCTGCAGTACCGGCTGTTCTCCGCATTGAGGGCGTCTCAGGAACCCGGGCCGGACTTCTACGATGGCGTCAGGCGTCGCATTCGAATACTACAAGCCGAACGTCTTGCATCGGTTCCCTCGCAATCGGTGGGATGGGAAGCGGTGGTGCTGCAGTTTCAGCGCGTCATATTGAGCGGCGCTGCTGCAGCAGCTTTATGCATCGGACTGCTGGCCTATTCCCAGTCTCAAAATGCCGCTCCCGTCGTCGCCCGCGAATCGGGTCTTGAATCCTATATAAGACCCACTCAGCGCGACAGAATAATTATTACCAGATCCGAGCCCATCAGCCAGGATGATGTTTTGTTTGCTCTTGTGACCGAGGATTCCGAGTATGCGCGATAACAGCCGGAAGGCATACATTATAATTTTTTCCACCTTCCTGCTTGGTGCAATAACCGGGCTGGCCGCAGGCTCCTTCATATGGAAACAATCTGCACAACCCGCCGCCGGATATCAGGGCATGGTGGAAGAACTTTCCTCCGAATTGCACCTGAGCGCGGACCAGCGCCTCCAGGTAGAGAAAATACTCAACGAAAGCAAACAGCAGTTCCAGGATATTCGCAAACAGGTTCATCCCAAATTCGTCGAAATCCGCGTGCAATACAGGGAAAAGATAAGCTCCATCCTGTCGCCTGAACAGCGCGAGGCCTTCGAGACCTGGAAACAGAAACAGGATGCAAGACGCGATACGAGACGACCCGATGGCAAGCCCGATAATCCGGCCGCAAAATAATATGCGCAATATTTCTACATGATATGGGCGATACTTCTACGCCCCATTGCACGACGCATAGCTCCTTGTCATCGTGACTTCCCTGCTCCCTCATACGCTCTTGATCTTCCCGTTCACAATTCACTATGAAAATTATGAAAAATTATTGTATTGGCGTTATCGGACGCAGGTCACTGGTATTGATGTTGATAGTATTGGCGGGTACGGGATGTGGGGGGCAGCGGAGCGCTGGGGAGGTGAGAATAGTGATGGAGAAGCGGGCGCCGAGTCTGGATCCGAGGGTGAGTGCGGATTCGGCGGCCGAGCGCGTCAGGCAACTGCTTTTTAATTCGCTCACAAAAAAGGACGCCGGATTTGAAGCAATTCCCGATCTCGCCGAGTCTTTCACCGCCGGCCCGTCATCATGCACCTTCAAGCTCAGGACGGGCGTAAAATTCCACGACGGGCGCCCACTCACATCAGCCGATGTCCGCTACACATTCGAGACGCTGCTCGCTCCCGGTTTCGCTTCGCAAAAAAAAGCCGAACTCTCCACACTCATCGAGAGCATTGATACGCCCGACGACGCCACGATCGTCATGCATTGTCGCGCCGCCTGCCCCGGTCTCCCAAACGCAATCATTCCCATAGGCATCATCCCGGAAGGATCGGGGGCAACGCAACCGACCAATCCCGTAGGCACGGGCGCATTCGTTTTCGTAGAAAACATTGATGAACAGCAACTCACTCTCCGGGCCAATCCCGAATATTTCGAGGGCGCTCCACCCATATCGCGCCTTCTGCTGCGCATTATTCCGGACGCCTCCACGCGCGAAAGCGAATTGCGCAGCGGAGCGGCCGATCTCGCAATCAATGCCGATCTCGATCCGCTCAGCATAGAAGCCATGGGTTCGGATCCCAATCTCAAGGTCGATATCTCCGACGGCACAAACATAGCTCATCTCGGCGTGAATCTTCTCGATCCCGTGCTCGCAAACCGATCCGTGCGCCAGGCCGTCGCCTGCGCCGCCGATCGCGATGAAATCATCGCCCGCGTCTACCGCAACCAGGCCCGCGCAGCAAAAAGCATTCTTCCGCCCAACTCCTGGGCATACGAACCTTCGGTGAAAAACTACGCCCACGATCCGGCGCTCGCCGCCCGATTGCTCGACGCCGCCGGCTACAAACCCGACGCGCAGGGTCGAAGGATCACCCTGCAGTTAAAGACATCCTCGCTCTCCATTGCCCGCAAAGTGGGCGAGGCCCTGCAGGAGCAAATGCGGCAGGCAGGCATCGAACTCCAGTTGCTGCCCCTCGAAAGACAAAAACTCACCCAGGACATCATCGACGGCAACTTCCAGCTTTACCTCAATACACTCGTCGGCGGAAATCAATCGCCCGACATCTTCCGCCTCGTCTACGCATCAAACTCGATCCCCCCGAACGGTCAGAACCGCTCGCGCTACACCAACCCCGCGCTCGACCGTCTGCTCGACGAGGCGTTGACCTCGCCGCGCCCCCGGCAAAAGGAAATCTACTCGGAAATTCAAAAAATGCTCGCTGAGGATTTACCTCAAATCTACCTGTGGTATTCTTCCACGGTCGTCATCCGGCGTTCGAGGGTAAGCGCCCTCGATCTCGATCCCTCCGGCGATTGGAGATCATTGCGACATTTGCGCCTGATAGAGTGATGACGTTCGTCGTGCAGCGAAAGGAGCCACCCAACATGTCCGCCACCCCCCAAGCCCGCATCGGCCTTATCGGACTCGCAGTGATGGGCGAAAATCTCGCCCTCAACATTGCCCGAAACGAGTTCCCCATTGCCGTCTTTAACCGCGATACCTCCAAAGTAGACCGCTTCCTCGCCCGCGCACAGGAGCATACCCAGGGTCGCAACGTCATCGGCGCCTATTCCCTGCCCGACTTCGTGGCCGCGCTCGAGCTGCCGCGCAAGATCGTGCTCCTGGTCAAGGCGGGCGAGGCCGTCGACGCAATCGTCAACCAACTCAAGCCGCTGCTCTCGCCCGGCGATATCATTATCGACGGCGGCAACTCCAACTACGTCGATACTCGCCGCCGCGAACACGATCTGAAGGCCGAAGGGTTCCGGTTCATCGGCTCCGGCGTATCGGGCGGCGAATCCGGAGCTCTATGGGGCCCTTCTCTTATGCCGGGCGGCGACCCCTCCGCCTATGAGGAGATTCGTCCAATCTGGGAAAAAATTTCCGCTCAGGTCGACGACGGTCCCTGCGTGACGTACGTAGGCCCGGACGGCGCCGGCCATTTCGTGAAGATGGTCCATAACGGCATCGAATACGGCGATATGCAGCTCATCGCCGAAGCCTACGGCGTGCTGAAGCACTACGTCGGACTCTCGAATCAGGAACTCGCCGAAACATTCGCGGCCTGGAACGAGGGAACCCTCAACTCGTTCCTTATCGAGATCACCGCGAAAATCTTCCGCGCCGTAGATCCGGAAACCGGCCAACACCTCCTCGACCTGATACTGGATGAGGCGGGGCAAAAAGGTACTGGGAAGTGGACCGCGCAGATTGCCCTCGAACTCGGCGTCCCCATTCCAACGATGCAGGCCGCTCTCGACGCCCGCGTCATCTCCTCGCACCGCGAGCAGCGCCGCGAAGCCGCCGCCGAACTTCACGGACCCGAAATCCCCCCCTTCTCCGGCGACAGGGCCGCTGCCGTCGCCGCGGTGGGCGATGCGCTTTACGCCAGCAAGATCTGCTCCTACGCACAGGGCATGAATCTCATACGCGCCGGATCCGACCATTTCAACTGGGGAATGAACCTCGGCGAGCTTTCGCGCATATGGAAGGGCGGGTGCATCATCCGCGCCCAGTTCCTCGACCGCATCAAGCAGGCCTACCTGCGCAGGCCCGACCTTCCCAACCTGCTGCTCGATCCGGATTTCAAGGCCTGGGTGCTCGACGCGCAGCCGCGATGGCGCCAGATCGTTTCCACATCCCAGGCCCTCGGCATCCCGGTCGCCGCGATGTCGGCGAGCCTGTCGTACTTCGATACCTATCGAGCCGCCCGCCTGCCGCTCAACCTGACGCAGGCACAGCGCGATTTCTTCGGCTCGCATACCTACGTGAGGACAGACCGGCCCGAAGCCGGCGCCGTCCACACCGAGTGGGAATCGCTCATCAACTGACCGCTCGTTTGACGATCGAACGCGGACATTACGCTCCCGCTCTCGCTTCACGCCGCTGAGCGTTTTTCCGCGTTCCACTTTTTGGCCGGGCTCTACAAACTGGAGGAAAACCGATGTCCCCCGAATCGTTGGATAATCCGCTTCGAGAGGGTTTGCGCGCCGAGCGGACCGCTTCTCCCTGCACCGTAGTCATCTTCGGCGCCTCGGGCGATCTCACGAAACGAAAACTCGTTCCGGCGCTCTACCGCCTTTCGCAGGAGCGCCTCGTCCCCGCCGAATTCGCAATCGTCGGCATTTCCCGTACTCCGCTTTCTCACGACGATTTTCGCGAACGCATGCGCTCGGCCGTCTCCACATTCTCCGAATCCAAACACCTGGACGAAGAAGTGTGGCGAAACTTCGCGCAGGGCATTTATTACCTCTCAGGCGATATCGCCAATCCAGAACTCTACAACAACCTGTCGCAACTGCTTTCGGAAATCGATGCCGAGCGAGGCACTTCGGGCAATCGCGTTTTCTACCTCTCTACTGCTCCATCGCAGTACTCCGAGGCCATCAAACAGCTCGGAGCCGCAGATCTTGCGCGCTCCGTTACGCCCGATTCCTTCACCCGCATCATCATTGAAAAGCCCTTCGGCTACGACCTCGCTTCCGCAAAACAATTAAACGAAGAGGTCGCCGCCGTATTCGATGAGGATCAGGTCTACCGCATAGACCATTACCTGGGCAAGGAAACCGTCCAGAACCTTCTCGTATTTCGATTCGCAAACGGAATCTTCGAGCCCATATGGAACCGCCAGTACATTGACCACATCCAGATAACCAACGCCGAGGCCATCGGCGTCGAGGGCCGCGGCGCATACTACGAGAGTTCCGGCGTCACGCGCGACATGCTGCAGAACCACGTTTTCCAGGTCCTCTCGCTCGTAGCGATGGAGCCGCCCGTTTCGCTATCGGCCAACGCCGTGCGCGATGAAAAGATAAAGGCTATGCAGGCCGTGCGCCCCATACATCACGATCAGGTAGATGCCTTCGCCGTGCGCGGGCAGTACGGCCCCGGGTCGAGCGGCGGGCACGCCGTTCCCGGTTATCGCGAGGAGCCGGGCGTGAATCCCGATTCCGCAACCGAAACCTACGCGATGCTCAAACTCAACTTCGACAACTGGCGCTGGGCCGGCGTGCCCTTCTACCTTCGTTCCGGCAAGCGCCTGCCGAAGCGCCTTACCGAAATTGCGATACAGTTCAAGCAGGCGCCTCATCTTCTGTTCAGCAAACTCGTAGAACAGCACTTTGAGCCAAACGTTCTGGTAGTGCGCGTGCAACCCGATGAGGGCATCACACTGCGCATCGGAGCAAAGATCCCGGGGCAGACGACGCGCATTCGCTGGGTCAACATGGACTTTCGTTACGGCGCCAGTTTCGGCGTTTCCTCTCCCGAAGCGTACGAAAGGCTCCTGCTCGATTGCATTCTCGGCGATTCAACGCTTTATGCCCGACGCGACATGACCGAGCGCGGATGGGAAATCGTTATGCCGGTGCTCGACGCCTGGCGCAATTCCAGGCCCGATTTCCCGAACTACGAAGCGGGCGCCTGGGGCCCGGCCGCCGCGGATGAGTTTCTTGAACGCGAAGGCCGCGAGTGGCGCCGCCCCTGACCCGATTTGACCCCGGAAATTTCCAGAGTCATCGTCTTTGTCAAGGAGTGAAATTATGGGAGCCGAACCTGCACCTCATCCCGGGCTGAACGTCGTTGCGCTCGAACGCGAACTCAATGCCCTGTGGACCAATCTCGGGGAAGAAGATCCCCACAGCGGTGTTACGCGCACCTGCGTGCTCAACCTTATCATTTACGCGGACGCCGATTCCATCGACCATCACCTCGATGAAACACTGATCGAGGTAACCGAAAAACACGCCGGCCGCGTGATTCTTCTCACCGAGGATCACGCCGCCGAGTCGCCCCTGCTCGATGCCTGGGTGACATCGCGTTGTACGCTCCCCACCGCCTCCGCCAAACAGGTCTGCTGCGAACAGGTCACCATCAAGGCCGCGACTTCATCCATTCGCGAAACACCCAGCGCCATTGCCTCGCTGTTGCTCTCGGATCTGCCCGTTTATCTGTGGCGGCGCGGGAATCCGGACCTGCATTCTCCCCTTTTTCGGCGCCTTGCGTCTCTCTCAAATCGCGTACTCGTTGATTCGCGTCTTTCAAATAATCCTTCCGGGTCCGTATCCGCCATCGCCGGCTATTTCACCGACGGCGGTCGTGTAACCCCGCTCTCGGATTTGAACTGGACGCGCACCGTCACCTGGCGCGCCGTGCTCGCCGGGTTTTACGATGTGCCCGATTACCGCTCCGCGCTCGATGCGGTCAACCGCGTGGAAATCAAATATCTCGCACCCGAAGCCGGCGGACTTGCCCCGCGCGCGCTCTACCTCGCCGCCTGGCTTGCATCCCGCCTCGGATGGCGCATCGATGCAGCCGCGCATGTCGACGGCGATTCCTGTGAAATCGACGTATGGGCGCAGGGGCGTCCACTTCGACTCACGCTTCAGGCCATTACGGGCGTCGACCGTCCCGGCCATCTCGAACACATAACGCTCGTATCCGCCGCCGGAGCCTCCTTCAGCGTGCGGAAAACCCCCGACGGGCAGCGCCTCGTGGCGCAGGCAACCCTCGGCGCCGATCGCCGGGCCGAACGCGTTTCGGGCTACGACCAGTGGACCGAATCCGCATTGCTCGACCACGAACTCGAGGCTTTGGGGCGGGAACGGGTCTTCGAACAAACCGCAAAACTGGCAGACCGTATACTGGACCTGCTTGCTCCGGCTTCATCATCGGGTTGATCCGGAGCCTGCAATTCGTGATCAATCTACAGGAGAGATGACGGAACAAACGAAATGTTACGAAAATTACGGAAAAGTTGAGCATTTTCCTGATTTCCGTCTTGTTTCGTATGTTTCGTCATCTCTCTTTTTCGCCCCCATGTCGGGCGATTTGATTTAAAGACGTACTACTATGATTCTGGCCGGCGATATCGGCGGAACCAAGACGCAACTTGGCCTTTTCCGCCTCAATGGATCAAAACTTGAGCTCCTGCGCAAAGCCGTTTACCCATCCGCCCAATACGACGGGCTCGAAGCAATTATTCGCATCTTTACCGCAGACATCGGCTCTCGCGTGGGCTCCGCCGCCTTCGGCATCGCAGGCCCGATTATCAACGGGGTCTGCAATACCACGAATCTGCCCTGGGTAGTCAGCTCCGAGAAAATCGCGGCGCTTCTACACCTCGATTCCGTCGTTCTGCTCAACGATCTTGAGGCCATCGGTTACGGCGTAGGATTGCTCGCCGGGGATGAGTATGCGGTGCTCAATCAAGGCTCCCCATCGAATGCCGGCTCGAATGCCGGTATCATTGCGGCAGGCACGGGCCTCGGCGTCGCCTGTATGTTCTGGGACGGCAATCGCCACATACCCTCGGCAAGCGAGGGCGGACACGTCGATTTCGCCCCGCGCAACGAACTCGAATTCCAGTTGCTCAACCATTTGCTGAAACAACACGAAAGAGTCAGCGTAGAGCGCATCGTATCCGGACCCGGTATCCCGGTGATTTATGAATTTCTGAAATCAACGGGTTACGCCGAACCGCTTCCCGCAATCGAAGCCAGGTTCGCCGAAGGCGACGCCGGAAGCGTAATTTCGGCCGCAGCCCTCGCGCGGGCATGCCCGCTCTCGATCAAGACTCTCGATTTATTTACCTCTCTTTATGGCGCTGCGGCCGGAAATCTCGCCCTCACCATTATGGCAACCGGCGGCATCTATGTTGGCGGCGGTATAGCACCCAAAATTCTCGACAAGATGTGCGATGGAACATTTATGAAATCATTCCTCGCCAAGGGCAGGTTCCGTTCGCTTCTGGAAAGCATTCCCGTGCGCGTGATTCTGAATGATCAGACGCCGCTGCATGGCGCGGCCCGCATTGCAGCCAATCTGTTCTAAATCAGAAAACGCGAAAAAAAACGAAAGGCGCGGAAAGATGAGATTCCGCGCCTTTCGTCTGTTTCCGCGCCTTTCGCGGTTTTGATGCCGAAGGGGGGACTCGAACCCCCACGGGTTGCCCCATACGCCCCTCAAACGTACGTGTCTACCAATTCCACCACTTCGGCTCTATAAATACGTCCTACTGCGGCGTTGCCGTGGGCTCCGCCGCCGGACTCGATTCCGGAGTCGGAGTCGCAACCGCGCCGCCCGCAGCTTCGGGTGACGGCGAGGGAAGGGTCGCAGCCGGTCTGTCGGTTACAACCGAACTCGGACCCACCACTCCGGGCAAAGAAAACATCAACGCCAGCCCCATAAAAATCGCTGCTGCCGCAATCGTCGCCTTTTCAAGCGGCTTCTGCGCGCCTCGCGGCCCGAAAGCAGTCTGACTTCCGGCTCCCCCGAACGCCGCCGCTACGTCGCCGCCCTTACCCGATTGCAGCAGTACCACCAGCACGAGGAATATGGCGTCTATAACGAAAATTATCTTAAGTACGTAACTCAAATCATGAATCCTGCATTTTCCGATGCGCGCGCCGCCGCCGGCCGTCATCCGAGATAGTTCACGATCCTGGCAAAACTTGCGGCATCAAGACTCGCGCCTCCTACAAGCGCACCGTCTAAATCATCTTCCCGCATCAATTCCCCGATATTTTCGGGCTTCACGCTGCCGCCGTAAAGTATCCGCACATCCTGCGCCGCCGCTTCTCCGAACGTATCAGCAATGACGCTGCGCAGGAATGCGTGCATCGATTGCGCCTGTTGCGGCGTTGCCGTGCGCCCGGTTCCTATTGCCCAGACCGGTTCGTAAGCGACGATAATACGGTCAAGGTCCACGGCTGTCAACTCGGCAAGCGCCGCATTGATCTGCCTTTTCGCAACCTCCCGTTCACGCCCCGAATCGCGCTCGGCAAGCGTTTCTCCGACGCAGATTATCGGGCGCAATCCTGCGTCGAGCGCCGCCCTCGCCTTGCGATTGACCGTCTCATCAGTCTCACCATAATATTGCCTTCGCTCCGAATGCCCCACGATCGCCAGGCTGCATCCCGCATCCCTGAGCATCTCGCCCGATACCTCGCCCGTATACGCTCCCTGCCCGCGCTCGGCGGCAATGTCCTGGGAAGCAACCTGTATATTTGATCCCTCCAGCCTGTCCGCCACAAAGCGCAATGAAGTAAAAACCGGAGCAACCGCAATCTCACAGTGATTTGTATGAGCTACGAGCGGTTTTAGCTGTGCTGCCGTAGCCGAACTCTCCGCTATGGTTTTGAACATCTTCCAGTTGCCGGCTATGATCGGCTTCCTCATCGTTTTACTCCAGTTTTGTTTGCGTGGTTTTCGATATATTTCTTTGCAAATTCGACCAAATGCGGCGCCTCGCGCAGTCCTATGCGCTGCGCTTCTTCCTGAGCCTTTTCCATCTCCCACCCGTCGCGAAGTACACGTCTTATCATCCAGAAAGCCCCGACGCGTATTGCAGCCGTGCAGTGTATGAAAGCAGGCCGGTTCGCCGAATCATCGGTGGCCTTCAGGAACTCCGTTGCCTCCTCTTCCTGTGGATTACCGTAAACAACCGGTATGTTTACGTACTTCATACCCAGCTTCTCTACGATCTCCCTCTCCTCTTCAGCCCTGTGTTCGCTCGGCTGCCTGAGATTTATAACCGTACGTACACCCATTGCCTTCAACGCTTCGTAATGCTCTACGCGCGGCTGCCCTCCGGTGCAGAAATCCTCGTTTACCCTCAGAAAATTCCGTATTCCAGGACTTCCCGGTACTTCCTGCTTTATCATGCCAATTGCCTCTGAATCCATTTCCCAAAACGGAGTTGCTACCGCTGTCATCACTACCGCCATTGCAATTCTCTGTATCCCTCCCCTTACGCTGACCCGTTCCATTCGTTTGTCCCTCCTATTTTCTTATATGATTATCAGACGCACGTAAGAGACAAATAATTAAGACCCAAATAATGAGAAAGTTGGGGAATAATCATTTATCTATCGGTCAAGGCGGCAACCCCTGGGAGTGTATCGCCGGAGAGGAGTTCGAGGGTAGCGCCGCCGCCGGTCGAGATATGTGTTATGCTGCCCGCAAGTCCCGTGCGATGAATCGCAGCTACGCTATCGCCGCCGCCGATGATCGACACGGCCGCGCCCTCGCTGCTTGCAGTTGCTACCGCTTTCGCAATAGCAAGCGTCCCGGCGTCAAAAGGAGATCTTTCAAACATTCCCATCGGACCGTTCCAGATTATGGTTCTGGCATTTGCGAGTATCCCGGAATATTCAGCGCGCGTTTTTTCGCCGATATCCAGGCCCATCTGATCCGCCGGCGTCTTATCTACGTCAACCGTATGCGCCCCCGCAGCGTCCTCCGGGCCGCTTGCAACTACGTGATCCACCGGCAAACAAAGTTGCGCGCCCCGTTCACGCGCCCTGTCCTCAAGCCGCCGGGCAAGATCCATCTTGTCCGCCTCCACCAGCGAACGCCCCGTCTCAAGACCCCGCGCCCTCAAAAACGTATATGCCATTGCACCGCCCACCAGCACCGTATCCGCTATGCCCAGCAGGTTATCTATCACCGTAATCTTGTCCGATACCTTTGCGCCGCCCATTACCACCACAAATGGCCGCTTCGGGTCGGTCAAAGCGCCTAACAGGTAGCGCAGTTCCCTCTCCATAAGCAGTCCCGCTGCTGCCTGTACGACAAAATGCGTTATGCCCTCGGTTGATGCATGCGCGCGATGTGCGGTCCCGAACGCATCGTTTACATAGTAATCGCACAGTGCAGCGAGCCTTTTGCTGAATTCCGGATCATTTCCTTCCTCTTCGGGGTGAAAACGCAGATTCTCAAGCAGCAGCAACTCCCCTTCCGCAAGCGATTCAACCAAATTTTCAGTCACTTCCCCGACGCAATCCGGCGCCAGCCCTACACCGAATCCCAGGATTTCGCCCAGTCGCTCGGCTGCCGGGCGCAACGAATACCGCTTGTCACGCCTGCCTTTCGGTCGTCCCAAATGGGACGCAAGCACGATGCGCGCTCCCTTGTCCATCGCGTATTGTATTGTTGGCAATGCCGCGCGAATTCTGGTGTCGTCTGCGACTTTGTTCCCCTCAAGCGGCACATTGAAATCTACGCGAACGAATACCCGCTTGCCCTTCAAGTCCAGATCCCGAATGGAAAGTTTCGCCATCATCCTTCTCCTGGTATTCAAGCGGGATTAAACCGATCCGGAGGAGATTGTCGGCAAACGTGCGACAAGAGATAACGGAACAAACGAAATTAGACGGAAACTACGGAAATATACATCCATTCCGTAATTTTCGTTTCATTTCGTTTGTTCCGTTATCTCTTGATTGCGCCTCAGTAATGGAGAGCGCCAACTCCCGTTCCGTGTTGTCCAATACCCGCAGGCTAAACGGCGCTATTTGAAATAATCGGCGTTAATCTGAATGAAGTGTTGCCACTGTTCGGGCACGTCCTCGTCGCGGAATATCGCCTCGACCGGACACGCCGGCTGGCACGCTCCGCAATCTATGCATTCATCCGGATGGATGTATAGCAGCTCGGCAGTCTCGTATTCCGCCTCGTCCTTGCGCGGGTGTATGCAATCCACCGGACACACATCCACACAGGCCGTATCTTTCGTTCCAATACATGGTTCACAAATGACGTATGTTGCCATTCAGGGCGGCTCCTTTCTCCCCCTACGGTCGAACCCCGTTTTCAGGTCTCGATAAATAATGCGATTTTCGATCCTACGAATCTTTCACCTCATTTATAAATTGGTTTGCCCGGACTAATCAAGCCTGTATTGCATTACTCGCTCGACCCGATACCGCTGCCGGAAATTTTACTGCGCAATTCCACGACGATCTTCCGCAATTCAACGCAAGACCCAATCTCATATTTCACCTTATCATCCTGCCCGATTATCCGTTATTCGGATTCTGATATTGCGTTATCGGACTCCGGTTTTTTCAGTGAATGTCCGTCCTGGAGGGGAAGAATATGATCGAAAAAGGAACCAAAATCGCCGAAGCTCGCGGCAAACTCGGCGTCCTGCTCGTAGGCATGGGCGCCGTCACGACTACGTTCGTAGCGGGTGTAGAAGCCGTGCGCCGGGGCCTCGCCAGCCCCATAGGCAGCCTCACGCAAATGGGCGCCATTCGACTCGGGAAACGCACAGAAGGGCGCAGTCCCCTGATAAAGGATTTCGTGCCCCTTGCCTCTCTGGACGATCTCGTATTCGGTGCGTGGGACATTTTTGAAGAAAACGCCTACGATGCTGCGCTCAACGCGGGCGTGCTCGAAAAGGAACTCCTGCTCCAAATCCGACCGCAGATGTCCAGGCTCCGGCCTATGCGCGCCGTATTCGATCAGAAATACGTCAAACGCCTCCACGGCGAACACGTAAAAGAGGGGCGCACGAAAATGGATCTCGCCGAGCAATTGATCCGGGATATTGCGGAGTTCAAGCGCAAGCACCGCTGCACGCGCCTCGTTATGATCTGGTGTGCATCTACCGAAATCTTTATCAAGCCTCACGCCGTACATCGCACGATTCACCGCTTCGAACGCGCAATGCAGGAAAATCACCCAGCAATTGCGCCGTCAATGATCTACGCTTACGCCGCAATCCGTTCCGGCGTATCCTTCGCAAACGGCGCTCCCAATCTGACCCTGGACGTTCCGGCTCTAACCACTCTCGCCGAGCAGCAAGGGGTGCCAATCTGCGGCAAGGATTTCAAGACCGGGCAAACGCTGATGAAAACCATCCTCGCGCCCGGACTCAAGGCCCGGCTGCTCGGACTCCACGGCTGGTACTCTACCAATATTCTCGGTAACCGCGACGGCGAGGTCCTCGATGACCCGGGCTCGTTCAAGACCAAAGAGGAATCAAAACTCTCCGTACTCGAGTACATTCTCCAGCCCTCCGTCTACCCCGATCTATACGGGGATTTTACACACCTCGTACGCATCAATTACTACCCGCCGCGCGGAGACAACAAGGAAGGCTGGGACAATATAGATATTTTCGGTTGGCTGGGTTATCCGATGCAGATCAAGATTGATTTCCTTTGCCGTGATTCCATTCTTGCGGCTCCGATCGTGCTTGATCTGGTGCTGTTTCTTGATCTTGCTGCTCGCGCCGGTATGCGCGGCATTCAGGAATGGCTTTCATTCTATTTCAAAAGCCCTATGTGCGCGCCCGAACTCTATCCCGAGCACGATTTATTCATTCAGTTGATGAAACTCAAAAACACATTGCGCCACATGCGCGGAGAGGAATTGATCACCCACCTCGGACTGGAATATTACGACTAATCACGGTATGAAGGGAGATAACGGAACAAGCGAAATTCAAACTGCTTTCCGTTTGTTTCGTCTATTTTCGTTTGTTCCGTTATCTCTCTTTCCCCCTACTCCGCAAGCGCGTGGCGCAGACTTCTGCCCTGCTCCTCGTAACGCTTCAGTTTCATATTCAGAGTCTGCACCCGCAATCCGAGCAGGCGCGAGGCCCGCGTCTGGCTTCCCTGCGACTGTATCAGAGCCGTTTCTATCAACTGCCTTTCAAAATCATCAACGATACCGGGCAGGTCCACTCCTTCAGCCGGTATCGTCCGCAATCTTGCATGACGGATCCGCACCGGCAATTGCTCCTCGTCGATTCGGGGCGGCGGCAAAACCCGAAGCGCGCCTTCCAGCACGGATTCCAGTTCATCCAGATTGTTTTCCCACGAGTATTCGGCAACCAGTTTCATCGCCTCGGGTGTAATCTCGCAATTCCCCCGACCCACGCGCCTGGCCAGACGCTCAAGGAGAAACGATGTTATATACGGAAGATCCTCCGAGCGCTCACGCAGAGGTTTGATCGTATAACTGTTCGGTCTCAATAGTTCCACAAGACCGAATGCCACGCGATTTTCCGCCGTTCTTTCGGCCGGATTAAACGACGTCGCGAATACAAGTCGCTGACCATCATAACGCCCTCCCCTTGCGTGCCAACGCCGCTCCTCGAGGTAGGCGGCGAACCGCTGTTGCAGCAGGATGGGAAGCCCCGTCAGTTCATTGACGAATATGGTTCCGCGCCTTATCGACTCGATTACGCCGTGCGACCCGAACAACAGTGAATCGAGCGAATCGCCCCCTATCGAATGTGCATTGACGGCGAAAAAGGGGTCGCGTCTGCCTGAACCGGATTCGTGAATGGCGCGCGCCGCCTGCTCCTGCCTCAACCCGCGTTCCCCGATCAAAAGCGATGCCTGTGTGTGGGTACTCTGCACGGCGATGAATTCCCTGAGCCCCGCGATGTTTGCGCTGACCCCGAGGAGCGATTCGTATCTGTCCGCGGATAAAGGATTGCTCTCCACAAGCGTCAGCGAGGGACGCGGCTCAATGGCCCGAGTCGATGCCGCTTCGTTTATCATTGCTGTATCCCTGCCTTTCTCCTGCCCGATTTTGCGCGCGAAGTTGATTGCCTTGTTCTGACGATCTGCTACATCCGGCTTTCAACCGTTATGTTGATATTGCTCCAAGTTCGGGTAAATGTCGTCAATGAGGAGTAAAAACCGGTAAAACTTGTAAATGACTTGTAAAAACACCATTTTGGGCGGGAAATTACGCCCAGCTTGCGTTGTATAGTGTGTCTGCGGCGCTGCGGAAAACTGCATCCAAAACGGGGTAGTGGGATCTCACTGGATATGAACGGAATAAAATCATTTCTCAAAACTCACGCCCTATGGCTCGGACTCGTGGCCGTCATCGTGCCTCTTCTTGCACACCTTGGACTTCAGTATCGATCGCTTGCCGAACTGGAATCGACCGTGCCTGTGGCCCGACGCGCGATGATGCTTCAGTTCCTGCGCGTGCTCAACAGGGAAATCACGCAGCACTACCGGACGAATGCGGAAAAAGTACTCAATCTCGAACCCGTTGCGCTTGCAGCCGGCGACTACGATGTAATCGTCGCACACTTCTCCAAATACTCATTCAGCGGTGCGAGGCGCCTGTTTATTGGCGAAGCGGCGCGATCAACCGGAAACAGCTATGCCTCGATCAGGTTCTTCAATCCGGCGAAAAAGCGCCTCGAAACAGATTCGGGTTCCCCCGACTGGCGTGCAGCCCACGCAGGCGCAGCCACCTGGCTTGCAATGGCGCTGACCGACACCGTACCCAAGTCTCCTCAGTTGACCGTGGATGAGCGCGATCCGAAACACCGCCTTGTGGTAAAACCCATAATCGACGATCAATCGCGCGTAATCGGCGTTGCCGGCATGATCCTCGACGACTGGTATTTCCTTAACCGCCTGCTGCCGGATACGGTTGCCGCAAGCCTTCCCAAACATTTTCCGGATAATGCAGGCGAGGTCATCGTCTCGGTCATCGATCGCGATGAAAGCCTGATTTACGCCAACCAGCAATTCGAGGGAAAGAAGTATGAAACCGGCGGCCCACTGCCCTTTATCTTCACCGACTGGTACCTGGGCGCCAGGATGAAGAACTGGACCGAGGCGGAGATGGCGAGGCGCACCTTTGTGGTGAACTTTTCGATTTCGATCCTCACCTCGTTTGTTCTTCTCGGCGGAATCATTCTTGCGCTGCGTACTGCATCGCGCGAAATAAAGCTTTCGCGAATGAAAGCCGAATTTGTATCTAACGTTTCTCACGAACTGCGTACTCCCCTCGCTTCGATCCGCGTTTTCGGCGAGTTCCTCAAACTCGGGCGCGTAACCGATACGAGCAAAACCCGCGAATACGGCGAATATATCGAAGCCGAAAGCCGCCGACTGACGCAACTCATCAATAACATTCTGGATTTTTCGAAAATAGAGTCGGGGCAAAAAACATATCGCTTCGAACCCGAGGATCTGAGGCCTATTGTAGAAAACACGCTCAAACTTCTGGAGGTGCGACTTGCAGCCAACGGCTTCCAGGTAAATTTCGATCCGCCCGATTCGCCGCTGCCACCCGCGATCATCGACCGGGAAGCTCTCACTCAGGCTGTTATCAATCTGCTGGATAATGCCGTAAAATACTCGGGCGCCGCACGCGAAATCACCGTGCGGTTGCGGCAATCCGGGAAGATGATCCTGATTTCAGTTATTGATCGAGGCGTCGGCATCGAGCGCGCGGAGTTCGACAAGATCTTCGAAAAATTCTACCGCGTGTCCACCGGACTCGTTCACAATGTCAAGGGAAGCGGGCTCGGCCTGTCTATAGTAAAACACGTCGCAGAGGCGCACAAAGGGCGCGTAACGGTCGAAAGCGCCGAGGGCCGCGGCAGCAGCTTCACGCTCCATATTCCCGTTGCCGAGATCGAAACCGTTCAGGATTCACCGCCCCCACACAACGACGCAGGGGCGCTCCCCCGAATTCACGACCGCGGTCTCGGCGCCTGACTTCGTTGCTCGTGCACATCAATCAAACCGCGTGGACGCGCGGGCGTCTCCCGAGCAATTTTTGAGCGTCTGTAAGCGCTTTGACAAAGCTTTTATGAACAGGAGTCAATTATGCCGGGCAAGGTATTGATCGTTGAAGATGATCACTCGATGGCCGTAGCACTGCGGGACGGCTTCGAATACGAAGGTTACAGCGTTCAGGTAGCCCGCGACGGCGCCGACGGCCTCCGACTCGCCTCCGAACGGGATGCGGATCTGATCATTCTCGATGTAATGCTGCCCAAAATTAGCGGCTTCGACGTCTGCAAACAACTCCGCAGCTCCGGCAACGCTACCCCCATAATCATGCTCACCGCGCGGGGCCAGGAGATCGACAAGGTCGTCGGTCTCAGAATCGGCGCCGACGATTACGTCACGAAACCCTTCAGCTTCATGGAACTTCTGGCCCGCGTCGAAGCCCTGCTGCGACGAACCCACAAACACAATGATTCAACCGAAACCTTCAGTTTCGGCGATGTTTCCGTGAATTTCAGAAAATTCGAGGTTACCCGCTCCGGCTCGCCCGTAGAACTCTCGCCGCGGGAATTCAAGATCCTCAAATACTTCATTGAACACCGGGGCGAGGTTATCTCCCGCGATCAACTACTCGACGCCGTCTGGGGATACGGCAGCTTCCCCCTTACCCGCACCGTCGATATGCACATCGCAAAACTCCGCCACAAGATCGAAAATACCCCCGGAGATCCTCACCACATCATTACCGTTCACCGGATCGGCTACAAATTCATCGTGTGAGCCGCGCCCGATGTCCCGGTTTCATAGCATCTCGCACGACATAATGGCTTGTAAATCAATGTTTACGAGCTGTTTCCTCAGGATATTTCGAGACATTGCTGGGATTTACCTCAAACCCCTGTATCTGCATTTATTTGCCAATGTTATTCTTGAAACAGGGTGAGAAATGTCGACGCGCCGACAGATTCGACCTCAATGAGTCATGGAATAAATGATCAGGTTTGTAGCGAGGCGGTAGGCGCCGAGTCCGTACTTCAGGGGATAGCGCGGGTCATCGATCCATTCCCACGCATCCCCGTTATCCGCATTGCGGGCAATGAAGACCAGAATGCGCCCTGCGTCATCGATTATTGCGTCGTAATGAGGTTCAAATCCGCCCTTTTCGTGGGTTCTTCCGCGAAACACATAGTTGTGGAAGTTGGGAACCTGCAGCACTTCATCGATGTCGAAGTAGCAATGAAAAACGGGGTGCGAGAGTTCGAGTTCCTGAACCTCGAATTCCGGAAGCACGCGCCGAAGCTGTTCGCGCACATTGCGCCATTCCCATTCGCCCCAGAAATCGTCGAGCATCAGGAAGCCTCCGCGCAGCAGGTATTCCCGAAGCTGCTCGGCCTGCTCTCTTGACAGGTCCAGCATGCCGGGTTCCACGACGTATATAAACGGGTATTCAAAAATCGCGGGATCCTTGATTGCCACGGTAATGGGCAATTCGCTTATGTCGATGGCGCTGCGAACCCAGTGCTTCATTCCCAACAGGAACTGCTCGTCGGCCTTGGGCCAGTCAACCTGCCAGGACTCGCCCCAACCCACGCTGTCGTATTCGAGGCGCGCAAAAGTAAACTCGCGTCTCGTCGTATCAATCGGACCGACGGGGCGTTCGAGCCGCCTGCCCTGTGTGATGTCCCGATCGATCCGCCGTCTCTGCAGCGGTGCGGCGGGCGATGCAAGCAACGCCGCAAGCGCCAACACCAACGATACTCTGACTACTGCCATTGCACTTTCCCGCATTGCTCAGCCATTTGTTCCCGGGGGCGCCGAGCGGCGACTGCGGCTCCTTCGAGCCGTTTTATTTTTGTTCCGTCCGCCCAGGAAACGTTCCAACGCGCGGTCCGTTAAAGCAAGCGCCACTCCCTCTCCCAGGGCTCGCCCGTCGGCGTGCCGCCATATACGATCTTCGTCGCGCACAAATCCCAGGTCAGCAAGCAGGCGCCTGCGCTCGGCCGCATCCATCTGGTAGAAGTCATCCGCCACACTTCACACTTTCAATAGATCCGCTCGGGAACGGCGCCGACAAAATACCAGGCCAGAATCCGCCGGTAATCATACCCCTTCTCCGCCATCACTGCCGCGCCGATCTGGCATAACCCTACACCGTGGCCCCACCCCGCGCCGCGTAAAATGAATGCATCGGGTATGGATGCGCTTGCGGGTTCGCGCTCGATAACGAACGCTGAGCTGTAGAGATGGGAAACCGAAAGCGCGCGGCGTATCTCGAGTTCCTTGCCTATTATTACGGTTCGACGTTCACCTCTCAATCTGAGCCGCACTATTCGGCCGGAACCGCCGCGCTCCACGGCCTCGATCGAATGAACGCGTCCAAGATCCAGTCCGAGCTTTCGCACGATTAGCGCGCAGAGTTCCGCCTGCGTAATGCGCGCGGTCCAGCGATAATAATCCTGCGTTTCCCGATCATATCCGGGCAGTATTCGCGAGAGCACCTCGGCCCCCGGCGGCGCGCAAAAAGAGGGCGGGCGACCCAGTATCCACTGCTCAGAAGCCGCTTCTGACCGTAGGGGCAGCTCAAATCCGGGCGGCAGAGCTTCCCCGTCATAGCGCACATCCAGATACGGAGCCTCAACATTGGCCCACGCTGACGAAAATCTCTCCGTTATCCCTCCGCAGGATTTTGAAAACCGTGCATCACACAATCTTCCGCCGAATGTTAGCACCATACCGTAGGTAGCTTCGACCGCCGACCTGGCGTTTTTGGTCGCAGCTTTTGCAGTCCCCTGATATCTCTGGCAATGATCATCTGCGCAAACATCGAATTCATCGTGGTTTTCGCGGTCATACCACCGCACGATTTCATCGCTTCCGGGCAAAACCGCAGGCGGTTCGGGCCGATTTTCTCTCCAATGAGGCAGTTGGGCCAGCACCCAACTCCTGGAAATTACCGCATGGGCTTTGAGAAACTCAGGGGCGGCCTGATCGCTCATTTCCGAG
Source organism: Acidobacteriota bacterium (assembly GCA_019639255.1). Classification (GTDB taxonomy): domain Bacteria; phylum Acidobacteriota; class Blastocatellia; order RBC074; family RBC074; genus JAHBSF01. The sequence goes on along the minus strand of JAHBSF010000038.1, from coordinate 502 downwards.
GATATGACGCTCTCAAGATAGCGCTCCAACCCAACCCTGTTGATTATCGTTAAACGCCCCGTGGGAGAGCGCCTGATATGCAATGCTCCGGAAAAGCTTTGTTGTTCCCTTCTTTCCCAGTGAAACCCCTTCCCGATTACAACATTCGACAAAGTAAAAGACCCCGATGCATCTTGCGGCATCAGATCAAAAGCAATGTCCGATGCAATCGGCATCTGCTCTCCCATAAGCGTCAATCCATCGGCGTAAGGGACTATTCGATAACACCCGCTCGGGATACTGCGCCCATCTGCGAGGGCAAAATCTCCACTTATCTCGCATTCAAGAGACTCTGCTTCTTCAAGAATTCCTATACTGAGTTGCGGTTCCACATCGGGTAACTTCAATCGTTCCCCCTGCTCGGCTAGAAGTTGCAGTGCAGGCAAGTCTCGGTTCAGGAGGAAAGAGAGATAACGTAACAAACGAAATGAAACGAAAATTACGGAAAGGTTGAATATTTCCG
>JAHBSF010000037.1 GCA_019639255.1 Acidobacteriota bacterium | reverse complement strand
TCGGCGACAGCCTGAAGGTGTGGGCGAGGAAGGTGGAGTAGCATTGATGTGGCCGAGCATTACGCGCTAAATCCAACCACACGACATCGGGACGAAAAAGAGAGATAACGGAACAAACGAAATGAAACGAAAAGAACGGAAAAGTTGATCATTTCCGTAGTTTCCGTCTCTTTTCGTTTGTTCCGTTATCTCTCTTCAGCCTCAGGATCGATATAGGCGGCGTTTATCGGTGCCAGTTGAGCTGATGGACGGGAACGGTAATCAGGCTGTAAACAGAGTTGCTCGATCAAGTAATAACACGATAGATTCATAAGCGTACATAGTGAGTACTCTGTAAACAAAGTTTTGAGTTTTTCAGCCGCGGAGCGGCGAAAGCTCTGTAGCCTGGTGCGTGAGCGCCAGGTCAACATAAACAAAACGTCCGAGCCCTGAAAGGGCGAAAGAGCTTCCGCCCCTCCGGGGCTGGCGCCGCTTTTCTACAACAACCCAGGGCTTACGCCCTGGGCTACAGATCTTTCGCCGCTCCGCGGCTGAAAAACTCAAAAACTTTGTTTACAGAGTAGTGAGCACCATCGAGCGTAAATATGTGGGGCAGTTTTTGCCCTTAACGGTTGGAGCCTGTCTTGCGGCGTCGGTGATTATCTTCGTCGTCGGTCCTCATACAGTGAATTTTGGGGACGCCGGAGATTACATGGCGGCGGCGCAGCGTGTTCTGGACAATCAACATTATCCGCGCGAATCATCCCTGCCGTTTTTCCGTCCGCCGTTTTACCCGTACTTCATCGCTGCTGTTTGGATTTTGGTTCCGGGAAGCGTGCTGGCGGTCAAGTTGGTTCAGGCGATCCTGTTTGGATTAACTTGCTGGTTGCTTTATCGGATCGGGGGGCTGCTTTACGGCGAAAATCATCAGGCTGCATTGATCGGTGCAATGCTGTACGCGTTAAACCCGTTGGCGCTGCTGCAGGTCGGGGATATACAGACAGAAAGCTTGCACGCCTTTCTCGTCGCGCTCGGCGTTTATTCCTTGATGATTGCGCTGCGTGGCGATGCTGTAAATCATAAATGGGCTTTGTTCGCAGGTGCGGCATTTGGAGCTGCATCATTGTGTCGCCCTACGGCCTACCCGATAGGCTTGCTGCTTTCAGCCGGAGTCATTGTAATTGGTCATCGCATCGGAAACAGGGCTGATTACTACAAGTCGGCCGGTTTAATGATTGCCGGAATCTTTCTGGTGATTTCTCCCTGGGCGATCTCGAATCGTGTTGCGACCGGCGAATGGATTTTGATCACAGATGGCGGCGGCTATCATTTATGGCTTGGTAATCACCCTGCCCTGATTCGGTTCTATGAGGGCGGCTTTGATAGCCGGAAAGAATTCGATGAATACTCAAATGATTATCTGCAACGCCGTTTACCGGAAGAAATAATGGCGGGGTGGGACAATGCGGGAGGGTATAAGAGTCTATCGTTGAAACAGCGGGAGTCTCTTTGGCAGCGGGCAGCCCTGGAAAATATGACAACCTATCCCTGGCTGACCCTGCGCCTGTGGATATACAAGGCGTGGGGGTTCTGGAGGCCGTGGTTGTCGTCGAATGCATATCCTAAGCTGATGGTTGTAGGTTCCGGCGTGTTTCTGGTGTTTTTGTATATTCTTGCAGCATCCGGAATCATACTCTACGGTCGCACGGTACAATCCCTGCGGTTATTCGCGATTCTCGCGATTCTCTTCATCGGCGCCACAATAGTACATGTGATTACACATGTGATGATGAGGTTCAGATTGCCTTATATAGACCCGTATCTTTGCTTGTTTGCCGGTGCACCTCTTTGCAGAGCAAGCAACGGTGTATTGTCGTGGTTGCGAAGAGGCGATACTGGCCGGGGGACGGAGTGACTGCGGCAGAGCCTGTAGCGAGGGAAGATGAGCGACGCGTGAGGGTTGATTGCCCGAAGAGCAAGATTTCGATAGCGGCGCTCGTCCCCTATCCGCAGAACACTACGCCAAGCCAGCGCTACCGCATAGAACAGTGGATGCCGTATCTGGTTGCCGCAGGCATTCGCGTAGACCTTTTCCCATTCGCCGATAGTGCACTATTAGATCAACTCCACCGTCCGGGATTTCGCATCTCGACTGCAAGCCGGATACTGCTGCGTTCGATGCGGCGTTTTGTCGATCTCGTTCATTCAAAACGTTACGACGCAATCCTGATTCATCGTGCAGTCTCTATCGTGGGTCCTGCGTGGTTTGAACGCCTTGCGGCGCGGATGGGGCGCCCGATCATTTACGATTTCGACGATGCGATATTTCACCTGCATACAACGGAGGCCAATCGCCATTTCGGCTGGCTGAAATTTCCCGGCAAGACCGCAACGATCTGCCGGCTCAGTTCGCACATCACTGTCGGCAACGAGTACCTTGCTGAGTATGCTCGACGGTTCAATCCAAATGTTACCGTCATCCCTACGAGCGTGGATACGGATCTTTATCGGCCGATTGAAGGACGAAAGCGAAACGGGCGCATTGTTGTCGGATGGACCGGAAGTTCGACTTCGCAGACTTATCTGGAGATGTTTGCACCCGTGCTTGAAGAGATTGTCCGGGATGAGCGTGTAGAATTGCGCGTGCATTCGGACCGACCTCCGAAGCTGCCGGGCGTAGAACACGTATGGCGGCAATGGTCGGCGGAAACGGAAAGCGAAGAAATCGGCGAGTTCGATATCGGGATCATGCCGATGCCCGACGATGAATGGGCGCGCGGCAAATGCGCTATGAAGGCGCTGTTGTATATGTCGATGGGCATTCCGGCCGTATGCACGGCGGTGGGCGCAAATCTGGAAGTAATATCTCACGGCGAGAACGGGTTGCTTGCTGCAACGAGTGATGAATGGCTGGATAATATCGGTCGTTTGGCCGGGGATGCGGCGCTGCGCGAGCGATTGGGGCGGGCCGGGAGGCGGACGGTGGAGCAGCGGTATTCGATGCGCCGGTCGGCGGAGCTTTTCGCCGATGTCGTGCGGACTTTATGCTGGTAAATGAGAAGAAGAGATTAAGTACTCTGTAAACAAAGTTCTTTGAGTTTTTCAGCCGCGAAGCGGCGAAAGATCTGTAGCCCAGGGCGTAAGCCCTGGGTAGGTGTGGAAAAATCCCGTGAGCCCCGGAGGGGCGAAAGATCTTTCGCCCTTTCAGGGCTCGGACGTTTTGTTTATGTTGACCTGGCGCTCACGCACCAGGCTACAGATCTTTCGCTCCTTGGGGGCTGAATAACACGCTCTAAAAGAACGAAACCGCGTGCACGGGTGGATGCGCGGGTGTCTCATCCGCATGTCTTGAAGATGCGGGCGAGACGCCCGCGCACCCAGGGCTTTTCCGAGGAGAAAATTTTCTTGAGGCCAATCCTGTCGGTAATTTTGCCGGTATACAACGAACGCGAGACGCTGGGGGCGCTTCGCCAACGATTGATTCCGGTTCTCGATGCAATGACGTCGGGAAATTTCGAGGTCATTTTCGTCAATGACGGAAGCCGCGATGGTTCGCATCATTTGTTGAACGATTTTTATAACGGCGATAACCGTTTGAAGGTCATTCACCTGTCCCGCAACTTCGGGCATCAGGCGGCGCTGCAGGCCGGACTCGATTTCGCCGGAGGAGATGCCGTTGTGTTGATGGATGCTGATCTACAGGATCCGCCTGAGGTCCTGCCGCAGTTCTTTGTGTGGTGGCGCGAAGGCTATGAAGTAGTGTATGCGGTTCGGAGGAAGAGAAAAGAGGGGCTTGTCAAGCGTGCGGCGTATGCAGCTTTTTATCGAACGATGCGTGTCATAGCGCAGATAGATGTCCCTGTGGACGCCGGGGACTTTTGTTTGCTGGATCGACGGGTCGTCGAAGCACTGGTGGCGTTGCGAGAGCGTAATCGGTTTCTGCGCGGATTGCGCAGTTGGGTGGGATTTCGGCAGATCGGCGTTGAATATGACCGTGACGCGCGGTATGCAGGGGAGCCGAAGTACACACTGCGCAAGTTGATTGCACTGGCGGTCTCCGGATATATCGGATTCTCGACCGTGCCGTTGCAGATCTCGACCTGGCTCGGACTCTTTGCCTCTATTATTGGCTTTCTGGTCGGCGTCGGCGCCCTGGCGACGAAGATTGCCGGCGTCTACAGCCCGCAGGGATGGGTTTCGACCGTGTCTGTGGTTCTGTTTCTGGGCGGAGCGCAGTTGCTGATGCTGGGAGTGATTGGCAACTACCTGGGTCGCGTCTACGACGAGGTTCGGAATCGTCCGCTTTACATCGTCGGTTCCAGGCACGGAGTATTTGCGGCGTTTGGGTCGGAGGACGCCGCAGTCGCCCACGCAGCCAAGACGAGTCAGGAGGCGTCATGAAGCAGGAGTTTGCCGGGGTATACGGTGCTTATGAAGAATGGCACTGGTGGTTTCAGGGGAGACAGCGCATTCTCGAAGAGGTTCTCAAAGTGCAGATGAATGGCGCCCGCGTTGCTTCGGTAGCTTCCCTGGGATGCGGCCCGATCGAGGGCATGCGATGGATTGCAGACTTTACGGCGCCCGGAGGATACGTTGTAGGTGTCGACGCAGAACCGATGCATTTGCAGGGAGCCCAGACCGTTGTGACGGGCGTGGTCGGCTCGATTGAGGCGCTGCCGTTGAGATCTGCGAGCTTCGATGTAGTCCTGGCGCTAGATGTACTTGAGCATCTCGATGAGGATGTGCAGGGGCTGAAGGAGGCTGCGAGGATCGTCAAACCCGGCGGGCTTCTGCTGGTCACAGTGCCGGCATTGCCGAGTTTGTGGGGAGGCCAGGACATCGTCAGCGAGCACAGGCGGCGTTATACCCGGCGAACGTTGAAGAGTCTCTTTGCAAGGGCGCAGATCGAAAATCCCCGGATCACCTATTTCAATACCTTGTTGTTTCCACCGATAGCTCTTGTTCGTTGGGCGCGCCGGTTCGTGCCCGATCCGCAGACTCCACAGAGCGATTTTGCAGGCAGCAGCCCCGGACGACTCAATGATTTGCTGAAGGGGATTTTCTCGATGGAGCGTCATCTGGTAGGGAGAATCCCGCTGCCGATAGGCGTGAGCCTGATGGCGACCGCACGAATGGCAGCAGGATGAAATAAACCATGCAGTATTTCAGGAGCAGACTTTGCCCGGTATTTTCAGGAACCCGTGAGGACGCGCGATGATCGCAGATGAAGCGCAAAAACAGCAGGCCATAGATACGCATTCGCAGCAGGCTGCCGAATTCGCCGCTTCGTATGATTCGCTCGAACGTGATGCTTATGCTACGTGCTTCAACTACAGCCGTCGCCGCCTCAACATCTGGCTGGACCGCTTGTTGCCCGAACGCGCCGACGGGTTGCGGTTGCTCGATGTGGGTTGCGGTACGGGGCATCATCTGGTGCGGTTCAGGCGTCTTGGCTTTGAAGTAGTCGGAACCGACGGTTCGGGCGCGATGCTCGAGCAGGCGCGCAGCAACAATCCCGGCGTTGAGTTTTATGAAAGCGATGTTGAGCATTTGCCGTTTGAAGATGCGGGTTTTGATTATTTGAATTGTATAGAAGTGTTGAGGTATCTGCCGCGCATGGACCGGTGCGTGGCGGAAATGGGGAGGGTGCTCAAACGGGGCGGTGTGGCGCTTGTAACGGCGGCGCCGCGCTGGAGCCTCAACGGATATTTCATCATCAACCGGCTTGCGCCGCATCTGCCCGTGAAGGATCTGGTGACGCTCAAGCAGTTTTTTACCACTTCGGGCGAGTTGAAAAGGGTGTTTGCGGCGGCGGGGTTTGTGAATGTGGAAGTGCACGGAGTTTATTTCGGACCGCTCAACTGGGTAGAGCGGCTTGCGCCGCGTATGACGCCGGGGTTTTTGAAGCGGTGGGAGAGATTTGACGAAGCTGTGGCTGATCGCGCGGTAATGCGCGAACTTTCGAATATGTTTCTGGTGCGGGCGGAAAAGTCATGAGTGATTTCCCGGGATTTTTCCGCGACCGACGAATTCTTTGGGCTGGGTTTGTTTCGCTGTTGCCCTTGCTCTTTCTGGTATCAACGCCCCTGCCGTCGGGAGAGGAGGATCGGTACTGCGTCAAAACAATGTCGGTCGGCGGGTTCTTCCACATAACGGTTAATTGTGATTCCGGGACTTATGTTCTGCTGGCCGAAAATCCGCATATGCTGCTGGAGCAGGGCCGCCACCGGAATTCGCGCCCGCTCTATTTTGCGACGGCCTGGCTCATTTCCCAGCCTTTGCGGGCGCTCGCCCGATGCTGCCTGCCGGAAAGTACGCGGAGAATTGAAAACAGCCAGCACCTGCCTGCATATACGGCGTATATCATCATCAACTGGATACTGCTGTGGTTTGCCGTCATTCTCTTCTTCAAGTTACTGCCGTATGACCCGAAGCACTGGCCGATTTATATCTTTTCCGGAGTCGTTCTTGCCGTCAATGAGGTAACGAAGGCTTTCTTCTGGACGCCCCATTTGCAGATATGCAACATATTCGTGCCGGTGTGCGCTCTGTTTGTTATCCGCCGGGAGCAGGAACGGGGAGATAAAGTGAATGTCTTTCGGCAATTCTGGTGCGGTGTGACGGTCGGCGCCGCAACTTTGTTCTATGAGGCATTTGCCGTCATTGCAGGGGCAAAGGCGATCTATTTATTGTTCCGTAGAGAGGCGGAGGGCGACGCATCCAGCAACCGGTTTAAGATTACTCAGCGCGTGCAGAGTGTATTGATGTTGACCATCGGGCTACTGATTCCGCCGGTTGGGTGGATTGCGTTCGTCAATCACAGGGTGGAGGATTCAATTCACCTGAGGTTGTCAGGTATCGCCAGTTTGTATGGCTGTTCGGCGCAGTCCGGGGCGAGGATGGTTTCTGGGGAGAGTTTGCCGGCAATTTGATGCGCTTTGCATCGACTCTGCCGGCGGTAATTGGTTTTCCTGCATTGATACTGTTGGTTTTGATTGCGGTTGAGCGGATACGACGGTCGCCTTCACAGGCGGTGAAACCGGGGAGGCGAATGTCTGTCGAAGCGGAGATGGCATTTTATCAACTCCTTGCAGTTCTGCTTTTTTATTCTCTCATGGGGTTTTATGCAACTCGCCTTACCTGGGCTCTTGTGCCGGGGATGTTATTTCTGATTGCCATAAAAGTACGGCTTTTGTTTGAAGGGCAGATGCCGGATAGGGTAAGGACGATAGCTGGTTGGTTGCTCTCGACGACCAGCCTGCTGTATGTGATTTACTGGGTTGCGCGTCCGGGCCCATATTCCTGAACCTGGAGATGCCTGCAGGGTTCCGGTTCGAGATAACGAACGGGCGAAAACAAACGAAACAAACAAGACCGGGTTGTCTGATCCCGATAACAACGGCCGGCAGCGTTTTTACTGAGCGCTTTGTAAACAAAGTTCTTTGAGTTTTTCAGCCGCGGAGCGGTGAAAGATCTGTAGCCCCGGGCGCAAGGTGTGGGTGTGTAGAAAACCTGCAAGCCCCGGAGGGGCAAAAGATCTGTAGCCCAGGGCGTGAGCCCTGGGTGGGTGTTGAAAAATCCCGTGAGCCCCGGAGGGGCGGAAGATCTTTCGCCCTTTCAGGGCTGGGACGTTTTTCGCCTGCTGACCTGGCGCTCGCGCACCAGGCTACAGATCTTTCGCCCCTTTGGGGCTTTAAAGACACGCTCTCTCAGACCGCAGTCAAAGGAAACGTGAGCCTCCCTCTTTCATCCTGAAACGGGAATTACCGGATAGTCGTATGTTGGCAATTGTGCAAAATAAATGGCGATCGTTGTGGATTGGCGGAGTAATCTTATACACGCTTGCACTGATCTGCACGGCTGTATCTCGTCTGATTTATCCGTATGATCTCGGGCATTACGAGGCTGCTATATGGATGCCTGCCCAACTTAGCATCGAAGGGGACAATCCATACTCTTATGCCTTTCAGTTTCCTTTCGTCATGTCGCCATACGGCTACTTCTATTACCTGACGATCGGTGTTGGCTTGCATCTGTTTGGCCTGCAATTCTGGTTCGGTCGGGGTGCGGCATTGCTGGCGGCGGCGGCGTGTACGGGGTGCGCATACTGGGTGGCGCGGCGTTTAACCGGAGAGCGGGCGTTGGGCGGATTTGCCGCAGTGGTGTTTATAACATCTGCACCGCTGCAATCCTGGCTGGCGCTGCACAGGTCTGATTTCCCGGCTCTGGCGCTCGGTTCGGCAGCCATTGTCATCGCCTTCCGTATGACCGACAAGATGAAGACAAGGTGGATGCATGGAGCGGCGATTTGCTGTTGCCTGATCGCAGCTTTTTTCTTCAAACAGACTTTTATTCTGCCGGTACTGATATCGGTGGCGATACTGTTTCAGGCGCAGCGTTACAGAGCGGCATTGGGGATAGCAGCAGGAACACTCATTGGGATCAGTTTGACGGCGATCCTGCTGAATTTGACATCCGATGGCGGCTATTTCCATCAGCATTTTGTTCTGACCAGGTATATTCCATACAGTTACTACTCTTCGCTGAAGAGGTTGATGTACCTGATCCTGATCCCGGCAACGCCGGTGAGTCTTTGCATTCTTTTAGCGTGGTTGGGACGGGGCATTGCGCAAAATAAAGGGTCGGTGAGGCAGGAAATATCACTGATTCGCAAACGCGCCCAAATAATTGAGTTGCTGAGATCGCCGAATCTGTTGGTTGTTCTGTATCTGGGGCTGGCGGCGATGCTGGCATTTGTTACCGCAGCCCGCGGAGGATCGAATATCAATTATTATCTGGAGACTGCCTGGATCGGTTCGATTGTCGTAGCGGTAGCGTGGCGGCGCGGACTGGGCGCGCTGAAGGAGAGATGGTGGAAACCTGAGTTTGCCGTGATTGTTTTGCTGGTTCTAGGCGGCTTCAATCTTATGAGGAATGCACGTGGGGAGTTTTACCGCTGGCAAAGCCTGAATTATTACAGGGAAGTCATCTCTACAATTGACCGATATGTGCCTCGTAATCGCGCGAATTTCAGCGTGTATCCCGAACTGATCGCATTCGGAGGCAGGGCCTATCTCTTCAACGATGTTGCACAGTATGTGGACGGGCGATCGCCCGAACTGGTTCGACTTTTTAGCGAGAGTCTGAGGTCGGGAGGTTATGGGGCGATCATTCTATCCGAGCGTCTGCCGGAGGATTCGCTGCCGGGATTCAGGTTTATGCCCATGAAGCATTCTGTCCCGACGAAATTTTATCCCGTGTTCCTTTATGTGGACCAGTCGCTCGTTCCGGATTTTTGATGTTGAGCGGATGAATAAAGGCGTTTTTACTCTGAGCCTGGATTTTGAACTGATCTGGGGGACGCTCGATCTGTTCGGCCCCGACGGGTTCCGCAGCGCCTGCGAACGCGAACGCGAGGTAATCATAGACCGGTTGCTTGCGCTCGTCGAAGAATTCCAGATTCCCGCTACGTGGTGCATAGTGGGTCATCTCTTTCTCGATCGTTGCGACGGCGAGCATAAAGACATCGTGCGGCCGAATCATGCGTGGTTTCCGCGCGACTGGTTTGCCTTCGATCCGGGAAGCGATGCGGAAAAAGATCCGATTTTTTACGGGCGCGATCTGGTTGAAAAAATCCTTGCGTGCCCCGTCAGGCAGGAAATCGGCAGTCATTCGTTTTCGCACGTGATATTCAGCGATCGGGGATGTTCGCGGGCGACGGCTGAAAGCGAACTCAGGGCTTGTGTAAAAGCGGCGCGGGAGATGGGCGTAGAGATGCGTTCGTTTGTGTTTCCGCGCAATGAAGTCGGGCATCTGGAACTGCTGGGCGAATACGGTTTCAGATGCTATCGCGGGCCGGAGCCGCATTGGTATGAAAAGTGGCCGGGGCCGGTCAGACGGCTTGCGCATTTGTGGGATGTAATCACAGCGGCCGAACCTCCGGTGGTGCTGCCTTTAAGGACCGAGGCCGGGGTGTGGAACGTGCCGGGTTCGATGATTTACTTTCCGATGCACGCCGCGAGGCGTTATATTCCGATGAGCCTGCGGGTGCGGCGCGCAACGAGAGGGCTCGAAGCAGCAGCGCGCGAGCGAAAGGTTTTCCATCTGTGGTTTCATCCGACCAATCTGGCGGACGGGATGGAAGAGATGTTCGCGGGGCTGCGGGCGATTTTCGAGCGGGCTGCGGAATTGAGGCGCGAAGGGCGGATCGCGTTCAGGACTATGAGCGAACTGGCCGTGGAGTATGAGCGGTGATTCAGGATCGGGCGACTGGAACAATTTTATTCATCGGTTTGGCCGTGTCTGGAGTCATCATCGGTCGGGCGATAGCAGGTTCTCCCGATGACGCGGTTGCCCTTCTGACTTTATGCATCGTAGCTTTCGGCGCGCTGCTTTTTGCGGCGCGCACGCAGGAAGATCGCAGGTTCGTCGTCCGGCTTTTTCTGATTGCGCTCGCGGTGCGTGTGCTTGTTGCGGGCGTTTCATATCAGTTCGATGTTCGCGGCATTATCGCTCCCGATTTTGGAACCTACGACAATCACGGAAACGAGCTTTACAAATACTGGACGGGCCAACTGCAGGGGGGATTTCAGGGATTCCCCTTTACTCGACGGTCCAAGTCGGGCTGGGGTTTTTATTACTTCGTCGCCGGCGTCTATTACCTTATCGGTCGGAACACATTCGCATTCCAGCTTATCTGCTGCGTACTCGGAGCGGCGGCCGCAGTGTTCGTCAACCGCATCGCATATATGATCTATCCGGATCAGGGCACGGCGCGGCTGGCCGGGATGCTGGCAGCGATTTCTCCCACGATGATCATATGGACGTCGCAGGGGATCAAGGAAGGCCCCATCACTTTCCTGCTCTGTATGTCGCTGTATCTGACGCTGCGTATGAGCCGGAAGATAACGATTGTGGATTCGCTGCTGCTGCTGGGCGCGCTGTTTTGCATTTTCGCGCTGCGCCACTACGTTTTTTATGTAGTGTTAATGGCCGTAGTCGGATCGCTTGTGGTTGCTGCGCGCGAGTTTTCGGCTGCGCGCCTGATGCAGGGCGGGCTGCTGATCATCGTGCTGGGAGTGGTATTTTCTTCGCTCGGGGCGCAAGAAGTAGCCGAAGGCAATCTGAATCTGAAGCGCATACAGGCGGGGCGCGAATGGTCGGCGAGGGTTTCAAACACGGGATACGGCGGCGATGTGGATATCACGGATACGCGCGAGGCGATTACATATCTGCCGATCGGCGCGATGTATTTTCTCTACGCGCCGTTTCCGTGGATGATTTCGTCGGTTTCGCACGTGCTGTCGTTGCCGGAACTGGTGTTGTGGTGGCTGGCGGCGCCGCTGCTGTTTGCGGGTTACTGGTATATGGTGCGGCATCGTTTGCGCGAGTCGTTTCCCGTATGCATTTTTACGATCGGATTGACGCTTGTGTATGCGTTGTATCAGACCAACGCCGGGACTTCGCACAGGCAGCGCGTGCAGTTGCTGGGGTTTTTCTTGATATTCATCGCGATTGCGTGGACGAGATGGCGCGCGGCGAGGGCCGAGCGGCGCGCGCAGCACGCCGCCGCAAGGTATGGATGGACGGGAGCCATGCCTGCCGGCCCGCGAGCGTTGAGCAGATAACGAAACAGACGAAAAGATACGTAAGAACAGAGGTGGAACGAAAAAAAACATTTCCGTTTGTTCCGTTATTACTCCTCAGAGGAGTTCTTTGAGTTTTGCAGCCGCGAAGCGGCGAAAGATCTGTAGCCTGGTGCGCAAGCGCCAGGTCAGATTTAGAAAAGCGTCCAAGCTCTGAAAGGGCGAAAGATCTTTCGCCCCTCTGGGGCTTGCGGGATTTTCCCACACCCACCCAGGGCTTGCGCCCTGGGCTACAGATCTTTTGCCCCTCCGGGGCTCACGGGATTTTCCCACACCCACCCAGGGCTTGCGCCCTGGGCTACAGATCTTTTGCCCCTCCGGGGCTTGCGGGATTTCCCACACCCACCCAGGGCTTGCGCCCTGGGCTACAGATCTTTTGCCCCTCCGGGGCTCACGGGATTTCCCACACCCACCCAGAGCTTGCGCCCTGGGCTACAGATCTTTTGCCCCTCCGGGGCTTGCGGGATTTTCCCACACCCACCCAGGGCTTGCGTGCTGGGCTACAGATCTTTTGCCCCTCCGGGGCTCACAAGGCCTCTACACACTTACCCAGGGCTTGCGCGCGCTGGGCTACAGATCATTCGCCGCTTCTATTGTCCTTATGTGCGGAATTGCAGGCATTGTTCATACACGGGGCGAGAGCATGGATGCCGGCGCAATCCGGCGCATGACTGCGGCCATACATCATCGCGGCCCCGACGCCGAAGGCTTCTGGAGCGATTCGCATTGCACGCTCGGCCATCGCCGCCTCGCAATCATCGATCTTTCCGAATCGGGGCGTCAGCCGCTCTCGAACGAAGACGGAACCGTATGGATCACCTTCAACGGCGAGATCTATAACTTTCAGCAACTGCGCTCCCGCCTCGAATCGCTCGGCCACCGCTTCCGCACGCGCACCGATACCGAAGCCATAGTCCACGCCTACGAGCAATGGGGAACCGACTGCCTCAGACACCTGCGCGGGATGTTCGCTTTCGGCGTATGGGATGCCCCGCGAAGGCGATTGTTTCTGGCGCGCGACCGCGTAGGCAAAAAGCCGCTCTTTTACTCGCGCTCGGGCGACAGGTTGCTGTTTGCATCCGAATTGCAGGCGATTCTGGCCGACGCCGAAGTTTCGCGCGAAGTCGATCACCCGGCGATAAACGCGTATCTGTCGTGGGGTTATATTCCGGCTCCGCATACGGCTTTCCGCGCGATTCGCAAGCTCGCGCCCGCGCATTTCCTCGTCTTTGAACAAACGCCCGAGGGGTGGACTGAAAGAATCGAGCGTTACTGGCGGCTCGATTACGCGCCCAAACTGAAACTCGACGAGCGGGAAGCGTGCGAAGCGCTGCGCGAAAAACTGTCCGAAGCCGTGCGGTTGAGAATGATAAGCGACGTGCCGCTGGGCGCATTTCTTTCGGGCGGCATAGATTCAAGCATTATTGTCGGGCTTATGGCGCAGCAATCGGCGCAGCCCGTAAAAACCTTTTCCATAGGTTTCAATGAAGCGGCGTGGGATGAAACCGAACACGCCGAGCGCATAGCCCGGCGCTGGGGCGCGGATCACAGAAAATTCATCGTTGAACCGAATGCGATCGAAGTGCTGCCGACGCTCGTCAGGCATTACGGCGAGCCTTATGCCGACTCATCCGCCGTGCCGACCTTTTACGTTTCGCAACTGACGCGCAACGAGGTTACGGTGGCGTTAAACGGCGACGGCGGAGATGAAAGTTTTGCGGGTTATGAACGTTATCTGGGAAACCGAATTGCTTCGTATATTCGGGGTGTGCCGGGGAGCGGTGCGGCTGCGCGGTTGCTCGGCAGCGTCATTCCGGATTCGCTCGATTCAAAAAGCAGGTTGCGGCGCGCGCGCCGGTTTCTTCAGGTAGCCGCCGAACCGATGGATGTTCGATATGGGCGGTGGGTGGGGTATTTCAGCGGTGCGGATAAATCGGATATGTATTCGCGGGAGTTTCGCGCCGGGTTGAACGGATCGTCTCCTGAAGGCTGGATGGAGGAGCATTTCGCGCGCGCAGCAAGGCTCGATCCGGTCGAAGCGGCGATGGCGGTGGATGTAGAAACGTACCTGCCGTACGATCTGCTGGTGAAGGTCGATATAACGTCGATGGCCAACAGCCTGGAAGCGCGCTCCCCGTTTCTGGATCACGAGGTGATGGAACTTGCGGCGCGGCTGCCGGTGGGGATGAAACTGCGCGGGCGGGAATCGAAATATATTCTGAAGCGCGCTTTCGGCGATCTGTTGCCGCGAGAAAACGTAGAGCGCCGCAAGATGGGTTTCGGCGCGCCGGTGAGCGAATGGTTTCGCGGGGAGATGAAGGAGCTTTTGAGGGACGCGCTGCTGTCGGAGCAGTCGCGGCGGCGCGGGTATTTCGATGAGAGTGCGGTGCGGCGGCGGTTTGAGGATCACGTGGAGCGGCGGGCGGATCACGGCTTTGCGTTGTGGAATCTGCTGATGCTCGAATTGTGGCATCGCGAGTTCATCGATTGAAGAGAAGAGAGATGACGGAACAAACGAAATAAGACGGAACAAACGGAAATATTCAACTTTTCCGTTCTTTTCGTTTCATTTCGTATGTTCCGTTATCTCTCTTTCCACAGGGGGCCGGTGCATTTTGGCTATTCGCGTTCTGCGCATAATCGACCGGTTGAACATCGGCGGGCCGGCCAAACACGTCGTATGGCTTTCGGCGGGGTTGAACCGCGGCGAGTTCGAAACGCTCCTCGTTACCGGAACGGTGCCGCCGGGCGAGGGCGATATGGGGTATTTTGCGCGCGAGGCCGGAGTCGAACCCGTAGTCATTCCCGAAATGAGCCGCGAAATCGGGTGGCGGGATATTTTCGTAATCTGGAAACTGTTCGGGCTGATGCTGCGCTTCAGGCCCGATATCGTTCATACGCACAAGGCGAAGGCGGGCGCAGCGGGCAGAATCGCCGCGCTGCTTTACAAATGGCTCACGCCGGGGGCGCTTCTGCTGCGGCCGCGCCGCGTGCACGTCGTTCACACGTTTCACGGGCATACATTTCACAGTTATTTTTCGCCGTTCAAAACGCGCCTGTTTCTTGCCATAGAACGCGTGCTTGCGCGCATTGCGACGGACCGTATCATTACTATAAGCGAGCAACAGCGGCGCGAAATTCACGGGCATTTCGGCGTGGGGCGCAAGGGACGGGTGGATGTCATTGCGCTCGGACTGAATTTCGACGATGCGCTGCAGACGCCGGGCGGATTGCGCTCGGAGCTTGGAGTGGGACATGATAGGCCGCTGATCGGCATCGTCGGCAGGCTGGTAGAAGTAAAAAATCACGCTCTATTTCTCGAAGCCGCGCACAAACTGATCAACAACGAAGCGGTTTCGGAATTCCCCCACTTTGTAATAATCGGCGACGGGAATCTGCGCGCAGATCTCGAAGCTCAGTCGTGCGGGCTGGGGCTGGACGGCAGGGTTTCGTTTACCGGGTTTCGCCGGGATGCGCAATCGCTTTACGCCGATCTGGACATAGTCGCGCTGACCTCTTTGAATGAGGGCACGCCGCTGACGCTGATCGAGGGTATGAGCGCGGGATGCGCGGTTGCGGCTACGGAAGTGGGCGGCGTAGTTGACCTGCTCGGAGCGCGCGTTGGGAGTTTCGGGCGAGTCAGGGTATGGGAGCACGGCGCGACGGCGCCGAGCGGAGACGCCGAAGCGTTCTCGGAAGCGTTGAAATATCTGGTTGCAAATCCCGCAATGCGCCGGGAGATGGGCAAGCGCGGGCAAGCGTTCGTGCACTTGAAGCTTTCAAAGCGGAGATTGATCGGCGATATCGAAGGGTTGTACCGGGAATTGCCCGGAGCAGAGAAAACAGTATCGGGAATGAAACGAAAATTACGGAAAAGTTGAATGTTTCCGTTTGTTTCGTTTTATTTCGTTTGTTCCGTTATCTCTCTTTTTCGCCCCGAAGTCGGCTGGTTTGATTTAACTTACAGGAGGTTCTGAATGCGTGTATTGATTACGGGAGGGGCGGGGTTCGTGGGCTCGCACCTGGCCGAAAGGCTGCTTGCGCGCGGGGATGAGGTCTACATCATCGACGATCTTTCTACGGGATCGGTCGAAAACATACAGCATCTGAAGGGTAATTCAAATTTTCATTATCATCTGGATTCGGTGACGAATACGCGGTTGACGGCGGAGCTGGTGGATCTGTGCGATATCGTGTATCACCTGGCGGCGGCCGTGGGCGTGCGATTGATAGTCGAGAGTCCGGTCAAGACCATAGAAACGAACATACGCGGCACCGAAGTAGTGCTCGAACTTGCCGCAAAGAAGCGCAAGCGCGTTTTGTTGACTTCGACATCGGAAGTTTACGGCAAGCTCGAAAGGATTCCGTTTCGCGAGGACGACGATCTGGTGATGGGCGCGACGCACAAGGGGAGGTGGAGTTACGCCTGCTCGAAGGCGATAGACGAGTTTCTGGCCATCGCTTACTGGAAGGAAAAGCGCGTGCCTACGGTGATCGCCAGATTGTTCAATACCGTGGGGCCGCGGCAAACGGGGCGCTACGGGATGGTGGTTCCGAACTTCGTGCGGCAGGCGATTACCGGGCGGGATCTCACCGTATTCGGCGACGGGCGGCAGAGCCGGTGTTTTACGCACGTATCGGATGCGGTTGGGGCGCTGATAGGATTGGCGGAGCATCCGAGCGCGGTGGGCGAGGTCTATAACGTGGGGAGCACCGAGGAAGTCACGATACTTGCGCTTGCGGAAAGGGTGAGGGAATTGGCGGGATCGGAATCCGAAATCCGGACGGTGCCGTATGAAGAAGCGTATGAGGAAGGATTCGAAGATATGCAGCGGCGCGTGCCGGATCTGACCAAGATCGGGCGGTTGATCGGGTACGAACCGAAGCGCGGGCTTGACGAGATACTCGCGAGCGTCATCGAGTACGAGCGCGCGAGGATGCCGCAGGATGCGGATTTTGCTCCGTCGTGAGGGGTGAAGAGAGATAACGAAACAAACGGAACAATACGGAACAAACGGAAAGTTTTCGGATGGTGATGTGGTTGCTGGGGTGTCTGTTGACGTTTGCGGTCGGGGCGGCGATGACGCCGTTTGTGCGATGGTGCGCGCGGCGGTGGGGTGTGGTTGCAAGTCCGCGCGAGGACAGATGGCACAGCCGGCCGACGGCGCTGATGGGGGGCGTAGCGATATACGCCGCGTTTATCTGCGGTTTTCTGCTCTTTCAGGATCAGTTGCCGGGCGGCGCGCGGCTGATACTGGGCGGCGCGACGTTGATGTTCCTGACGGGGCTTGCGGATGATTTTTGGGGCTTGAAGGCTCCGATCAAGCTGGTGCTGCAAGTGATTGTAGCCTCGGTGGTGGTGTATTTCGGGACGCGGCTGGAGTGGACCGATTCGGAAGCATTCAACATATTCGTGACCATTTTCTGGCTGGTGGGGATCACGAATGCGGTGAATCTGCTCGATAACATGGACGGGCTTGCAGCCGGGATATCGGCCATAGCGTGCGCGTTTATGACGGCGACGTTCCTGCTCAACGGGCAGGAAGCGCAGGCGCTGCTGCCGGCGCTGATGGGGGGCGCGGCTCTCGGGTTTCTGATCTACAACGTGAATCCGGCGTCGATCTTTATGGGCGACTGCGGATCGATGTTTCTGGGTTTTTCGCTCGGGGGAATGGCGCTGCTGTCGAGTTATGACAGGACGCGCAACATCAGCGCCGTGCTTGTAACGCCGGTGCTGATTATGCTGATACCGATTTTCGATACGGCGATCGTGACGGTGACGCGCAAGCTGTCGGGGCGGCCCGTATCGAGGGGCGGGCGCGATCATGCGTCGCACAGGCTGGTTGCGCTCGGGCTTTCGGAGCGCAGGGCGGTGCTGCTGCTTTACGCATTGGCGATCGGGGCCGGAGCGCTCGGGCTTGCCGTAAGGGGTATGCGGCTTGGCACGATGATCGCGCTCGTTGCGATATTCATACTCGTGCTGTTTTCTCTGGGTCTGTATCTGGGGCGCGTGCGCATTTACGAAAGCGAAGAAGAGATTCAGGGCAACACGCTGCTGCGCGCGCTTGTGGGATTTCCCTACAAGCGCCGCATGATGGAAATCATCATCGATGTGATGCTGATTGCGCTGGCTTATCATTCGGCGTATCTGCTGCGGTTTGAAAACGGCGTGCCGGATGTGCAGATGAGAATTTTCCTGCGATCGCTGCCGCTGGTGATTGCGGTGCAGATGCTGAGTTTTCTGATAGGCGGAGTTTACGGCGGTTTGTGGCGGTACGTGGGGATTGCGGATCTGGTCGCGATAGGGCGCGCGGTATTCATCGGAGTGGCGGCGAGCGCTGCGGTCGTGTTTGGAATTTTCGGCGCGGGTGGAACGAGCGGCGCCTCGCGCGCCGTGTTTGTGCTCGATGCGCTGCTGCTGGGGTTTCTGGTAAGCGCAAGCCGCGTGTCGTTCCGGCTGCTGAGATCGGTGCTCGGGCGCTGGGCCGATGCGCAGCCCGATGCGCGTCCCGTATTGATTTACGGCGCGGGGGACGGAGGCGAACTGCTGCTCAGAGAGCTTATCAACAACCCGGAGTACAAATACCTGCCGCTCGGTTTCATAGACGACGACCGGAACAAGGTCGGGAAGTGGATACACGGATACCGCATATTCGGAAGCGAGGATGTGCCGAGGCTGCTGAAAAGGTACGGAGTGCGCGAGGTGCTGGTATCGACCGCGCAGGTTCCGGCGGGCCGGCTTGCGGCGCTGCGCAATCTGGGCCTGGATCTGGGCCATATGCGCATTCGGATCGATCAGGAATCATTCACGAACTGAGAATAAGATAACGGAACAAACGAAAAAAAACGAAAACTGCGGAAAGTTCGACGATTTTCGTGTTTTTCGTCTATTTCCGTTTGTTCCGTTATCTTTCTTTGCGGTTTTCCGGGATGAAGGCTGCGTTGTTAAAGCGCGCGCTTGAGGGAAGCTGGCGCCGCAGTTGCACGCCGCTCGATCTGAGGGCGGAAGAACTCTCGGCGGCGGCGGATCTGGCGGTGCGCGCAGGCGTTGCGGGTTTGGTGTGGAGACGGCTTGACGCATCCTCGCGCGCCGGGGCGGCGGGCGAGGAGTTGCGCCGCAGCTATTATGGCTGCGTGCTGAAAAACGAACTGCACCGGCGCGAACTGAAGACCGCAGTAGAGGCGCTCGGGCGTGCGGGGATCGACGCGGTGCTGGTCAAGGGATGGGCGCTTGAGGATCTGTATCCGGAGCCGGGTTTGCGGCCCTGCGGCGACATAGATCTGTGCGTGAGGCGCGCAGATTACAGGCGCGCGGATGAGTTGATGCAGATGCCCGAGTACAGGGAAATGATTGTGGATCTGCATTCGGGATTCGACAAGTTTTACGACCGGCGCATCGACGAAGTATGGGCGCGGTCGCGGCTGAAGGATCTGGACGGGGTGGGTATTCGCGTGCTTGCGCCGGAGGACAGTCTGCGCTTCCTGTGCATACACATGCTCAGGCACGGAGCGAACCGCGCGTTGTGGGGGTGCGACATCGCCGCGGCGGTCGAGGCGGCGGGCGCGGGATTCGACTGGGACGTGTGTCTGGGCGAGGATCGAAAACAGGCCGGATGGACTGCGAGCGCGATTGCGCTTGTATGCGATATGCTCGGAGTCGACAAGACCGGATTGCCCGACCGCATACGCAACACAAGATTGCCCGGATGGATGATCGCCGCGGTCGAAGCGGAATGGGCGCAGCCGTTCGGGTTCCGATTGCAGATACGGCGCGGTCTGCGTTTATCGCTAAGCTCGCTCACGGAACTGAAGCGTCACTGGCCGAATCCGGTGGAAGCGACGGTGGAGATGGGCGGGAATTTCAATGAAAGCCCGCGCTGGTTGTATCAGGCCGGGTGCCTCGGCCGGCGCACGGCGGCGTACGCGGCGCAGTCGGTCGGATTGATGGAAACGCCTCGCGCGCGAGTGAAAAGAGGGACCGCGGAAAGCGCGGAAATGAAGACGCGAAAAAATGCGGAATGAAGAGAAGGTCATGATCTGTGTGCCGGTGACGGAAGCAGGAGCAGAGGAGTTTCTGGCTGCGATCGGGCGCGCCGCGGTCGAGGCCGATGCGGTCGAATTGCGTTTTGACCTGCTCGATGAAGGGGAGCTGCGGCGCGTGCTGGATGAATTGCCGGGCGTGATCGATGGTCTGGATGCGAAGATCATTTTTACTTTCAGGCCGGGTGAGCAGGGCGGCGGGCGCGATCTGACTTTGACTGAACGCAGACGTTTTTGGGAGTCGCTTGCGCCGGAGTTGCGCGCACGGCTCGATTACGCCGATTTAGAGGCCGATCTGGTCGAGAGTTATGCAGGTCAGGCTCCGCCCGTATCGTGGGAGCGGGTGATATGTTCGGAGCACGATTTTTTGCATACGCCCGCTGATCCCGGCGCCATATACGACCGGCTGTCGGCGACGCCGGCGCGCGTGGTGAAGATTGCAACAAGGGCGGAGAAGATCACCGATTGCGTGCGGTTGTTTGATCTGATGGATCGCGCGGGGAATCGTCCGGTGATCGCGCTCGGGATGGGGATGGCGGGGATGGCTACGAGGGTGCTGGGCGTATCGAGGGGCGCATTTTTGACCTTTGCCGCGCTTGCGCCCGGGGCCGAAAGTGCGCCGGGGCAGCCGACTATTGAGGAGATGCGGGATCTTTACCGTGTGGGGGAGTTGTCGAGGGAGAGCGAGATTTACGGGGTCATAGGGTATCCCGTAGGTCATTCGCGTTCGCCGATGATACACAATTCTGCGTTTCGCGCCGCGGGCCGGGATGCGGTTTATCTGCCGTTCGAGGTTGCGGATCTCGGAGAGTTTATAAAGTTGATGGTGAATCCGCGCACGCGCGGGATGGAGTGGAATCTGCGCGGTTTGAGCGTGACGATACCGCACAAGACGGCGATACGGGATTACCTGGATCGCGTGGATGAGGCGGCGGATTGCATAGGCGCGGTTAATACGGTTGTGATCGAGGGAGATGAACTGGTTGGTTACAACACGGACGCGATTGGGGCTATGCGGCCGCTTGAAGGTTTGGTGGAGTTGAAGGGTGCAGATGCGGCGGTGATTGGAGCAGGGGGGGCGGCGCGGGCGGTAGTGTACGGGTTGAGCGAGCGCGGGGCGCGGGTGAGGGTTTACGCAAGAGATGCGGCGCGTGCAGCGAGCCTGGCGGCTGAGTTCGGTTGTTCGGGTGCGGGGATAGGGGAATTTGATGGGCGGGCGGATGTGGTGATCAACTGTACGCCGGTGGGTATGAAGGGGCACAGCGAGGGCGGCAGTCCCGTTGCCGTGGAGAAATTGTCGGGTGCGGGGTTGGTTTACGATCTGGTTTACAACCCGGAAGAGACGGAGTTGCTGAAGCAGGCGCGGGCGTGTGGATGCAGGACGCTCGGCGGATTGCCGATGCTCGAGGCGCAGGCTGCCGAGCAGTATCGGTTGTGGACCGGAGAGAGATAACGGAGATAGATAACGGAACAAACGGAAATGAACGAAACAGACGAAATGGAATGATTTTTCGTCTGTTTCGTTCATTTCCGTTTGTTTCGTTATCTATCTTTAGTTCCGCAGGCTTATGATCGGCGCCGGGATGAGTCCGCCGCGGCGAATGAAGCGCGAGGCGCTGTAGCGGTTGACGGGCATCACGGGAGCGCTTCCCAGCAGGCCGCCGAATTCGACCATATCCCCGACGCGGCGGTTGGGGGCGGGGATGATTCTGACGGCGGTGGTTTTGTTGTTCATCACGCCTATGGCCATTTCGTCTGCGATGATGGCGGCGATCTGATCGGCCGAAGTATCGCCGGGCACGGCTACCATATCGAGGCCCACCGAGCATACTGCGGTCATGGCTTCGAGTTTTTCGAGCGTCAATGCGCCGAGGCGCGCAGCCTCTATCATCGCGCTGTCTTCGGAAACGGGGATAAATGCGCCGCTCATCCCTCCCACATTGCCCGAAGCCATAGCTCCGCCCTTTTTCACCGCATCGGTGAGCATTGCAAGCGCGGCGGTCGAACCGGGCGCGCCCGCCTTTTCAAGTCCCATGTGTTCCAGGATTTCGGCTACGGAATCACCCGCCGCCGGCGTGGGAGCAAGGCTCAGGTCTATGATGCCGAAGGGCACACCGAGGCGCTGTGCAGCCTGGCGTCCTACGAGTTCTCCGGCGCGCGTAATTTTGAAAGCCACGCGTTTGATGATTTCCGCAAGTTCCGACAGGTCGCAATCGCCCGCGTGTTTGACGGCGTGCGCGACTACGCCGGGACCAGATACGCCGACATTGACTACGACTTCGGGTTCGCCGATGCCGTGAAACGCGCCCGCCATAAACGGATTGTCCTCGACCGCGTTTGCGAAGACGACGAATTTGGCGCAGCCGAGTCCGCCCTGCGCCGCGGTGCGCCCGGCGAGGTCCTTGATTGCTTCGCTGACGCGCGCAACGGCGGTCATATTGATTCCGGCGCGCGTAGTAGCGACGTTTACCGAGCCGCAGAGTTTGGCAGTGGAAGCGAGGGCTTCGGGCAGAGAGTCGAGAAACAGATCGTCTCCGCGCGTGAGGCCCTTGTGAACGAGGGCGGAAAATCCGCCGACGAAATCCACGCCTACGGATGCGGCGGCGCGATCGAGCGCGTGCGCGAGAGCTACGTAATCCGGCGCATCGGCGCTCTCCGCCACAAGCGATGCGGGTGTAACGGCTACGCGGCGGTTGGCGATGGGTATGCCGTATTCGGCCGATATTTCGTCGGTGACGGGGACGAGGCGCGAGGCGTAGCGGGTGATTTTGTCGTAGACTCTTTCTGCGATTGCGGGCATCGAGCGGTCGGCGCAGTCGCGCAGTGAAACGCCGAGCGTCACGGTGCGGATGTCGAGATGCTCCATCTCGGTCATGCGGATGGTTTCTAGAATCTCGGTCTGGGTGTATTTCATATTCGTAGAGGATACGGCAAGATTCCACATAAACGGAATAGGCGGAACAAACGGAAGCGCATGATATTTGTCCCGTACTTTTGTCCCGTACTTTTCCGACCAAAGGCGATCGCCGGGCGTCTTATGCGGCATAGAGGTCAAGTGGAGGTCATTATGAGAAAAGCGCTGTTGCCGGCCCTTGTATCGCTGCTGGCGGTTGGGATGGTTGGGGAGTGGCTGCCGGGCGCGGTGCAGAACGCCGCGCAGAAATCGAAAGCCGGAGACAGGAAGCCTGCGGCGAAAGCGCTCACCGAGGAGCAGAGGGTTTTGCACCTGATCGAGCGCACGAGTTTCGGCGCGCGGCCGGGGGATGTGGAGCGGGTTCGGAAAATGGGATGGCGCAGGCATCTGGACGAACAGATGCATCCCGAGCGCATCAAGGATGAGTTGGTGGAGGCGAAGCTGAAGGGAATCGAGAGCATACACCTTACGAACGAGCAGATTGCGGCGCTATATCCGCCGCCCGTTGTGTTGCGCGATGCGCTCAAGGCGAAGGGGATCGACCTGGCCGATATTCAGAATCTTGCACAGGGCGCAAATGCGGAGATGGGGCCGGGGGGCGCAAGCGAGGAGCAGCGCAAAATGCGGCGCGAGTATATTCAGGCGATGCGCGAACTCGGCTACCGGCTGCCGCAGCAACTCGTTCAGGAATTGCAGCAATCAAAGATTCTGCGCGCCGTATACAGCGAGCGGCAGTTGCAGGAAGTGATGACGGATTTCTGGTTCAATCATTTCAATGTTTTTGCGCAGAAGGGAGCGGACCGCGTACTTGTTACTTCCTACGAGCGGGACGCGATAAGGCCGAACGTATTCGGGAAGTTCGAGGATCTGCTGCGGGCTACGGCGAAGAGTCCGGCGATGCTGTTTTATCTGGACAACTGGCAGAGCATGACGCCGAATCGGCAGATGCCCGCACGCCGTTTCGGCAATCGGCGCGGGCTCAATGAAAATTACGCGCGCGAGATTATGGAGCTGCACACGCTCGGCGTAGACGGCGGATACACGCAGAAGGACGTGCAGGAAGTGGCGCGATGTCTAACGGGATGGACCATACGCAATCCGCTGCGCGGCGGCGAATTCGTATTCAATCCGGTTATGCACGACCGCGGGGAGAAGGTGGTGCTGGGCGAGAGGATTGCGGCCGGAGGCGGGATCGAGGACGGCGAAAAGGTGATAAGGCTGCTGGCGCGCCATCCGTCTACTGCGAAGTTCATATCTACGAAGCTTGCGCGCAGGTTCGTATCGGATGCGCCGCCTGCATCGCTCGTAGACCGGATGGCGGAAGTGTTCCGAAAGACGGATGGGGATATCGGGGAAGTATTGAGGGCGATGTTCGATGCGCCGGAATTCTGG
The DNA here is from genome assembly GCA_019639255.1 of Acidobacteriota bacterium. Lineage (GTDB taxonomy): Bacteria > Acidobacteriota > Blastocatellia > RBC074 > RBC074 > JAHBSF01. Next base: position 26,250 of record JAHBSF010000037.1, on the reverse strand, counting down.
GCCGCTGAGAGTTTCAGGGCGAAGATAAAGACGCCGTTTGAGATGACCGTAAGCGCGGTGCGGGCGCTCGGGGCGGAGACAAACGGCGGGCCGCAGTTTCACCGCTGGATGGCGCAGATGGGCGAGGGGCTGTTTCTGGCGCAGCCGCCTACGGGTTACAGCGATACGGCCGAAACATGGGTGAATTCGGCGGCGCTGCTGGAAAGGATGAACTTCAGTCTGGCGCTTGCGTCGGGGCGCATTCCGGGCACGCGCGTGGATCTGAAGGCGCTCGATCCGAAGGCGGAGCCGAAGACTCCGACGCAGTGGGTGGATCATTATCTCGCGGTATTGCTGCACGGGCAGGTATCGCCTCAAACGAGATCCACGCTCGACAGGACGCTGAAGGACGCGCAGATGGATCGGGCGAAGTTTGTAGGAATGATTCTGGGTTCACCGGAGTTTCAAAGACAGTGAGGGGGAAGAAGAAAGTGCTGAGCTGTAACCAAAGTTCTTTGAGTTTTGCAGCCGCGAAGCGGCGAAAGATCTGTAGCCTGGTGCGTGAGCGCCAGGTCAGCAGAAACAAAACGTCCAAGCCCTGAAAGGGCGAAAGATCTTTCGCCCCTCCGGGGCTGGCGCCGCTTCTCTACACCTACCCAGGGCTCGCCGCCCTGGGCTACAGATCTTTCGCCGCTTCGCGGCTGCAAAACTCAAAGAACTTTGGTTACAGCTCAGCACTTCTTCCTCCCCCCTTCCGTGAGGGCGTTATGGTTACACGAAGATTTTTGTTGAAAAGCGGATCGGCGGCGCTGGCGGGTCTGGGCGCGGCGGTAAATACGCCGTCGTTTCTGGGGCGGGTTGCCGCTGCGGGCGGCGCAAACAGGCGAAGGGTGCTGGTCGCGATTTTCCAGCGCGGGGCCATGGACGGCCTGAATGCGGTAGCGCCCTACGGCGAGCGGGCGTATTACGATCTGCGGCCGAATCTGGCGATACCGCGTCCCGGTGCGGCCGGCGCCGCGAACGGTTCTGCCATAGACCTGGACGGGTTTTTCGGATTGCATCCCTCGCTTGCGCCGTTCAAGCCGCTTTATGATGAAAAACGGCTTGCCATAGTCCACGCCGTGGGATCGCCCGACGGCACGCGTTCGCATTTCGACGCGCAGGATTATATGGAATCCGGCACGCCGGGCGTCAAAAGCACCCCGGACGGGTGGCTGAACCGGTATATGCAGAGCAAGCCTGATTCAAAAGCGTCGCCGTCATCGCCTGCATCGCCGTTTCGGGCCGTGTCTATGGGGGCGAATCTGCCGCGTGCGCTGCAGGGACGTGCGCCCGCCGTAGCGATGACGCGCATAAATGATTTCGGGATACGCGGCGGTATGAGCGGCGGTGCGGTCGAAGGCGGTTTCGAGTCCATATATGCAGAGACTGTGGACAAGGCGCTCGGCGCGCCGGGGCGCGAAACGTTCGAGGCCGTGAAGCTGCTCAAAAGGGTCAATCCCTCGCAGTACCAGCCCGCAGACGGCGTAAACTATCCGCGCGGGCGATTCGGCGAAAGCCTGCGGCAAACGGCGCAGCTTATCAAGGCGGATGTGGGGCTGGAAGTTGCCTTTACCGATATAGGCGGGTGGGATACGCACGTAAATCAGGGCGGCGTGCAGGGGCAGTTGGCCCTGCGGTTGACGGAGCTTGCACAGGGCATTGCGGCGCTTTACGCCGATTTGCGCGAGTATTCCGATGAAGTGCTGATACTGACGATGACGGAGTTCGGGCGTACGGCGCGCGAAAACGGCAATCGCGGCACGGATCACGGGCATGCGTCGGCGATGTTTGTGCTCGGCGGTGCAGTGAAGGGGGGCAGGGTTTACGGCAGGTGGCCGGGCCTTAAACCGGAACAGCTCAACGAGAACCGGGATCTGGCGCTGACGACGGATTTTCGGGACCTGTTTGCCGAGATTGCAAAGCAGCATCTCGGGGCCGGGGACCTGAATGCCATATTTCCGGGCTATGAGGTGAAGCCGGCGAATTTCGTCGGGCTTCTGTAACGAAGCGCAAGAGACAACGGAACAAACGAAAAATCACGAAACAAACGGAAGAATAACCATTTCTCCGTTTGTTTCGTGATTTTTCGTTTGTTCCGTTGTCTCTATTCTTTCTTGCATCCGAACGGTAGTTGTATATACTCTGGTTTGCCCCTCGGAAAATCCGCCCTTGTCACCAGCCTCGATTGCACGGCCGGCCCGTAGTAGGTGAGAGATCGGGAATGAGGTTAAACCCGCAGAAAAAAATGGATCGCGCCGGAGTTGCGCTCGCGCTGCTTCTTGCGTTCTTTGCGTGTGTATTGATGCGCGGGGCCGAGGCGCGTTCGGGTGCGGCCGCCGTGGTGGTGACCGTATCGGCGGCGAGCTTCGAGGGCGGATCGGTTGCGCCGGATGCAATCGTGGCTGCATTCGGTGTGGACCTTGCCCCGCAGATTCTGGTGGCGGGGGATTCGGATCCCGAACAACCCGGCGTGCAGTTGCCTACCGAACTTGCCGGCACGAGCGTCGAAGTAGCCGGTCGCCGCGCCGAGTTGCTGTTTGTTTCGCCGGGGCAGATCAACTACATAATTCCGCCGCAGACGCCCACAGGAACAGCACAGGTATCGATACGCTCGCCGCACGGGGAAATCGCTTCGGGCGCGGTGAATGTAATGGCGGTGTGTCCGGGGGTGTTTACCGCCAACAGCGACGGGCACGGCTGGGCGGCGGCGCTTGCCCTGAGGTTGAAAAGCGATCAGTCGATATCTTATGAGCCGGTAGTTGAGTACGACGCGGCTGCACAGCGGTTCATAGCCGCGCCGATAGATCTCGGCGAGGAAACGGATCGCGTATTTCTGGTGCTGTTTGCGACGGGTGTAAGGCACGCGCCGGATGCGAACGGGGACGGCAATGCGGTGGAAAGCGTCAGGGTAGTTCTCGGCGGAAGCGAGTTGACGCCGGTTTATGCCGGGCCGCATCCGGATTTCATCGGGTTGGATCAGATCAACGTAGAGTTGCCGCGCAGCCTCATAGGGCGCGGCGAGGTGAGTTTCACGATATCCGCAAACGGTTCGACGCCGTCGAATCTGGCGCAGGTGGTGATTGCGGGCGAAGCGAGCAGCGCGCCGCCGCAGGTCACGGGTTTCGGCATCGGCGCGGCGCTCGCAGGCCAGACGCTGGTGATCAACGGAAACGGATTTTACACTACGCCGGGCGACAACATCGTGCGCATAGGCGGAATCGAGGCCGAGGTTATGGCGGCGAGCGCTACGCAACTCACCGTAGTCGTCCCGTTCGGGGCCGAAACCGGTGTGGTTCGCGTGCGCACGGCGATGGGCGAGGGCGCGAGCGCATCGCTTTTGCAGGTGCGGACCTCGATAAGCGGTTTCGTTGAAAATACGGCGCGCGAACCTATGAGCGGGGTTCGCGTGCAGCTTGTAGGCACGGAGATCGCGGTCGAGACTACGCCCGAAGGATCGTTTGTACTTCCCGATGTGCCGACCGGAACGCAGTTTGTGGACATAGACGGCGAGTCGGTGCAGACCACGCCTCCGTATCCGAAGGTGACGATCAAGGCCATAGCCGTTGCGAACCGCGACAATCAGTTTGCACGGCCGATTGCGCTGCAGCAATCTACGGGCGGAAGCGGCAATGTGGGAAACCCGGAGGGCGGTTCGGGCGAGGATGAGGGTGGAGAACCGGGCGGTAGTCCGGGCGGAGATCCCGGGGGCGGGGTCGGGGGAAATCAGGGCGGGTCGTTTGGATGGAGGTTTACCGGGCAGGTTCAGCCCGCGCCCATAAAACCGGTCGAAGCCAACGGATTTTCGCTCATTGCTCCGCAGGATCTGAGTGTAGTGTTTCCGGGCGGCGCGACGGCGGGCACGATCTTTCTGACTCCGGTGGATGAAAGCCGCGTGCCGGTGGATTTGCCGCGCGGGATTTTCAGTTCCGGCATAGTGCAGGTGGCGCCGTTCAATGTGCAGTTCAATCCGGGCGTCAAGCTGATATTTCCGAATACGGATCGTTTGCCCGCGGGCGCGACGGCGAAGCTGTTCCGTTACGATCCGGGCGAGGGCGAGTTTGTAGAGGAACCGGAGGGCGCGTCGGTGTCGGCCGATGGTATGCGTATAGAGACCTCGGCGAATGCGGTGAGGCGGTCGAGTTATTATTTCGTGGCGCGGCCTACGGAAACGCGGCTGGTGTTGGGGCGTGTGCTGGAATCGGACCGCAGGACGCCGGTGCGGCGGGCGGTGGTATCGCTGAGGGGGCAGGAGATTTTCACCGACGGCAACGGCGGGTATATGTTGCGCTACGTTCCGGTATTGCCGGGCGGGGATTCGTTTACGGTGGATGCGAGTTTTTTGCGGCCGAGCGGGCGCGTCGAGAGGGCGAAGAGTTTACCTACGGGGGTAATCGGGAACACTGCGCTCAAGGTTTCGGACATAATACTTCCGCCGTCGGATGAAAACCGGCCGCCGGTGATTCTCGGACCGCTGCGCATCACGTTGGACGAAAACGAGTCGGCCTCGCTTGCGCTCAACATTTCGGATCCGGACGGCAACGCGATCGAGCGAGTAACGCTTACGGGGCCGCCGTTTGCCTCGATAATTCCGCCGCCTGCGAGCGCTCCTCCATCGCTTTATGAGCTTCGGCTGACGCCGGGCTTCCGCGACGGCGGGGAATATCAGTTGACGATCGAGGCGTTCGATCCGTTCGGGGCGCGCGCACAGCGGATCATTCCGCTCATAGTTCGCAAATTCAATCGTGCGCCGATTGCAATGGATCAGGATGTAACTACCGACGAAGACATTCCCGTAGAAATAACGCTTAACGTAATGGATCCGGATGACGATATGCTTTCGTTCAGGCTCGTAGAGTCTCCGGAACACGGCACACTCAGCGGTACGGGGCGTGTGGTTACTTATACTCCGGAGCGCGATTACTTCGGAACGGACCGTTTCACCTACCGCGTCAACGACGGAACCGAAGACAGCAACATCGCGACCGTAACGATAACGGTGCGTCCGGTAAACGATGCGCCGCGGATGACGGTGCCCGACGTTCCGAACGTGCGCGAGGGCGAGCGGGTCAGTTTTACCGTCCTGGCTACCGATCCCGATCCGGGACAGAAGATAACGTTCGGCGCCGAAAATCTGCCGACGGGAGCTACTTTCGTGCAGCAGTCGCCCACGAGTGCAGTGTTCACCTGGCAACCGAACTTCTCTCAGGCGGGGGTATATCTTTTCACTCTGACTGCAACCGACGACGGTACGCCGCCGCTGACTGCCTCGCGCACGGTACGTATAGTTGTGCTGGATTCGAGGCGCGATCTGGGAAGCGAACCTGCGGATCTGACGATATTCGGCGCGACTTCGGGCGAATCTTTGGGTGCGGCCGTAGCGGTAGGGGATCTGGACAATGACGGTCTGCAGGATCTGGTTGTCGGGTCATCGTTTGAAAGCGGCGCGGGAGCGCCTGGGCGCGTGCGCATATTTTTCAGCGGGGTACGGCAAAACGGTGTGATCGATCTGGCCGAAGATGCGGCGGATGCAACCTACGTGGGCGAACTTGCCGGCGACCGTTTCGGATCATCGATTGCGATAGGAGATTTCAACGGCGACGGGCGTATGGATCTGGCGGTGGGCGCGCCGCGTCTGGACGATCTGGGGCGCACGGCGGTCGGCGCGGTTTACATCATTTTCGGGCCGCTGCCCCTTGGAACGCGCGAGGCGTCTGCGATAGCGCGCACGGTGGTGCTGGGAGCGAACGCGGGCGACAGAGTCGGCGCGAGTCTGTCGGCTGCGGATCTGAACGGGGATGGGAAGGTTGATCTCGTCATCGGCGCGCCCGGCGTGGATGTTGTGGGCGACGCCGGAACGCTTGCCGATGCCGGCGCGGTTTACACCTTCTTCGGAGGCACGCAGGATATACGCGGCTTCAAGGATCTGGCCTTTATAGATTCGGATTTCACGTTGCTGGGCACGCGCGCGAGCGGCGCGCTGGGCTCGGCGATTGCCGCCGGAGATTTCGACGGCGACGGGTCGGAGGATCTGGCGGCGGGGGCGCCGTTTGCGGATTTTGAGCAGCAGGATCAGGGTGTAGTCTATGTGATTCTGGGCGCGCCGGATCTTGCAGGGCGCGCGCACGCGGCGGAAGCGGCGCGTATGGAGTTGCGCGGTCGGGACGGCGGCGACCGGTTCGGGACTGCGCTTGCGTTCGGCGACGTTAATCTGGATGGGCGAAAGGATCTGGTTGCGGGCGCTCCGGGCGGGGCGGGGCCGAACAATCTGCGTGTGGGTGCGGGTGAAGTATATGTATATCTGGGTGCGAGTCTGGTCGAGGCGCGCCCGCCGAATATGATCGTTTACGGCGCGGGGAGCAATCCGGGAAGTCTGGGCGCATCGCTTGCGGTCGGTGATTTTACCGGAGACGGAATCCCGGATCTGGTGATGGGCGCCCCGAGCCTGAGTGCGCCGGACGGCGCTGCGGCGCCTTCGGGCGTCATATACCTGATCTTCGGTTCGACCGCCGGCCTGCCTGCGGTATTCGATCTGTCGTCGCGAACCGCGAGCCTCTCGATTGGCGGCGTGAGCGCGGGCGACAGGCTCGGATTGGGGGGCCTGACCGTAGGGGATCTGGATAACTCAGGCATTGGAGATCTGATACTCGGCGTCCCGCGCGGTGCAAGCCGGAACGATGCGCGGCCGCGCGCGGGCGAAGTCCACATACTGCGCGGCGTCCGCCAGCAGTAAGAGAGATAACGGAACAAACGAAAATAGACGAAACAAACGGAAAAGATCATGCCTTTCCGTTTGTTTCGTCTATTTCCGTTTGTTCCGTTATCTCTCGATCTCAATCGACGATGCGAAGGCCGATCTGCTGGGCGCTGAGCAGCGCGCGTTTGAATTCGCCGGCGCTTTGATGGCGTTGTCGGGGTTCTTTTTCGAGTGCGCGCAGGATTTCGGCCTGCAGCAGCACGTTGATTTCTGGGTTGAGCGCGCGCAGCGAGGGGGCGCGTTCGGTCAGGAGTTTTGCGGCGAACTCTCCGGTGCGCCGGGCAGTGAAGGGCGGGCGGCCGCCGAGCATTTCGTAGGCGATGACGCCGAGGCTGTAGATGTCGGTGCGCAGATCGGCTTCTTCGCCGCGGAACTGTTCGGGACTGAGATAGGTCACGCGCATCGGGAGCATTCCGCGGGCCTGCAACCGGCCCGTAGTTCCGGGCACGAATCTTGCCCCGAGTGCGACGCGTGCGAAGCTGAAACCCACGATCTTGATTGCTGGTTGCGCGTCGTTGGGTTCGGAAACGATGATTATGCATTCGGGCTTGAGGTCGCGATGCACGAGCCCGGCCTGGTGCGCCGTGTTCAAACCGTCGGCGATTGCGGCGAGCATTGCGACTGCGGATGCGATCTCGAAGCGCCGCATTTTTTTCATTTCATCGCGCAGCGAACGGCCCCGCACGAGTTCCGTGACAACGTAGGCGCTTGCATCGGGCAGCACGCCGTTGCCGAGAGTGGCTGCAAGCAACGGGCTTTGAATCTGCGATGCGAACTCGACCTCGCGCTGAAACCGGTCCTGCGCGCGCGGATCGGCAAGCGCGCTGGAGCGAAACACCTTGATCGCCACCTCCCGATTCTGTTCATTGTCGTGTGCGGCGAAGATTACGCCCATCCCGCCCCGGCTGATGATGTGTTCGAGCCGATACCTTCCGCCGATGATGTAGGGGATCAGATCTATACCGACCAGCTCGATGAAACAGTCGCTGCAATACTGCACATTGGACCCGTAGCAGCGCCGGCACGATACGCATGCGCGCACGCTGATATCCAGGTCATGACTCGGCATTACGGGATCTCCTCCTCCGGAATCATTTCGGGCTGGGGCTTGTGCGAGAGTAGCACAGTGTGGGCAGAAGAAGAAGAAGTGCAGCAGTACGGAAGCATATGATCTTTTCCGTTTGTTTCGTCTATTTCCGTTTGTTCCGTTATCTCTCTTTGCCCTCGGGTTTGACCCCTCAGCGGCGCGGGCCATATAATCCTTTATGTCGCGTCGTCCCCTTGCACGCGTCATTTGTTCATCAGTCAGGATCACAGATGCGGGCGATAATCGAACAATCAGGCGGCCCATTGCGTCCGGCATTGCGCGCCGTGTGCGCGGCCTTGCGCGTTTCGGCTGCGATGTTGATTGTGTGCGCGGCGACGGCGACGGGCGTATTCGCCGATTGCAAGGATGCAACGAAGGAATGGGCGCAAGTCTCCACGAGCAGGGACAAGGCGCGGTTGCAGGCGTTTGCGGATCGTTATTCGGATTGTCCCGAAGCGGCGAGGGCCAGACAGCGCATTCGCGAACTCGAAGCCCCGCGCGAGACTCCACGCGAGACTCCACGCGAAACTCCACGCGAAACCAGGCGCGAAACTCCGCGCGAGACTCCGCCGCCGCGCCGCAATCCCCCGACTTCCGGAACCACTCGGCCCGCTCCGCCGCCGAGGCCCGCCGCCGAGCAGCAACTCTGGGATACGATCAGGGATCTGTCCGAACCCGAACCGTTCGAGAACTATCTGAAACAGTATCCGCAGGGCAAATACGCCGCAGAAGCGCGGCAGCGCGCCAAAATGCTGCGGGATGAAACCGAGTACTGGAAGCGTATGGAGAGCAGTTCGGAGGCCGAGGCTTTCACCTTCTATCTGAAGGAAGTCGCTGCGGGCAGGTATCCGGGCCGGTACAAGGCCGAAGCCGAAGCCAGGCTCGAAGGCATCGGGCAGGGGGAGGATACTGCGTGGAAGGCGATTCAGGGCGGGACCGAACCGGGTTTGTTTGAGCGGTATTTGAAGGATTATCCGGGTGGGAAATATGCGGCGGAGGCTGAAGAAAAGGTAAAGACGCTGCGCGAGGAACAGTTGTGGCGGCGAGTGGGAAACAGCCGGGATCCTGAGGATATTGAGAAATATCTGAAGGAGTACCCGAGCGGGAACTACGCTTCCGAAGCCTCGGAGCGCATCGATTCCCTGAGGGACGAGATGCAGTGGGCGAAGATAGAGAAGAGCCGCGATCCGGCGGATTTTCAGAAGTATCTCGAACTTTTTCCCAAGGGCAGGCACGTCTCTGCGGCGCGCGAGCGTGCGAGCCGGCCTGCGGGCACAACCGAATTTTTCGGGCCGATACTCAATCGCAAATCCAACAAGACGATCGATGTCGCGGGCTGGAGCAAAGACGACGGCGCTCCCGTGCAGCAGTGGACCTACGCGCGTCAGGCGAACCAGCGCTGGGAGGTAGTACAACTCGATCCGCGCCGCGTTGCGATCATCAACGAACACAGCGGCAAGGTGCTCGAAGGCGCGTCGGACGGCAAGGTGCGCCAGGCGATATGGCGCAACGAGGACGATCAGAAGTGGCGGCTCGAACCCGGCGGCGGCAGGCATTACCGGATCGTGAACGTAAAAAGCGGACAGTGTCTGGCGGTGGATGAAAAGAGCAAGAAGGACGGTGCAGGCGTCGAGCTGGCCGCGTGCAGGAATGCCGCGCATCAGGAATGGAGGCTGGCGCGCTGAGGCGGTAATGGCGCCGCGCCGCGATCGAAGGGTGATCAGTCAGCGAAAAGATGAATCCTGAAATCGGCTCCATACTGCACGGTCGGTACGAGATTCTCGGCGTAGTCGCGCAGGGCGGAGTCAGCACCGTATACGAAGCGCGCGATCTTCTTCTCGGCGGCACGCTTGCGCTCAAGCGATTGCTGTTTGTAAACGAAGAGACGCGCAACGCCTTCGTGCAGGAGGCGCGGCTGCTTGCCGGCCTTTCGCATCACGGATTCCCCAAAGTCATAGACCTGTTTGAGGAGGACGGCGAGGATTACCTCGTAATGGAATTTATTCCGGGGCCGGAGCTCGAAGCCGTGGCCCGCGAGCGCGGCAGGCCGCTGTCGTTTCGCGAAATTGCGGGCTGGGCCGACCAGATTCTCGAATCGCTCGAATATCTGCACTCCTGCAACCCGCCCATAATCCACCGGGACATAAAGCCGAGCAACCTGAAACTGACGCCGCACGGACGCATATACCTGATAGATTTCGGACTGGCCAAACGCTACGACCGCAGCCACAGCCGCCCCGGATACACCGAGAGCTACGCGCCGCTCGAACAACTGCGCCGTCAGGGCACGGATCAGGCGAGCGATATATATTCGCTGGCGGCGACTTTCTACAGACTGCTTTCGGGCCGCGTGCCGGAAAGCGCGCTTGTACGGCTCGAAGCGCGTTTGCGCGAGGCGCCCGATCCGCTGCGGCCCATAGACGAGATCAACCGCACGGTTCCCGCATCGTTTGCGCGGGCGCTGGATGCGGCGCTCAGCCTCGAACGCGAACACCGCCTCGGTTCGGCCGAACAACTGCGTAGCGCGCTGAATACCGCTATGACAGAAGCCGTAAGCTCCGATTTCCCTGCGCCCGATGCCCGCGCGGAGTCCGCAAGCGCGGCCGATGACGCCGATCCTCGGCTTTCCGGCGAGCCCACGCATATCGATGATGTGGACGAGGCGCCGAAGGCGGCGGATCTCGGTTTTCGCAGAACCGGCGATCTCGTCAGTAAGTTATCTCCTGAGTTATCCGCTCAGTTATCCCCTGAGTTATCTCCTGAGTTATCTCCTGAGTCATTGAGCGATTCGTCGAGCGATTCGTCGGATGAGTTATCTCCTGAGTTATCGGGTGAATTGTCGGATGATTCATCGAGTGAATCGTTGAGTGAATCGTTGAGTGAATCGTTGAGTGAATCAGTGGGTGAATCAGTGGGTGCAGCCGGGGAAGCGTATGCGGAAGCTGAAGGGGCTGAAGCATACGCAGCTTCGGAATCCCCGGAATCCCCGGAATCTTCAGAGTCTTCGGAATCGTCAGAATCGGTATACGCCGAACCGGACATTCCAGCACCCGGCGCGCCGGCGCCGCGCAGCGGATTGACTGCGGGTTTGCAGCATCGGGTGAAGGAAACGGTGCAGATTCCGCGGCCCGAACCTGCCGATGTGCTTTCGCTCGGCGTATTGCCGGAACTGGGCGAGCATACGGCGCGGCTGGCCGAGAGTTTGCAGGTGCTCATCGAGCGTGCGCCGAGTTTTCGCGATGCGAGCCGCAGGCGTCTGGTGCGCGGGGTTCCGATGGGCGACGGCGTGGTGCTGATTTTTATGGAGCAGGGCGATCTGGCTTTGCGCGTGGCGATGGAAGCGGCGCGCGGCTGGCGGCTCGATCCGACGCTCGACGATTTCGGATTGCGCATGGGACTCGTCGGCGCCATATTGCCGCGCGAATCATCGACCGAAGCCGATGCGCGCGCTGCGCAGCCCGAGATTGCGCGCGCCCGCGAAGTGATGCGTATCGCCGGGGCCGATCAGATACTGCTGCCCGTGGATCGCATGGATTCGCTGCGCCGGTTGAACGGCACGGCCAAGGGGCTGGTTCTGCTCGGCGAGCGCGTGCTCGGCGATCAATCCCGCATACAGCTTTGCTCCTGGCATTTCAGACCTCCCGCCGCAGATGAGCCGCCTGCGCCGAGTCAATCCGATCCGGCGGATAATTATCGCAGCGCCGGCCCAATCGAAACGCCGGTTGAGAAAACGACGCCCATAGTTTCTGCTCCATCGGTGGTTACCTCCCGGATGACGCCGGCCCCCGCGCCGCCCCTACAGCCCGTGCAGCCTGTAACGCCGGTATACGACGATGCGCCCGCAACGCTTCGCAACGAGGATCTGTTTGCACCCGTGCCGGGCGCGGCTTCGCCCGTAGTATGGGCGGATTCGGAAGAAATAGCGGACGCTTCCGAAGCGGAAAAAGGCGGAGAGAAAAAATCCGGCCGCGGGCGTTTTCTTTGGTTTCCGGCATTCCTGCTGTTTGCCGCCGCAATCGCCGCCGGATGGTATTACTATCAGGCGGGCGAGTCCGAACCCGCTCTTCCGCCCGTACGCATGGAATTTGCCCAGATCCGCGCCGGTACTTTCATGATGGGCGCCGACGATCGCGAGGATGACGAACGGCCCGAGCATCAGGTGACTTTGACGCGCAATTTCGAGATCGGAAAATACGAGGTCACACAATCCCAATGGAAGCAGGTAATGGACGGCGCCAATCCGAGCCGTTTCAAGGGCGACGACCTGCCGGTAACAAACGTGTCGTGGCAGGATGCAGTGAGTTTCGTCGAACGGTTGACCGGGCGCATGAAAGATCAATATGTGTATCGTCTGCCGACCGAAGCCGAATGGGAGTATTGCGCGCGATCCGGGACTTTGGAGCAGGAGTCGGCGAATCTGGATTTCCTCGCGGTTTACGGGCAAACCGAGGGCGGACCGCGCGCGGTCGGACGCGGCACTGCCAACAGTTGGGCGATCTACGACATGTTCGGAAACGTCTTTGAATGGTGCAGCGACAACTACAGCGCGCGGACTTACGAAAACTCACCGGTAGAAAACCCCGAAGGCCCGGCGACGGCTGATCCCGATACGGGGCGCGTCATCCGCGGCGGAGGCTGGCGATCGAAGGCCGACAGGTGTCGGCCCGGGTATCGCGGTTACTTCCCTTCCGACAGAAGCAACGACGAAACGGGTCTGCGCGTAGTGCGCGTTAGACGATAATCAATGCAACTTCGATTGACCGTCAATCGCGGCTCGAACGCCGGGCAGGAACTGCATCTGGAAACCGGATGGCTCCTGTTTGGGCGCGGCCCCGACGCTTCGGTGCAGTTCACCGATCCGACCGTATCAGCGCATCACGCGCTCATAGAAGCCGCACCCGACGGCTTCTACATAACCGATTACCGCAGCTTCAACGGCACCTACGTCAATGGGCAACGCGTAGAGCGGGCGCGGCTGAGCGCAGGCGACGTTATCGAACTCGGCGCCGGAGGGCCGCAGATTTACGTAGAAATCGATGCCGTAACCACGCCGCACGTCGCGCACGAAACGCACGAACTGCGCGATTCCGTGCGCAGCTTCGGCCTCTACGATCCCGAACGTGATACGGGGCGCGAATCCAATACGCTGCGCGCCGGATGCGCAGTATCGGCCGGCGCGGTATTGTCGTTTTTCGTGGGCAGCATGGTATTGCTCGACCTCGGCCCGCTGGTTGCAATACTGAGCGCGGTGATAGCATTCGTCCCGGCCGTGCTTTACCTGACGGCGTTTCTGTGGCTCGACCGCTACGATCCGGAACCGTTTACGCCGCTCGCCTTCGCCTTCGCTTTCGGAGCGCTTTTCGCCGTATTCGTCTCGTCGATCGTCAATTCGGTGTTCGGGCTTGTAGCTGGGGACGCGCTGACGGCCATCGTATCGGCGCCGGTAATCGAGGAGGCCACCAAGGGGCTGGGCGTGCTGATGATCGTGCTGCTGTTCCGGCGCGATTTCGACAGCGTTGTGGACGGCATAGTTTACGCCGGTGTTGTAGCGCTCGGTTTTGCCACGGTTGAAAACATTCTTTATTACGGCCGCTCATTGACAAGCGGCGGCGCGGGCGCGCTGTTTGCAACATTCATCCTGCGCGGCGTGTTTTCACCGTTCTCGCACGTGTTGTTTACAGCGATGACGGGCGCGGGCTTCGGCATTATGCGCGAGACGCACAATCAGGCGTTGAAGATACTCGCGCCGATGGCGGGTTACGTTATAGCCGTATTCCTGCATTCGATGTGGAATATGGCGGCGCTGTTTGCGGGCGCGGGTTTTTTTGCATTTTACATATTCATCGAAATGCCGATGTTTATAGGCACGCTTGCGGGGATCGCCTGGCTGTTGCGGCGCGAGCGCAGGATTTTGCAGCAAACGCTCGGCGCCGAGGTTGCCCGCGGATTGATTACGCCCGAACAACTCGAAATCGTGACCTCGCTTGCAAGGCGGGGCAAATGGCTGGCCGAGTCCTTCGGACATCCGGGCCGGTTGCAGGCGCGCAGGCGTTTTCTGCGCTCGGCGGCAAAACTCGGATTGTGCCACTGGCACGTGGCGCGCGCGGCTGCGGCCGGAACCGAAACGCAGAGCTTTCCGTTGATTGCGCAGCTTCAGGCCGAAGTGTTTGCACTGCGCGGCGAAGTTGGTTGAAAAGAAGATGACGGAACAGACGAAAATAGACGGAAAAGACGGAAAAGACGGAATGGAGGTTCGCCCGTGAAGAGACTGGTAAGGGGTTGGATGAGTATTATCGGGTTATTTTGTCTGCTCGCTGCGACGGTTTATGCACAGCAACCCGTCATCGAGCGGCTCGATGACGCGATGATTGCAAGGATCAAGGACGAGGGTCTGCGCCGTTCGCAGGTGATGGATCACGTTTCATGGCTCTCGGACGTATACGGGCCGCGCCTTACCGGATCGCCCACCATCAAACAGGCGAGCGAGTGGGCGCAGAAGAAGTTCAGGGAATGGGGCCTTGCAAACATTCACGAAGAGACCTGGATGTTCGGCAAGGGCTGGTCGCTCGAACGCTTCAGCGCGCATATGATCGAACCGCAGGTGCAGCCCCTGATCGGATATCCGAAGTCGTGGACGCCGGGCACGCAGGGGCTTGTCACGGCCGATGTAGTCTATGCGCCGCTGCGCAGCGAAGCCGATTTCGAGAAGTATCGCGGTAAACTGCGCGGCCGCGTAGTGCTCGTTCAACCGGCGCGCGCCGTGCGCATGCTCGAAGGCCGCCTGATCCTGCGAATGGATGAAAACGATATGAAAGAGGCCGAAACCACGCCCATTCCTCCGGCGCGCGCAGTCGATGACCCGGACGCGCCGAGAGGGCGCGGCGCGATGTGGCAGCGCAGATTGCAGGAGTTCCTGCTCGCCGAGGGCGTCGCCGCCGTATTCGATCGCGGCAGCGACAGCGACACTTCGCCCGGCGGCAGCAACCTGTCGTGGGTGACGCAGCGCACCGACGGCGGCACGATCTTCGTGCAGTCGGGCGGACCGCGCGACGAACGCGCCGGACAGGTTCCGCCTACCGTTACTCTCGCCGTAGAACACTACAACCGCATGATCCGCATTCTCGAAAAGGGCGTCCCCGTAAAAGTCGAACTCGACATACGCGCGCGCTTCCACGACGAAACCGCGCCGAACGGCTTCAACCTCATTGCGGAAATTCCGGGCACGGATCTTGCCTCTGAAATAGTCATGATAGGCGCGCATTTCGATTCGCATCACGCGGGCACCGGAGCTACGGACAACGCAACGGGCAGCGCCGCGATGATGGAAGTCATGCGCATATTGAAGGCCGTAGGCGCAAAACCTCGGCGCACAATCCGGATTGCGCTCTGGGGAGGAGAAGAACAGGGACTGCTTGGTTCGCGCGCCTACGTAAGGCAGCACTTCGCCGACTCCTCGACTATGGAGCGCAAGCCCGATTACGACAAGCTCGCGGCGTATTTCAACATCGACAACGGAACGGGAATGATTCGCGGCATATGGGCCGAGGGCAATCCTGGAGCCGGACGCATATTCTCGCAGTGGATCGAGGCCGTGCGCGATCTCGGCGTGACGATGGTTGGGCCGCGCTCGGTCGGCGCTACGGATCACGTCGCATTTGAAGCGGTGGGATTGCCCGGTTTTCAGTTCATACAGGACCGGCTGGAATACAACTCGCGCACGCACCATTCGAATATGGATGTAGTCGACCGCGTGCAGCGCGACGAAATGGTGCAGATGGCCGCGGTCGCCGCAGTGTTCGCTTATCAGGCGGCGATGCGCGACGAAAAACTACCGCGAAAAGAGAGATAACGGAACAAACGAAAAGAGACGGAACAAACGGAACAGGCCCATTCTTTCCGTTGTTCCGTCTGTTTCCGTTTGTTCCGTTTATTTTCGTTTGTTCCGTTATCTCTCTTCAGATTTTCAGAACCACGCGGCCCTGAATGCGGCCGGCCTTCATTTCATCGAACACATCGTTGATGTCTTCGAGTTTCGCCGTCGTGTACTCGCACTTGATGCGGCCGCGCGCGGCGAGATCGATCACCTCGCGCAGATCCTTGCGCGTGCCGAGATACGACCCCGTAATGCCCACGCCCTTGACTACGAGGTTGAACACCGGCACCGCGAGATCATCGGGCGGCAGCCCCACGACTACGAGGCGTCCGCCGCGCTTGAGCGCATCGAAAGCGCCGCGCAGCGCTTTTGACGATGCAGCCGCGCCGATTACAATATCCGCGCCGCCGAGTTTTCGCACTGCGCGCGGCACGTCGGTTTCCGATGCGTTGATCGTCGCATCGGCGCCGAGACGGCGCGCGGCTTCGAGCTTTTCTTCCGATACGTCTACGACGATCGTGCGCGCACCGGTCAGCCGGGCGTACTGAAGCGCGAAATGACCTAACCCGCCGAAACCCGATATGAGTACGGTTTTGTCGGGCGCGGCGCCGGAGATTTTCACCGCGCGGTAGGTCGTCACGCCCGCGCAGAAATGCGGCGCGATTTCATTGGAATCGAGCGCATCGGGAATCTTTACCGTGAAGCGCGAATCGGCCGCGACGAATTCGGCGTGGCAGCCCGGCACCGTAAAACCGGTCATCTGCTGCGCGGGGCACAGATTTTCGTTTCCCCCAAGACAGTATTCGCACGCGCCGCAGGATGAATGCAGAAACGGGATGCCCACGCGATCGCCGACGCTGAGTACGGCCATCTCGCCTGCTTCGACCACCCTGCCGACTCCTTCGTGTCCCGGTATCAGCGGCAGCGCCGGTTTGGAACTCCAGTCGCCCGAGGCTGCGTGCAGGTCCGTATGACACACGCCCGACGCCTCTATGCGGACGATTACGTCGAACGGAGTTCTCAGATGCGGCGCCGGCAAGTCGCGCAGCGCGAGCGGCTTTTGAAACTCCTCGATGACGATCGCTTTCATTGATTGCCCTCCCGAACGAAATGTGAGGAAACAGACGCAAACATCCTAATCCATTCCGGGCGTTTCTGTCTCTTACCATTTGCACGCCTCGCGCATACGCTCCTGACTCGCACGTACGGGCGAATCGGTGTAGATTTATGGACTGTGGATTGTGCTTTGAAGGGGGAGGAAGGATGCATCAGTACTGGCGGGTTGTTTGCTGTCTTCTCGTCGTCGTTCTTTTCGTCGCGGCTCTCGTGGATGTGCGCGGCAGCGGCATCGCCGATGAACAGATGCTTTTGCTGCGCACCGGCAATTTTGATCCGCTCGCGGCCGAACCTGCGCCGCTGCGCCTCGGCCGCATCGAACTCGAAACCACAAACATCGCCGCACGCGCACGACGCCTTGCTCTGACTGCAGCGGTTCGCGGCGACGGCGCCTATTTCATCGTGCAGTTCAACGGCCCCATTCTGCCTGAACAGACCGAACGGCTCATAACCCAAGGGTACGTCATAGCCGGTTACATACCCAATCACGCTTACATAATCGGCGCGCGCGGCCGTCTGTCCGAAACGCTTTCTGCGCAATCGAGCGAATACCGCTGGGTAGGCGCATACGGCGCAGGATTGAAAATCGAACCCGAACTTGCGCGCCTTGCCGATGAATCGGCGAATGCGCCGTCAACGCCGGATCAAACCGTATTGATAGCGGTCAGCGGATTTCCCGATGCAAACGCCGAAGGCGTGCGTTCGCTTGCAGCAGCAATTGACCCGGATGCCGTATTTGAACTGCGCGCCGACGGCCGCTGGCGCGCTGTGATGCGCGTTGCGCACGCGGATCTTGCATCGACGGTGAGCGAACTGGCCGGAATCGAGGGCGTTGAATGGATCGAGCAGCGACGCGTGCGCCGGCTTCTGAACGACAACGCCGTGCGCGTAATTCAAAGCGGAGGGACGGCCGCCGAGGGAGGGGATACGCCCCTATATCGCCGCGGACTGACGGGCGCGGGACAGATTTACGCCGCTGCGGATTCGGGCCTCGACACCGATCACGCGCAGTTCAGGTTCGACAACCAGCCCGCATCGCAGACATTGTCCTTTGCAGTCTCTACGTCCGCCCTGATGAACGGCCAGTTGCCCGTATCGATTACCAATCCGAACAACAAGGTGCTGGTTTACTACCTGCTCGGCACAAGCGCCTTCATACCGAACGCAAACAATCCGCACGGAGAAAGGACGCTCGATCCGGACCGGCGGCAGGGAACGCGCTATCTCAATTCGCTTGCATACGACGACAGCAGCGGGGGCTTTCACGGCACCGCAACTACGAGCGTGGCCGTGGGCCGTCATTTCGCCGCCTCGGGCGCGGGCGCCGTGCCGGGCCTTGCCTCGCGCACCACCGCCGACGGCATCGCTCCCGACGCGCGCATAGTGTTTCAGGACATAGGGCACGTCAGCGGGCAGTTGCCCGGCGTCGATTTCATCAGCCAGATGTTCGTGCACGAACAGGCGTATTCCAGCGGCGCGCGCATACACAACAACAGCTACGGACCCGACCGGCCCGTAGGCTACGACGTAGACGCCGCCGACATCGACGACATAATGTGGAAGCGGCGCGATTACACGATATTCTATTCCGCGGGCAACGAGGGATCTGCGCCACGCAGCATCACGAATGAAGCGAAAAACAACGTCCTCGTAGCGGCTACCGAAAGCCCGACAAACGGCGGCAATACGGAAAACATCACTTCGTTCAGCAGCCACGGGCCTACATTCGACGGGCGCATCAAACCCGACATCTCGGCCCCGGGCGTTGTGCGCGCGGCGACGGAGTTTTCGGGCCAGGCCGCTACGGGTTTCACCAACACTACATCGACCACTGCGCTCGACGCGGGAATCAATCCGCGCGCGCCGAACAACAATCAGGATCTGAGAAACACAAGCGGGACGAGTTTTGCCTCTCCGCTTGCAGCGGGCGGCGCGCTGCTTGTGCGCCAGTACTTCGTCGACGGTTTTTATCCGGGCGGAGAAAAAAATTCATCTCCCGGATTCAACCCCTCGAACGCGCTCGTTAAAGCCATGGTGATAATTTCCGGGCGCAACATGACGGGCGGCTTTACCGCAAACGATGGATCGGGCGGCGCGCGCGGGTCTATGCCGAATTTCGGCCAGGGCTGGGGCCGTTTGACGCTCGACGATGCGCTTTATTTTTCGGGCGACCGGCGCGAACTGCTGGTGCTCGCCGACATATTCAACGGCGCAACCGCAAACAACGCGACGCGGCCCGCGCCCAATCCGGCGATCCGCACGGGAGAAACGCATACTTATACGATAGACAACGTCAGCCCCATAGAACCGCTGCGCATATCGCTTGTGTGGAGCGATCCGCGCGCGACGATCAATACATCGGTCGCTCTCGTCAACAATCTGGATCTCGAAGTCATAGATCCGCAGGGCGGCGTATATCGCGGCAACGTCAACTTTATGGACGCTCATTCGCAGCCCGCAAACGGGGCCGCTTTCGACAATCGCAATCCCGTCGAGTGCGTATACATCAGATACCCGCTGCCGGGCGCATACACAGTGCGCGTAATCGGCGCAAACGTGCCGGGCAACGGTATGATTGCGGTCACGGCGCAACCCGGCGCAGAGTCCATAGACTCGAACCGTCAGGGTTATGCGCTTGCGGCTACGGGCAATTTCACCGCGGGCGCGCTGCCCGTAGTGGCCGTGGGCGCGGCGACCATAGGCGGCGGAGTAAATTCCGACGGCTTTATAGGGCGCAATGAAACGGTGACGGCCACGGTAGAGGTAGCGAATCCGGGAGCGGTCGATGCGCTCGGGGTGAATGTTTCGGTGGAGATTGCGGCCGGGAGCGAGATTCCGCCCTCGCTCGTTCGCGTAAACGGCGGTGCATCGGGTGAGGGCGCCGCGTTTAATTACGGCGACATACCGGCGGGTACCGTGCGCAGCGCGGCGTTTCAGGTCACGCTTGCGGATGACGGGCAGGTGCGCGCGGGGCAGCGGATAGTTTTCAACGTTACGATGACGCCCGCCAACGGCATCCCGTTCGTTACTTCGTTCTCGATAGTCGCGCATCAGCGTTTGTATGTTTACCGGACCAGATTTGAACCGGCCCCGGATCCGGGCGACGGCGAGGGCAGGGGCGAGACGCTGATCGTAATACCGGAATCGGAATGGAGCCTGCGCGCAGACAATCCGAATCCGTCGCCTCAGGGAGATGTTCTTTTCTTCAGTTCGCCGTGGACGTTGACTACGGCGCTCAAGGCTGCGGGCGGATCTACGGCGAGCCTCGCGGATCCGAGCGGCGTCGGAACGAGTTACGGTACAAGCAGCACTTCGCGCGCCGGTGGAGGCATATTCGACGATACGCGCTGGTGGACTACGCGCAAGATCGTGCTGCCCGGACTCAACGTATCTCCCGCAACCGGGCTGGTCACGAATCCGGAAGCGACGCGGCAGTTGAGGGCGGTAATCGATTCGTATGACGTGGATGTCAACGCCGATTTCACGGGCGATAACCCGCAGGCCAACAGCGTCGGCGACCTGTTCTTCCTGCGCCTGCGGACATACAGAAATACCGCATCAACTGCATCGAGCACCGACGCCGGATTCAATGAAGTAAGTTTTACGAATCTGCTGTTGATTGATTCTTCGACGCCGAGTACGGGCGGGTTCAAACATTTCGGCGGCGGTGCATTTGCGATGGGCGACGGCCGTTTCGGCGTGGATGAAGCGATACCGAACAATTCCGACGTAGCGTTCCGGTTGGAGCTGCAACTGCGGCGCAACGCATTCGCGCAGACGGGCGACGGTGTTGCGGTGGACAATCTCGTAGTCCGGCTGCGCGTGGGCGATGCGACTGTTTATCCGGCGCTGCCTGCGCAGACCGTTACATCGGTGGATGCGGCAAGTTTCGTGCGCGCTGCGGCTGCGGGGCAGATACTCGCGGCATTCGGCGCCGGGATGCCCGCGGGTCTGAACTTCACCTCTGTTGCCCAGAATCTGCCGCTACCCGATCTGCTCAATGATGTTTCGGTGCGGGTAAACGGCAAGGCTGCGCCGCTGTTTTTCGTCAGCACGAACAGCGGCGTGTTTCAGATCAACTATCAATTGCCGTATGAAACGCCGAAGGGAACGGCGCTTGTTGAGGTAGTGCATCAGGGCGCGGTGATTGCGAGCGAATTTCTGGAGGTAGGCGCGGCGGCGCCCGGGATATTTACATTGACTTCGGACGGGCAGGGGCAGGCCGTAGCGCTCAACGAGGATTTTTCACTCAACGAGGGCAGCCGTCCGGCCGGGCGCGGCAGGTTCATCATCGTATATGCGACGGGGCAGGGAACCGCGTTGCTGGATGCCTCAACGCTCGAGCAAAGAACGCCGCCTTCGGGCGCGGCGGCCGGTGCGGACGCGCTTTTCATTACTGCAGGAAATCCTGAGGTAACGATAGGCGGGGCGCCTGCGGCAGTGGGTTTCAGCGGACTTGCTCCGGGATTTGTCGGCTTGTGGCAGATGAACATACGCGTGCCGGATGAGGCTCCCGTAAGTCCGGCTGCGGAACTTGTAGTGACTTTCGGCGGCCGCCTTAGCCGCACTGTTACAATCGCCGTGAACTGATTCGACCAGCTAAAGAGAAAGAGATAACGGAACAAACAAAATAAGACGAAATAAACGGAAAGGATTCATACATTCCGTTTGTTTCGTCTTATTTCGTTTGTTTCGTTATCTGTTTTGGGTGGGCAGGCGGAACTGGCCGTAAAGTTTATCGGCGCAATCGGGGCAGATGCCGTGGCTGACGCGCACGGGGAGGTGGGTGCTTAGGTATTCTTCTATTTGATCCCAGTAGCCGTTGTCGTCGCGCACCTTTTTGCAATTTGCGCAGATCGGCAGCAAGCCTTCGAGGGTTTGAACGGTTTTGAGCGCGTCTTCGAGTTTGGTTATCAGGCGTTCGCGTTCTTCTTCGAGCGCCTTGCGCGCCGTCAGATCGCGTATTACGAAGAGTTGTCCCGTGGTTTCTCCCCAGCGATCGCGGATTGCGCTTGCGCGCACATTGAGCCATTTTCTTCCCGAAGGCCCGTCAAACGGCGCCTCGGCCGAATCCGATTGCGATTCCGCCTCGCGCAGCGACTTGACTGCGTCCGCAGCCCGCGCCGGATTCTCCATAATCGCAAACATCTCGCGCGCCGCCGGATTGGTAAACAGCAGGTTGTCTGCGCGGTCGAGAATGACGACGCCGTCGCTCATCTCGTCCAGAAGCGCGCTTTGCGCCCTCGGCAACAGATCGAACAATCCGCCGCGCAGCACTACCCACGCCAGCACCATTCCCGAAACGCTGATCGATATGCTCAGCCAGTTCAAACCGGGCCAGGGGCCGAGCTTGAAGACATAGGCCACGTTTCCGATCCACGGCAGCAGTATCGCGATGAATACGAAAATCAGCGGCGCGCGAAAACTCTCCGTCACCCTGCGCGCCGCCCACAGCAGTATCGCCGTACCGGTCAGTATTACAAGGTAATAGTGCGCAGTGAAGATCCAGAACCACCATCCGTAATGATAGAAAGCGACGTTCGTCTCGGTGTCGGGAATCGTAATGGTTTGCCACAGCCAGCGATGCCAGTCGCTTGTCCAGGCGAGTATCAGCGAAACAACGGGCACGCCCCATACGGCGAGTTTTACGGCCCGGCTGAGATTGCGCTCAAGGCGCGCCAGCACCATCGCAGCGTGAAAGAAAAACGGTCCGGCCGATACGACGCCGAAATACTGGAACTGCGATATCAGTTGTTTGCCGTCAACCGTAGTCAACTGCGCTTCGATCGCATCGCAAAACGCCCAGAACGCCGCAGCAGCAAGCATGCCTGCAAGCGGAAGCGCCGCCGCCGCCGCCGCGCGCCTCAGCCACACGATCACCGCCGCAGTCGCGCCGATCAGCGCCGCCGTCAGATATATCGCCGTCAATGCCAACGTCGTCGTCATAGCCGCCGTGGGGGGGGAAGCTCGACCGTTAATCCGGTTTCCGCAGACCGCTGCATTGCCGGCATATTCTCGCTTGTCTTATCTCCAAGTTCAATAAGGATCAGAAGAGATAACGGAACAAACGAAAATACACGAAACAAACGGAAAGAAAACTATGCTTCTTTCCGTTTGTTTCGTCTATTTTCGTCTGTTCCGTTATCTCGTTATCTCACTTCTTTCTGATGCAGAATGGACGCGCGTCCCTTGTGTTGCACGCAGCGTTCACCCGGCGCGACAAGTCTTCGGCAGGGCGTTCCGCGCAGCGTTCGCGCACCGCACATTACGCGCTCGGGTTTTTCAGTTTCTTTAACCGCCGGTAGGCGGTCGCCTGCGGCGTCGAATGCCGAGACCGCAGGCGGGTAGGTAACGGGCGGCGGGGGGCGCAGCATCTGTAGCGCCGCGATGAGCGCAAAGCCAAGAGCCGTTGCGGTGAGTATCGCGCGTCGAGGATGCCCGCGACGGCGCGCGCAATCGGCGCACAGGTAGCGGTGCGCCCAAAACCGGTCGGGCGCGCGTTCATTGCCGCAATCGGCGCAGAAAGTCGATGGGCGGCGGAGCGCGAAGCGATCGAACATACACGACTCCGGGACTACTGTGGAGGGATCGTTACTTGCGCCTCAGCGCCTGCCTCAGCGCGTGCAACAGCGCTGCGGCGCTGAACGGTTTGTTGATGAAGGCCGCCACCTGATCGTCGATTGCGGCCGAGACGCCTTCTTCGGTCTGGAAGCCGCTGATGGCTATGATCACTGCATTCGGATCGAAGCGGTGCAGCGCGCGTATGAAATTCGGCCCGTCCATCACCGGCATTATCATGTCGGTAACGACGGCGTGAAGCTCCCGCTGATGCTGTGCGTACCTTGCTAGTCCTTCGGCTCCGTCTTTGGCTTCTATGACGCGATAGCCGTTGCGTTCGAGCATCTGCCGCGTTACCTGCCGCACGTTCGCCTCGTCGTCTACAACCAGAATCAGCTCGCCGTTCCCTTGCGGCGGTTGCTCGCGTTCGACTCCGGGGGCGGCGGCTTCGAGCGAGGCGCTTGCGGGCAGGTGTATGCGGAACGTAGTGCCGGCGCCGATGCGGCTGTCTACCTGGATGAATCCGCCGTGGCTTTGCACGATTCCCAGAACGGTTGAAAGCCCAAGGCCCGTACCCTGTCCGACTTCCTTGGTGGTGAAAAACGGATCGAAGATATGATCCATATGTTCGGGCGGGATCCCCTCGCCCGTGTCGCCCACGCTCAATACTGTAAAGCGGCCGGGCCGCATAGTCGGCGCCATCTCCGCGGCTGTTTCATCGATTTCTACATTCATTACGCCGAGCGTCAGCAGTCCGCCTTCGGGCATAGCGTCGCGCGCGTTGACGCACAGATTGAGCAGCACCTGATGCAGTTGCGTAGGATCGCCGTCAACGAGCCACGTAGAGGCGGCGGCCTCGCGCCGCATGCGAATGTTTTTCGGGAAAGTTTCCTCGATGATCCGCTCCATATCGCGCACAAGCGAGATCAACTGCAAGGGAATCCTTTCACCCGTAGTGCCGCGTCCGAATGTCAGAAGCTGCTTGATGATGTCGGCGCCGCGCTGTGCGTTGGATTCGATTGCGTCTACCAGGCGCTGCATCGAGGGATCGTGGAGCGCCGCCCGCAGCAGCGGCGGCGCAAGCAGCATCGGCGCAAGGATATTGTTCAGGTCGTGCGCAATGCCGCTTGCCAGCCTGCCCACGCTTTCAAGCCGCTGCGTGCGCAGCAACTGATCCTGCATCTTTTTCTGCTCGGTGATGTCTTCCTTGATTGCGATGAACCTGTGAATCTCGCCGCGCGCGTCCAGCACCGGAGTAATCGTCAGCCGCTCGTTGTACAGGCTTCCGTCCTTGCGCCGGTTGACAACCTCGCCGCGCCACACCTTTCCCGCCACGATCGTTTCCCACATTCCCCGGTAAAACGCCGCATCGTGTTTCCCCGATTTGATCAGTTCGCGCGGATTGCGGCCGAGACCCTCCTCGACTTCATATCCGGTAAGCTCCGTAAAAGCGGGATTGGCCCAGATGATCGCTCCGTCGCGGTCGGTTATGAGGATTGCGTTGGCCGCAGCCGAAAGCGCGGCGCTTTGCAGATGCAACTCGCTTTCGGCGGCCTTCCGCTCGGTTATATCCATCCACGCGCCGACGATCTCTACGGGCCGGCCCTCTTCGTCGCGCCGCACCCTCATCTCGTCGTGCGCCCATATGAACCGGCCGTCCTTGCACGCAAACCGGTATTCGTGCGCCAGATGATCCAACTGCGATTTACGGCTCAACAATCCGGCCATCTCGGCCAACGCACGCTCGCGATCCTCGGGATGCAGATTGGTCTCCCACCAGTCGTCGGCGCTCGCTTCCTCGGTCGTGTATCCGAGAATGCGCTCTATGTTGTCGCTTATCCATAGCGTGCCTGCGCGGTCGCCCTCGACGCCGAGCGCGTATGTTATGGTGGGACTCGTCGTCAGGTACTGCTCAAGGCGTTCGGTCAACCGCCGCATATGCGCTTCGCTTGCGCGCAACGCCGCCTGCTCGCGCATCAAGCGCGCACGATCGTGGGCCTTCTCGAGCGCAAGGCCCAGTTCGTACAGATAACCCGCGTGTTTGACCAGATAATCCGACGCGCCGAGCCGCAACGCCTGCGCCGCAGCATCCTCGTCCCCGTGCCCGGTGACGAGAACCACGGGAATGTCCAGCCCGCGATCCTCGCGAAGCGCCTTCAATATCTCCAGCGCGTTCAACCCCGGCAACCTGTAATCGAGCAGGAGTACATCGTAATCGCAGTCCTGATCGTTGGCAGGGGGCAGCTTCCTGAATAACTCATGCACTCCCGTAACGACATCCAGCCGTATGTGGGACGCGTGGCGCGCCAGATGCCGCCGGGTCAGGTCTATGTCCGTCGCCGTATGTTCGGCGTAAAGCACGCGCAGCGGTCGGGCGCGGCGGCTGGATTCGGCGCGGAACCGCGCAAGCGCGTTTTCGAGCACCAGCGGCAATCGCACCAGATAATCATTCCGCTTCACCAGGTAATCGTCCGCGCCCGTTTTGAGCGCGGTTACCGCCATCTCCTCGTTGCCCGAACCCGTAAGCACGACGATCGCTGCGTGCAATCCGCGCTCGCGTATTTCCGATACCAGCTCCATCCCGTGCCCGTCGGGCAGCGTCAGATCGGTCAGAACCAGATCGTATACCTCGTCGGATGCAAGTCGCTTGCGCGCCTCGGCAAGCGTCGTCGCCCAATCGAGCACAATCCCGGTTCCCCGGCGCGCAATCTCGCGCCTGGCCAGTTCGGCGTCCCGGGCATCGTCTTCGACGTAAAGTACCTTCATCGGCTGCACCGCATAGAACGCGGAAACCGCGGAATACAGCGGTTTCGATTTTGGTGTTCAGTACTCTGTAAACGA
>JAHBSF010000036.1 GCA_019639255.1 Acidobacteriota bacterium | reverse complement strand
AACTGTTGAGAGTACAATTACGTTCGCCCGCATCGGTCAAGATAAGGAGCTTATGATGAGTCGTATGTTTGTTTGCTTATCACTGCTGCTCACGGGTTTGTTCGCTTTCACTGTTATTAACCTTAATTCGTTATTGTATGCAACGGGGCGCTTTACCGGTTATAGTCAGACTCCCCAACATCCTCAACGCTCAGACCATCAGCGTCCGGCAGCATTATTCGATGGTTATATTAATCCATCCAGTATTCCCGATCACGTTGCCTACGACATTCTGTTTCGAATATTCTCCGCTTCAGAAGACACGGAGCTTGATAGAGAGAAGAAAAAAGTATATGCACAACTGGCCGGATTTAATGAGAACGAGGCGAATCTGTTCCGCTATATGGCATACGATTATGAGAAAAGGGTTCGCGCTATAAATGAGAGGGTCAAGGAAATAAAAGACCGGAATTGGCCGAATCCAGGTAGTCCCGCAATTGTGCAACTTCAGCAGCTAAAAGGTGAGAAGCAGAATCTTATTTCTGCGGTCGTAACGGATATGCAGATACGAGCATCAGCAAATAATATGGATGCAGGGAAAGTACAACAATTCATCGTAGAGTATATAAAACCTCGTATCAAGGGATATGCGACGGATCCTTCTCAGCCGAAACGGAAGGTCGGCTCACAAATGGAGAGAATCTCCGGTTTATTTACAAGCTATGCGCAGGCTTCATACTGTGGCGGTTACGTATATGCATATTCTAACACTACCTATAGCATGAGTTTATGTTACCTATGGGGAGATGGGTCTTACTACGCAGAGCCTGACAGTTGTGGACATACCTATAACACGATGGTTACTACTACAGGACCCGGTGGAATATACCAGAGCAGCTCATCAGGTACATCTGTATACCTTATTGACGGCAGTGGTTTTCCGATTGCCGGGTCATTCTTTTCCGAAACTGATGTAGAGGGCTTTTGTTCAATTGTGAATCAGGCTTTTTCGGCAGCATTTGCCCCCAGTCAGAATCAGACCCCGCTTTCTGTGAGGATTGCGAGTGCGGTATTTCCCCCGCCGGCTACTATGGATGTCTCCAGCGGCTCTCAAACACTAACAGTTGAAATATCCCCAAGTAATAATCTGCCGGACACATCTGTTAGGGTTGAAATAACCCAACACAGCAATTTGAACAGTGTGCCGCTGACCCGACCGACCTCGCAAGAGTTAAGCAAACTAGATACAGTCAGCGGAGGATCGGTGAAAAACTTTACATACCCCTTTGCGACGGCTCAGGACAATGCGAAGAAAGGACCGATATTCTATCGAGCTGAAATAGTCTCAGCGGTAGCACAGGGTGAAAATCCGCCTCAAATAAGCATAATGGGCGACAACCCAAGAATCTCAAATGAACTTTGCGTCGGCTCCCGC
The DNA here is from genome assembly GCA_019639255.1 of Acidobacteriota bacterium. Taxonomy (GTDB): domain Bacteria; phylum Acidobacteriota; class Blastocatellia; order RBC074; family RBC074; genus JAHBSF01. The sequence goes on along the minus strand of JAHBSF010000036.1, from coordinate 48,913 downwards.
GAAGGCGCCCCGCCAGTCTGCCCATACCCTTAAATCACTCCATACGACTTTGGGGCTAAAAGAGAGATAACGGAACAAACGAAATAAGACGAAACAGACGGAAATATTCAATATTTTCGTAATTTTCGTCTTATTTCGTTTGTTCCGTTATCTTCCCCACGTTGTTTGGTTTACAGCGGAATGTTGCCGTGTTTGCGCGGCGGATTGGTTTCGCGCTTATTTTCCAGAAGCCTGAGCGCACGAATCAGCTTGGGTCGCGTCAGCCTCGGCTCTATAACCTCGTCGATGTATCCGCGTTCGGCAGCTACATAGGGCGAAGCGAACTTGTCGCGATATTCGTCAATCCTTGCGCGCCGAACACTCGCCTGATCCAGTGCACCGCTGAGATCCCGTCTGTAAAGAATACCCACGGCGCCTTCTGCTCCCATTACCGCAATTTCTGCGGTCGGGTAGGCAAAGTTGACATCGGTTCGGATATGTTTTGAGCCCATGACGCAATATGCTCCGCCGTAGGCTTTGCGCGTAACAACCGTTATCTTGGGCACAGTAGCTTCGGCGTAGGCGTAAAGCAGTTTTGCGCCGTGGCGGATTATGCCGCCGTACTCCTGATTAACGCCGGGCAGGAATCCGGGCACGTCTTCAAATGTAATTATCGGAATATTGAAACAGTCGCAGAAGCGCACGAAACGCGCTCCCTTCACGCTTGCGTCGATATCGAGCACGCCCGCAAGATATGCCGGCTGATTGGCTACGATACCCACCGGGCGACCGTCGAGCCGGGCAAATCCGATGACTATATTTCGCGCGAAGTGCTCCTGAATCTCGAAAAAGTACCCGTCGTCAACCACCGCTCCGATGATCTTTCTGATGTCATAGGGCTGATTGGATTCGGCCGGGACGATTGAATTGAGCGCTTCATCTGCGCGATCGACCGGATCTGAGCATGCGATTCGTGGAGGATCATCCATATTGTTTGAGGGGATGAAAGACAGCAGTTCGCGAATCAGTCTCAGGCATTCTTCGTCATTTTCAGTGGCAAAATGCGCGACGCCGCTCGTAGCGTTGTGCGTCATCGCACCGCCGAGTTGCTCTTTTGTCACCTCTTGGTGCGTGACGGTTCTGATTACCTCGGGGCCCGTGATGAACATATAACTGGAGCTTTTCACCATAATGGTGAAATCCGTAATGGCGGGGGAGTAAACCGCGCCTCCCGCGCACGGCCCCATAATCGCCGATATCTGCGGGACAACGCCCGAAGCGAGCGTGTTGCGCAGAAAAATGTCGGCATAACCTCCGAGGCTCGCAACGCCTTCCTGTATTCGCGCTCCTCCCGAATCATTAAGCCCTATCACCGGCGCGCCGACCTTCATCGCAAGGTCCATAATCTTGCAGACCTTCTGTGCATTGGTCTCCGAAAGGGAGCCGCCGAAAACCGTGAAGTCCTGAGCAAAAACGAATACATCGCGCCCGTCGATGAGTCCGTGTCCGGTAATGAATCCGTCGCCCGGATACTGCAGGGCGTCCATTCCGAAATCGGAGCATCGGTGCGTTTTGAGCTTGTCGAATTCTTCGAAAGTGCCGTCGTCGAGCAGAAATTCGACGCGCTCGCGCGCCGTCATTTTTCCTTCAGCGTGCTGGCGTTCGATGCGCTCCGCGCCACCGCCCGCTTCCGCCGCCGCATTCTTTTCGTTCAACAGTTGCAGTTTGTTATCTATCATTCAAAATAAAAACTCGATATAAAAACTTCGTTTACCTGGGTTCCTGATTCCACCAGTATTGCGTTTCCAGTTTTTTCTTCCTGGGCCAGATCTGATCGAGCGTTTCGCCCTCGAACAGTTCGCCGTTCTTCATTACATAGCGAATCGTATTGGAATTCCTTATATCCGTGAGCGGATTCTGGTCGAGTATAACGAGGTCTGCGACTTTGCCGGTTTCAATCGACCCTATGTCGCTTTGCAGCCCGATTGCCTCAGCCCCGAATATCGTGGCTGTGCGCAGAGCCTCGTGAGGCGTCAATCCTCCGGATTGCAGCGCCCACAACTCCCAGTGGCAGCCGATCCCCTGCATCTGGCCGTGGCCGCCGAGTCCTACGCGCCCTCCGGCCTTCACTACTGCAGCCGCTCCACGCGCGATGCCTTCGTGCCCGTACTCTTCGGGCAAAAACCACTGCCCGCGCCGCCGCAGCATCGAATCCAGCAGTTGCCCTGGCACGAATCGCTGCAACTTGGCGCTTTTCACTACGTCCGTATTCTGGAAGAAATAATTCTCGGACCACGGTGCGCCGTATGCAACGAGTATCGTGGGAGTATAAAAAGTTTTGGTCTGCGCGACGAACTCGGCGATGTCTTTATAAAGCGGTTGAATGGGAAGGGAATGCTCGTTGCCCGAATAGCCGTCGACCATTTGCGTAAGGTCGAGCTTCATATCGAGCGCGCCCTCGGTCGTCGGTGTTATGCCGAACTCTTCACACGCCAATGCTACCCATTGCCGCACGAGCCTGTCGCCGACTACGTACTGCTTGAGCGTCATCGTCTCGTAGGCTTCCTGATAACGCTTGATGTAATTGCGCGCGGCTTCCTTGCTGTCGAGCCCGAGACTCGAAAATACTCCGGGTCCCGTAGTGTAAATTCGAGGGCCGAGTATGTCGCCCGTTTCTACGAGATCAGCGTAAGCGTAAACGTCGGTAGTAGAGCTTTGCGGATCGCGCGTTGTAGTTATGCCGTATGCAAGATTGGCCAGATACTGCCACACCTGCGTTTGATGCACATCGCGCGGCGGCCACATATGCGCGTGAACATCTACCAATCCCGGAATGATCGTCTTGCCGGTGACGTCTATGGTTGCGGCGCCGGCCGGAATCGTTACACGTCCCCTTGCGCCGATTGCCGCAATGCGATTGTCGACGACGACGATGTCGCCGCGCTCGATCACCTCGTCTCCCTTCATCGATACGATGCGCGCGCCCGACAGCACTACCGTGCCTTTGGTCTTGGCGCGCGGCATCGTCACTGCGATTTCGGTGACTTCGGGTTTATCGGCTGTAATGTCCTGGCGATAAAAGTTTCGCCCCCAGGACCAGGTAACGGATTTGCCGTCCTTTGACCATCCGAGAAAATCACCGCCCTCGGCCGACATCTTTTTGACCGGCACGGATGAAGACGCGCCGGCGACGCTGATGTTGACGGTCTCCTTTCCCGCTTTCGGAATCGTAAGGAGAAAATGCTTGCCCTGAACCTCGACAAAAGCGCGATCGCCGGCCGGAGACACTGCAATGCGGCCGGCTGTAGCTTGATTCGGAGGCGTACCCCTGCCCGTTACGCGAATATGCACGCGGCGGTCAAGTCCGTCGATCCGAAGCGAAACCAGGCCCTGATTGCTGGTCAACCAGACGCGATTTGAATCGTTTGAAAAATGCGGGTATCGCCCTCCCTGCGCCGGGCCGATCAATGTCGCCTCACCGCCGGCGGCCGGAATGTATCTCAACTCAAGCGCCCCGGTAGAGGGCACGCCGGTTACCTCGGCAGGGTTATGACCGTGCAGTATGGCTTCTTCGGGAGAGGAGTATTCGTGTTCGCCGAGATCGGCGAAAAGATGATCGGATACGGCGCCCGTCGCGAATACTATCTTGCTGTTGTCCGGCGAATACACCGGATAGGTATAGAACGCGGCCCTTCGCGTCAACTGTTCGGGTTGGCCTTGCTCCGGGGCTGACCGGTAAAGGTGTCCTCCCTCGCGAGTCCAGGTAGCAAATACAACATAACGGCCGTCGGGCGACCATGCGGGCATAAATTCGCCCACGATCAGGTTGGTCAACCTGCGCGGGGTGCATTGCGGCAGTTCGCAAACATAAACTTTATTGAATGCAGTAAAGGCAATTCGCCGGCCGTCGGGTGAAAGCGCAGGATAACGGATCAGGCGCGCACGCACGCTGGGGCCGTCGTCGACTTTGTATTGTTTGTACAGGCGCGGAGCTATGTCCATATCCACGCGCGCGCTGAAGGGAATTATCTGAGCGCGGCCCGTGGCGAAATCGACGCGCTGAATCTTTCCACCGATGGGAACGATCAGCGATTTGCCGTCCGGCATGAAGGTATAACCGGGGAATGTATCGCGTGTGGCGCGCGATTCCTGATCGTCGCGCGTTACGTTGTCGATCAGCCAGCGTTCCTCGCTTGTTTCGAGGTCGCGCACGCGCAGGGCGGTTCGCGTTTGATATCTGGTCGCATAAACCAGATGTCGCCCGTCGGGCGAAAGTACCGGACGCATTGCGCTGCCCCGAGCATTTGTGATTGTCGTCGTTTCGCTCGTCTCCCTGTCAAATCGGATTATCTGCCAGAGTGGAAACTGAGCATTGTAGTTGAACGCGCCGTTGCGCTGAGCGTAATAAACATAACGGCCATCGGGCGAGGCTGCGGCGCCCATCCTGTTGGTTTGCGGCCCGGTTGGAGGGCCCTGTTGCCCGGGCTGCGGCGGAGGCGGGGGCGGAGGGCCGAGGCTTACTCCGGATCCGCCGTCCTTGTGATACAGATATACGTGGTATGTGCCTAGCGAACGGTCGGCTTTTGACGCAACCACATAGTTTCCGTCAGCGGTCCAGGAAGGCGATAAAAACATCTGCATCACCTGGCCGCGCCCTTTTGTAAGCGGCTTGACTTCGGTTCCGTCGGGTTTGCAAAGCCACAGATTCTCTGCGCCGCTGCGGTCGCTTATAAATACGATGGATTTGCCGTCCGGCGAAAATTTCGGCTGTGAATCCCACGACATCTCGCCGATGATGCGTTTTGCTTCGCCGCCTGCGATCGGCAGCGTATAGATATCGCCCAGCAATTCAAAAACAATCGTCGTGCCGTCGGGCGAAACATCGAGCGACATCCAGGTGCCTTCGTCTGTCGTAAAGCTGACTTTCCCGGCAGGCTTGAGGATCAGTCCGTCTTCCTTTTTCTGTTCCTCGGGTTTCTTTTCATCCTGTGGCTGCTGTGCGTGCGATAAGGGAAGCGTAAACACCCCAATCAGAAGCGCTGCCGCCAAAGCCGGCGCGATGATTTTTATGATTGACTTGATCATGATGACCGCCTCTTAATCACTCCACACGACGTTGGTACATAAAAGAGAGATAACGGAACAAACGAAATCAGACGGAACAAACGGAAATATTCACCTTTTCCGTAATTTTCGTTTTATTTCGTTTGTTCCGTTATCTCTTTTCCGTTTGCTGAGCGTTCCAGTCGCTCAGTCGATCGAGACTCGTACAGTAAGGCTTCAAGCCGATCCATAGCAAGACTGCTGCAACTATGTGCGCAAACAGAGAAACTATGAACAGGGAATATCTTACGGCGTCGTCATAACCGAATACGTAGTCGGTGGTTACCGCCACCGCAGTAGGTCCGATACCGAGTCCGATCAGATTCACTACGAACAGGTAGATCGCTGACGCCTGACCGCGCATCGGATTCGGCATCATCTGCTGTATTGCCGCTGCTGCGACTCCGAACGGGGCGCTCGTCAGAAATACTGCGGGTATCAGCAGCAGGGCCGCCCACCTGCCGCTCGGAACCAGGCTGTAGACGCACGTGGGCAGCCAGGCCAATGTTACATATAGTCCAACTCGCATGCTTGAATCCCTGTAGCCGCGCTGCGTCATGTAATCGGCAAGGCGTCCTCCCGCGACTATTCCCAATGTGCCGAAAATCGCAATTATTCCGCCATAAACATACCCTGCATCGGCCGCCGACCAGCCGTGATTGCGCTGAAAGAATGTAGGCACCCAGGAACTGCTGCCGTAATTGGAAAAAGAAATCAGCGCGAATCCGACATTGTGGCAAAGAAACGTCACCTTGTTTTTCCAGAGATACGACAGTACTTCTCCAAGGGGAACCTGCGCGCTGCCTTGTTTCACTCCGCGCCGTTTCGGTTCCTTCACCGTGTACAACAGCAGAGCCAGAACGACGCCCGGCAATCCCACGATAAAAAAGATTACCTGCCACGGCCGCGTTTCGCCCACTATGGGCAACAGCCAGGTTTCCTGCGCGCTGGCTATATTGGCAACCACGGCGCCCAGAACCAGCGCGAGTCCGCCGCCGATGTATATCCCCATCGAATAAACGCTGATGGCAGTTGCAAGCCTCTGTTTCGGAAAGTAATCGGTGATGAGCGAATATGCGGCGGGAGAAAGCGCCGCTTCCCCTACGCCTACACCGACACGCATCAAAAGCATTTGAAAGAAATTGCGCGCAAGACCGCACCCTGCGGTGAAAAGACTCCAAGCGGCAAACCCTACGGCGATGATCGTGCGCCGGCTGCGCGAATCTGCAAGGCGGCCGAGTGGAATGCCGAAAAATGTGTAAAACAGCGCAAAGCTGAAGCCCATCAGCAGGCTCATCTGCGTGTCGGTTATCCCAAGATCGCGCCTTATCGGTCGAACGAGCAAATTCAGGATCTGCCGGTCTATGAATGAAAATACGTATACGAGCGTGAGCACTCCTACTACGTACCAGGCATAGCCTGCCGATGGGTAGGGTTCTTCTTCAATGGGCTTTTGGCTCATTCAACGAACCTCCATTCAGTGTATCGTCTTGGCTTCCGCGTTTTCAGCGGATTCTCTTTCAGAGCTTTGCTTCCATTTCCTGGACCGGGATGAAGCCTTTGGTGAAGACCCGGTCGATCATCGGTTCGAAGAAGTCGAGAGGAAGCGTTTCGTAGGCCGGATCGAATGAGGTTTGATCCCATTCGTCCGTAAACCGGCAGGCAAGATCGTACCACGCCTCGTTTTCATACTGGCGTCGGGCGTTCGGGTCCTTGCCCATCAGTGCGTAGTAGTGCCGGCCCTGAAAATCCTGATGCGTGCGTACAATTTCGTAAGTGTCGCGGGATACGTAGGGTTTGAGAATCTCGGCCGCAATCGCCGGATGGTTCTCTACGGAAATGACCTTGCCTATATCGTGGCAAAGTGCGGCGACGATGAGTTCTTCTGCGGCGCCGGCTCGATATGCGCGCGTTGCAGTCTGTAGTCCGTGCTGAAGCTGGTCGATTGCGAACCCGTCCATCTGTTCGCCGAGGCGCAGCAGCATGGACTTGATGACCTGCGGCATCCGCGTCTGGCGGGCCGCAACCTGACGGCCGATTTCCACCCATTGCTCAACCCTGCCTTCGTCCATTCGCGTAAATGCCATGTGGTTACCCTCACAAACGCAAGATTCAAATCAGTTGACGACAACCGCCGGTCAGTTCTTCGGAAAATCTGGATGCGCTTTTACTTCGTCTATCTGCTGATTGTGCCGGATGTTGTGAAGCGGAATGTAGATGGTCCACTGATAGGCGTTAAGCGTGCTGAATATTGGAAACGGGTGATCCGTAGTATGCTCCTTCAGGGGTAGCTCGGTGGTTTCGGCGAACTTCAGGGTATTGGCGCGCGCATCCCTGAATTTTGCAATCAGCTCGTCGCGTGAGAGTTTTCCCGTGGGAACAATAGACTCGGGCGCTTGGGCGCGGCCGACGCGCTGGACCATCACGCGTTCGAGCAGCTCGGTCTTACCTTTGGTTTTTTCAGCCCACTCGGGATTCGGCTTTGCAGCAATCGCGGCTTCGGCCTGCGCAAACAACAGGCTTTCAGCCAGGTAAATGTGTTCGGCAACCTCGCCTACGGACCAGCGTTCCGGGGCGGGTTTGAATTTCCATTGCGCTTCGCTCAGGCCCGAAATCGCATCCAGCAGTTGTTTTTGCGAGTCGTGGAGATATTTCACGAGTTTTGCCCGTTCTTCAGTCGTCATTTTTGGATCCTGAAGCGGCAGACCGGATGCAGCCGGAGGTTGCACAACCAGCCAAATCAGCGCTGAAAATATGACCATTCCGCACACGCGGCTAATGACTGGGGCGATGCGCAGTTGCCGTTGCATTACAATCTCCTTTACACGGTTGGGGGGAAGGACTCTTTTCTTCGCAGGTCGCAACATAATCCGCCAAAGGCGGAAAAGCAAGCTGCCTTACCGCTCGTTCAGTTCGGCAATCATAGCGCCGGAGAAGAGAGATAACGGAACAAACGAAATAAAACGAAAATTACGGAAATACCCAATTATTCCGTAATTTTAGTTTCATTTCGTTTGTTTCGTCATCTCTCTGATTACTGATTGCGCGAACCGATGGGATCGCCTGCCGGAACAGGCAGCGGCGGCGTTGCCCTGTGCTGCACCTCAGGGCGATTGAGGAAACGATCTATTTCCTGCTGGAGGTAAAATCCCCGTGAATTCGGCTCCGTCGCACCTGCCTTGCTTCCCGTTTCGCGCAACGAGTTGAGTGCAATCGCCCTGACTGCCGCATCCGCATTCTGGTCCGCGGCAAGTTCCATCAGCCGGTGAGTGCACACCGTACGCTCGGCCCACAATATTTCAACGTGATATGCATCCTGCGGCTTCTGAACGGGCCAGAGCTGGTTAAACAGCGCTTGAACTACATCGTCAAATCCGGGATTGTTTGCATCCATCGCCTTGAACTGCACGAGACGGGCTGCGCGCTGCGCGTTGAGTAAGCCCGATATTGCAAGATCGGCTGCTATCGTGGCCGCTCCTACCGGATCAAAATCGGGACTCGTTCTGCGCGCAAAGTACTCGGCCGTGCCTCCGCCATAACCGAAGGCGCGCGGCGGTATCAGATCCAGAATGCGTTTGGGAATCGCGAGTGTTTCAGGCTTTAGCGTATCGAGCACGGCCTGAAGCGCCTCGCGCTGGCGGTCGGCAGGCGCAACTTCCCGCACACGCCCGGGACTCGGCCCCGAAGCCGTCCTTACCGCATAGGTGTAATACACTCCGCCCAGGGTTTTCACCGCCGCCTGAAGCTGATACCTGTGATGAAGGTATAGAGGCAGGAATTTCGCTTCGAGCAACGAAAGCGGCGTTCCCGCCGGTATGCTCGACAGCCCGAAGTTGTCCATGCCGATCCGGCGTACTTCCATTTCGTGTCGGAGTGTTGCTACCGGGTCCGCGCCGTTGTCCCACAGACTCGCAAGCGGATGCGCTGCGCCCGGCGGGCGTGCATCCGAATCGGTGATAAAAAGCATGCCTGCCGCCTGTCCCGCCTGGATGAGCCTTTCGAGTTCGACCGCTTCATCGGCGTTTGTCCTGAACTGTGAATAGGCGTATTGGACCGCAAATTTGTCGTATTCGCCGATGCCTGCCGTGTATGCGTTCGAGAGATCGAGGCGTCCGTTATTTATCTCGACCCACGGAGCCGGATAATCCATGACGGAAGCTCGCGCGTAAGTGCTGGCGGCAAAATTGTGCGAAAGGCCGATGGTGTGCCCGACTTCGTGGGCTGATAGCTGCCTTATTCGAGAGAGCGACATTGCAGCGGAATCCGTCGCGGGATCGGACTGTGCGAGGTATTCGAGTTCGGGTATATCGCCGAATGCACATCCCTCATTATTATCCGTTCCCATGCCACTGTTGCGATTGCCGTAGGGGGGAATCATTCCTGTGCCGAGCGTGTAATCCTGGCGTATGCGCAGCGAACCGAGAGTGACGTTCCCCTTTATGATCTCACCCGTTCGAGGATCGGTAATGCTTGCGCCGTAGGACCAGCCGCGCGTCGAGCGATGCACCCAGTTGATCATGTTGTAGCGCACGTCCATCGGATCTGCATCTTCCGGAAGAACCCTGACCTGAAACGCATTTCTGAATCCGGCCGCCTCGAAAGCAGCCGCCCACCACTGCGCGCCTTCAATAAGCGCTGTTCTTATAGGCTCGGGCGCTCCGTTATCGACGTAATAAACAATCGGCTTTACGGGTTCCGATACGGCGGCGTTCGGGTCGCGTTTTTCAAGGCGGTGACGGGATATCCATCGCTTCTCGATGGGTTCGGTAAACGGCGATGCATAATCGTAAAACGATATGCCGAATACGCCTACGCGCGGGTCGAGGCGGCGCGGTCTGTACTGATTATCGGGTAATTGAATGAAAGAATGATGCTGGCGAACGGTGACGGAACCGGCCGTGGGAGCAACGCTGCGCACAAGCGGCCCTATTTCGCCGTCCGCCGTCAGCGTGATGACGGTTTCTATTTCGGTATTCTGCGGAAATCCGCGCGTGCGCGGAAGGTAGAATGCGCTGCGTAAATCGTCGTAGCGGTATGAACCCTGCCGGGACTGGCGAAGTCTTTCACCTACTCCGTGTGCGTCGCGCAGAAAAAACGGCGTAGCATCTACGAGGACCCGATCGTCCTCCGCCGCTTCGATCCTGAATCCCCAGAGCACCGAACGCGCAAAGCTGTCTGCTACGGCGCGGCGTTCGGCTTCGTTGGGACTGATGGCGCGAAAACTGTAATTCGGTTCAACCATCAGAACTTTAGGGCCGGATCGCTCGAACGCAACTATGTGTGTGCCGCCCAGTTGTCCGCGATCGAGGCCCAGAGGATTGGAGCCTACACCGGCTGCGAGCGAGACCTGATAGAGCAGTTCGGTATTAAACCGCGAAATTTCCAACCAGAGTTTGCCCGCGCCTGCATCCCAGTAAAGCGGCATATAACCGTCAATTTTTTGCAGTCCGGCGGTTTTTGCCGTGATTGTGGGTGTTTCCGCGCGGTTTTGAGCGATGACGGGAATTGTGAACAGCAACAATGCAAGGGTCATTCTGGAAGCGAGCATGGAAGATACTCCTTGGGAATCAAATCGAGAATCTGGTCAAGCCGGGTGATCCGCTCCGGCGCTTCATTCTGCGAATCCGTGTTTATGCGGTCAAGAAAAACCGCGCGCAATCCGGCGGCGAGCGCGCCTTGGACGTCTTCACTGAAACTGTCGCCGACGTGCAGGGCAAGATCCGGGCTTGTTTTGTGGCGATTCAAAACCGACTCAAAAATCGCCGGATTCGGTTTCGCCGCGCCGATGTGAGTGGACAGGTTGATTGATGCAAAGTAATCACTCAGGCCCAGGCCCGCGAGTATGTCGAACAATCTGGAGTCAAAATTGGATACGACCGATAGGCGAAATCCTCTCCTGCGCAATTCTGCAAGAGTAGTCGTGACTTCAGGGTATACGGTCCAGGCTTGAGCGCTGCGGTAATGCTCAAAAACCGCCTCGAAAAATGAATCGAAACGGGGATGTCGGGCCTCGTCGCCGAAGACTTCGGCGACGAGGCGTTTCCACCATATTCTTTCGCAAAGCGTAAGCTCGGTTGGAGTGAGTGCCGGATTGCAGATCATCGGAGGCTGGCGTCGAAATCGATCGGAAAATGAATGCTGCAATGCAACTGGGTCGGATGAAATGCCGAACGACGACGCTATGCGGCAGTAGGTATCGCCTACGCTTTCGGCCGTGGCAATCAACGTTCCGGCTGCGTCGAACAGAATCAGATTCAGGTTCGGCATCGGGGTTTTCTCCGATAAGGGTGAAAGAGAGATAACGGAATAAACGAAAATAGACTAAAACGACGGAAATCAACAAACTTTCCGTATGTTTCGTCTTATTTCGTATGTTTCGTTATCTCTCTTTCCTCCTGATGCAGCGGCGTCGGAAACGTTCCAATTTCCCCTGCATTAGTGTACATTACGGCTTCGCAGACGAAATAATCTTGTAACCGCCTGCGCTGCAAATCGTCTTTCGATTTGTGCGGAGGATCGATGCAGTTCGATCCCTTCCGCGACCGGGACGAACACAGTTCCATCATCCCGTCAGTTTGTCCAGCGAAAAGCAAGACAGTACAGGAGTCTATTTTACTTATGTTTAGCAAGCGGATTCTGACCCTAGTCGGCGTCTTCGTGCTGTGCACCGGTCTGTTTGCAGCCTGGTCGGCGCATCAAACCGGAGTGCGAGCGTCAAACGGCGAAGCCGTCGCAATACGCGGCGGAACGGTCGTTACGGTATCGGGCGCTACGATTCAGAAGGGCACGGTAGTAATTCGAGGCGGATTGATTACCGCAGTCGGCGCCGATGTCCCGATTCCGGCCGACGCCCGTGTAATCGACGCTACCGGTATGACGGTATATCCGGGCCTTTTCGACGCTTATACCAATCTTGGCCTGCCTGCCGCAGCGCCGGCGCAGGGCGGCGGCCGGGGCGGCGGCGCCCCTGCAATACAGGTTGCCGTCCCGCTAACACTGCCGGGGCAGGCAGGCGGGGCTGCAACGCCTGCGCCAACGCCTGCCGGCCGCAGCCCCGAACTGTTGGCCACTGATCAATTGCGCATCGCCGCCGATACGTTTGATACGGTGCGCAGCGCCGGAATCACTACGGTGCTGACCTCGCCGCGCGACGGAATGTTTCAGGGGCAATCGGCGCTGATAAATCTGGGCGGAGCGGAAGTCGAAAAGCTGATTCTGAAATCCCCGGTATCTTTGAATGTTGCGATACGACGGGGAGGGTTCGGCGGTTATCCTTCGTCTTTGATGGGCGTGGTTGCTTTCCTGCGGCAATCGTTTCTGGATGCGCAGTATTACCGGGATGCGTGGGCGCGATATGAAACCAACAAGCGCGGTATGGAGCGTCCGCCTGTGGATAAATCCCTGGCTGCGCTTCAACCCTACCTCAAGCGCGAAATGCCGGTTGTATTTCAGGCAAACGAACCGGGCGAGATCCGCAGGGCGCTTGCTTTCGGTGAAGAATTCAACCTTCAGACCTGGATCGCAGGAGCAACCCAAAGCGCAGAGGTTGTGGATCTGTTGAAGCATAAAAACGCAGTAGTTCTGCTGAGTCTCAACTACCCGCAGCGACCTGCGAATCTCGATAACCCGGAAGACGAAGCGCTGCGAACGATCAAGGCTCGTGCGGAAGCGCCGAAAGCCGCCGCAGCGCTTCACAAAGCTGGCGTCAGGTTTGCCTTCCAATCCGGTTATCTCGCGCAGCCGCGCGACTTTTTGACAAATGCCGCTCGCGCAATTGAAGCCGGACTGCCGAAAGAAGAGGCCATCAAGGCGCTGACGCTTTATCCGGCGCAGATATTCGGCGTAGCCGAACAACTCGGCAGTCTCGAAGCCGGCAAGATAGCAAACATCGTCGTAACCAGCGCCGACATCTTCGACCGCCGCACACAGGTTAAATACGTTTTCGTAGACGGCAAACAGTACGAAGTCAAAGCGCCCGCGCCTGCTATGGCAGGACCCGGCGGGCCGGGCGGGCGCGGCGGACGTCCGGGCGGGCCGGGCGGGGGTGCAGCCTCGATCGCAGCGGCTGTGGGCGTCTGGACGCTTCAAATCAATTCACCCCAGGGGCAAATGACGGTCACGATGAATATTCAGCCGGGTGCGGGTGGGCTCGGCGGAGATATCACTTCGCAGTTCGGCACTACGCGCCTTGGCGACGTGCGGCTGAACGGAAATGAACTGATATTCAATTACACGGTAAATGCGGGGGGTAACGAATTGCCGATCGCCGCACAGGGCACGATTCAGGGCGATTCGATACGCGGCACTATGACCGTATTGGGTCAGCAGGTCGAATTTACGGGCGCGCGAGCGCCGAGAGGCAACGAGGAGTGAGCGGGTCTCACCCAACATTCCCTTTGTGAAGGAGAAAACAATGCGAACGATTCGGTTCACTCTTTGTCTTGCGATTCTGGCGGCGTTCACCGCCGTTGCATACGCGCAGCAGAGCGGCGAGTTGCTGATAAAAAACGCAACGATTATGACCGCATCGCATGGAACCATCGAAAACGGTTCGATACTTATCCGCAACGGTAAAATCGTATCGGTAGGCAAAAACGTAACGGCCGGTCCCAACGCTCAGGTAATCGACGCTACGGGAATGTACGTCACTCCGGGCTTCATCGATGCGCATTCGCATACGGCGTCCGAAGATCCGTCGGTGAATGAGGGCACTGTGTCGGTATCGGCAATGGTGCGGATGCGCGATGTAGTCAACGATCGCGATCCGAACATTTACCGTCAGCTTGCGGGCGGGACTACAACGATACATTTGATGCACGGCAGCGCCAACTCCATCGGCGGGCAGAACGTCGTGTTGAAGCTCAAGTGGGGCAGCACCGCCGAGGAGATGATACTTCAGGATGCGCCGCGCACGATCAAGTTCGCACTCGGCGAAAATCCGAAGCGGCAGGGAAATCAGGCGAATCCCTTCGGCGGGACGGGACGGCCGCTTCGCTATCCGGCTACGCGTATGGGCGTTGCGGAAACAATTCGCGAAGCCTTTACCGAGGGCCGCGAATACATGCACGAGTGGGATGCATATGAGTCGGCGAAGAAGCGCGGCGAAAACCCGCTTCAGCCGCGCCGCGATCTGAAACTTGACGCGATAGCGGATATTCTGCGGGGCAAGCTGCTCGTGCATTCGCACTGTTACGTCGCACCGGAAATCCTGATGCTGATGTCGGTAGCCGACGAGTTTGGTTGGAAGGTGCATACATTCCAGCACGTGCTTGAAGGCTACAAGGTAGCCAAAGAAATGGCGGCGCACGGAGCGGCCGGGTCGACATTCTCCGACTGGTGGGCGTACAAGATGGAGGCATTCGATGCCATACCCGGCAACGCCGCCATCATGGCCCGCAACGGGGTTGTGACTTCGATCAATTCCGACAGCGCGGATCTTGCGCGCAGGCTTTATCAGGAAGCCGCAAAGACAATCAAGTACGGAAATGTTCCCGAAGAGGAGGCGCTGCGTTTCGTGACGCTCAATGCCGCCAAACAACTTGGGATCGATCGTCGCACGGGCAGCATAGATGAGGGCAAGGATGCAGATCTCGTGATTTTCAATGCGCATCCGTTCAGTATTTACGCGCGTGTAGAAAAGACGTTTGTAGAGGGCGAGCTCCTTTTCGATCGGGAAAAAGACATCCAGCGCAGGGATGCAATTGCGAGGGAAAAGAAGGCCCTGATCGAAGCAGAGCGGCGCACCGCAGGTCAGCAGCAGCCCTCGCAGCAGATGGAAACCCCGCCGCCGACTCTAACCGAAGAGGAGCTTGACGGTCATCGGCATCCGGAGCGCAGAAAGAATTGAGGAGAGCGGACTTCATGAATCTGAAAATACGAATGAATGCTGCAACCGGAGGGCTGCTCGCAGCGTTGGTCTCGTGCATTTGTGCGTTGCCTGCGCTTGCTCAGAACTCAGAGTATGCAATAAAGGATGCAAAAATCGTTACGGTTACCGGCGCCGTCATTGCCCGCGGAACTGTGCATATCAAGGACGGTAAGATTGTCGCTGTGGGCGAGCGCGTAAACGTGCCGGGCACGGCCAAGGTTATCGACGGCCGCGGATTGTCGGTATATCCGGGGATGATCGACAGCGGTACGCGGCTCGGCCTTACCGAAGTCGGATCGGTACAGGAGACGCAGGACATCACCGAACTCGGCGATTTTAATTCCAACGCCAAGGCAGTTCTGGCCGTGAATATGCACTCGGAGCTGATTCCGGTGGCGCGTGCAAACGGCGTTACCTCGGTAATCACGAGTCCTCGGGGGCGGCTGGTTTCCGGGCAGGCGGCGATGATAAATCTCGACGGGTGGACCTGGCAGGAGATGGCGGTCAAGCCGACCGTGGCGATGGCTATGGAATATCCGCGTGCGAGCGGCGGCGGGCGCGGCGGAGGTTTCGGCGGCTTCGGCGGTCAGGCGGCGGGCAATCAGCGAGAGCAGGCCCGGCGTCAGGTCGAAGCGCTTGAAAAGAAACTCGAAGAGGCCCGGAATTACGCCAATGCAAAGGAAGCGCGGGCAAAAGATCCGAGCCTTCCTGCGCGGCCTGCCGATCTCGTACTCGAAGCGTTGATCCCCGTAGTACGCGGAGAAATCCCCGTATTGATGACTGCCAATACGGAAGCCGAGATCAAGGGAGCGATCGAGATTGCCGACAAAAACAAGCTCAAGCTGATCATCACCGGCGCCGATGAAGCGGTGAAGGTTGCCTCGCTTCTCAAGGAAAAAAATATTCCGGTAATCATCGGCCCCGTGACCGAGGTGCCGAGACGCGAAGACGATCCCTATGACCGCAACTTCGCGCAGGCTGCCGAACTGCACAAGGCCGGCGTTCGGTTCGCGTTCCAGACAAGCGACGCTGCGTATGTACGCAACCTGCCGTATCAGGCAGGAACAGCGGCTGCGTTCGGATTGCCCAAGGATGAGGCGCTGAAGGCCGTAACGATTTATCCGGCGCAGATATTCGGCGTGGATAAAATGATCGGCAGCATCGAAGCAGGCAAAGCGGCAAACCTGATAGTCACAGACGGCGATCCGCTGGAATTTCGCACGAACATCAAACATATGTTTATAAACGGGCGGCCCGTGGATCTGTCGAGCAGGCACACAAAGCTTTACGACAAATTCAATACCCGTCCGTAACAGACCGGCAAATCCCGGTTTGGGAAGAAAGAGAGATAACGGAACAGACGAAAATAGACGGAACAAACGGAATGAAACGTAATAAACGATAACTTCTGAAATGATCAACCTTTCCGTTTGTTCCGTCTATTTTCGTCTGTTCCGTTATCTCTCTTCCTTCCCAATTTCCCTTCTATTTTTTTGATGAATCCGCTCGATTTTCATTTCGACGAACGCCTCGAATACGCCGAGACACTCCCATCCCGCTTTTATACCGATCCGTCGATTCTCGATATGGAGCGCGAACGCATCTTTTTCGGCAGTTGGCAGCTTGCAGGAAGACTCGGAAACGTTCTCGAACCGGGTAGCTTTTTTACAACGGAGATTCTGGGCGAACCCATATTGGTGGTACGGGATCAGAATGAGGTCCTGCGGGCGTTTCACAATGTATGCCGGCACCGCGCCGGCCGTGTTGCGCAAGGTGATGGATGCCGTCGGGTATTTCAGTGCGGATATCACGGCTGGACCTATGCGCTCGATGGGCGGCTTCTGGGCGCACCCGATTGGGAGGGTGTGGAGAATTTCTCCCGCGATGCAATGGGTCTCAAGCCGGTTGAAGTGCAGGGTTGGGAACAGTTCGTCTTCGTTCGAATCGCATCCCGACAAGGTGAATTCGACGGCGCTGATCTTGCGACGGTGCTCGGAGACATACCGGCTGCAACCCGTAATTTCCGGATAAACGAAATGCGGTGGGCGGCGCGGCGCGACTACGTGATCGAATGCAACTGGAAAGTATACGTAGACAACTACGCCGAAGGTTATCACATACCGATCGCCCATCCTTCGCTTATGCGCGAATTCGATTATGAGAACTACAGAACCATACTCGGGCGGTATCATTCCAGGCAGGACGCGCCGATACGCAGGGAACCCGACGCTTCGAGGCGCTATCAGGCTACTGAGCAGCAGGGCCAAGCATTATATTTCTGGGTATTCCCGAATCTTATGCTGAACATATATCCCGACAACATTTCGACGAACGTCATAATTCCGCTCGGACCCGAGCGCACATTGACGATCTTCGAATGGTATTTCCCAGAAGACGAACTCAATGCTGATCGGGTGGATTCGACTCTGGCGTTGAGCGACGAGGTGCAGCGCGAGGATATTGCCGTTTGCGAATCGGTGCAGCAGGGGTTGCGGTCGATATCGTATGATCGCGGTCGTTATTCCGTAAAACGCGAAAATGGCGTTCACCAGTTTCACGCGCTATGGTGCAAATGTATGCAGGAACCCGGAGGTTGAAATGAATTGCAACTCTATTCGACGCGCAGCGGCGTTTACGTTGATATTGATGCTGGCGCTTCCCGCGACGATCTTCGGTCAGGGCGGCTATCAGCGACCGGCCAAAAACATCACCGACATTCTCGACGCGCAACCGACTCCTTCGGTCTCTATAAGTCCGACGCGCGATCGCTTGCTTTTGCTCGAAATGTCGAGTTATCCGACCATAGCGGAACTTGCCGAACCGATGCTTCGGCTTGCCGGAATGAGGATCAATCCGAATACGAATGGGCCTCAGCGCGCCGGCCGGTTTACGGGATTGCGATTGCGATTCATCGGCGACGGAAAAGAAATCAAGGTAGCGGTGCCGGCGGGCGCTGCTCTCGGAATGCCGAACTGGTCGCCCGACGGCAGTCGCTTTGCTTTCACAAACACCTCATCAAACACGGTTGAACTGTGGATCGGAGACGCCTCAACCGGAGCGGTGCGTCGAATGCCCGGCGTCAAATTGAATGCAACGTACGGCGACGCCGTTCAATGGATGCCGGATAACAGAACGCTGATTGTACAGACGGTGCCAGGGGCGCGCGGCGCAGCTCCCGCTGCGCCAAAAGTTCCGGTGGGGCCCACGGTTCAGGAAAATTACGGTAAGGCAACACCGGGCTGGACCTATCAGGATCTGCTCAAAAACAAACACGATGAAGACCTGTTTGATTATTACTTCACATCACAGCTTGCATTGCTGGATTCGCGGCTCGGTCGAATGACGACTATCGGCAAACCTGCGGTTTACTCCACAGCCGATCCGTCGCCTGACGGCAAGCATTTCCTGGTAGTGCGCATTCATAAGCCATATTCCTACCTGCATCCGGCGAATGCATTTCCGAAGGATGTAGAGGTATGGGATCGATCGGGGAGGGTGGTTCACAAACTGGCGAGCCTTCCGCTTCAGGATCAAGTGCCCATCGAGGGCGTGCCGACCGGACCGCGAGGTTATTCGTGGGGGCCCACGTCCGATTCTACGCTCGTTTGGGTCGAGGCTCTGGACGGAGGCGATACGAGGAAAAAGGCCGAAGTTCGCGACAGGGTCTTGATGCTCAAGGCGCCGTTTGAGGGTGAGCCCACGGAGTTGGCGAAAACCGAGCACCGGTTTGCAGGAATGACGTGGGGAGAGAGGGACGGCGTTGTTTTGATTCGCGATATGGACAGAACGCGCCGCTGGGCGCGCACTTTTCTCTACAACGCGGACAGTCCCTCGCAATCTGCACGCGTGATATGGGATCGTTCGATGCAGGATCGGTATAACGATCCTGGACAGCCAGTGATGCGGGTAACTGCAACGGGGCAACGTGCAATGCTGATGCACGGAAGTTCGATATACCTTTCGGGGCAGGGATCGTCTCCGCAGGGTGACCGGCCGTTTCTGGACCGCTTCGATTTGACGACGCTCAAATCGGACAGGTTGTTTCGGTCCGATGAACAGAGCTATGAATCATTTGTTGCCTTGCTCTCAGACGACGGGACGAAGTTCATAACCCGGTGGGAGACCCAGAACGATCCGCCGAATTATTATTTGCGAGTCACCGGATCTGGCGAAAAGCAGGCGCTGACGGCGTTCAGGGATCCGATGCCGCAATTGCGGACGATCAGCAAACGGCTTGTGAGGTACAAACGGGCCGACGGCGTCGACCTGTCGTTTACGCTGTATCTGCCCCCGGATTACAAACCCGGTACAAGGCTTCCCGCGCTCGTATGGGCATACCCGCAGGAATTTACCGATGCAGGCACAGCGGGTCAGGTGACGGGATCGACAAACAGGTTTACGACCATCGGCGGCGCTTCGCACCTGTTTTTGCTGCTTGCAGGGTATGCAATCCTCGACAATGCAACGATGCCGGTAATAGGCGATCCGGAGACGATGAACAATACTTACATCGAACAGATCGCTGAAAGTGCGAAAGCTGCAATCGACAAAGCCGACGAGATGGGCGTAATCGACCGGCAGCGCGTCGGAGTCGGGGGGCATTCATACGGAGCCTTCATGACCGCGAACCTGCTTGCGCATACTGACCTGTTTCGCGCGGGCCTTGCACGCAGCGGTGCGTACAACAGAACGCTTACACCGTTCGGTTTTCAAAGCGAGCGGCGCACGTTCTGGGAGGCTCCCGAAATGTATTTCAAGGTTTCTCCCTTTATGTTCGCCCACAAGCTGAAGGAACCGATTCTGCTCATACACGGCGAAGCCGACAACAATACCGGCACCCATCCGATACAGAGCGACAGGTTCTATCAGGCGCTGAAGGGAAACGGCGGGAATGTCCGTTATGTAACGTTGCCGCTCGAATCGCACGGTTATGCCGCGAGGGAATCGATAGAGCATACGCTGTGGGAGATGATCTCCTGGATGGACAGGTACGTAAAAGGAAACGGCTCGGATGCGGCTGCGACCGCAGCCCAGAAATGACCTGAATCAATCCAAACGACATTGGGAGATAAAAGAGAGATAACGGAACAAACGAAATGATACGAAAATCACGGAAGGACTGAGTATTTCCGTCTGTTCCGTCTTATTTCGTCTGTTCCGTTATCTCTTTGTGGAGCGCGAATGGAGATTGGATCGCACCGTGTTGGAGATGTGATCGTGTTGAAAATTACGACCGGACCCGGAGAACGCGGCAGGATAGACGGGGTACAGTCGCTTGTGCGCGAGCATTTGGGATCGGGGGTGAAAAACTTCGTCATAGATCTTTCAGCCTGCGAATGGATGGACAGCAGCGGACTCGGAGAACTCGTGAAATCATTGGCAACCGTAATGCGACAGGGCGGTGTTCTGAAACTGAGCGGTGCTTCTCCGCGCCTGACCAACCTGCTGGATGTAACCAACCTTACCTCGATTCTGGATCTCTACCCCGATGAAGAAACTGCTCTCGCAAACATTCCACGATGAACCGGGGCGTGAGTGTGGTGAAGAAAAGAACCGAAAGAATTAAAGAAGCGCCGGGCGTTACGGCAGGCCGGTCGAATATAGACGGCAAAGGCTGTTTTGCATCCGTTGCTTTCAAACGCAGGCAAAAGATCGCCGAGTACGAGGGCGAATGCATTTCCAGGGCTGAAATCGCGCGGCGGCTGCGCGGCAAGCGTCGCATACATATCTGCGCTATAGATTCTTATTGGGCGATTGACGGCAGTGTCGGAGGAAACGCGACCCGGTATATCAATCACAGTTGCCGCCCGAACGCATACGTCACGATCCTTTACGGGCATATACTGTTTTTTGCTTTGCGTGATATTGCCCCTGGTGAAGAGATCACTATCGATTATGTGACCAGTTTTCACGATGACCGGAAGCGCTGCGATTGCGGCGCCGCCGATTGCCGCGGCACCATCAACAAATTGGGCGCAAAACCCGCGGCCCGGTGAATTTTTTGAAGACATTCATGAATGCAGAATTGGAACGTTTGACGCCCGCAGTGGCGGCGCCGAAGGATGCATCTGCGGTTGTCCTGATGCGGGACAAGTCGGATCCGAAGATCTTTTGGGTGAAGCGTTCGTCTCGCGTGCGATTTATGGCGGGGTATCACGCTTTTCCCGGCGGACAGGCTGATCCCGACGACCTGAACGCACCGGTGGAAGACTGCATCGATATCGACCGGGCTCGTATGATTGTATGCGCGGTGCGCGAAATTTTTGAAGAAACCGGAGTATTGCTTGCCCGCGGGAGTGAGCGATTATCGAGAGATAGAAGGCGTGAATTGCGCGCTGAACTGGGTTTGAATTCCATGAACTTCAGTCAACTGCTGGCGCGGGAACGCCTCGTGGTCAGTGCGCGTGATTTTACGGCAGCCCCGCGTTGGGTAACCCCCGCGTCGATGCCGCGCCGCTACGACACGCGGTTTTTCGGCGCCTGGCTTCCACACGGTCAGGAAACCGAGGAGTTGTCGGGTGAACTCGAATCGGGTGAATGGTTGCGTCCATATGAGGCGCTCGGACGATGGGAGGATGGCGGGTGTCTCATCGTTACTCCCATTCTCAGACTGATCGAGTCAATAGCCGAGGGAATCGAGGGATTTGCCGAACGCCTTAACTCGGAATCGCAGGAACAGCGCGATCGGCACGAGCGGATAGAAATGCGCCGGGGATTCTTCTTGTGCTCGCAACGCACGCCCACGATTCCGCCCGCTACGCATACAAACTGTTTTATCGTCGGCGGCGAAGAGATGGTCGTCATCGATCCCGGCTCTCCCTATGTCGAAGAACAGGAAAAGCTCGACCGGTTGATGGATTCGCTATTGGCTGAAGGGCGACGATTTCGTGAGGTATTGATAACCCATCTGCATCCGGATCATATAGGCGGAGCGGCTCACGTCTCCGAGCGGTATGGAATACCGATAGCTGCACATCGATTGACTGCCGAGGCAATAGCGGACGAGGTCAGGATTGATCGGACGATAGTGGACGGTGAGTTGATCGAATTGGGAGGCGCTCCGGGCTGGAGGTTGCGGGCATTGTGGACTCCGGGCCACGCGCGCGGGCATCTCAGTTTCTACGAGGAGCGCACGGGGACGCTGATTACAGGGGATCTCGTCGTAGGATTCGGTACGGTAGTCATTGCGCCCCCGGAAGGCAACATGAACGATTACCTGACTTCGTTGAGAAGGCTGCTGGAGTTGCCCCGATTGACGGCGCTAATGCCCGGGCACGGACCGGTGCTTGCAGACGCACGCGGCAAAATCGAGGAATATCTTGCGCATAGGGCGGAGCGGGAAAACCAGATACTTGCTTTGCTGGCGCACAGTCCGCAAAGCATAGCCGAAATGGTTGCGAAAATTTACGCCGATGTCCCGGCCGCACTGCATCCGCTTGCGGCTGCTTCGGTGACCGCGCACCTGGAAAAACTCGAACTTGAGGGCCGGGTCGTGCGCGATGGAGATATTTTCCGATCGTGAGAATCTGGAGAGATATGCGAAAAAGGATCGGGTGGGCAGTCGCAGTCGTGCTGATCGGAGTCATTTGGAGCCTGCAAATGGACCAGGTATCGGCGCAGCAGGGATATCAGCCGAGCGCGGAAAACCTGGCCGCGCGCACCTGGTTTCAGGATGCTAAATTCGGGTTATTCGTGCATTGGGGCGTTTACAGCGTGCTCGGCGAGGGCGAATGGGTAATGAACAACAAAAAGATACCCATTTCCGATTACGAAAAGCTCGCGCCGCAATTCAATCCCGTCGAATTCGATGCGGCAGAGTGGGTATCGCTCGCAAAATCCGCCGGTATGAAATACATAACCATAACGAGCAAGCACCACGACGGCTTTGCAATGTTCGATTCCGGGCTTTCGGATTGGGACATAATGGATCGCACGCCGTACAAGAAAGATATTCTGAAAATGCTCGCCGATGAATGCAGGCGGCAGGGAATCAAACTGTTTTTCTATTACTCGCAGCTCGACTGGTATCATCCCGATTATTTCCCTCGCGGTCGAACGGGGAACCATTCCGGCCGGCCGGAAGCGGGGAACTGGCCGCGTTACATTGAATTTATGGACGGGCAGTTGCGCGAGTTGCTGACCAATTATGGCGACGTGGGCGGGATATGGTTTGACGGATACTGGGATCGACCGGACGCTGACTGGCGTCTTGAGAGCACGTATCGGTTGATCCACAGCCTGCAACCCGCGACGCTTATCGGATCGAATCACCACCTCAAGCCGATTCCGGGCGAAGATTTCCAGATGTTCGAGAAAGATCTGCCCGGACAGAATACAAGCGGCTTCAACAAGGAACAGGAAATCGGCGCTCTTCCGCTTGAAACCTGTGAGACCATTAACGGGGCCTGGGGGTACAACAAAACGGATACCCGCTTCAAAAGCACAAAGACGCTGATTCATTACCTTGTGCGGGCCGCGGGCCACAATGCGAATTTTCTCCTGAACGTGGGCCCGATGCCAAACGGCAGGATTCAACCCGAGTTCGTCGACCGGTTGAAGGAAATAGGCGGGTGGCTAGACAAACACGGCGAGAGTATCTACGGCACACGCGGCGGCCCAATCGCGCCCCGCCCGTGGGGAGTCACTACAAGGCGCGGCGACAAGATTTACCTCCACATTCTGGATTGGCCCGATCAGGTTCTCGCACTGCCGAAACTGCCGCAAAAGATACGTGCGGCGAGGCTGCTCAAGACCGGTGCGAGGGTTGAAATAATACAGCGCCGGGATTCGCTGCTTATCAAGCTGCCTGCGGAAAAAGTTGACGACTTTGATACAGTGGTCGTTCTGGATATCTGAGGCGGGTCATTGGGGCGCAATTCGGGTTCGCTGTTCCGCGTCGCGAATCAGACGTGCGGCTTCCGGGTGGCCGCGCTTTTCGGCAAGCTCGCGCGGCGTTTCACCCAGACGGTTTCTTACGCGTACATCCGCATTGTGTTCCAGCAGGATTTTTACTACATCTACCTGGCCCGAGCCTGCCGCAAGCAGCAGCGCAGTCCAGTGTTCCTTGCTAGATGCGTTGACGTTTGCGCCGTGTTCGACGAGCAGTTGAACCGTATTTGCAAAACCGCCTTCAGCGGCGTGCAATAGCGGCGTCCATCCGTCGAGTGCGGCGGCGTTGACATCAGCGCTTCCCGCGAGCAGCGCCCGAACCACCTCGGAATGTCCGCGCCCGGCGGCTCTTAAAAGCGCTGTTTCGCCTTTGCGACTGCGCGCGTTGACATCCGCTTTGTGTTCAATCAGCAGCCGAACCGTGTCCAGATGTCCGTTCGTTGCCGATTGAATGAGCGCCGAACGGCCATCGTCGTCGCGCAAATCAGTATCGGCGCCCTTTTCCAGCAACACGCGGACCGTATTTGTATAGCCGCTCTCCGCAGCCCAAACGAGAACGGGCAGGCTGTTGTGGCTGCGTGTATTCGGGTCGGCGCCGCGTTCGAGCAGGAGTCGTACTACCTCGGTATGTCCCCGAGAGGCTGCACGTATAAGGGCCCCTTCACCGCTTCGGGTTTCCGCCAGCAGGTCGGATTTAGATTCAAGGAGTGCACGCACGGCGTCCAGATGACCATTGGTAGCGGCGAACAACAATGCCGTTCGCCCGTCGTCGTTGCGTGCATTTACTTCGGCCCCGCGGGAAATCAGTAGCTCTATGGTTTCCAGATGGCCGCCTTCGGCCGCGTGCATCAGTAACGTATTCCCGACCAGATCGCGTGAATTTACATCCGCGCCTTTGTCGAGCAGCAAGCGCAATTCGCGGTTGCGTCCGCGCGCCGCTGCCCAGACCATCGCCGTTTCTCCGTTTGCGTCCCTGATGTTGATGTCAGCACGCCGTTCGAGCAGCAATCCTACTATTTCGTAGTATCCGTTATGAACGGCGTGTATCAGGGGGGTGCGTCCGCCCGGGTCGCGCAGGTTTGGGTCGGCGTGCTTTTCCAGCAGCACTCTCACAACTTCCGAATAACCGTTGGAAATCGCAAGCATCAACGCGGTGTATCCCTTGAGGTCGCGTTCGTTCGGGCCGGCGCCGCGATCGAGCAATAACCGAACTATTGGAGCGTGCCCGTTTGATGTTGCGTGAAACAGTGCAGTCCATCCCTCCTTGCTGCGAATACTGAGGTCCGCGCCGCTTTCAATTAGTGCAAGCACTGTCGAAGACCGGCCGCGCCCTGCCGCGAGCACGAGCGCCGTCTGTCCCTCGATATCCTTAAAATTGGGATCGGCGCCCTTGTCGAGAAGCGCGCGGACTACATCCGTATACCCGTTCCCGGCGGCAAGAATCAGTGGGGTGCGTCCCAGACCGTCTACCGCCCGCACGTTCGCCCCGCGGTCAAGAAGCGCGCGTACAACCTGCAGATGTCCGCTCAGAGACGCGCGCAACAGAGGCGTCCATTCATCACGGTTGCGGGTTTCAAGTTTTGCTCCGCGATCAAGAAGCAGTCTGGTTGTTTCCGTATAGCCGCGGGCGGCGGCCAGAAACAGCGCGTTTACGCCGGCATTGTTGCGCAGGTCGATATCGGCGCCGGCATCCAGAAGTTCCCTGATGACTTCATTCCTCCCGTTTCCTGCGGCGCCCATCAGCGGCGTCTGGTCATCGGGGTCGAACTCATTGGGATTCAGGCCGGCAGCCAGGTACAGCCGCACCAGGCGAAGGTTGCCGCGTTCGGCCTGTCGGACAAACGAATCCTGATCGATGTCGTGTCTTAAACGAGCGATTTCTTTTCGCGCAGCATCAGGGGTCTGTGCGCACACCAACGTAGAGCAAAGTATGGCGAAAGAAAGTATATGCAGTAGATGCATACGATATTCGCTCAATGAATTCTGGCCGGCAGTTGCGACCCACGCGGATCGGAGGCTATAGCGTAACCGTCTTCTATTTTCCCGATCAGGCCATGAAACTGTATTTCGGAACCGGCCAGGATCAAAAGCACATCTCCGGGAAATATGTTCGGATTGTCAAGTTTGAACTTCAACACCGAAATGTAACCATTCGCCTCATTGAGGGGTTCAAATTCAAACCCTTCCGCATTGATGACGAGCGTCTGTGAATTAGTGGTTCTGTTTTCCGGCATTCTTTACCTTTTTCGCAATTTTCGTTTCATTTCGTCTCTTCCGCCATCTCTCTTCCGTCTGTGGTCTTTTTAGTCCTTCTCTTTGATCACCCAGTTGATGAGATCCTGTGGAGCGACGGCATCGCGTTCAATCCGAACCATTCCGCCTGATTGCATATTCCCAATAGCGCGGTCGACATTGAAACGCCCGCCCGTATTGTGAATCAGCAAGGGGGTTTGACGGGCGATCATAATCGCGGTTGAGAAGTCTCCTGCGCGGCGAATGCCCGAAATCGGCAGCATTTCGAGAAACGCATCGTCATTCGCCGTATCAAAGCGCGAAACATCCACCGCCATGCGCGCTATGTGCGGGGTAAAGGCTCGCGCCAGCAGCGCCAGAAGTCCTGCTCGCCCGCCTGCTGCGATCTTTATTGGAGCATTGCCCGTGCGTCCACGCAAGTACGCTATGGCGGTCAGATAATCCTGCACGCGATTAGCATCATCGGAGCGATTGTAGGTGGTAAAGAATCTGAAGTTGTTGGCGGGTCGTTGAGCGCTGTCAAAAAGCCGGATCGCCAATACTGAATGGCCCCCGCGCAGCAGCGCCGCCCTCATCGAGCGAATACGGTCAAAATACGCCTGATTCAGCGCATCGGTAGTCGCAACCAGCACAACACCCCGGATTGGAGTGTTGTCGGTGGACGACCAGTACATCGCTTCGACGCGATCGCCGCGGCCCTTTCGCGTCAGTATCAACGATTCTCTCCTGGACGCGGCTCCATCGGTGTCGCTGCGCTCGTCCGCTTTTTGCGCAACGACATCGGCCGCTGCGGGGGCTTCTGCCATCAGTGATACGGCAAGTGCGGCGCCGAATGATTCCCGGAAGCGGTCAAGCGACTCATCGTTATGAGGTATTTCCTGCGCGAGTTGTCGCTGTGCTTCGGCGATCAATGAATCGAGCAGAGCCCGTTCGTTAAGTTCATCTTTCGGGCGTGTTCGGTTGAAAAATACCATCTGTTCCGCCGGTTGGGCAGCGCTTCGTTCACGTTCCGCGACCGCGGTGGAATCTGTTTTGCCGAGCAGATGTCGGGCGAAGAATCCGTAAACGGATTCGCGGCTCGCCTGATTGTAATTATGCGGCGCGTCGATCTGAATCGTTTGGATGCGGTTTTCAGCGCCGAAGAGTTTGTAAATGCCGAGTATGGCAGGGAACTCTACCGTGGGAGTATTTCTTGTCCAGTCGCCGGTCGCTGAAACCATTATCATCGGACGCGGCGCGGTGAGTGCGCCAAGTTCGATGTTGTTTGTGTCGATGCGCAGTAGCGGGGCGTTTTCGCACAGACTGCCGCCCTGCATAATCGACGAGATCATATTAACCGGCGCCGAAGCCTTTACCCGGTCGTCCACCGCTGAGAGCAAAAACGTCTGAGTGCCGCCGCCCGATGCGCCCGTGCAGCCGATTCTATCCGGGTCGACTTCCGGGAGCGTCAATAAAAAATCGAGCGCCCGGATGCTGTTCCATAATTGCAATCCGAGCAGATTGACGCTCCACAACTCGGCGCGGTCGAATCCCTCGCGATGGCCCCCGGCGAATCGGTGACTGATTGCCTGGCTGTCGCCGTATCCAACCATATCGTAGGTGAATGCCACCATTCCCATACGCGCAAAATTCGCCGCGCGCACGGGCACCGAGGCGGTCGGCGTATTTTCCAGGCGACCGTAGCCCCAATGACCGTGGGGATTCAAAATTGCCGGAACGCGGCCCGAAGGGTTTTTAGGGCGGTATAAGTTGCCCGTAACGAAGTGGCCGGGAAGGCTTTCAAAAAAAACTTTCTCGATCGTGTATTCGCCGCGGTCGATGCGCCCGAAAACTTCGGCGCGCAATGCGGTACGGGCGGGCATCGGCCACAGGCCGGCGCTAACGAGGATCTGCCTCCGCAACGCAACCGCACGCGTTTCCCATTGTGTGCGGTTTGCGAATGAAGGCATTGAATAGGTCAGATCCAGATGGCGGGTCTCGTCAATGCGTGCGTCGCGCGTTGGGACCGATTGTGCAGGCGCAGATGCGGTAATGGTTACAATCAGTCCGAAGAAAAACGTCAGGCAGACTGCAACATTTATCGGAAGCGCCGAGGTTTTGGCGACTCCGGAGCTACGGCTGATTTTCATCGGAAACATTTTCCTGCTCCCTGATATCTTCACCCAGGCGATCGCGCAAAAAACGAATGGAGTTGGAATAGGCAGCGGCGATCTGTTTGTCCCTGTATTCCTCGAAATCCACCCACTCGCCTGCTATCAGCACCTCTACTTTCCCGGTTTCGTCATTCCTGCGCGTTTGCAGCGGCATCGTAGACATCCTTCATACGTTTTCTTCGCGGTCAAGCCTGATCAGGGACGCGCGTCGTAGGCCGGGTTGTTCGACTCTTTTCCAGTCTCGTGCGCAGACGCGGCATCTGAAATATGTAGTTGAACGCTCCCTGTCGGAATCCGTGCGCTCGAGGAAGCGAACCGCATAGGCGTGTGCGGCCGCGCCTTCGAGTCTCTCAAATCGTTCACATCCGCATGTCTCGTCACTCATCGCCCTGATTCAATCCCCCCAAAAACCGTATCACACACTGAACTCCGCGATGACGGGCGCGTGATCCGACGGACGTTCCAACGCTCGCACGCTGCGGTCGATTTCTGCGGAAACGCTTGCTTCGGCCAGCGGCGCAGTAGCCCAGATATGGTCGATTCTCAAGCCGTGGTTGCGCCTGAATCCGCCTCCGCGATAGTCCCACCAGGAATAGATCCCCGATTCACAGTGGTGGCGTCTAAAAACATCCACGAGGCCCCACCCGGCTATGTCTTTAAGGGCCGTACGTTCGGGTTCGCTGCACAACACACGTCCATCCCACAGTTCCGGATCGTAAACGTCGCGCGATTCCGGAGCTATGTTGAAGTCGCCGCACAATACGAGCCGTTGTTCGGGATGGCAGTCTTCGTCGAAATACCGGCGCAACCGGGCCAGCCACGCAAGTTTGTAGGCGTATTTATCCGAGCCTACTTCCGAGCCGTTGGGGACATAAACGTCGATTATGCGCACTCCGTTGATCGTGGCCGCGATCATACGGCGCTGAGCGTCTTCTTCGTCATCGGGAAATCCGTACTCTACGTCGCGGATCGGCGTGCGCGACAGGATGGCCACGCCGTTGTAGGTTGGTTTTCCGAACACTGCGGACTCATAACCAAGCGCGCGAAACTCGCCGTCGGGAAACCGATCATCGGTGCATTTGATTTCCTGAAGACAAAGCACGTCCGGTTTCCGGGCCTCAAGCCAGTCGATTGCCTGAGGCAGGCGAACGGAAATCGAATTGACGTTCCAGGTTGCGACTCTCACGATTCCTGTTTTGGAAAACGGTTGCCGACGAATAAGTCATAGATTATGACTCCGAGCGGTCCGCCTGCAAGCGGCCCGACAATCGGCACCCAGAACCAGTAATTCCCCGCAGTAAATGTTGCGCCGCCCCAGCCGGCAAGTGCGGTAAAAAGGCGCGGTCCGAAGTCCCTCGCCGGATTTATCGCATAACCTGCATTGAATCCGAAAGACATGCCGATCGCCATTACAAGCATTCCGACGAATATCGGCGCGACGTTTCCGGCAGGCATCAGGTTTCGAGCGTCTCCGATCGCCGAAATTACCAGCAGGAGAATCGCCGTGCCCGCAATCTGGTCTACGAGGCCGCCCAGAGGCGACAGGTACGGTTGGGGATAAGTAGCAAAGATGCCGGCTGTGGCCTTTTCTCCGGCGATCATCCTCGTCCCGCCGTCGAAGGCATTGAATGCCTCGCGATATACGAATGCAACTATTGCAGCGCCGGAAAATGCACCTGCAGTTTGCGCAGCGGCATAGGGCAGCACCTTGCGCCAGGCGAAACCGCGCCGAACTGCAAGGGCAAGCGTGACCGCAGGATTCAGGTGTGCGCCGGAGACGCCGCCGGCGACGTATATTCCCATAGTGACGCCGAGCCCCCAGGCCAGGTTAATTGCGAGATAGCTTCCGTTATCGCCGCTGCTCAACACGGTTTGTGCTACAACACCGGCGCCGAATGCGATCAATATGAAAGTTCCGAGGTATTCTGCGAGCAGTTCTCGCATCATTGAATCTTTGTTCATGTTCTCCGGTTGGGTTCGTGAGTGAACGGTGAATCCTTGTGAATCGGGCGGCGGTCATTGTAGCCTTTTCGCGCCTGAAGGGTAAGAGCGGGGCGATGGTTCGCCGCAGCAAATTTCTTTTTATGAAGAAAGAGAGATAACGGAACAGACTAAATAAAACGGAATAAACGAAAGGTTTGACTATTCTCGTGGTTTCCGTAGATTGTCTGTTGTTTCGTCATCTTCATTTTCTACTTATCGCGTTTGAGGATGCCTATGTTTCTTCGGATATTTCTGTCGTTGATACTTATCATACCGGGTCTTTTCCTGCCTGCAGAGGATGCCGCTCAGGCCAGATTCGACCTTCTTATCATGGGCGGCCGGATCGTTGACGGCGCCGGCAATCCGTGGATTGAATCGGATCTTGCAATAAAAGACGGCAGAATTGCAGCTATCGGAAAACTTGACCCTGTTGATGCGGTTCGCACGATCAACGCTCGCGGACATATTGTCGCTCCGGGTTTCATCGATGTGCATACACACATTGAAGGGGGAATAAGTTCATTTCCCGAGGCGGAAAACTTCCTCCAAATGGGCGTGACATCGGTCGTAACCGGAAACTGCGGAAGCTCGGTTGTAAACATCGGGGAGTGGATGCGAACAATATCCGGGCACGGCATTTCGATCAACGTCGCCACGCTCGTCGGACACAACGCCGTGCGAAGGGCCGGTATGAACGGCGATTTCGACCGCGCGCCCACGGACGAAGAACTCCAGCGAATGCGTTCGCTTGTCGATGCAGCGATGCGGGACGGCGCAGTAGGGTTTTCGTCCGGTCTCGAATACATTCCGGGCACGTATGCCAATACCGACGAACTCGTCGCGCTCGCCAGGGTCGCCGCTTCATACGGCGGTGTTTATGCGACGCATATGCGCAATGAAGGGCTCGATGTTGAAAAATCGATTCGGGAATCCCTGATGATCGGCGAGCAGGCTGGTTGTCCGGTGGATATTTCTCACTTCAAGGTATCGAGCAGGAAAAGATGGGGAGCGAGTTCAGCGACGATCCGTATGATCGAGGATGCTCGTGCAAAGGGACAGCAGGTCACCATCGACCAGTATCTTTACTCAGCGGCGAGCACGGGTATCGGAATATTGTTTCCTTCGTGGCTTTTTGAAGGAGGGAATGAGAAAGTGCGCGAGCGGTTGAGCGATGGACCGACGCGCGCCCGCGTGCGGCGCGAAATTCTGGAAAAAGCCGGCCGCGAAGGTTTTGCCGACCTTTCCTTTGCAGTTGTGGCCAATCATCGCGCCGACACGTCCTTGAACGGGAAGAGCATTGCGGCAATTTCAGCGCAGGTGAGAGGGAAATTCGCTCCCGATGATCAGGCGGAAACCGCCATAGATATTCTGCTCAAAGGTGGAGCCCAGATGGTGCTTCACAAGATGTCGGAACAGGATGTGGCGAGCATAATCCGGCAACCGTTTACCATGGTAGCGTCGGATGCCGGAGTGTATGACATAGGCGGCGATAGCCTCCCACATCCGCGCGGCTTCGGCAACAACGCTCGCGTGCTAGGCAGGTACGTGCGCGAACAGAAACTGATCGGACTGGAAGACGCGATCCGGAAGATGACCTCGCTGCCCGCACAAACCTTCAATCTATGGGATCGCGGGTTGCTGAGACCGGGCATGGCGGCCGACATAGTTGTTTTCGATCAGGACAGGATCTCCGATCGCGCTACGTTTGAGGATCCCAAAAAATATCCCGTCGGGATTGAATACGTCATCGTTAACGGCAGCATTGCGATAGAGAAGGGCAAACATACCGGTATCCGGTCGGGCGCTGTACTCAGGAGGTAGGAAAAACCGCGGAAACCGGGGCGCGGGATTCACGGAATGAATTGTTTTTTTCGGCGCCTTATGGGCTATCTTCCTGTGAACAGACGCCGGATGTATCCGCCGATGAGTCGCAGATCGTGCATCATGCTCGCATTGACTGCGTAAACGGCTTCGGAAGAATACAGTTCGTCTTCGGAAGGATTGGCGCCGTAAAGAACGCAGGCTTCGGTAATCAATCCTCCCTTCGCGCTCAAGTAAAGCGCTCTCCAGTCCGAGGAAAGGGCCAATACTTCATCCCTGGATCTGGGAGCAACGCCAACCATGCGCAGGTCTCCGCGCGCTACATTTATCAATCCGGGCAGCAAAAACAGAAAGACGTCTCGCCAGCCGCTTGCAGGAGAAGCCCCTATGTTCGGTGTTTCCGAGGTTCTGGGGGCAAAACTTAATAAACGGTAGGTGCGCCATTCGTGTTCTTCATTCTGAGCGGGTAACTTTATCGCATCGGTGTAATGGAGCAGCGTCCCTCGGCGTGCAAGCTTCAACCAGATTGCAGTAATCAGAATCAGCGGGGCTGCGATCACTAGCAGGAACAGCCCCAGCACTTTCGAAATCAGACCGTTCGCCCAATTGCCGATATGTTCATCCGAGAGGCTTCCAAGTATGAAGTTGTCGGCAACGGACACGGCGATGCCTACGCGGACGTTGATAAGGCGGTTTCTATCTACAATCGCTTCATCGAGTTCAATACCCTCGCCCACATAGCTTCCGGGAAGGATCATTGAATTCGATACGACGGAATGTTTTTCCAGAATACAGTCGGCGCCTATTACGGCATTCGGGCCAAGCTGTACGCCCTGTCCGATGCGGCAATTTTCGCCGATAAATACGGGCGCGACCAGCCGGGCAGTCGGATGCAGGCTGACATTCCGCGATAGCCAGGCGCCTGGTTCAGCTTCCTGTCCTGTGACCATCAATCCGTCGAATTGTTTTTGCAGCACGCGGCCCTGTGACTCAATCATCTGCTCAGGGGTTTCGAAATCCAGCAGCGCTTCGGCATCGACAAGGGTTCCCGACTGCAAAGCCAGAGCTTCAAGATAATTCCCGATTTGTTCGAATTCTGCATCGTCAGGCAATGCCGCAATCTGTTGGTGAGATAGCCATGCCCAACCGGTCCATTTCTTCCCTGAGCCGTCCAGATTGAAGATTACAGGGCATTGCTCCTGATTCTCAGGTCTATGAGCTTTCGGGTCGATTTGCGGTAATCGGTCTGCGTGCACAAGAAGGACGGGATCAGAGTCGCGCGAAAGCGATTTGAGAATTTTGTACGGTTTGGCGGCATCACGCGCAAGATGGTATCTGAAACGACTTCCCCAACGTGTACCGTCCCCGAGTGCTTGCTCGATTCTTTGAGGCAGGTGGCTGAGCACGAAATCGATTTCGGCCACGCCCCGGTCGATCAGGTACTCGACCAGGTGTTGCAGAAACGGTCGATCCACAAGCGGTACGAGCACGCCCGGAAGCCGGTCGCTCAGGAGCGACGATTGATGCCGGCTGTCAGTTGCGATGACTATGGCACGCATGCAAATGTCCTCCACCGGACTTTCATCACGAATGCTGGGACCGCAGTCGTTCTCTTATCACGCGATAAAGAAACACGGCATTTCCCACGAAGTAACGTTTCCACATACGGCCCGGCTCCTGCAGAAACCGGTAAAACCACTCCATCCCGATTTCGCGCATCCAAAGCGGTGCGCGAGGCATGCGGCCCGAATAAAAATCGAACAAACCGCCGACCCCCATAGCAACCTTCACGCCGGTTTCCCCCAAATGTTCGCCGACCCAGAGATCCTGTCGCGGGGCGCCGAAGGCAACGAGCAGGAGGGAAGCGCCCGATTGCGCGATTTTCCGAATCACCTCGGGTTCTTCTTCGGGAGTGAAGTACCCGTGATGTATTCCCTTCACCAAAACTCCGGGATGGTTTTGGCCGATCCACTCCCGGACGGCTTCGGCAATACCGGGTCGTGCGCCGAGCAGGAAGATACCTCGATCCGTGCCTTCGATCGCGGCGCATAGGCGAGGAAACAGATCAGTGCCGTTGACGTTTTGTCTTATCTCGCAACCCAGAAGCTTTCCCGCCAGCTTCATCCCGATGCCGTCGGCGAGCGTTAACCTTGCGTCATTCAATACGCTGCGGTAATCGTGGTTTCTGAAAGCGATATTGGCGCAATCGGCGTTTACAAATGCCACCTGAGATCTTTGTTCCGAATCCATCAGCGCAAGGATGGATTCCACTGCTTCGCTCATCGTCAGATTGTCAACACGCAGTCCGAGCAGTTTGACGACGTCGGCCGCAGCGCCGGCCGGGCCGCCGAAAAGCGCCGCCGGCGCAGCCCTCAACATCAGGCCGATGTCGCCTCGAAGGCTCTGAGATTCGATGTATTCGGCGTCGGATTCCGCTTCGCTGCCGTATGCGATATTGGCTCGCTGCCGTATCCACCAAGGCGATATGAGCCCCGGGCGTACATCATATCTGCGCCGCGCAAGGCGTTGCTGCGGACTCAACTCGCCGGGCGCCGCAGCGCGAGGCCCTACGAGCGACATTTCCCCGCGCAGCACGTTTACAAGCGCTGGAAGTCGATCGAATCCTGTTGCACTAATTACACGCCCCAGCGCACCTTTCGGCAAAGCCAGAGATAATTGATCGAATGGCTCGCACCAGCGTCCGACGCGACTGGTGCGTTTCCATTTCCCGCCCGCAAGATGCATAGCCATCACGAGCACCGGGCTCAACACGATCAGCGCAAGAGCCGAAACCATTACATCGAGCGCGCGACGAAGGAGCCTCGATGTCTGAACGACCAGATGCCAGGAGGCGCTGCTGTAAAATCGGCGGACACGCTGGTTGCGAATTCCTTTTCTCGAAAATCGCCTGTAAAGATCCTGCTCAAGCGTATCTTGATGGAACCGCGTTGCCCCGTCTGCGGAAGCGTTATCCGCTTTGCCAGGAGTCGCAGCGTCTGCGGTTTCGTTTGGACGTGGGGGGCCGGGCATCAATATGCTCCCTTGCCGAGAAGCACTGCCGGTATGGTTTGAAATAACAATTTTATATCGAGCCAAAGGCTCTGACTCTCTATATAACGAACATCGAGAGCAACCTGCTCGGGGAAGGGAATATCTCCGCGTCCGCTTACCTGCCAGATACAGGTAAGACCGGGCATCGCATCCAGCCTGCGCCTGTCCGAGAGCGTATAGAGCGCAACCTCGCGCGGAACCGGAGGGCGCGGCCCAACCAGCGACATTTCGCCCTTGAGGACGCACCAAAGTTGCGGCAACTCGTCCAGACTGCCGCGCCGTATGATCCGCCCTATCCAGGTAATACGGGGGTCGTGCTTCATCTTGAACGTCACGCTTTGGCCGTGGTCGTTCTGTTCGAGCAATTTGTCCTTCAGTTGTTCGGCGTTGACTACCATCGACCGAAACTTCGGGAACCAGAATTCACGGCCCCAGCGGCCTACGCGTTTTTGCCAGAACAACACCGGGCCCCGGTCGGTGAGCTTTATGAGCGCCGCAATCAACAGAAAAACGGGAGAAAGAGCTACCGAAAGCGTCAATGCGCCTATCACATCGAGCAGGCGTTTTAGCGCGCGTGCGCCTCCGACTACGACCGCCCAGCTATATCGTTTCCACCAGAAGCGCATGCGGGCCTGGCGGCTGCTCGAGGCGGTGCCGTAGCGCCGGTATAGTTCCTCCAGAAGCTCTACGCGGTGCGAACCGGCTGCTGCGATGTTTCGATCCGATGCGTTCATTTCCCGAATGCGACGAGTGCTTCCTCGCGGGTATTGTAGATATCGAAGATGCGGTGCATGCGTACGAGTTCGATCAGGGCTCTGACGGGTTTAGTCAGGCCGAAGAGTTTCAACTCGCCGCCGATGCTGTTCATCTGCCGCAGGCAGCCGAGCAGCGCCCCGAGGCCCGAGCTGTCGACAAACTGCAGGTTGCTCATATCGAATGCAAGCTGTTTGTAAGCGGCGATCATCGGCGCAACATCCCGCTTGAAGTCTTTGGCGTTGCCGGCGTCGAGATGATCTCCGGGTACGGTCAGTATGGCGACATCGCCCGAAAGTTCGATATTAAATTCCATTTCCTGTGGCTCCCTGGTCTTTAGGTGTTTGACGAGCCTGATGCAGTTACGGCCCTGCTCGTCACGCGTATAACCTACTTCATCCGTGCACTGTTCGATTATGAATAAACCGAAACCACCCTCACGACTGCCGTCGAACGATGGTTCAGGAACCGCCGACGGGTCGAAATCTTCGCCGGTATGGCACAGCGAAAATGCGAGCCTGTCCGATGATCCAACGGCGATGATTTCGATTTCCCGGTCCGATCGCCCGCTGTATGCGTGGCGAATCACGTTCGTTACAGCTTCATTGACGGCGAGTTCGAGGCCGCTCGCAGATTCCGGATCGACTCTTCCCCCGGTTAAATCACGACACGCGCTTCGTACGAATTCGCGCACGGCTGCCAGATTGTCGAGTTCACTGGTGATGACGAGCTTCGATTCGAAATGATCAGGCCGTATCCTGACGGCGATACAGGTTGAATCGTCGGCGAACTTTTCCGTCCCGCAAAACTCTACTACCGCAGCGCGGATGTTGGCAACCAGTTCGCCGGGCGGAAGGTTGCTGTTGATGCGTACGAAAGTCGCCAACCGCTCCTCGCCGAACATCTCGTCTTGCGGGTTTCGCGCTTCGGTCAACCCGTCTGAATAAAACAGGAATACGTCGCCGGGTTTGAAGGACACGGAATTCTGGCGATACCGCTCACCCTCGCTGAACCCAAGCGGCATGTTGTCGCCTTTGAGAAGTCTGGTTGTCTGGCTGCGGCTGTGGTAGTGGATGGTCGGCGTATGCCCGCAATCAACGAAAGTGAGTCGGGATGACGCGGTATCGAAGCGTGCGAAACACAATGTAGCGAAGCTGTCGAGTTCGATCATCTGACCGGTGACTTCGCTGTGTGCAATCATCACGATTTCTTCGGGCGGCGGCAACTGTCCGTTCGGCGTCGACGCAAGAAGGCGGCTCAGCGAGCGCAGAAAATGGCTCTTAGTCGCCGCACCCAGCAGCGCCGCCGGAATGCCCTTGCCCATAACGTCGCCCACAATGAGATCCAGACAGGCGGCGCTGTGGTCGAAAAAGTCGTAGAAATCGCCGTCGATAAACTGCGAAGGAAGTGTAAGTGCTGCTATTTCAAGCCCGGCTGCCGTATGCGGAGGCTGCCCGAACAATAATGTCTTTTGAATCTTCGAGCCGATTTCTACTTCCTGGCGAAGGCGCTGACTTTCGAGCGACGCCCGATGCAGGCGATCGTTCTCCACCACCATCGCGGCTTGCAAGGCCAGCGCCTGAATCAGGCGAATAGTATGCGAATCAAACGAACTCTCGCCGCCTTCCTTCCAGACTTCGAGCGCACCCAGCAGCCCCTGCCTGGTTGCTATAGGGGCAATCGCGACTCCGTTGGCGCGCTCAAGTTCAACATCGTTTCCAGAGGCTGCAATTTTGGCCCTGCCATTCAGGACTACTGCCTTTCGCTCGGCAATCGACCGTCCGACAAGCCCGTCTTCCAGGCCCTTATCAGGCGCCGTTGCATTGAACAATGCGAGCGGCTCAAGGCGTCCATCTCTTCCGATCCATAGTACTACCGAAAGATTTTCGTCGATTGCCGCAGCGCGACGCACGATTCTGTCCAGCAGTTCATTCGGAGTCTGAATGGTGCGCAAATCGGAGCTTATTTCGTATACAGCTTCGAGGCTCTCCCAGCTCGCGCTGAGTTCTTCCAGCAGCGCTTCTTCCTGGCGCGATACGGCGAACTGTTGAAATGCAGTTTCTATCAGGTATTCGATTGCGGGAAGCAATGATGAGGCGCCGGGTGTATCAAGAATCGTTATCTCGCCGAGTTTACGCCCGTCGTATACCGCCGGAATTCGCTTGAGTACGCCCGGTTCTTCAGCTTCGGGAGACTCGCCCGTTACGGGCGATCCGGATAACTGTTCGGAACCTGTATCGTAATGGAGGATGACGGAAATACCGGCGCGCGAGGCAACGCCGTTGATTGCGCGGCGAACTTCAGAGGCAAGCGCAAGACGAACCCTGCCGACCTCCTCGGCTTCGTCCTGCAACGCAAACTGGGAGTGATGCAGGGTCATGGTCATGAAACGAAAATTACGGAAAAGTTCGTAGTTTCCGTCTTATTTCGTCTGTTCCGTTATCTCTCTTGCTGTCTCACGCTGTGTACCAATCTTTTGTGGATCGGTTTAGCCCTGAAGGGCGCCGGAACAGAGTTCCTGGTCAGAATGGTTGCGCCTGCACGTTCAACTTCGGGGGGACGCCGACGTCAACAAGTTTCCTGAGCAGCGTCGAGGGGGCCACGGGTTTGGTGCAATGAAAATTCGCCCCCGCTTCGATCAACTCCGACGGCATATCTTCAAATGAACGCGCCGATAACACGGCAATCGTCAGCCCTGCTCGTTGCTTGTCCGACCTTAATGCTTTCAACACTTCTAGGCCCGAAATGCCCGGCAGTACCAGATCCAGCAGTACGGCGTCGGGTTGCGTATGTTCTACTGCAGCCAATGCAGCCTCGCCGTCGTGCGCTATCTGTACTTCGTAGCCTTCTTTCCTGAGCACG
Source organism: Acidobacteriota bacterium (assembly GCA_019639255.1). Lineage (GTDB taxonomy): Bacteria > Acidobacteriota > Blastocatellia > RBC074 > RBC074 > JAHBSF01. Next base: position 10,198 of record JAHBSF010000036.1, on the reverse strand, counting down.
TACTCAAGAAGCCGTGCAATATGCCTCTCGTCATCTACCACCAGAATCCTGGCCGGTCGTACTGTGCTTTCCAACTCAACCGTCATTGCTCCACTCCAGTAGTTCATCGCTCGCACCCCGCTTGTCTGGTTCTGACCACCAATACTCTCGGGCGGTGGGGCGCCCTTGAGGGTTGTTTGATCAAGATAAGAGCAAGCGCTGTGCCCAAACACTTACCGGGCCTCTGCGGAGCAACGTTCAGTCATCAATCGTATTTAAGAGCGTGTTTTAAAGCCCCGAAGGGGCGTGAGAACTGTAGCCCAGCGGCGTAAGCCCTGGGTATCGGTCCAACATCAATTCCAGCCCTGAAAGGGCGGAAGATCATCGCTGTATAGGTCTTTCGCCCTTTCAGGGCTCGGACGCATTTCTCGATTTGACCTGGCGCTCGCGCACCAGGCTACAGATCTTACGCCCCTTCGGGGCTGTTAAAATATGTTCTAAGATAAATTCGCTGGGTGAAAACACGTTCCACGGGTACGGTGTTTGGGAAGTGCTCATTTTCCCGCACCATCGGGCGCGGGATTTTCCGCAGCGCCTGGGTCTGCTGCGGAATTCTCCGGACTGTCGGGCGGCATCAGCGCCTCGTCGAGCACCTGGCGAATATTATCAGCAAACACAAACTGCATATCGCGCTGCGGTTCTTTAGGAACTTCTTCCATATCCTTTTTGTTGAGAGCCGGGAGTATCACCTTTTGTATCTGTGCGCGGTGCGCAGCCAGAACCTTTTCCTTTACACCGCCTATCGGGAGTACTTCGCCTCGCAGCGTCAACTCGCCCGTCATCGCTACCGTGTTTCTGACTTTTCGTCCGGAAAGCGCCGAAACAAGCGCAGTTGCCATTGTAATACCGGCAGACGGACCGTCCTTCGGGATAGCGCCCTCCGGAATATGAATGTGAACATCGGTCTGCGAAAACTTGTCTTCATCGATACCCAGATCCCTGGCGCGGGCGCGCGCATACGAATAGGCTGCCTGCGCCGATTCGCGCATCACGTCGCCGAGTTGCCCGGTAAGCTGCAGCGCGCCTTTGCCCTTCATGGTAATAGCCTCGATGAAAAGGACATCGCCTCCAGTGGAGGTTACTGCAAGGCCGGTTGCTACGCCGACCTGATCGTGTTTGAGCAGTTCATCAGGTTCGATTTTCGCCACGCCCAGAAAGTCGGGAAGGTTCTTCACCGTTACGTTCACCGTTCGGGTTTTTCCTTCGGCGACGCGCCTGGCGACCTTGCGGCAAATCTTGCCTATCTCGCGTTCGAGTTGGCGCAATCCCGCCTCGCGCGTATATTTCACAATCACGTCGCGCAGCGCTGAATCCGAAATGGTGAGATTTTTTCCCGTAATTCCGTTTTCCTCCATCTGCTTGGAAAGCAGGTGGCGGCGCGCGATCTGAAGTTTTTCTTCTTCCGTATAACCCGAAAGGCGTATCACTTCCATTCGGTCGCGCAGCGCAGGCTGAATGGTTTCGAGGAGGTTGGCCGTAGTCATGAACATTACGTTCGAGAGGTCGAACGGCACGCCAAGATAGTTGTCCCGGAAGGAGAAGTTCTGCTCCGGGTCGAGCACTTCGAGCAGCGCCGAGGACGGATCGCCTCGGAAGTCGGCGCTTACCTTGTCGATTTCATCGAGCATAATCAGCGGATTGTTGGTTCCGGCCTGCTGAATGGACTGAATGATTCTACCCGGCATTGCGCCCACATAAGTGCGCCGATGACCGCGAATTTCGGCCTCGTCGTGCACGCCGCCAAGCGACAGTCGCACAAACTTCCGGTTAACCGCCCGGGCAATCGACCGTCCGAGCGAGGTCTTGCCCACTCCCGGAGGTCCTACGAGGCACAGGATCGCTCCCTTCGGTTTTTCTTTCAATTTGCGCACGGCGAGCGCTTCAATAATGCGCTCCTTGACTTTTTCCAGCCCGTAATGGTCTTCGTTGAGTATGGTCTCGGCTTTCGACAGATCCAGATTTTCGCGGGAAGTCTTGGACCACGGCAGCGCAACCATTATGTCGAGCCAATTACGAAGCGTCGCGGTTTCCGCCGCATCAGGGTGCATGCGTTCGAGCTTTTTCAGTTGGCGTTCGACCTCTTCTTCCACCTGACTGGGGAGTTTTGATTTGGCGAGTTTCTCTCTGTATGCAGCAATGTCTTCGGCCAGTTCATTACCCTCGCCAAGCTCGGCCTGGATTGCCTTCATCTGTTGCCGGAGATAGAACTCGCGCTGGGAGCGGTCGATTTCGCCCTTGGCCTGGGTATTTATCTCCTGCTGTACGGTCAGGACTTCGATTTCCTTCGCAAGCAGTTCGTTGACGCGCCGCAGGCGCGCGGCCACATCGAGCTGTTCGAGAACCGATTGAGCATCGTCAACTTTGAGATCCAGGTTTGATGCAGCAAGATCTGCAAGTCTTCCCGGTTCGTCCAGATTCGATACAATCGCCATGACTTCGGGCGAGATGTTTTTCCCGAGCGCCACGGCTTTTTCAAGCGAACTTCGAACGTTCCTGAGCAGCGCTTCGGTTTCGAGCGAAGCCGGAGGCGCTACCTCCTGCATGGTTTCGATCCGGGCCTGAAGGAAGTTCGGCATTTCCTCGATCATAGTAATGCGTGCGCGCGAAACACCCTGCACGAGAATGCGGATTCGCCCGTCCGGAAGCTTGAGCATCCGCATAATGATCGCAGCCGTGCCGAATTCAAATATATCGCTCGGGCCCGGTTCTTCCTTTTCCAGGTCGCGCTGCGCCGCAAGCATAATCATCCGATTTTCGGCAAGCGCCTGATCGACTGCCTGAATCGAGCGCTCACGGCTGACAAACAGCGGAACGATCATGTATGGGAAAATGACTATGTCGCGCAGCGGTAGAACGGGCAACACATCCGGAATGCGCAGTTGCTCATCGGGCGACTCAGAATCTGTTCTTTCTTCCTGTTCGATGCCTGTCGTCATAACTTCCATATATCAATCAATGCGGAATAATCGGTCATTCACCTACGGGGATGACCACTTCGCGCCCGCACGAAAGCGCTTTCGGCACATTTATGGTCAATACGCCCGCGGAAAAGCCGGCCGAAATTCGGCCAACTTCCACCGGCCACTGCAATACCAATGTTCTGGCAAAACTGCCGTAGGAGCGCTCCAGGCACAAGTAGCGCACTGCGCGCGTTTCTTGACCTGCGGGCGGTGTGCGTTCCTTGCGCCCCTCAATCTTCAGTACATTGTCATTTATCGTCACCCGGACATGATCGCGACGAACGCCGGGCAGTTCAACGCGAATCAGAATTGCATCGGGCATTTCGCACAAATCAATCGGCGGAAGCCAGGCTCCGGGTGTTGGAACCGATTGGCGCATCTCGTCGAAGTAGGCCAGTATCCGGCGAAGATGTTCGCGCACCTGTTCCGAGGTCGTACCCGGCAATGGATGCATCAGCGGTTTCGGCATGTTTCCCCACTCCTGTTATTGGCCCTGCCGAAGTCTAAATCAGATTGCCCGGCAATGGAACCACAGAATAAACCGAGCGTTTAATCGGGCTACGAGATCGGGGAAAAAGAGAGATAACGGAACAGACGAAATAAAACGAAAATCACGGGATATATGAACATATCCGTAGTTTCCGTCTTATTTCGTCTGTTCCGTTATCTCTCTTTTTCCCCCGATCTCGTAGTTCGATTCAACCCTTGGCAGCCGTCCGTACAGGTTTCCATCTCAGGACGGGTTTTCTTGCCGCCGCGGCCTCGTCTAAACGCCCTATCCTTGTGGAGTGCGGCGCGCGTTTGACGAGTTCCGGATTCTCTTCGGCTTCCCGTGCGATCGCTTTCATTGCATAAATGAACTGATCGAGTTCTTCCCGGCCTTCGCTTTCAGTGGGTTCGATCATCATCGCCCCCGGTACGACGAGCGGGAAGTATATCGTCATCGGATGGAACCCGTAATCAATCAAACGCTTTCCAATGTCGAGCGTGTGCACGCCGAACTTCGATTGACGCTTGTCGCTGAATATGACCTCGTGCATCGCCTTGCCGTCGAATGCAATTTCGTAATCGGACTTCAGATGATGTGCAATATAGTTGGCGTTCAGGACGGCGGTTTCAGTCGCCTCGCGCAGACCCTCGGGGCCGAGCGCATAAATGTAACACAGCGCACGAACCAGCACCGAGTAATTACCATGATATGCTCGAACGCGCCCGATTGAATCCGGCAGATTGTAATCCAGCTTCCATTTGGTTCGCCCCGATGGATCGCTTTCAGCGACTATGCGCGGGTAGGGCAGGTAGGGAGTGAGTTCCTCGCTTACAGCTACGGGACCGGCGCCCGGTCCTCCACCGCCGTGCGGAGTGGAAAACGTCTTGTGGAGATTCAGATGCAGGACATCTACTCCCATATCACCGGGCCGGGTTACGCCTACTAGCGCGTTCATGTTCGCGCCGTCCATATAGACGAAACCACCGGCGGCGTGCAGTATGCGGCAGACTTCTTCGATGTTTTCCTCGAACATCCCGAGCGTAGACGGATTTGTAAGCATCAGCGCCGCAGCTCCGTCATCCACAACTGTGCGCAGGTTGTCCAGATCGATGCCGCCCTGGGAGTTGGATTTGAGCGTCTGCACTTCATACCCGCAAATTGCCGCACTCGCCGGGTTGGTGCCGTGCGCCGAATCGGGAATAAGAACACGTCTGCGGGCGTCGCCGCGTGCTTCCAGGCGTTTACGGATTACCATCAGCCCCGTCATCTCGCCCTGCGCGCCGGCAGCAGGCTGGAGGCTCACGCCCGGCAGTCCCGTGATTTCCGCCAGACATTTTTCGAGCGTCGCCAGAACTTCAAGATTGCCCTGTGCAAGAGCGTCGGGCAGGTAAGGATGCGAAGCCGCAAACCCCTCGAAACGCGAAACCCGTTCGTTGAGTTTCGGGTTATATTTCATCGTGCACGATCCGAGCGGATACATTCCGTAATCCACCGCGAAATTCCACGTCGAAATGCGTGTGAAGTGGCGCACGACATCCACCTCGCTCACTTCGGGCAAACCGGGAAGATCGTCGCGCAGCAGCGCGCCATCCAGCAACGATTCGATGGGAACCTCATCAACGTCGAGCGAGGGGATGCAGTATCCGATCCTTCCGGGCTGCGATCTCTCGAAAATCAGTCCTTCGTTTTGATTGACGTGCGTAGTAGCTTTTCGGATCACGTGACTTTCCGTTTCTGTATGGCTGCCGTTCTTTGCCGCAAACAGTTTCCGCCGCCGTTATCGACCTATGCGCTTCAGCGCACCGATCAGCGAATCGATTTCGGCTTTTGTATTCGTCTCGGTAACCGCAACGAGAAGCTCATCGGGCATCTCCGGATAAAACCGTTCGATCGCAACTCCCGGAACTATTGAATCGTCGAGCAGCGCCGTTATCACTTCCTGCGCGGGACGAGGACAGGTGAGAGTGAACTCGTTGAAAAAAGGTGCGGTAAAACGCAGCTTGTAGCCCGGTAGCGCGCCGATTCGTGCAGCCGCGTAATGCGATTTCTGAAGGTTCTGCACCGCCGCCTCGCGCACGCCGCGGCGCCCCATGGTCGAAAGATAAATCGTCGCCATCAGCGCATACAGCCCCTGATTGGTGCAAATGTTCGATGTCGCCTTCTCGCGCCGTATATGCTGTTCGCGGGTTGCGAGCGTGAGGACGAAGCCGGTCCGTCCCTGAGCGTCGATCGCCTGACCGACGAGGCGTCCGGGAATCTGCCTCTGGAACTTTTCGCGGCAAGCAAAGAATCCGCAATACGAGCCGCCGTAAGAAAGCGGTATGCCGAAAGACTGCGCCTCTCCGCAAACTATATCCGCTCCGGCCGCCCCGGGCGCTTTGAGCAGTCCAAGGCTCATCGCTTCCGCAACGACAACCACAAGCAGCGCCCCGGCCGAGTGAACCGCGTCGGCAAGTTTCTGCAAATCCTCGACGCCGCCGAAAAAGTTGGGAGATTGCACGATTACCGCGCCGACATCGGAGCCGATTTTCACGGCTTCGGGAAGTATCGTCCCGGATTCTGCGCAGTAGGGAATCGTATCGGCTTGGATGCCTGCATTTTTGATGTAAGTATCTACCACCTGCCGGTATTCGGGGTGAAGGTTGCCGGCAACAGCGACCCTGGACCGGCCCGTTACGCGTTCGGCCATAAGAACTGCTTCGGCGGTTCCGGTAGAACCGTCGTAAAGCGACGCGTTGGCGACGTCCATACCGGTCAGTTCGCATATCATCGTCTGATATTCGAAGATGGCCTGAAGCGTTCCCTGGCTGATTTCGGGCTGGTATGGCGTGTAGGATGTATAAAACTCCGAGCGCGAAATCAACGTGTCGATGATTGTAGGAATGAAGTGGTCGTACGCGCCTGCACCCAGAAACATCGCCGAGCGGCGCCCCGTGGTTCGGGTGGAGTTGCGGGACGCAAGATCACGAAAATACCTGAGTGCGTCGGGTTCGGAAAATGCAGGCGGAAGGTTGAGCGGCGTTCGGAGTCGTAAATTGGCCGGGATGCCCCGGAAGAGTTCGTCTATAGATTCGCGGCCCATCTCGCGCAGCATGTCAGCGCGTTCGAGGGCCGAGTTTGGGATGTAGCGCATCTGCCTTTGATCTTTCCCCTTTTCTAAAACCAGCCTCTTTAACAACAGGTCCGGATTTCGCGTTCATTCACTCTGTTCGGCCACGAAATCCTCATATTCGGACGATGTGAGCAGGGCGTCGATTTCGGTCTTCGACCCGATCTTTACCCGGATCATCCAACCCTGTCCATACGGCGCGTTGTTGACGAGCTCGGGCGCATCTACCAGTTCGGAATTGATTGCTACGATTTCGCCCGAAATCGGAATGAAAAGTTCATTCACTGATTTGACCGATTCGACCGAACCGAAAGGTTTGCCCTGCTGAAACTTTTCGCCGACATCAGGCAATTCGACGTAGACCACATCTCCGAGCGCATCGGAGGCAAACTCCGTGATCCCGATCGTCCCTTCGTCGCCTTCCACGCGCAGCCATTCATGATCCTTGGTGTAGTACAGCTCTTCTGGATAAGCCATCGATACTGTTTGCTCCCTTCCTGATATTATCGGCGGTTAGTTGTATTTGCTTGGCTAATACTTGTTTAATTCGTGTCGAAAATCGACTATCTGACCCGTTTGTAAAAAGGCGTCGGAACGACTTCGGCCGCTGCACGGCGACCGCGCAGGTCGACTTCAAAACGCGTGCCTACGGCGGTTTTTTCAATGGGCAGATAGGTCAGGCCAATATTCTTGCCAAGAAACGGGGCGGGGCTTCCAGAGGTGACGCTCCCGACCTGTACGCCGTCGATCCATACGGAGTAATGTTCACGCGCTATCCCCCGGTCAATCATTTCAAATCCGACGAGTTTGCGCCGTATGCCTTCTTCTTTCTGCCGTGCAAGAGCGTCTCTGCCTAGAAATTCACCCTTGCCGAGCTTGACGATCCACGCCAGATCCGCTTCATACACGGTTGTTGTCTCGTCTATGTCGTTGCCGTACAGGGCCATTTTCGCTTCCAGCCTGAGTGTGTTGCGCGCAGCCAGGCCGCAGGGTTTAAGGCCCAGGGGGGCGCCTGCTTCAAGTATCCGGTCGTAAACGCGTTCGGATTCCGACGGCTCGAAGTATATCTCTACGCCGTCCTCCCCCGTATAACCCGTGCGCGCAATGATGGCAGGCACGCCGTCGACATGTCCGCGAGTAAACCAGTAGTATTTGATTGCGCCGAGATCTACGTCGACAAGCGGCTGCATGATGGAAATAGCTTTCGGACCCTGAACGGCAAGCTGCGTATAGTCGGCGCTGACGTTGGCTGCTTCTGCATCGTATGGCGCGCTGTGGCTGGAAATCCAGGCAAAGTCCTTCGGCGTATTGGATGCGTTTACGCAAAGGAAATAATGATCCGCAGCGAAGCGGTGCACCAGTATGTCGTCGACAAAACCGCCTTCAGCCGTCGTCAGCGCGGAATACTGCGCCTGACCGTCTACGAGTTTTGCCGCGTCGTTGCTGGTCAGAAATTGAATCAGTTCAAGCGCCTGAGGCCCGCGGATTTCGATTTCGCCCATGTGGCTGACATCGAAAATGCCCGCAGCCGTTCGCACTGCCTTGTGCTCGTCGATGGGCCCGGAATACTGAACGGGCATATCCCAGCCGCCGAAATCTACCATGCGGGCGCCAAGGCGGCGATGAACTTTGTTGAGGGCGGTGGTCAGCAGCGGTTCAGTCGACACGGTCGGAGGACCTCAAAGTGCGGAAAACTCAGGAATTCCAAGCATTCACCCATTGAAGCGGCAAACTAACACAGGGCCTTCGGCTTCGTCAAGCACGTCATCCGCAACGGTTTTTCGGGCATTCACATAAGGTTTTTTTTAGACGCGTTGCACTTTTTTTGCATTCTTCTGATGTCGAATAAGCGTAATTGAGAGCGTAAAGAGAAAGCGGGATTAAAGCACGAAGCGAGAAGGGCGGGGAGAGAGGCTGCGGGATGCGACAAGTCGCCGAGGCGCTGGCGGATGCGAGGCGGGGCGATCAGACGGCTTTTGCCGATCTGGTGCGCCATCACCAGGGTATGGTTTTCGGCCTCGCCTACAACTTCCTTCGCGACCGTGCGCTTGCGGAAGAACTGGCTCAGGAAGTGTTCCTGCACCTTTACCGCAGCCTGACGCAAATTGAGTCGCCCGAACACCTGAGTTTCTGGCTGCGGAAGGTAACGGGGCATCGTTGCATCGATTACACGCGCAGACACAAACACGATGCGCGGGTGAGCGTAGACGATCTTCCCGATCAGCCCTGCGAGTTCCGGGAGTCGGATCCGCTGATGTCGGAAATGTTGAAAAAACTCGTCGCTACGCTGCCCGAAAGGCCGAGGATGATACTTGCATTGAGATACCAGGAGGATCTGGATCCGGCGGAAATCGCCGAAGTGCTGTCGATGCCGGTAAACACGGTGAAGAGTCATCTGCGCCGTTCGCTTGCAATGTTGCGGGAAAAGGTTTCTCGCAGTCTGGGAGAAGTCGAAGTATGAGTCGTCTTGATGATGAACTGAAAGCCGTGCTCAGACGCCGCGAACCGTCGGAGGATTTTGCCGAACGGGTTCTGGCGCGAATTGCATTGCAGGAGTCGCAACCCGCTGTTGCACGCACGGACAAAGTTGCCGGCTGGAGCGGAAGGCTGATAAACGGCCTGGCCGGGATATTGGCGCCGCAACCGATGAAGTGGGCGCTCGGCAGTGCGGTAATGCTGCTGCTGGTGCTGGGCTCAGCCGGAATTTACCGCCATCGCGAACGCGAACGCGAACGCGTGCAGGGTGAAGCCGCCCGCGCTCAGGTTATGTACGCGCTGCAGGTTGCGAGCGTCAAACTGAATGTGGCCCAAAAGAAGGTATTGTCCGTAGAAAAACAAGGCGCTGACTGATCGTGCAGGAAAGAACGCAGGAAACATCATTGATAACCGAACTACACCACACACATTTAGGAGATCTATAATGGTGAAAAGTATGATATTGCCCGCAAGGAACCTGACATTGTTGCTTGTGGCATCCGCCCTGGTATGCGTCGCGAGCGGGAGTGCTTCGGCGCAGCCCGGCCGTCTTCAGACGCAGACGCTCGATCATTTGCTGCAACGTGCGACCGAAACCGTCGAGGTCACGCTCGACGGAGGTATGCTTCAAATGGTGTCGAGGTTCCTCAATTCCAGCAAACCCGATGAAGCCAGGATTCGTGAAATCATTCAGGGTTTGCAGGGAGTTTATGTCAAGAGCCTCGAATTTTCTCAGGATAATGAGTACACGGTTGCCGACGTTGAAACCATACGTATGCAGTTGAACACGCCGGGTTGGTCCAAACTCGCAACGGTTCGCTCGCACCGAAGCGGAGAGAATGTCGATGTCCATCTGATGCTGGACAACGGCGTAATACAGGGCGTCGCCGTGCTTGTAGCCGATCCGCGCCGTGTGACCGTAGTAAACGTCGTGGGTACGATCGATCCGGAGAAGATTTCTCAAATGGGATTGCTGGAAGGCCGGTTTGGTATTCCAAAACTGGACCTGGACTGGGGAGTCACACGGCGTACCAACCGGAATAATTGACTGTTTGCAGGGGAGGCAGTCTGTGGCAGGAGAGGAAGAAGAAAGTGCTGAGTGCGATTGGGGACCCAGTGCACATT
>JAHBSF010000035.1 GCA_019639255.1 Acidobacteriota bacterium | reverse complement strand
GATTTCCGCGTTCTCCATTTTGTCTCGCAAAGATAATGATTTCGGCATCACCACATCCTCAGCTTTCCCATAATCCAACGTTTTTAATGCGAACAAACCGGGGTCACCGCATAACAGTTTGACGCTCCCACCTAAGCCTGACGGCTGTAGTTGGCCTTCGTCGGTGATGATCCGGTGAAGGCTCAAGGTCTGGCTTCCCCTGATTCGCCGTAAAGCGATGAAATTTGGTGTTGTCTCAACCAACTGACCAGCCGCGTTTGCTCGCGGTTCGTTTTGATCAATCAATTCGGGGAGAATCACAAACTCTCTATTCATCGGCTTTGCCTTTGTTGCTAATTTCGGCTAAAAACTTTTCTGGTGTGGTAATTTTCAAACCGCGAAACCGCTTTTGAAATTCGCGACCTTCTTCTTTTTCCCACTTCATCAAGTCAAGCAAATCGTTGTCCCGGCTCACTAAATAATGCGCCTCGACTTCAACGGCGAGATTAATATACGGCTCGTCTTTTACGTCCCTGCGCTCATAGTTGAAATGTCTCGGCACGTCTCGAATCAGCTCTGAGGATTGGTGTAGCCGCTCAATAAAAGCGTTCACTGATGCATCTGTGAGCGTCTTGAAACGAGCGCGCACATAGTCGCGGGAAAGGACATCTTGAATTTCTTTGATGATAGCGCGGCTAATGAAAAGCTGCAGGTGATGGTTTTCGGCCAAACGCAAGCAAGCCGCCGCGGGACTTTTTTCCTTGGCGGCGGCTTGTAAGCAAACCACGCAATCAAGCACGATACGCGGCTTTTCGGTGCTCAATCCTGCTCCTCGTTCTCACGGGCGTAATCGCGCCTGGCTTTCAAAAAAAGCGCGTCAAGTTCATCTTCACTGATCCCGCTTTCTGTAATCTCTCGGCGAAACGGCGCCAGAATCTCATCAAAAGTCAGTTTCGGTGTTTGGGAGTCAAGCCCTTGGACGATCAGCCCGATGGCGATCTCCTCGACCGGTTTTTTGCTCTCCACCGCCTGGCCCAGAATGCGCTGCTCTAAGTCGGGGGGCAGCTTGATGGTGATGCTCATAGTGGTTGCCTCCTCAAAATGGACGGAAATACCAGTGCTTTAATCATAGCGTGGGACGGCGGGTGGTTGCAATTTTGTTCCGTCTGGCTTGTGCGTGCGTCGTCGAAGCTGAGGCTGATTGCTGCGCGCGCATTGCCGGGCCAGACGAAATTTGGGGGCGATTGCTGGGCGATGGAGTGATTATTCGCGAGAAGCGCGAAGACAAGCAGGCAGGAGAGAACGCTGAAGACACGGAATAAAGACGCGGAAAACGCGGAAAAAACAAGCCATCCTGGTTTTGTTTCCGCAATTTCCGCGTTCTCCATTTTGTCTCGCAAAGATAATGATTTCGGCATCACCACATCCAAGGAAGCAAAGAGAGATAACGGAACAAACGAAAATAGACGGAAACTACGGAAATATTCAACTTTTCCGTCATTTTCGTATCATTTCGTTTGTTCCGTTATCTCTCTTTTTATCCCAATATCGTGTGGTTTGATTTAGCCGCACGGAGTTCCCGCTTCGCTCTACCTGATGTGGCGCGGCATCGAAAGGGACAGAGCTGATGAACCAGGGCTCCTCAAATCAGAGGCGCGACTCCATAATCCCGACAATTCCCGAACTCTCAGCCAAATACTGGAAAAACCAGACTATTCGAAGCAGCCCACTCAGAGGTCTGCATTCTTAGGGCACAAATGCCTCTCTCTTTTTAGCGTCGTCAGCCCGCTTCTATCCTCCCTCGCTTTTTTATATGTTGATTCGACCAACGCGACAGAAAATGAGTCGGAAGGTCCGCGCTGAAAATGTCCCGTCATTTGAACGGTAAATCCGTCGCAAGCAATCAATGGCCTCATCGACACTTTGTCTTTGTAACCTGACCAGTACCTGGGTTCCGGTAAATTGAAGCGTTTAGTGAGAAGGTCCATCAGTTGACTGGTGCTTTCAAAATGCGGCGCCTCTCTACAGGACAAAAAATGATGCCGAATAGTGGTCAAAGCTGAAAGGTCATCGTACGGTTAGACTTTCTGTGGCCAAACGGAAAGCAGACCGCACGATGACCGACATTCGCTCGCTTGAGCAAACGTTGCTTGAAAATCTACCTTGGAACAGGGCGCGGATCAAATTCATAGCCCGTTTTCTCCTGGCAATCTACGCCGTGCGGACGGTCAATCTCTCGACCCTCGCCACCGCCTTCTCCGGTTCGGCGCAGACGTTACGTCAAGACGGTCTATCGCTAGAGCAACTATTTTTGTTAGCGGTCGAAGATCTGCGCGATGAAAAAAGATGAGTTGACCATGCGAAGGAATGGTGAAAGACCCATCAGCATTAGACGCGACTTCATACCGCTTAGTGCTTGAGGCGACCTGGTTACCGAGAATGTTGGCAGGTCCGGCTGGTGCATAAGTGAGAATTTGAACACCGGCAAGAGGTTTGCCATCTTCTGACTTTATTACGCCGGCCAATTCAGCGGCGTCGCCTCTTGACCTCAGGGCTAGTATTGCGATGAGTAGGAACATGACTCTCATTTCGCTCAGACCTCACATTCTTGAACTGATTTGGGCACGGCTCTCTGGTGGGGGGGGGTAAAAAGGGAGCGTGGCGCAGAGGGCTTGGGCCAGCCTTGCTGATTATCATCTGGGCGATCCCAGCTTACAATCAAATGTATCCGGAAATCCGCTCCTCAATTTTCGATTTTCACGAATGTAACGGGCCACAGATCCTACCGGTGCAATCCAGACGCAATTGACGGGATCGCGTGCATACTTCAATAACTGTTCAAGCATCCCGGTTCGCGTCGTCTGCCTGCCGTCGCTGCCGATTTCGTCTCCGGCGGCGAAGGAAAAGTGCAAGGACGAGCACTAAAGACAGAACTCAGCTTACGCAACCTCATCTTCAGGCTTCGTGCAGACGAACACCTCGTATTCGCCCGGCTCCAGCTCCGAATGATCGAAGGGCAGCACGCGCGCCGTAAATCCGGCCTCGCTGAGCAACCGCAGCCAGTCGTTGCGCGAAAACAACCCTTCGAGATGCCTGTCGTGTTCAACGCTCACCTCTGCGTCGCCCGAACGCAGCACGCATACGTAATCGACCGTATATGTAGTATCGGTCGGGTCAGGATCCCACGTCCATTCCAGGTAACGAAGGCTGCGGTCTTCACCGTCTTCGCCGCCGTGATCGGTCGAGGGATGGAAATTTTCGCGCACATGATCGGGTGCAAAAAGCGCCGATCCGCCCGGGCGGCAATGGATGAATGCCGTCTCGATCGCCCGGCGCAGATCATCTTCCGTCGTCATATAAACGATTGCGTCGTGCACGAACACGCAATCGAATTGCCGGTCGAGGCGCACGTTTCGCATATCGCCCACAACGTGTTCGCATTCCGGATTCAGGCTGCGGCTGACTTCGAGCATGCCGGGCGAGAGATCGACAAGAACCACATCTTCGAAGCCGGCTTTCATAAATGATGCGTTGTTGCCGCCGCCGCTGCCGAGTTCGAGAAGCGAACGGGGAGTATGTCGGCAGGCCGCGACCAGAGCACGATGATAGAAATCGGCTTCTTCGGCGTAATCTTCGGGAGCGGAGAGCAGTTGCCACCACGAAGCGAGTTCATTGTAGATTTTCATGGGTTATTCCTGCCTCGAACCGGATATTCCCGAAGGATCTCCGAGCACTTTGAGGGATAACGGAACAAACGAAATAAGACGGAAACTACGGAAATACTTAGTCTTTCCGTAAATTTCGTTTCATTTCGTTTGTTCCGTTATCTCTCCTGAGTCTCACGCTTTGTACCAATCTCGTAAGGATCGATTTAGGGGAGATAACTCTGGTCAATCTCAAACTCAAAACCATGCGCTTGCGTCAGGTTAATTCCACTTTGCCTTTCGGCGTCTTCAGCACGGCCCTCAGCCTGGACTCTTTTGCATGTTTGACATTGGCTTCAATGCCGAGATCTTTCAGCGTCCTGAGCACGCCGGTTGGGTCGGGATGTTCGATTTCAAAGGATTGAAGTTCGCACCCTTTCGGCGAATCCTGCGTCGGATGCACGGAATCCCCGGCCCATTCGATGAAAAACGGAATCGGATCTATTCCCTGCAGGCCGAATTTGCTGATCACTCCCATACTTTTCCACTTGAGCATCTTTCCGTCCGGCCTGGCGCGAGAGCCATCGCGAGGGCCGAAAAGTTCATAACCGGCCGCACGAACTCTCCCAGCCGCAGCATTGATATCCATTGCCAGAGCCGCCCAGGTAATCAGGCGGGGTTCGGCGAGGTTTCGGACGTCGATGTTGGAATTGTAGGAGGCCTGCGCAGGGTCGGGAGCGATGATTTCAAGATAGCGCCTGCCGCCGAGCGAAACCAGCGCATTGCGCGTACCGACGCCCGGATGGCTTCCTCCGGCAACGGCCTTAACGCCGGTCATTTTCTCAACCCAGGAGATTCCACGATCCAGATCATTGATTCCGAAGAGCAAATGATCTACGGCGTTCACTGCAGGCGCCAGGCTTTGGCCTTTGCTCAAGATCCCTCCAGTCAAGGATACAATTCCGGCGCCGCCGAACATTGTCAGAAGTTTGCGGCGATTCAGTCTGTATACGTCCATTTCGCCTCCTTTTCCCCAATAACAGCGACGACCGTATATGCAAAATTAACCGCTTCCCGGCGCAGATGTACGCCGACGCCGAGCCGGGCGACTCCTACATCCTCACTGTTGCCGGATTGGCCGGAATTTTTGAAGTTGTTGGAGACGTTGTCGCCCAAGGGTCCTCCGATTTCCCGCTAATCCGCCGTCATCTCAACTTTTTCGTAGATGTCGGCAAGCGCGAGCATACAGTCGATGGACGATAACCGGATCGAGTCGCCGATGTCGTCGGTTTCCGAAAGCAGCCATTCTTCGTTGGGCCGGCGCAAGTATCGCTCGACGTGGCATCTCACCTGTGCAATCAGCACGTATTCGGCAAGCGATGCAAGCTTGCGGTAATGGGCAAACTTCTCATTCCGGTCATAACCTTCGGTCGATCTGGAGAGCACTTCAATAATCACGGTCGGATTAAGCAGCGTGTCTTCGTGATCGTCGGCGAATCGCGCCTCGCCGCATACGACCGTGACATCCGGATAGGTATACAGGCCGGTGGCGCTTACCCGCACTCGCTGATCGCTCGAATACACAGTGCAGCGTCGTTTTTTCAATTGTGCGTGGAGCGAAGAAGAGACGTTGACCGTGATCAGGTTGTGTTGCCGGGTGCCTCCCGTCATAGCAAATACTTCGCCGTTGCAGTATTCGCTCTTGCCGTCGGCTGCACGCTCGATAGCCAGATATTCTTCCGGCGTAATTCGTATTTTCGGCTGCGATGACATCGCATTCTCCACGTATCACAAATCACAGGTCGCATCTCGCGGATCGCTTTCGGGGCGAACCCGCGCCGGCGCGCCGAGTATGAAGCTGAGCCATTATGCCAAACAACCCGATGTCGCGTATATGCTCGCGTTTCGGCGGTCGAGAATAAGAGAGAGATAACGGAACAAACGAAATGAAACGAAAATCACGGAAAAGATGAATATTTCCGTAGTTTCCGTCTATTTTCGTTTGTTCCATTATCTCTCTCTTATGTCCCAATGTCGTGGGATTGATTGCGATCGTACCATCCGATGATTGCTGAAACGACCAGCCATCCGGCGGCGAATCCCGCCAGTACATCGCTCGGCCAGTGCGCGTCGAGGTATACGCGGCTAAGCCCTATCAGAAATATCCACGCAACCGCAGCGCCTGTAATCCATCGTCGGGCGCGCGGCCATTTGCGCGCAAGCAGGTACGCGGCGCAGCCGTATACGACGGTCGACACCATCGCGTGTCCGCTCGGATAGCTGTAACCCGACGGGGTCAGAAGCAGCGGCGAGAGTTCGGGCCGAGAGCGGGCAAACAGTATTTTGAGAGTGTAGTTGAGTGCGTAGCCCGCGCCGATGGCGAGCCATACGGCGGTTATATCAAGCGCTGCGGATGAGTCTCGACCGCGGCGCTTGATGAACAGTCCGGTCAGGGCCGCGCTGAAAAGAATGAGCGTCAACCGGTCGCCGCCGTGCGTGATTGCGCGCATACACGCATCGAGAGCCGGGGTTGATTGCGCCTGAATCCAGAGTCCTGCGGCGGTATCGAACGCGCGAGCGCGATCCCAGAAGATGAGGCCGGAGATGAGAGCGAAGCAAACCGCGGAAGACGCGGAAACAAGGACGCGGAAGACGCGGAAAGAAAACCCGGGCAGTCTTTGTTTCCGTTGATTCCGCGTCCTTGTTTCCGCGTTTTTCGCGGGTTTTCTTCCGGGTTCAGGTGATGCTGCCGCCATCGATTGTGATTACTTCGCCGATCATGTAGCTGTTGCGTTCCGAGACCATGAAGGCGGCGAATTCGGCGAGTTCCTCGGGGTGTCCGCGCCTGCCGCGCGCGCACCAGAAGCGGTGCATTTCGAGCAACCGGTCGGGCAATGCGTCCGACAGATCGGTATCGAATATGCCCGCGGCGATAGCATTGACCGTGACGCCGAACGGCGCTCCTTCGCGCGACAAACACTTTGTAAACCCGATTACCGCCGCCTTCGATGTCGCGTAATGCACTGCGGTGGGAAGCGCGCGCAGGGCGCCGATGCTGCTGAGGTTAAGTATATTGCCCGAGCGCTGGCGCAGCATCTGCTTGAATACGGGTTTTGTAACGTTGAACAACCCGTTGACGTTCGTGTCGATTACCTCGTCCCAGGCGCGTTCGGTCATCGTGGCGAAGTTGTCGCCGCGATTGATCGCCGCATTGTTGACCAGAATGTCTATGCGCCCGAACTGATGAACGATTTCGCGCACCATCTTGTTGATCGCCGGCCGGTCCGTAACCGAAGTCTTGAACGCAAGGCCGCGCCTGCCGAACGATTCGATACGGTCTACGGTCGCTGCGGCGCGCTCGTCGCTTTTATTGTAGTTGAACGCGATGTCTGCGCCCTCGCGGGCGAATACCTCGCACAACGCGCGACCGATGCCGCGCGAACCTCCGGTAATGATTGCTTTCTTGCCTTCCAGTAACATAGTTCTTCAGCGGTTGATATGTAATGACGTAATTGAATCCGCCTTTGCGTCAGGGCGTCGCCCTTTCGGGCGCGGGCGCGGGCGGATAGGCGGGAGCGGCTTCGTCGAGTTTGCGCGTCAGTTCATCGACGATGCGCCGCGTAGCATCGGGCACGGCAAGCCGCGCCGCAGCCAGCCGCATCCCCGCGTGTTCGGCCGGATCGCAGATCAGTCGCCGGATTATGGGAACGACCTCGCCCGCGCGTTCGAGCAGCACTCCGGCCCGGTGTCGTGCGATCAGGCGGGCCGTATTCGATTCCTGCGGCATCGGCGGCGTCGTCGCATCGGCGATGATCGGCAATCGCGTGGCGAGCGCCTCGAAAGTAGTCAAACCGCCGAGTTTGGAAACCATAACGTCGGCGGCGCGCATCACGTGCTCCATCGCGTTCGTATATCCGATGACGCGCGTCGGAAACGGGGCGCGCGCCGCCAGCGCCTCTGCATCGCGCCGCAGCGCTTCATTGCGCCCGGCTACGAAAATCGCCTGTGCTTCGCGCAGATCCTCGCCGTTTCTGACCATCTCTTCAAAGATCTTCGGAATGTTTCCTCCCCCGATCCAGCCCGCGTTGACAAACACGGTGAAGCGCTCCGGATCGAGCCCGAGTTCAACGCGCGCTGCACTCTGCTCGGATTCGCTCGCTCCCTGAAACTTCGGATGAATCGGAATCCCGCAGATCTTGATCTTCTCCGCCGGCACGCCGAAATCGAGCAGTTGCCTGCGCGCATCCTCGGTCGCTACCAGATAAAGACTCACATCCTCGCACGCCCAGCCGCGCCAGAATCCGTAACACGGATCGGTAACAACCGTTACCAGCGGAATCCGGTCGATCAGCCCCAGATCGCGCAGCACGCGCGCAAGGAAATGCTGCGTCATCGGATGCACCGAAACGACTATCTGCGGGCAGTAACGCTCAAAAAGCTGCTGCGCGTAGCGCCGCGTCATCCGGTAAAAAAGATTCGATTCGTTCGGCCGGAAACGCTCGATCGTCCAGTAGTAGTACTTCACGAGCGGCTGATGATAACGCAGCAGGTAGTTGTATAACTCGGCGAGCTTCTGCGCCAGAAAGTGGGACTCTTCTATGGCGCGGGCGATGTTTACCAGCACATCGTGGCGCGAAAAACGGCGCAACCCCTCGGCTATGGCCGCCGCCGCACTTCCGTGGCCGCCGCCGGTATCCGAGGTGATGATGAGGAACTTTTTCGTTGTCTCGTCCATCATCGGTCAGGAGGAGCAAGAACGCTCAACGCTCCGCATAAACGGAAATCACCGAAGGAAAACCAAATCAGTTCGCCATTCCGCGACTTCCGTTTATTGCGTGTGTTCCGTGTTCTCTGTCTGTCCGTTTCATCTCCCATTCGAGCTTCTTGATCTGCACCAGATGCTTCGGATTGAAGGCCAGCGACGGATAATAACAGTTCGATTCGTGCGTGCAGAAGCATCCCTTCTTGATCTCGGCTCGCCGCGCCTTGATCTCCGGCGAATTCCACAGCGCCCAGAAATTCCAGTCGTAGTCGCGCAGGTTGCCCACGGGCGAAAGATTCTCGCAGCTCGATACCGTGCCCTCGTCGTAAATCACTCCGCCCGTAGTCCCGGCGTGGCAGCGCAACTGCGCCTTCTGCTGCTCTTCGGTGCGGGCAATCAACCCGTGCATGTAAATATCGATCGCGGCCTTGAAGTATCCGCCGTCGCCCGCATAGTGATTCTTGATTGCGCCGCGCCGCGAATCCTCATCGATCATTTGCGAAAGACGCCGGTACCGGTTGAGATCTATTTCCAGTTCCTCGGGCCGCGCCGACGGCGGGCGGATATAATTGAAATTGATCTTGTCGGGTTTGAGTTCGTAGCGCAGATAATCGTACCACTCGAATATGCGGTCCTGATTCGAGTTCATAAAACACGTGCAGGTCTGCACGTCGAGGCGCGGGCAGTCGCGCTGAATGCTCTGCAATTTGTGCGCGGTGTCGATTGCAATGTCCCAGCTTCCGGGCTTCTGACGGATCTTTTCGTGCTCCTGCTTCGGACCGTCGATGCCGAGAGCCACGGTGACGTTGAGTTTCGGGCACTCATCGAGTATGCGTTCGACGTCCGGCAGTATGCGCTTCTGGATCTGCCCGTTCGACATCAGGTAGATGGATTCGAGTTCGTTGTTTTCGTAGAAAGCGCGCGCGATTTCCGGCAGATCCTTGCGCGTGAACGGCTCTCCACCGGCGATGATCAGCACGGGGAGCTTGCCTCCGAGCGTTTCGCTAATGCGTACTACCTGCGAGGTGGTCATCTGCAGTTTCTTGCGCGGCTTGTCGTCGAGTTCTTCGGTAAAAAAGCAGTGCACGCAGCGCATGTCGCATACAGAAGTGACGAGAATATTGAGCACCACCGGAGAGGTGACGCGGCCCGTAAGCACGCGGGCGTATTTTTTGACCAGTTCAAAGCTGTAATCCATACCACATCCCCGGGAGCGCGGTTATAATCGGACCGTCATCAGGATAACTTTAACCGTTTATTAAGCGTTCTTCGACCGACAAAGTCAAACGAAACCAAGGATGCTGCAACTTCCGACGGCGCGCCCTGACCGCGATCCACAACTGCGCGAAGCGCTGCTTCCCTACTGCCGGTTGCGGCCGGGCGAGGTCTGGCGCGACGTGCGCGGCCATCGCGTCGGCTGCCTAGATGCATCGTCTTTGGCCGATGTAAGAAAACTCTGCGGGCGCCGCCGCGCCTCGCTCGCCATTCACGATCCGCCGTACAACTTCGCAGCCTTCGAGCGCAGAACGACCGAAGACTTCATAGACTGGTGCCGCAGCATTGTGTCGAATACCGAAAAGGCGCTCAAGCCGGACTCCAGTCTTTACCTGTGGATCGGAGCGGATCAGAAAGCCGGATTTGCGCCGTTGCCCGAAGTGATGATGATGATGCGCGAAACCGCATTCGAATCGCGCAGCCTGATTACCCTGCGCAACCAGCGCGGCTACGGCACGCAGCGCAACTGGATGTGCGTGCGCCAGGAACTGCTTTATTACATCAAGGGAAAACCGTGTTTCGCCCCGCAATACACCGATCTGCCGAAAAAGGTGAAAGGATATTACAAGTCGGTGAACGGCGCGCGGACGGAAAATACAGCACGCGGGCGGGGCGAAACGCTGCGCGCCGGCAACGTATGGATAGACGTGCAGCAGGTGTTTTACCGCATGGAGGAAAACGTAAACGGCTGCTACGCGCAGAAGCCGCTCAAAACCGCCGCGCGGTTGATTGCAGCAAGTTCGCAACCCGGCGATCTGGTGCTGGATTTCTTCGCGCATTCGGGCGCCACGCTGCTTGCGGCGGAAATCAGCGGAAGAACCTGTTTTACGATGGATATAGATCCGGTTTATTGCGAGATTGCAATACGCCGCCTCGAACGCTTCCGACGCACGGGAAAAACGGGCTGGCAGCGGGGCAATCCATTTGAGGAGGAAGAGAGATAACGGAACATACGGAAATAAACGGAAAAAAACGGAAAGGGGTGACGCATGAAAACTCTTCGCCGAGTATTGCTGATCGTCGTTTTGTCAGGCTTGCAGGTTGCAGATGCAAGTGGGCAGCAGCAGCAACAAACCGAAATCCCCGACAACCCTCTCGTTGCGCTGCGCGTGGGTCAGGATCAGACAAAAGCGCTAAAGGTCAACGACGCCATCTTTCAGGCCATAGGTTTCAGCAATACATTTCTCGTCGTTACATCCGAGGGCAACGTAGTCATCGATACATCGATGCCGTTTAACGCCGCGCGCCACCGGCAACTGCTTCGGGCCGAAAACTCAGGGCCGGTCAAATACATCATTCTGACGCACGCGCACGGCGATCACACGGGCGGCGTTCCTGTATGGCGAGAACCGGACACCCGGATCGTCGCTCAGCGCGAGCACGCCGACTTCCAGCACTATCAGGCGCGGCTGAACAGCTTTTTCGCCGCACGCAACGCCGCGCAGTTCGCCCTCAACATTCCGCAACCCGCAGCCTGGCCCGGAAACTACGGCGCGACAATCGCGCCCACCGTCCTGTTTGACGACAGATACGAATTCGAACTCGGCGGCCTGAAGTTCGAGGTCATTCATACGCCGGGGGAGACTTACGATCACGCCACCGTATGGATTCCGCAATACAGGGCCGCGTTTGTCGGCGACAACTTCTACGCATCGTTCCCGAACATCTACACCTTGCGCGGCACGCAGCCCCGCTGGGCGCTCGACTACATCAAATCGCTCGACCGTGTGCTCGCGCTCAAGCCCGAAATCCTGCTGCCGAGTCACGGCGTGCCAGTTCACGGCAGCGCGGAAATAACCAGGCAGGTTGTGCGTTACCGCGACGCGATACAGTACGTACACGACGAAACCGTGAAGGGGATGAACGCGGGCAAGGATGTTTTTACGCTGATGCGCGACATCAGACTGCCGGCGGCGCTAGATGTGGGCGAAAGCTACGGCAAGTTGTCGTGGTCGGTGCGCGGAATTTACGAGGGCTACGTCGGCTGGTTTGACCTGAATCCCGCGACTATGTACGAGACTCCGGCCTCGGCCGTATACCCGGATCTTGTGCGTATGGCGGGCGGGTCGGAAAAAGTGGCGGCGCTTGCGATGGAAAAAGCGGAAGTCGTTCCGGTCGAAGCCCTGCATCTGGCGGATGCGGCGCTATCGGCCGATGCGGGACACAAGGGGGCGTTGCGGGCAAGGCTGCGCGCGCTGGAAGTGCTGCGCGACCGCTGCCGCAACAGCAACGAACGCGGCTGGCTTGAGTTTTCCATCAGGCAGACCAGACAAAGGCTCGGCGAATAACATACACACAAAGGTGCATTCCGTGGAGCATGCCCCCCCTCACGCACCCAAGGCTGGACTGCTGAACATCATCACGGGCCTGTTTGTCGCCGTGCTGGTGATCTGCACCGTGATTTCGGGCAAGATCATCGCCATCGGTCCGCTCAACATGCCGGGCGGAGTGCTGCTGTTTCCAATCGTTTTCATCTTCAACGACATCCTGACCGAGGTATACGGCTACGAGCGGTCGCGGCAGGTAGTCTGGACCGGGTTTTTCTGTCAGGCGCTGGCCGCCGTATCGTTCATCGCAGTGGGAGTGTTGCCGGCGGCTCCGTTCTGGCCGCATCAGGAGGCATACGACCTGATACTGGGATTTGCGCCGCGCGTGGCGATCGCCGGATTGACGGCATTTTTTACCGGAGAGATGGCCAACAGCGCCGTGCTTTCGCGCATGAAGTACCGTCAGGGCGGGGCGCGCGGGCTGCAGCAGGGCTGGCGATTTACCGCATCTACGGTTGTGGGCGAGGGCGTAAATTCCCTGGTGTTTATGACCGTTGCCTACGGGGGTAAACTCGCGCTCGGAGATCTGGCCAGAACCACTCTGACGCTTTATTTGGTAAAGGTAGTTTACGAAACGCTGGCGCTGCCGCTCAGCATCGGCGCGTCCAACTGGGTCAAACGCGTCGAGGGAATAGATAAAATCGACGTTCCGCAGCAGACCAATTACAACCCGTTTATCATCACCTGAGGAGAAGAAACCGCGGTTTCTGGTTT
The DNA here is from genome assembly GCA_019639255.1 of Acidobacteriota bacterium. GTDB lineage: Bacteria > Acidobacteriota > Blastocatellia > RBC074 > RBC074 > JAHBSF01. The sequence goes on along the minus strand of JAHBSF010000035.1, from coordinate 39,017 downwards.
CGTCAGTCGGTGCGCAGCGCGATCATTGGATCGATTCTCGAGGCGCGGCGTGCGGGCCAGAAGCAGGCCTGCAGCCCCGCCGCCAGCAGAATCAGCGCGACTGCGCCAAAGGTCAGCGGATCGAATATAGAAACCTTTTGCGCGTATCCGGCGAGCAGTTTCATCGTCAGCAAACTGCCCGTCAATCCAAGCGCAATCCCCGTCAGCAGCAGCCACGCGCCGCGTTTGACGACCATCGCCGATACCTGCCCCGGTGTTGCGCCCAATGCCATTCGCACGCCGATTTCCTGCTTCTGTTGCGCGACGGTGCTCGACATCACGCCGTACACGCCTACTACGGCCAGAGTCAACCCCATCACGCCGAAGAGCGAAAACAGCACCAGATTGAATCGCGGTCCGGCAAAAATGCCCTCCTGGAGCATCCGGTCAAGCGTGCGGACATCGGTGACGGGCTGTTCCTTGTCGAGCGCGTAAACCTGACTCGCGACGGCTTTGGCAATGCCTAATGGGTCGCCCTGAGCGTGTACGACGAGACGTTCCGAACGTCCGGCCAGCGTGTAAGGAAGATAGACCTCGGGCATCACTTCCATCGACATCGTGCGATTGAGCGTATCCTGCACAACGCCGATGATCTCGAAGGAATCGTCCTGAACGTTCCAGGGCGCAGTTTTCAGGCGCGGCACACGCACGACCTGTCCGAGCGGATTGCCGCCCTCCAGGCGGGTGCGCACGAAATGCTGATTTACAACGGCGAGTTGCCGGCGCGCGTCCACTTCGCTTTCGCTGAACAACCGGCCCGCAAGCAGCGGCGTGCCGAGGACCCTGGTGTAGTCGGCGCTGACCTGGTGCAGGATCACGGGGCGCACGTCCTGCTGCGCGGCGCCGACGATTTCTACCGGCAGATTCAAATTTCCGAGCGGCTGCAGGCCGGTGTTCAGACCTGCGGCAACGACGCCCGGCAAGGCGTGGATGCGGCGCAGCAGCTCCTGGTAAAACGCGATGCGGCGGTCGCGGTCGGGATAGCGTCTTTCGGGCAATCCTACGCGCATCGTCAGAACCCGGTCCGCGGCGTAGCCGAGATCCGTGTTTTGCATAGCGGTAAACGAGCGAACCATCAGTCCCGCCGCCATCAGCAGCACGAGCGATAACGCGATTTCGGCGACGACCAGGCCTTTGCGCAGCAACGCCTGTTTGCGGTTTCCCGTCAGGCTGCGCCCGATTTCACGCAGCGGATTCGCGATGTCGCGCGCGGTGGCGTGCAGCGCCGGCGCAATGCCGAATACGAGACTCGTCAGCAGCGACACCCCCAGCGTAAAGAACAGCACCGGCGCATTCAGCGTGATTTCGGATTCGTCTGGAATCGTGTTGGGCGGGACTATGGCAAGGATGGCCTGCAATCCGGCAATGGTCAGCACTACGCCCAGCACGCCTCCGAGCGCCGCAATGATCAGGCTTTCGGTAAGCAGTTGCCGAACGATGCGTGCGCGGGTAGCGCCGAGCGCGGCGCGAACGGTGATTTCCCGCTGCCGCTCGCCGGCTTTTGCAAGCAACAGATTCGATACATTCGCGCAGGCTATCAACAGCAGCAATCCGACTGCGCCGAACAGTATCCACAGGTTTTCGCGGATCGAACTCGGGAATGTTTCCTTGAACGAAAGCAATCCGACCTGCCATTGATCGGGAAAGGCTTCGGGTTCGCGTTGTTTCAAATCCGCGATGATCGGATGCAGATCGACCGAAGCCTGGGCCTCGGTTACACCCGGTTTCAGGCGTCCGAGCAGGTGCACGTTGCGCACGCCTTCAATGACCTCTCCACGCTTGAATACAACGGGGAGATAAACGTCCGCGCCGCGCCACATAAAACGTTTCGGCATCACGCCGACGACCGTCCGAACCCTGTCGTTGAGCCGAAGCCGTTTGCCTACGACGCCCGGATCGCCGCCGAATTGGCGCTGCCAGAACCGGTATCCCAGCACGGCGACGGATTCGGCTTCGGGTTTGACATCGTCGGGCGTAAACGCACGCCCAATGAGCGGCGGCACGCCCATAACCTGAAAGGTATTCGGCGTGCCGTAATTGCCGCGCAAGCGCTGCGGTTCTGCGCCGTCGGTCCACAATACATCGCTGATGGTGGATGCGATCGCGCCTTCAAAGATCGAGTTGCGTTCGTCGATTTCCATGAACTGATCGGTCGAGTAACCGATGCGATACCCGCTTTGCTGCGCCGACCAGACGCGCACGCTCATCAGATCGTCTACGTCTTTATATGGAAACGGGTCGAGTATGACGGCGTGCACGACGCTGTAAATGGCCGTAGTCGCCATCATGCCCAGTGCGAGGGAAAACACCGCGATCGCGGTAAATCCCGGTTGGTTTCCGAGCCGCCGCACGGCGTAACGAAGATCCTGCCATAAGGTATCCATACCCACGCCTCATTGGAAATTGAAGTATGCGAAGGGGCGCCGGATTTGCCCGGCTGTAAGTATTGCTTAATAAGCGGTCGGAAAAAAGGCGGCGGCAGACCCAGGCAAACAGGAATTGAATTTCCACTCAAGTGGGATCGTGCGCGCGGATGCGCAACCGCACGCAGGCCGCAATCGCCAGCAGCACATTCATAATCCACAGCGCCTGGATCGACCGTCCCACGCATGAAGCCGGAACACTGCGCGATTCATCTTCAAATCGATGCCGTGGCAATCTCTCCCAGTCTACCGCCGGCGCAGCCTCGTTCCGCATCAGGTACGGATAAAAAAACATCCGGATCTGTTGGTGAAAATCCCGAACCGAATCGAGGTAGGCCAGATGGTCGTGGAGATCGGTTTGCGAAATGCAGTTAAACGACGCCTGCGCATTGATCGGCGGGGTCAGCAGCGCCAGCCGTTCCATCCACTGCTGTCGCTGCAACAGTTTATCGCGGAACATCGAGGATGATGCGGTTGCCTCTTCGTCGCCGATGTGCTGCGCCGCGTAATACCAACCCCACGAGAATCTGTCGGGCGGAGCCTGGAAATCCGCGTACTCGGGGAAACGCTCGAAGAATCTCTGCATCGTGTCGGTTTTCGGGCGATCCCATTGCCGGTGGTAGCCTTCGCGCTGAAGGACGGTGACCTCCATCGCTTCAGGCACTGGCAGCAGCGTCGAGATCAAGGCGTTGAACGCCGCCGGCGCCAGAACCGCCAGCGTCAGCCATACGCCGAGGAGCGCCAGCGCATTGAAATTCGACGATCGTCCGAACGACATCACCAGCAGCGATGCACTGAACCAGAACGCCAGATATGAAAGAGAAGTCAGAGCGATAAGTCCAAGTCTGGGATCTACCGGCAGGCGCAGCCACACCGCGGCGGCAGCCAGCGTCACGAGCCATACGGCTACTATTGCCGCAAACCTTATAGCCGCCTTGATTGCGAGCAGTTTGAGCGGCGAAAGCGGTTGCGCGCAGATCAGCGTCCAGGCGCCCTGTTCCTGTTCGGCCGAAAGCGTGTTGTGAGTGAAGGCGATGATGAGCAGCGGATAGAGGAAGACCAGCAGAAAGGAAAGGTCGAAATTTCCGAGTGCGAGCGTCGCGGGATTGCCGATTTCGACGTCGTAGAGTTGTCCTTCGAGCGTCAGCATCCGCACTTTCAGATTGTACGGGTTGAGATCGCGCAGACCGATCGAGAGCGGGGCAAAACGTGAAGGCTCGTGTGCGGTGAAGAAATTGATGTAATAAAGCGCGTTGCCCGGTCCGTCCGGAGTCGCGTGCTGGGCGAGCATCTTTTGCAGATGTTCACGCTGGATTTCGGGCGTCGCAGCGATTACGCGCCGCTGTGCGTCGATTGAGCCTCGGCCGTATTCGACGGCATAGAGGCCGGCGAGAAAAATTACGATAAGACCCGCAGATACTCCACGCCCGGCCAGAAAGTTTTTCAGTTCCAGTTGTATCAGTCGTTTCGGGATCATTTGACTGTATTCACAGCAATTCTCGTTTTGGGAGGAAAGAGAGATAACGGAAAAGACGAAATGAAACGAAAATTACGGAACAGTTGAATGTTTTCGTAGTTTCCGCCTTATTTCGCTTGTTCCGTTATCTCTCTTCCCTCCCAAAACGAGAATTGCTGTTGTATTCAGGCTGATGCGCCGGACCATCAGCGCCAGCGCGGCCAGCCAGACCATCAGCGCCCAGGCTGAAAGCCATTGCCGCCGCAGCGCAGCGCCGACCGACTGCGGGCGATACTCAAATGCGGGAAACTCCCGCCAGCGCTCCTGGCCTACACGCTGCGCCCGGTCGTTCTCATACCGGATTTCGGTCAGATGCAGTCGATTCAATCGTTGCACCATGTCATACCGGAACGATTCAGCCTGCCATTGAAAATCGGCGTAATGCGCCGGATCGGATCCGGCCAGCGCCATCGAAAGATTCCGCATGGCAAGATACGGATTGATCACCGCGGCCCATTCGCTGAAGCGGTTCTGGCGGCGGAAGGCGTCGAGCAGCGCAGTGTAGTGCCTGCGGAAAATATCGGAACTGATCTTTTCGGCCTCGATCATAACCAGTGCGCCGTAATTGAAGGGCAGGTCTTTTACATCGCGCACGCCGTATGTCTCCAGCATTTCGGCGCGCAGTGAGGCAAAGTGGGGGTCATCCGGATTGTGGCTGTCGCCTCCGCGGGCCAGATCGTTTTCGATCGCTGCATCGAATTGCGCCTTGGACGGTGCAGGCGCGACTGCGGAGCCGAGCGCCTGCGCCCCGCGCGGGAGCACGACGCATAACACGATCCACAACATAATCAGGACCGTCAGCGCCCCGCGCGAAGTCTGATGACGCGCCGACGCCAGCACGGCCATCGCGGCGAATATCAGCAGGTATGCCGCATAACCGGCGACGATCGCAATCGCGCGCAGCAACATATCCCGGTTCATTCCGTCGCCGGACACAATGCCGGCAGGTATCATCAGCAATCCCGGCGCTGCAATCAGCAGCCCCATCATTGCAACGCCGGACAGTTTGCCCAGGATCAGATCGCGCCAGGCCACTCCCTGCGCCAGCAGCATCGGCAGCGTTGCGTTTTCGCGCTCACCCGTAACGGTTGCGAAACCCAGAAAGAAAATCGCCAACGGCGCAAGCAGTTGCAGAACCATCGCCGGGCTCAGTTCTCCGAACCGAAGCATTCCGCCGGAATGCCGCGCCTCGCTGAAATTCGTTGTGTTCTGACGATGCGGTTCGAGAAAAACCGAAGTCCCGGCAAAACTGTCTATCCCGTTGTCGAAAAAGCTGAGCGGTGATTTCGGGCGGAAAGCAAGATAGCCGTAGTGGGATGCGCGGTGCGGATGGCGATCGGGCTGTTCCAGCCAGTTGGAGCGGACGCGCTGCTGGTACTCGGCGCGCTGCGCGTTGATTTTCGCCTGATTCTGCCAGGAGATGAAGGCCGCAAGCAGGACGAGCGCCGCCACGCATACGCAGGCGGCAGGCAGTGTGCGATTGCGCTGGTTGTGGCGTATTTCGTTGGCCGCAATACGCATGGATGCAGAACTCGGCAGCATATCCCGCATGGTCAAAACGTCTCTTCCTTCAGTGTGAATGCGCGGTCGAATTCCGGATCGCCGCCGCGTCCGAGCAGCCGATTGGCCAGGTACTGCCCGAATGCGGGCCCGTGTTTGAATCCGTGGCCTGATCCGCCGCCCGCGATCCATACGTTTTTCATCTCCGGGTGCGGAGTCGCAATGAAATTGCCGTCGATGCTGTCTTCGACCTGGCAGACGCGGCTCTCGACGATCGGCTGGTTTCGCAGCGCGGGAAAGCGCCAGGACACGTAATCGCGCGTGCGTTTGCTCTGATAAGGATTCACGATACGCTCGTCGGTGTCGGGATCGATTTCGTTGCCTTCGAGCGTCGGACATACCTTCAGTCCTCGCTCGTCTATGCTGGGGAAGCCGTACCACCTGCTGAAATCCGCATTCTCCGACGGGCCGGCAAATCCCCAATCCGGGAGGCGGGGAAATGAAAAACGATCATCGCCCGCAGGTGTGCCGAAGAAAAATACGTCGCGCCGCGGCGTGCGCAGGCGCCTGCCGAGCAGTCCCGGAAAAACCTTGCGCAGCCACGGACCGCAGGCGAAAACGTAGAGCGCGGCGCGCAGTGTATCGCCGTTGGAAAGCTTCAGCCCCGCCATCTCGCCGCCCGAAGCCGCGCCGGGATGCGCGTGCGCGATCCTGATTTCGCCGCCGCGCTTCTGAAACTGCTCGGCTACTGCGCGACACGCCTCGCGCGATTTGAGTGTGCCGCTTGCGGTGTCGTATATGCCGCCGCCGATGTCTTCAAGATTGATCTGCGGCCAGCGGCGCTCCAGTTCATCGCGGCTGAGAACTTCGGTTATGAAATCGTATTTCGCCAGCCTCGCCTGCCGCTCCCTGAGCATCGGAACACCCTCGGGCGTCGTCATCAGCAGGCGGCCAGTGGGCACAAGCAGTTGTACACCCCATTCGCGCTGCCATCGATGCCAGAGCGGAAAAGCCCTCAGCGCCAGTTTCGTATACAGCTCGCGCTCGCCGTAATCGGCCCGCAGCAGGCGCGTTTCGCCGCCCGAGCTTGCGCGCGAATTGCCAGGTCCGTAGGCGTCCAGCAGCGTCACGCGCGCGCCCATTTCACGCAGGTAAAACGCCGTCCAGCCGCCGAATGCGCCGGCGCCCACTACTATGACGTCCGGCGACGCGGTCGCTGCCTGAGGCATCCAGCCCGGGCCGATTGCCGCCGCTCCCGTAAGCTTCAAAAATGATCGTCGTTTCATCTTTAATCAGTAACGCAGGCAAAAGAGAAATAACCGAACAGACGGAGTGAAACGAAACAAAAGAAAAAACGGTTTGTTCCCGTATCTCTCTATTTCCGGAACGGCGTCCACGCCAGGGTCAGCATAACGGCGCGCGGTTGTCCGGGAAAGTTCCCGACGCGCGATGCAAACAGCGAACTCGCCGCATAGCGCCTGTTGGTGATGTTGGTGATCTGCAATTGCAGCCGCGCGCGCGAATTCAGATCCTGATAGAAACTGAGATCCGCAATCGTATAGCCGTCGGCGCGGATTCCCGCAAACGGTTCGACTCTCTCGCTTACGCTTTCCAGCCCAAAGCCCACGCCCGTGTTTTCGAGAAAATTGTAGCGCGTAAACCAGCCCGCAGTGTGCTTGGGCGCGTTTGCCAGCGGGCGGCCGATCAGCGCGGTTGTGTTGTCTTTCAGGATGCGCGTGTTGACGTTTGCGTAGTTGAACGCCGTATACCAGCGCCGCGTCAGAAAACCCTCGACGTTGAATTCGAAACCCCGGCTGCGCGCCCGGCCCACAGACAGCAGCGCATTTGCGTTGTCGCCGCCGGGTCCGAGCAACGGATCAGGCCGCAGTATGTTGTTCTTCCTGATATTGAAAAACGCCCCCGATATAAACAATCTCCGGTCGAGCAGTTCGGTCTTGACTCCGACTTCAAACTGATTTCCCGTCTCCGGATCGAACGGTCCGTTCGCCTGCGGCGCCTGCGAGTAAATGGGAGCGCGAATGAAACTGTTGGCGTAGCTCGCATAGAGCGCTGCCTGCTCGACGGGTTTGACCACAACGCCCGCGCGCCCCGACAGCGCCGTATCCTCATATTTCAGCGGCGCGCCCGCAAAGCCCCTGTCGTTGTAACCGTCGACGCGCCCGGTCACCAGCAATTGCACGAAGCGATTCAGAACAACCTGATCCTGCGCGTAAAAACCCGTGCGCCTGGTTTGCGCCGTGCTCGTGCTGAAGGCGCTCAGCGTATAGTTACGCTCGTCGGTTCGGCCGTATACGGGGCTGAAGATGTCGAGCGCGGGAACCGTGCCGCCTGCGACCTCGCGTTCGCGCGCCCGCGCCTGGCGAAATGCATGGTCCTGCGCTATGCGCTCGAAGCCGAACAGCAGCGTATGCGCGCCGAACCCAGGCGCCTCGGCCCTCTTGCCGAGGTTGGCGTTCAGGCTCCAGTCGTCGTTCCAGCGAAAGAAATTCCGGAACTCGCGGCGCATGGTGCGCCCGTCTGCGGTCGCTGCATTCAATCCGCGCGGCTCGTGATACTTGTCGTTGTTTTCGTATTCGAGGTAGCGAAATGTGTAATCGATGTTCCAGGCGCGCGCCGTGTTATGCTCGCCGCGCAACTGCAGGACGCGTGCAATCAGCTTGATGAAATCCGTCGGCTCGGTAGCAGTCCATTCTATGTCGGTCAAAAAGTTTCCGGCTGCATCCACAGGCGCGCCGCGCAACCGGTTGGCGGGCAAGCGCTGATTGATGAATTCGTATTCGAGGCTGAAACGGTTGGAGTCGTTTGCACGGTAGAGCAGATTGCCGACGGCGTGAGAATTGGTCGAACCCGCGTTGAATCGGAACGAATCGCGGTCTTCGAAATAAAACGCGCCTCGCGCCAGCAGTCTGTCCGTGATCGGCCCGGTCAACTCTCCGCTTACGAGCTTTTGCGCGAAGCTCCCGAAGCGCACCTGCAGTTCGCCGTCCGGAACCTCTTTGGGTTTTTTGGTGACGTAATTGATCAGGCCCCCGACTTCAGTCGAACCATAAAGCGACGAGGCCGGGCCTTTCAGAACCTCGACGCGCTGGATGTTGGTCAGGCGGATCTGCGATGTGCTGAAGCCCGCGTTGTTTACATCGCCTTCGAGCGAGCCGAAAGGATTGCCTCGCACGCCGTTGAACAGGATTTCACGCTGCGTGAAGCCGCGAAACGTCATGGCGCTGTAAACGTTCTGGTTCAGGCCGCTGACGTTGCGGAACAGTTCGTTGCCTTCGAGGATAGCGCGGTCTTCTATCAACTGATTGGGAAAAACCTGAACCGATTGCGGCAGATCGATCAACCGGGCATCGGTTCTGCTGGCGAGGCTGGTTTGATCGAGATGATATTCCTTGAGGCTGGCGACGACATCTACCGAAGCCGTTACCCGCTCCAGCCGCGCCGCGAGCGCAAGCGACCGGCCGGAAGTAATCTCGATTTCGTGCCTTTGCGGCACAAACTCGCCTCCGGAAATCGTCACCGTATATCTTCCGGGCGCGAGACCGGGTAAGGTAAAGCGTCCGTCTGCGCCCGTGGTTGCGGTCTGAGCCGTTTCCTCGATCCTGACGCTGATGCCTGAAAGCGCCGCGCCTTCGCTCGATACGATGCGCCCTACAAGCGCACCCTCCGTCTGCGCGAAAACAGAACCGACTCCCGGAAAAAATAGCTGAAAAAGTAGCTGAAAAACTAACAGGGCCGCCGGCCTGGAAAATACTCGTTGCATGAGATTGCTCTTGATTTCCTGATGATCTGATCCTGCCCATATTGCATGTGAGTGAGGACCGAGTGTGGAGTTATAAGGAAACGGCGAACCGGCGGCGACTGGTTTTCAATGAGCGCCCGAAATAAACTCACGACCGGTTTGCCGGGCTCGGTGAATGGTCGAGTAATCAGGAACGCTTCTCGGGGAGGGTGGAGCAATTAGGAGGAAGGAAATCGGCCGGGAAGGGGCCCATCGCGGCAGATGCGCCCCCTAGGAGCTATGGAACTCGCATACGTCATATGTTGCGACAGATTGAGGGCGCCGCACGAGCCTGCCCCAGATAACTTGAGCCTGCCGTCAGGCAAGCGGCAGGCTCCCAAAGTGAATGGCGGCGTGTGGTGAGCAGTCTCGACACCCGGACCTTCATCACTGGCGCCCGGTCAGGGCATTTGAAATCGGCGAATCGTATCCGGAGCAACTCTTCGCCGATATGTTCGGAGCCTGACCGTCAGCGCCAGTGTAATCCGCAGTTTCCCGCCCCCGCGCGCTTTGCGCACCGGATTTTTCACAAACTGACGGCAAAATCCGCTGAATAGTTTGTTCCGACAAATGAACGGCAGGATCTCCCGCAATGGGGCATGCTTGTTACACCGCTTCTCGCACACAATCTACCATGCCCGCAACTTCCTCTTCCGTCGTATAACACGCGCACCCCGCGCGCAGCAGCCCCTGTTCGAGCTTTCCGAGTCTTTCGGCGACCGTCATTGCGTAGAAGTTTCCGTGCGATGCGAATATCGCCCTGTCCGCGAGCCTGCGGCTGATTTCGGCCGAAGGCGTCGCGCCGACAGTGAATGATACGGTAGGCGTGCGCGGATGTTCCGGAGGCGGTCCGTAAAGCGTCAGCCCCGGAATTTCGGCGAGTCCCTCCCACATCTGTTTTATGAGAGCCTTGCCGCGCACGTGCAGTTCGTTGAATGTCGCCTCAAGGCGATCGCGCCGCGTTTGTCCTTCGGAAAGCGATGCGAGGAACTCTACCGCAGCCGCCGCTCCCGCTATGCCTTCGTGATTCTGCGTTCCGGTTTCGGCGCGTTCGGGCGCCGAATCGGGCGCGGGGCGAAGTTTGGGAAAGTCGATTTCCGCAAGCAGTTCCCTGCGGCCGAACATCACGCCGAGGTGCGGGCCGTAGAACTTGTAAGCGGAACAGGCCAGAAAATCGCAGTCGAGCCGTTTTACATCCACCAGTTCGTGCGCCGCGTAATGTACGGCGTCGACGAATACGAGCGCGCCCGCACGGTGAGCAAGCTGCGCTGCCCTGCCTACATCGTTGATCGTACCGAGCGCGTTCGACGCCGCGCCGATCGCGAGCAGTCTGGTGCGATCCGTAATCGAGCGTTCGAGTTCTTCGAGGTCGAGCGTTCCCGTTTCGGGCAGCATACGCACGGTGCGAACGGTAATCCCGCGTTCGGCGACGAGCCGCTGCCAGGGCGCGATGTTGGCGTGATGGTCGAGCTCGGTTGTGACGATCTCGTCGCCTTCCGACCAGTTGCGGCCGAGGGCGCGCGCAAGGTGAAAGGTGAGCGTGGTCATATTCGGACCGAAGACTATTTCATCCGGCGAGGCATTGAAGAAATCCGCCATCGTCGCGCGGCCTGCGGCGATTATTTCGTCCGTTTCATCGCTCGAAGGATAGCCCCAGTGCGTGTTGGCGTTGTGATGAAACAGGTAATCGGTCATTGCGTCGGCAACCGGGCGCGGCGTCTGCGTGCCGCCGGGGCCGTCGAAGTATGCAACCGGAAGATTGTTATGAGTGCGTTCGAGAGCGGGGAAATGTGAGCGTATTTTCTCGATCATTGTCGGGTTAACCAATGAAGGCTGAAGAGAGATAACGGAACATACGAAATAGAACGAAATAAACGGAAAAGATCATCCCCTTCCGTATGTTTCGTTTTATTCCGTATGTTCCGTTATCTCTCTTCAGGGTCTGCGCCGTCGCGTCGGCGGTTGAGATCTCTGCTGCTGTGCGGGCGGATCGGGTTCGGGCGGTTTGAGCGCGTCGGGGGCTATCTGTTGAAGCTGTTCTGTAGCGAGGCGGGCTTCGGGAGTGTTGGCGTAATTCTTGATCACGGAAAGAAACTGCTCTACGCCGTCCTCCCGCTTGCCCATTTCCACAAGAACGAGTCCGCGTTTGTAAAGCGCCGCAGGCGTCTTGTCGCCCTTGGCGTTGATCGTCAGAACCTTTTCAAACTCGGCTGCGGCTTCGGGGAATTTGCGCTGCGCGTAAAGTATCTCGCCTATCCAGTACTGTGCGTTGTCGGCGAGTTCGGAACTCGGATAGGTCTCGACGTACTGGCGGAACTCCGACAGCGCGAGGTCGTAGTTGCCGCGCGAGTAATCGGCGTAGGCGGCGGCGAACAGTTGTTCGGCGTTGCCGGGTGTGATCTGCGCGAGGACCGGTTGTTTGGGGATGTCCTCGATGAGCTTTCTGAGCTGCGCGAACTGCTCCGAGAGTCGCTCCATACGCTGATTTGTAGCCGAAACGCGCTCGCCCATCGCCGAAAGCTGCGTGGCCGATTCGCTTGTGTTGGATGAAACGGCCGACTGCGCGCGGCGGATCGCCGATATGTTGTCGGTCATCTGCGTAATCAGTGTATTGATTTCGCCCGTAGTTTTATTGAGCGTATCCTGCATGGTCTGGACCTGACGCTGCAGGATCGTCAACTCGGATTTCATCTCCTCGACCTGCACCGCAATGCGGGCGATTGCTGCGTCGCGATCCCTCTGCGCATAAACGGGCGTTGCGGCCAAAAACAACAAGGGCGCAAGCGCCATAATCCTGCCCGACAGTATCGCTTTCATCACTGTTTCCTCTGAAAAGCGCTGGGTGCGCGAGCGGAAAGCCCGCGCACCCCGGGTCCGTGTTTATCTCGGTGCGCCGCCCCGCTGATAGACCAGATCCGCGCGCCGGTCAAAAGCCCACGACGGCGGTCCCGCAGTCGATCCCTCGCTTGATCCGGTGGCCTTTTCAAGTCCGTAGCTGACTACATCCATGCGGCTTGCGTCCACGCCGAGGCTGATCAGGTAATCGCGCACGGCGGCAGCGCGACGGTCGCCGAGCCCGAGGTTGTATTCCGCCGTTCCGCGCGGGTCGCAGTTGCCCTCGATGCGGAATGTAATCGAACGGTTGCGCTCCTGTTGCAGCCATTCGGCGGCGCGGCGCAGCTTTTCCTGCTCCGAGGCGCGCAGGTCGGATCTGTCGAGATCAAAGAAGACCTTGGGCATTATGCGCGCAAACTCGGCCGCAGCCCCCGCTACCGTGCCCGTGTCGCTCGGCACTTCGCGCGGACGGCCTCCGTCCTCGGATACGGGAGGATCCGTTACAGTAACGCGCGTGCTCGCCGAAGCCGTGCCGCCGTCGCCGAGCGCGGTTGCCGTGTAAGTAGTCGATACGCGCGGGCTCACTTCGCGCGAGCCCGAAGTCTGCACTTCGCCGAGACCCGGAATGTTTACCGTGCGCGCGTTTTCGCTCTCCCAGCGCAGGGTCGCATTCTGCCCGTGCTCGATCGCAGAGGGTTCGGCCCGCAGGGTGATGCGCGGCGCGGCCGCAGTCACGCGTTCCACTTTTACCGTCGCGCTGTCTCGTGCTTCCTTCTTGCCGCGTTTGGCCACGACTTCGTAGTTGGTAGTCTGATCGGGAGTAACGGTTTTTGCGCCGATTTTCTCTACACTCTGACCGTTTAGCTCGATCGTCTTGGCGTTTTTGGTTTCCCAGCTTACGGTTACCGGATCGCCGGCGCGCACTTCATCGCGCGAAACCTTGAGTTTGACCGTAGGCGGCGCACACGCCGCAGATAGCGCCGCGAGCAGGGCAACAGCAAGCAGCAATAGATGATTCTTTCTTCGTTCGATCATTTCCGGATCTCTCCTCTGTATTCAGTATGCTTGTCTTCTAAATCAAACTACACGACTTCGGGATATAAAGAGAGATAACAGAACAAACGAAATGAAACGAAAATTACGGAAAGGTTGAATATTTTCGTAGTTTCCGTCTTATTTCATATGTTCCGTTATCTCTCTTGAGTCTCACGCTTTGTGCCAATCTTCTTCTGAAACAAACGATGATATAGCTCTCAGGCGAAGCGTACAAGCAACCCCGCCCATACAAGTACCATAAGGTATGAAATCAGCACGTCGCTCGGCCAGTGCGCGCCCAGCACTACGCGCGCCGCGCCGCCCGCGCACAGCAATACCATACAACCCGCAACCCACAACGTGCGCTCGCGCCCCCGAGCACTGCCCGCGACCAGAATCAGCAGATAGCCGATAGTCGAACCGTAAACGAGCGCAAATATGGAGGGGAACGAAAACCCCGGCGAGGCCACGACTACACGCACATACTCGGGCGTAGGCCGCGGGCGCGCTATCCAGTTCTGCAATGCAGGCCCGCCGAGTACCGCGCCCGCTGCGCATACTACGGCAAGCACAGCCGCGCGCCAGCCCGCAACGAGCCACGAGATCACTGCTACCGCAGCCGCGAGCGCATACATCCAGGGCGGTTTGGCGGTTTCGGTAATCCACAGCGCCCAGGTCATGTCCGCGCCGAACAGCGCTTGCAGTGTGCGCGTAACGCCAATGTCGCCCGGCAGCACCTGCGTCCGCGCCGCAAGCACCGAGAGCGCAACGGCGAGGATGAAACCGAGAAGAAGAAGAGAGTGCTGAGTGCGAAGCAGAAGTGCTGAGTGCTGAGTGCTGAGTGCTGAGCGTTGAGTACGTGCGGCGCCCGTTTTTCTTCGCCTCGACTGCAGATTTGCTTTTTTAGGATCCGCCATGTTTACTCAGCACTCAGCACTCAGCACTCAGCACTTCTTCCTACTTCGCCCACGAGGGCGATCTGCCGCCGCCGCGCGTCAATTGCCGGGATTCTGTGCCGTCTATGTGCATGGCCCAGATTTCCCATCGACCGGTCCGGTTCGACTGAAACGCAAGATGCCGGCTGTCGGGCGACCACGCAGGGCTTTCGTTTCTCCCCTGGCTCGTCAGCCGCACGACCTGACCCGAAGCGACGTCGGCCAGATATATCTGATACGACCCGCCGCCCCCGTCCCACGTAAACGCTATGAAGCGCCCGTCGGGCGACCACGCGGGCGAGTCCATATTGCCGCCGAGCGCAAGCAGCACCCGCTCGTTGCCGCCGCTTGCATCGCATACGTAAATCTGCGGCGACCCGCCGCGATCGGATATGAAAGCGATTTCCCTTCCCGTTCTCGGATTCCATCGCGGCGAGATGTTTACGGCGCGCCGCGTATTGGTCAGTCGCCGCGCGCCCGATCCGTCGCCGTTTGCGACGTAGATTTCCATTCCGCCCCCGTCCTTGCTGGAACTGAAGGCGATCTGTCCCGAAGGCGAGATCGAGGGCGAGGTCGTCGTTGCACGAAACTGCGTCGCGCCTATGATCAGCCCGTCTTCGCCGCGTATGACTATGTTGGGGAATCCGCTGCGATAGGAAACATAGGCGAGCCGCCTTCCGTCGGGCGACCAGGACGGGAACAGCGCAATCGAGCCGTCGCGGCTGAACGAGCGGTTGCCGTAACCGTCGTAATCCATGACGTGCACTTCGCGGTTCTGGATGAATGCGATCTTGGACGTTGCGATGCCGTCGACTCCGAGCAGCAGTTTAACGATCTGGTCGGCGAACTCGTGCGCCATGTAGCGCGCGTCTCCGGACAGCGAGGCGCTCAGAAGCTGCTGCTGCGTTTTTACGTCGTAAAGAAAACCGATCGCCTGATTGTTGGCAGTCAGATTGCCGAACGCGACGTAATCGGCCTTGACCGGATCGCCCGCCCATTCGCCTGCCTGCAACGCCGACGGATCTGCAAGCCGCGTCCTCGGATACAGGCTCTTGCCCACGAGATTGGCCGCACCCGCAAACTTCAGATCATTCCAAAGAACTTCATTGAACGTTCCGACCGATGCGTCCACGCCCGAGGCGCGCGCCTGAAAGTCGGCTACGGCCAGGGCCGGACCGCTGCCCGGCGTGACGATGATGGTGCCGAGCTGCCGCCGCAGATCTTCGCCCTGCTGACCCGATGCGGCGCTCGGCGATGAGATCGCCGCAAAAATACATATGGCGGCCGACAGACCGCTTATCAGGAAAAACTTCTTCATGTTCGGTTTGTTCCGTTCTATTCCGTTTGTGTTCTCTTCCGGACCCTGCACCGCCCGTTTACTTGGGATACCGGAACCATATCTCCGCCGTAGCCTCCTGCGCGCCCGCAAGGAAGCCGCTCGGAAACGGCGGCAGCGGATTCGAGGCCAGTATCGCCCGCTCCGCGGCCCGGTTCACAAGATCAAACGGACTCGACTTCTGTATGTAACCCGGCGCTACGCGCCCACCCGCAAGCGACAGTATTTGCCCGTCGCGCGAAATCCGCAGCCTTATGATCACGAAATGCGTGTCATTGGCCTGTGCAATCTGCGGCGGATTGTAATTTCGGCTCAGTATCATCTGTATGCGCCGGCCGTACTCGGACCCGCCCGGCACGCCGCCCGTTCCGCTGCCGCCCGCGCTCGTTCCGAGTCCTATGCCGCCCGACACCGCCGGCATCGGCGATCCGAAGGACCGGCCCACGGTGACCGTGGTATTGGGCGAGCTTCCCGATTGCGGCTCTTTCGTATGCAGCCGCTCTTCCTGCCTTGCCGTCGGCCGCTCGGTTGCTA
Source organism: Acidobacteriota bacterium (assembly GCA_019639255.1). GTDB lineage: Bacteria > Acidobacteriota > Blastocatellia > RBC074 > RBC074 > JAHBSF01. The sequence continues at coordinate 23,065 of JAHBSF010000035.1, read as the reverse complement.
CAGGTTTTTCGGCCGCTTTGGGAGGCTTCTGCTTCGGATCGTTGCGCGGCAAGACTTCAGCCTCGCGCGGCGGTTCGGGACGTTTTGTCTCGACCACTGTTGTATTGGCCTCATTCTCTTTCTCGCCCACGAAGGCTACGGGTTCCGGTTTCCTGAAACCGAGCTGGCTCGCCGATACGACTCCGACCTCGATTGCGCCGCCCTGCCCGCCGCCTTCGCCCTCGCCCGCCGCCACGATTTCAGTAGTGATCGGGTGCCGAAAGAACAGAAAGCACGCCGCGAGCACCGCAATATGCAGCAGCATCGACATTCCCATTCCGCCCCGCATCCCGTACGGGGCTTCAGCTTTGACCGCCGCGGATTTCATGAATTCTTCCGCATCACCTCTTGAGCGTCGGCTCGGTCACGAGACTGACGTTTGCTCCGGCGCGCTTTGCCTGATCCAGAACATATGCGATGACGCGGTAGGGCGTTTCGCCGTCGCCGCGCAGATAAACGCGGCGGTCCTGACTGCGCGCAAGCCGCGTCTCGATCAGCTTCGGCAGGTCGTTTATGTTGACGGGGCGGCGCTCGTCGGCGCCGCTCAGATAAACCGATCCCTCCTGATCTACGGTGATGATTAGCGATTCGGGCGTGGCCTCGCGCGCCGTGGCTTCGCGCGTTTTCGGCAGGTTTACCTGAATGCCGGTTTGCAGTATCGGCGCCGTCACCATAAAAATCACGAGCAGCACCAGCATCACATCCACAAGCGGTGTGACGTTGATTTCCGCAAGCGCCGTCTGCGTCCTGCCGTTGCGCGTAGTAAATGCCATCCCTGCCTCTAAAGACGGATAACGGAACAAACGAAAAAGCACGAAACAAACGGAAAAGCCCTCCGTGATTTTTCGTCTATTTTCGTTTGTTCCGTTATCTCTTTCATCGCGACATCACCTGTGTGGTTCTCTCAGCGCCCGCGCTCGCCGTCTGCGCTTCGCCGTCTATGAAGTTGAGCAGCCTCAACTGAAAGCCGTCCATTTCGGCGGCCAGGATCTTGATTCGATTAACAAAATGGTTGTAGGCGAGAACCGCCGGCACAGCGGCGGCAATGCCCGCAGCCGTGGCTACAAGCGCGTCGGCGATGCCGGGTGCGACGGCCTGTATCGAGGCGCTCGAGGACTGGCTCAGTCCCTGAAACGCCAGCAGTATGCCCACTACGGTGCCGAATAGCCCGATAAACGGCGAAGCGCTCGCGGTCGAAGCCAGCCAGCCCAGATTTTGTTCGAGCTTCGTCGTCTCGGTAATGGCGGCGCTCTGCATAACGCGGCTGACGGCTTCGAGATCGGGCGCAGGCGCGCCGCGTCCGGCCTGCGCGCGCAGCTCCTCGTGCGCCGCCACGTATATGGCCGCAAGCGGAGACTGGCGAAAGCTCGCGCTTGCGGCATAGAGATCCTGCAATCGCGCGCTGCGCGCAAATACCTGAAGGAATTCGGTCGATTGCCGCTGCGCCCGGTTGGTTGCCCGCGCCTTGGTCAGTATGATCGCCCACGAGACGACCGAAAAAACCAGAAGGACAAGCAGGACGAAATGGGCAATGGGACTTGCGCGCAGTATCAGATCGACCAGGCTGCTTTGTTGGGGAGTCGACTCCTGCAGGAGCCGGAATGCCAGAAATAACAATGAGCTTCTCCGTCAAGAAAGTGACGATAAAAGATTGACAAATAGCGGGAAAATGATTGCTTCCCAAGTTTGGCCGTTATGCTATCATGCGCCCCATCAGGGTTCAAGATACCCCCATTCGGCGCCTCCCGCGTTGTAAGGCATTCGCGAAGTATGCGGGGGCGCGCGTCGTTTTCATCTCTCACGAAAGGAGAGCAATACCATGAAAGCGACCTGGAGATTGTATATAAGTCAGGTCAACAGATACGTTGGAAGGTGCATTTTTGTGCTTGCCGTCATAGCAAGTTTCATCGCTACGGGCGCGGTGCGGGCGCAGGAAAAGAAAGTCCTGCGCGAGTTTCGCGGCGTGCGCATCGGCATGAGGGCCGATGCAGTTCACACCGCACTCGGCAAACCCGCATCGACCGCAGACAACCGCGAAGAGTACACCTTCGAAGGCGACAACCAGATCACCGTTCACTACGACAACGGCGAAGTCAAAGCCATACAGATCTTCTACGTCGATGCATCGAAGGCTCCCGATTGGAGCCAGGTAGTCGGAGACGCCGAGATCGAGGAAATGGCCAACGGCGCCAAAGCCGCGCGCAAGGTGGTCGCCGCCGAAAAATTCTGGGTCACTATGTACCGGAATCAGGACGGATCGATCGTCCGCATTACGATCAGCCGGTCATAAAACAGATATTTTCGTTTATTCCGTTATCCGGGTCCGGTCGGGGAGGTTTACTTCCTGGCCTGTGCTGCAAGTTCCAGCCGGGTGATGGCGCGCTGCAGTTTTCGCTGCGCTTCTATTGCGTCCCCTTCGCCGCCGGCAAGCTGCCGCTGCGCCGACTCCCGGGCGCGCTCGGCCCGCGCCGCGTCTATCTCTTCGGCCGTTTCCGCAACGTCTGCAAGCACCGATACGCGGTCGGGAAGCACCTCGGCGAATCCGCCGCTTACGTGCACTAGTTTCTTTTCACCGCCCTTGCGGTAGCTGAGCACTCCGGTCTGCAACTGCGAAATCAGCGGCGTGTGCTCGGGCAGTATGCCGAGTTCGCCGCCGAGTCCGGGCAACGTCACTTCATCGACCGTTTCGCGCAAGGCGAGCCGCTCCGGTGTGATGACTTCGAGCTGAAGTTTGTCCGCCATAATCCTTTATCGCCGGGTAAGAGAGATAACGGAACAAACGAAAAAGCACGAAACAAACGGAAAAGCATTCCGTGATTTTTCGTCTATTTTCGTTTGTTCCGTTATCTCTCTTATATCTCTCTTACAGTGTTTTCGCCGCCTCGACTACCTCGTCTATCGTTCCCTTCAGGAAGAACGCCTGCTCGGGAATGTCGTCGTGTTTGCCGTCCACGATTTCGCGGAAGCCGCGTATCGTTTCCTCGATCGAGACGAGTTTGCCCGGTATGCCGGTGAACTGCTCGGCGACGTGGAACGGCTGCGAGAGGAAACGCTGGATCTTGCGCGCACGCGCTACGGCCAGCTTGTCGTCCTCCGACAACTCGTCGATGCCCAGAATCGCGATGATGTCCTGAAGATCCTTGTAACGCTGAAGCACGCGCTTGACGTCCTGCGCCGTATTGTAGTGGTCCTCGCCCACTACGAGCGGATCGAGTATTCGCGAAGTGGAGGACAGCGGATCGACCGCCGGATATATGCCCAGCGCCGCAATGTCGCGCGAAAGCACGGTGGTTGCGTCGAGGTGCGAAAACGTCGTAGCAGGCGCCGGATCGGTAAGGTCGTCGGCCGGGACGTAAATCGCCTGCACCGATGTAATGGATCCCGTGCGCGTAGAGGTGATGCGCTCCTGCAGCTCGCCCATTTCAGAGGCGAGGTTGGGCTGATATCCCACCGCGCTCGGCATTCGGCCGAGCAGCGCCGAAACCTCGGACCCCGCCTGCGTGAACCGGAAAATGTTGTCGATAAACAACAGCACGTCCTGACCCTGATCGCGGAAATACTCCGCTACCGTCAACCCCGAAAGCGCCACGCGCAGCCGCGCTCCGGGCGGCTCGGTCATCTGCCCGTAAACCAGAGCCACCTTCGATTTCGTAATGTCTTCGTCGTCGATAACTCCGGCTTCGCGCATCTCCAGCCACAGGTCGTTGCCCTCGCGCGTGCGCTCGCCCACGCCCGCAAATACCGAAAACCCGCCGTGCGCCTTCGCTACGTTGTTGATCAGCTCCTGAATCAACACCGTCTTGCCAACGCCCGCGCCGCCGAAGAGCCCGATCTTGCCTCCGCGAAGAAACGGCTGTATCAGGTCGATGACCTTGATGCCCGTAATGAGCATCTCCTGCGTCGTGGATTGCTCCTCGAAACTCGGCGCATGACGGTGAATCGGATATCGCGTCGCCGCCGGAACCGGACCCCGCTCGTCTACAGGATCGCCGATGACGTTCAGTATCCGCCCCAATGTGCCGTTGCCTACTGGAACCGTAATCTGACTCCCCGTGTTGACCGCCTTCATCCCCCGAACCATCCCGTCCGTGGGCAACATCGATACCGTGCGCACCCGCCCCTCGCCAAGATGCTGCTGCACCTCGCAAATCACATCTATCGGACGCACAACGTCAAACCCGTCGCTCGTTACCCGTATCGCCTGATATATCGGCGGCAAACTCGCCTCCGAAAATTCTATGTCAACTACAGGCCCTATTATCTGTACTACCCGGCCTACAGCCCCATTTCCAGTAGCATTAAGCCCCATATATGTTCGCTCCTTAAACTTTCCACCACCCCGCCGGCGCCCTGCACGCACGGCCGTCCCTATTGAGATTGTGAATACGTGCTCAAAGCCGGGCAGTGTAGCACGCCGCGCGCGGTTTTGGCCAGAGACCGCAATGCGGTGTATAGTATTAACGGATTCAAATATCGGTGGGTTAAGCGGGATTCGGAAGAAAGATGTGACTTTGTGCGGGGAATTGGCGTATTGGATTGAGCGATGGATATAACAGAGACGTTAAAGCTTGCGGTATCGGCGGTATGGGCGCACAAGCTGCGTTCGGCATTGACGCTGCTCGGGATGATCATAGGCGTTACTGCTGTGGTTGTGATCGTATCGCTGATACAGGGATTCAACCGGTACGTCGACGAAAAGATAGCGGGCATCGGGGCCAAGTCGTTCAGCATACGGCGGTTCAGCTTTGATGACTGGCGCAACACGGATACGATCGCCGAGGCGCAGCGCCGCAACAAGGATATAACCTTCGACGATTACGACTTCATTCGCGCGCGCGCCACGCTCATAGGCCAGATCGGCGCAAAGGCTCTCGGTACGCCCTCGAACCTCAAGCGCGGCAACGAGACGATGGAGCGCGTAATGGTCGACGGGGCGACGGCCAACGTCGCGGAAATCGAGAACATAGACATAGCCGAGGGGCGCTTCTTCACCGCGACGGAAAACGAGACGGCTGCTGCGGTTGCGTTTATCGGCGCAGATGTCGCCGCGAAGCTCTTTCCCAATTCCTCGCCCGTAGGTCAGGAAATAACCATCAACGGACTGCCCTACCGCGTCATCGGCGTCGCTGCGGCGAAGGGCACCGTATTCGGCATGCCGCAGGACATATTCGTGAACATACCGCTGCGCAGCTACGCCAAACACTACGGCGCGCTGATTCGCCAGCGCAGCTTCTACATAGTCGCCACGGCGAAATCCGACGATGTGTTTCAGGAAGCCGTAGATGAATCGCGCGCTCTTATGCGCGTACGGCGCGGATTGCGGTTCGGCGAAAAGGACAACTTCGGCATCATGACGCCCGACGCCATCACCGGCATGCGCGACCGCATATTCGGGCCCATATTCATCGTAGCCATCGCGGTGCCGTCCATAGCGCTCGTAGTGGGCGGGATCGTCATCATGAACATCATGCTGGTTTCGGTGACGGAGCGCACAAAGGAAATCGGCATTCGCAAGAGCCTCGGTGCGCGCCGCATGGACATAATGAAGCAGTTCCTTATCGAGGCCGTCATGCTTTCGGCAATCGGCGGCTCGGTGGGCGTGCTGCTGGCCTGGGCTGCGGGGCGCGTGCTGTCGGCTGTGTTCTTCCCGACGTATCTCTCGATTACCGCCGTCATAGTCGCCGTCACTGTTTCGGGCGCGATAGGCGTGGTTTCGGGCATATGGCCCGCGCGCCGCGCCGCGTGGCTCGATCCCATAGAAGCGCTTCGCGCGGAGTAAAAACACGGAGAGGAAACACCCAAACGCAAATGACCAGACTCCGCAGCGACATATACGAAAATCTGCTTATGGCGCTCTCGACGCTGCGCGCCAACAAGCTGCGCTCCTTCCTGACCGTAATCGGCGTGGTAATCGGCGTATGGACCGTAATGGCGATCGCATCGATCATCAGCGGCATCGATTACGCCGTTTCAAGGGAAATCGAATCCTTCGGCACAAACTCGATCTTTCTTTATAAATTCGATGCGGGCGTCCGTTTCGGCCCGCCGACGCGCGAAGAGCGGATGCGCAAGAGCCTGACTTATGAAGACGCGCTCGCCATCTCCGAACTGCCGACCATAGAGATCGCGGTTCCGCTGCTCAACATCACAAACGACTATTTCGGACGCAAACTCGCAGTCAAGGGCAACGGCAAGGAATCCGCCGCCGTGCAGCTTCAGGGCACGCTGCCCGAATACGAGAGGGCCGGCATATGGGTGCTCTCGCAGGGCAGGTTCTTCACAAAACGCGAGCAGGACAACCGCAATGAGGTATGCGTAATCGGCGCGTCGGTGGCCGAGCAGTTCTTTCCCTTCCTGTCGCCCATCGACAGGACGCTCTCGGTCGGCGGGCGCGAGTTTCGCGTAGTCGGCGTGCTCGAAAAGCGCGAGCAACTCTTCGGCGGCGGCGAGGGCAGCAACGATCAGAACAACGTCATATTCGTGCCCTTCAGCGTGGCGGAAAAACTCAAGCCGCGCGCCGACGACGTATTCATTCTCGCGGTAGCAAAGACCGGATCGCTCAAGCGCGCCGTAGACGACGTTACCGACCTGCTGCGAATACGCCGCCAGGTGCCGTTCGACAAGCCGAACAACTTCGGTATATCGACTGCGGATTCGATCATCGATTCTTTCCGCTCAATCACGCTCGGCATCGGCATCGCCATGGTGGCGATTTCATCGGTGGGCCTGATGGTGGGCGGCATCGGCGTGATGAACATCATGCTGGTTTCGGTTACGGAAAGGACGCGCGAAATCGGAGTGCGCAAGGCCATAGGAGGCCGCCGCCGCGACATCATGTGGCAGTTCCTGATCGAGGCCATGACGTTAACGGGCTTCGGCGGTCTCATCGGCCTGCTCATAGGCTGGGCCACAACGCTGCTGATTCGGCTCTTCGTGCCGTCGTATGTGCCCTACTGGGCGCCCATAGCCGGACTGCTTTCCAGCGTGGGGATCGGCCTCATCTTCGGACTGTGGCCCGCGTGGAAGGCCGCACGCCTCGACCCCATCGTCGCTCTCAGGTACGAATAACGAGAAACAACGGAACAAACGAAAATAAACGAAACATACGGAAAGAAGACTCGATAGAGCTTTTTCCGTATGTTTCGTTTATTTTCGTTTGTTCCGTTGTTTCTTCTTCTTCTTCGCTGTTTCGGGCGCCGGCATCTGCTGCCGCCTGAGTTCGCGCAGGAATCCCATCGCCAGCCCCAACTGCCCGAGGTAATAGGTGCCCCATATCCAGTAATCGGCGTAAGCCAGCTTCTGATGAAAGCGGTCGAGCCCGATCAGCGAATCCGAAATCAGAAACAGCACCGCGCCGAGCACTACGAGCTGCGTAACGAAACCCGCAAGCGCCGCCGCCGTTACCATAAGCGTGATGACTGCGATGTAGGCGACGACGGGCCATTTCATATCGCCGAGACCGGGCCATACTCGCCAGCCCAGCGCGACCGAGTAAAGCAGTACCGCAGCGACAAGCGCCCACTGGTCTGCGCGCACGCGGAACGGGCTGGGCCGGTAGAGAACGAAAAGCGCGCCGTAACAAAGGTGTGCGAGCAGAAACGCGCCCAGTCCGTAGACGAAAAACCTGTTGCCGAGCGCCAGCAGCACGTCTCCGGCTGAAGACAACAGCAGCGCCGCGGTCATCAGGTAGCGTTCGCGGCCGAGCAGCAGCCGCCACGCCACGACTGCAAGCAGCGCGACGCAGGCGCCCTTGAGCGCCCAGCTTCCCGCAAAGGGGCGCCACGGCGGCGAAAAAAAGTAGATCGTCGCACAGGCGATGGAAATCCAGAGCAGCCGCCAGTCCGTCTTGTTGAACCAGCGCGCCAGGGCATTTGCGCTCATCCGGTCTTTCTCCGTTTCACAGCGAGGATTAAAGGTGAGGGATGATACATTACCTCCAGCATCCATAGCCAGCCGGCAATTCACCGGCATCGCCAAACTTCCGGTTTGTTGCGTCCAATTCAGCTTTTTCCGTTATCTCTTTTTTTCGCAAGCCGGGAATTGCTGTCCTTCATACAATCTCTTGGTTTGTTTTACGGTGCATCGGATTTTGCGCGCCGCTGAATCCTTTGAAATGTACAAACCGGTGAAGATTTCTGATGCGCGATCGGGTCGTTGCCAGGCGATCTGATGAACATCCAAACCCCCGGTTTCATCCCTGATCCGAGATTCCGAACCAAATCCGAATTTTTGAATGCTCGCGCGTTTAACTCTTTCATTGCGCGCATTCCGATCAATGAAATCCGGCGTCGTTACGTTGGTTTCCGCCGATGGAACACGCATTGCATTTTAAAGCCCCGTGTTCGGGCTCAAATGCTTTGGAAGTCTATACAGGCAAGCACAAGAACCGATCCATTTTATTTGATGAGTTGTAAACGGGGGAAAAATATGAAATTGAAAACAGTGTTCTTCCTGCTGGCGTGTTATGCGCTGTCGCTTACGGCTGCGGCGCAGACCAGTCGCGGAACGGTCAGCGGAACCGTGATGGATTCAACCGGCGCGGTAGTCGCCGGTGCAAGCGTGGCGCTGACAAACGACGCCACGTCAATCACGCGCACGACGGTAACGAACAGCGAGGGCGTTTATCGCTTCGATGCGGTCGATCTCGGTACGTATACAATCAGATTCAACGCCACGGGTTTCGGGGCGCTCGTGAAATCGAACATAGTCGTCAACGCCAACCTCACTTCTACGATCGATGCGCAGCTTGCGCCCGGAACGCAGGAGATGACCGTAGACATTACGGCCGAATCCGGCGCATTGCTGCAAACCGAAGCTCCGGTGCGCGGCGGAAACCTGGACTCGACGCGCATCACCGAACTGCCGATAGCCACGCGAAACCCGGTATCGCTTGCGCTTACGCTGCCCGGAGTTTCCACAAATCGCTTCGGTTTCGGCGTGCAGACCTTTTCGGTCAACGGCGGGCGCGGCCGATCGAATAACTTCCTGATCGACGGAACCGAAAACAACGACATATCGGTCGCCGGTCAGGGATTCCAGATCAAGAATCCTGACGCCGTTCAGGAAGTCTCGGTACAGACATCCAACTACGACGCCGAATTCGGACGTGCGGGCGGCGCCGTGGTAAATACCATCACGCGTGGGGGCACCAATGAGTTTCACGGCACCGCGTCGTGGCAGTACGATTCGACGCGCGATGACGCGATAACCAACACGCAGTCGCTATCGGCGGCGATTCGCGATCGCGGGTACCCACCCTACGGCACCGAACACATTTTCGCGGGCACTATCGGCGGCCCCGTCCGGCTGCCGTATTACAACGGCAGGGACAGGACCTTCTTTTTCGGTTCGTATCAGAATCAGCGGCAGGCGTCGAACACCGTAGCGAGCACGCTCGTTCCGACGGCGGCCGGACGCGAGACGCTGCGAAGCCTGTTCGCCCCGGGCGTCAATCCGCGCGTCGATACATTGCTCAACATCACGCAGTCGGCGATCGGGGTCGCCAACCCGAGCCTGATTGCGCTCGGCGCGGGCCGCCCGTCGGTCGAGGTAGGCACGTCGGTCAATTCGTTTGCGCAGACGTTCGTCGAGCCGCAGTTGCTCGCGCGCATAGATCACAAGGTCAGCGAACGGTCGCAGCTTTCGGTGCGTTATCTGTTCGCCGATCAGAATGCGCCCATAGGCGGCGCTACTCTCGGTCTGCCCGGTTTCACCACCAGTCAGGCGAATCGTTTCCAGAATTTCCTCATCAGCGAAACGCACGTTCTCACATCGAGCCTGACCAATGAACTGCGGATTTCCTACAACCGCATCGCTCTGGAATTTCCGAACAATCCGCCGAACGAACTGGGTCTGACGCTGCCGAGCATCACGATCGCCGGATTCAACAACGTCACCGGCGCAAATTACAGCATCGGCATCCAGACCAATCTGCCGCAGGGGCGCGTAGCCAACAACTACGTCATTCAGAACACGACGACTTACGTCAAACGCAATCACACGCTGCGCGCCGGATTCGATCTGCTGCAGCAGCGTTCGCGGCAGTTTGCTCCCATCAACGAACGCGGTTCGCTTATTTACAATGCGGGCGGCGGATTCACGGGCCTTGCGAATTACATAGACGATTTCTCGGGTTCGGGCGGGTCGGCCAACCGCGATTTCGGCAGCCCGCGTTATTATCCGGAGCTGTTTCGCCAGGCTTACTTCTTCCAGGATCGCTGGCGCGTAAATCAGGCGCTGACGCTGACGCTCGGCGTGCGTTATGAAAACTTCGGCAACCCGGTCAATTCGGTGCGTACGGCGGCTTTCACGGGACTGTTCAACGTCGATCCTGTAACGCTGCAGGGGCCGTATTCGCAGCCGAGCAGGGCGGCCGCAGACAACAACAACTGGGCGCCCACGATCGGCATCGCCTATTCGCCGTCGTTCAGAAGCGGTGTGATGGGCCTGCTGTTCGGCGACCGGCGAAGCGTCATCCGCAGCGGCTACCAGATCGGATACGATTCGTTCTTCAACAACATTGCATCGAATGCAGCGGCTTCTTCGCCGAATGTGGTATCGACGCAGAACGTCGCTCCCACGACTACGGGCGCCAATCGCGGATTTACGGGCCTGTCGGCGCTGTTTCCGGCCCAGGCGCGGCCTCTATCGCCCTTCGACGGGCAGACGCTCGTAGATCCGAATCTGGTCAATCCCTACTACCAGCGCTGGTCGCTCGGCATTCAACGCGAACTGCCCGGGTTGATGATGGTGGATGTTTCCTACGTCGGATCGAAGGGAACCAAACTCTACATGAACGAAGACCGCAATCCGCTGGTGCCGGCCAACCTGCAGGTCATTCCTGCGGGTTACACGGGGACCATATCCGGGAGGCTTGATGCCTTGCAGGGAGTTCGCACGATTCGCTCCAACAGCGGCTCGTCGATTTATCACGCGGGCCAGTTGTCGGTTTCGCGCAGATTTTCAAGAGGTGTGGCGCTGAACGCTTCCTACACCTACTCGAAGCTGATCGACAACGGCAGCGAAATCTTCGCTTCAGCCGGCCTGGTCAATTCCTCGCTTCCGATCATCCCGCACGTTCTGGGCGGGGAGCGCAACGAACGCGCAGTGTCGCTGTTTGACCGCACGCATCGCGCGGTATTCACTTACGTCTATGAATTTCCGTTTATGCGCGAGCAGCGCGGCGTGCTCGGACAGATAGTAGGCGGGTGGCAGCTTTCAGGCGTGACCGCGTTTGAAAGCGGCGTTCCCTTTACAGTTACCAACGGGCAGGATTCAAACGGCTTTGCCGGAAACAACGACCGCCCGGATTTCAATCCGCTGGGACAAAGGGGCGTGCGGGCCGTGCCGAGCGCCGCAAGCCCAACCGGATTCATCAATCCCGATGCGAACAATACGCCGATCGATCCGGCCACAGCGCAGTTCATCGGTTTGCCGGCGGGCATCGGCCGCACCGGAACCCTCGGCCGCAATACCGAACGCACCAAAGGCATCAACAACTTTGATTTCATCGTGCAGAAACGGTTCCGCGTGACCGAAAAGGTGGGGCTGCAATTCCGCACGGAATTCTTTAACGTATTCAATCACCCGCAGTACGGAACCGCCAGCATCAGCCCGTTTTCACCGGCCGGGAGCGGACCGACGGCGACCGTATTCACTTCGCCCGCCGCCCGCTTCCTTCAGCCGCAATTCGGCGACGGCGGCGGACGCGTCGTCCGTTACCTGATGAAGCTGACGTTCTAACCAGGGCGGGCAACAAAGAAAGAAGAGAGATAACGGAACAAACGAAATGAAACGAAAATCACGAGAAAGTTGAATATTTTCGTAGTTTTCGTCTTATTCCGTTTGTTCCGTTATCTCTCCTGATTTCTCTCTTACTGTGGGATCAGCAGCACCTTGCCCGTAGTCTCGCGCCCTTCGAGCGCGCGGTGCGCCGCCGCCGCTTCCTCAAGACTGTAGGTCCGATCTATGCGCAGCTTCAGTTCTCCGGCCTTCAGCCACGCAAACACATCGCCGGCTCTCCATTCCAGTTCTTCGCGCGTCAACGTGTAATGCGCCAGGCTCGGCCGCGTCAGAAACAAAGACCCTTTTTGCGCCAGAAGCGCCGGATCAAAGGGGGCAACCGGTCCGCTCGACTGTCCAAAGAGCGCAAGCATGCCGCGCGGCGCAAGCGCGCCGAGGCTTTTCATAAACGTGCTTTGTCCGACCGAGTCGTAGACGACATTTACACCACGTCCCGATGTTGCGCGCCGCGCGGCGGCCTCGAAATCCTCTTCGGTGTAGAGCACGATTTCATCCGCACCCGCTGCGCGCGCAAGTTCCGCCTTGGCTTCGGTCGATACCGTGCCGAGTACGTGCGCGCCGATGCGTTTCGCCATCTGTATCAGCAGCAATCCAACGCCGCCCGCAGCCGCGTGCACTACGGCCCAGTCGCCCGCTTTCAGCGCATAGGTCGATGTAGTCAGATAATGCGCCGTCATCCCCTGCAGCATCGCGGCTGCGGCCTGCCCGGCCGTTACACCCTCCGGAATTCTTACGAGCTTCGCCGCGGGAACTGCCGCGTATTCGGCGTATGCGCCGACCGTCATAGCGTATGCAACCCGATCGCCGACGTTTATAGCGGTTGCATCGGGCGCGACGGCTTCGACCACGCCGGCGGCTTCCATTCCCGGTGTAAACGGGCGCGGCAGCGGGTAAAGGCCGGTGCGGTGGTATACGTCGATGTAGTTGAGACCTATGGCCTCGACGCGCACGAGCGCTTCGCCGGGTTTGAGGTCGGGTTTATTGGTTTCGGTATGGACGAGCGCATCGGGCCCGCCGGGGTGTTGGACGATGATCGCTTTCATGCGCGTAAAATATCATGTGGATAAGCGGGGGAGAAGAGAACGCGGAATACGCGGAAATAAACGGAAACTGCGGAAAAGATTCTTCAGCCCTTTACCGCTCGTCGCTTCTGGTGATAATAGGTCTACTTACCGACTGGTCAGCTACCAACAATCTGGTACGGAGAGCATAACGGAGATCATATGGACGATCGAGGCAATGTCTCCAGACGAAGATTCATGCGCCGCGCGGCAACCGGTGCGGCGGCGACGGCGGGCTCGCTGATAGCCTCCGATGCATCGGCGAAGCCTGCCGGCGCGGACGCAAATCCCATACGCATTCCCGACGAATTTGCAAAAGCCGCAGCCGTAGCTCCCGTAAAAGCGGATTTTCCCATGACGGGCGCTCAGGTGTTTGCGCGGCTGTGCAAAGAAGAAGGACTCGCGGCGCTGTTTTCCTGCCCCGGCAATTACTCGATCGTCAACGCCATCGCGCTCGAAGGCATACCGACCTATTCGGGCCGCCACGAAGGCGCGATGTGCCACGCAGCAGACGGATTCTGCCGCGTCACGGGCGAAGTGGCCGCCGCCTCGGGCACCGAAGGCCCGGGCTTCACCGATATGATCAACGCCATCGCGGCTGCAAACTCCGCACGCTCGCCCGTGCTCGTGTTGGCGTCCAACATGACCATAGCCAGCGAAGACACCGAAGCCGGAATCCAACTCGGCTACCAGCAGCCCACCACCGAGGGACTCAAAAAATACGGCAAACGCCTGATTACGCCGCGCCGCATTCACGAATACGGCGCCTACGCCTTCAGGCAACTGCGCACGGGCGTGCCGCGCCCCGTACATCTGGATTTTCCGGCCGAAGTGACGCGTGCGCGCTTCGAGAAACCCGGCGATCTTGCCTGCTACTACGACAACACGCGCTATCGCACCTCGGCCCGCCCGCATCCCGGACCGAAGGAAATCGCCTCGGCCGTGGAACTGCTCAAAAAGGCCGAACGCCCGATCATCGTTTCGAGCAACGGCGTGTTTTACAGCCGCGCGTGGGATGCGCTCGGGCGGTTGGCTGAAAAAGCGCAGATTCCCGTAGTCGAATCCGGCGCGATGAAGGGGCAGTTCTCCGACGCAAGCCCGCTTTCGGCCAATGCAGCGCCGGGCGCGCTTGCAAGCGCCGACCTGGTGGTTCTGGTCGGGCAATATTGCATGCCCACGGTGGGCGAATTCGCCTTCGGACCCGACGCAAAGTACATCCGCATAGATCCGAACGCGGAAGACATAGGGCGCAACCTGCCGGTAGACGTAGGCATGGTCAGTTGCGAACGCGCCGCGCTCGAAGCCCTGGCAGACGCTATGCCCGCGATGAAGCACGATGCATGGATTGCCGAAATCGCCGCCGCGCGCAAAAAGTTTGAAGACGAACTCGACACGTTCTACGCCAAAGGCGCAGGCTACGCCGACGCCGTGCATCCGGCCGTGATTGCCAAGGAACTGAGCGATTTTATGTATCGCGGCAAGCTGCCCAAAGAACAGACGACGTTTGTTTCGGGCGGCTACGGCATTGCGCGTTACGTCAGGCGCTGGCTGCGCGGATACAGGCCCGGGCAGATTCTCAACGGCGCATATCAGTACGGCGCAATCGGGCCGGATGTGGGGTATGCCTTCGGCGCGGCCGTAGCCGTGCAGCACGGCGTCGGGCCGCAGGCGGCGTACAAGGGCGCGCCGGTAATTTGCGTAACCGGAGATGCGGGCATCGGCTACACGATTATGGAGCTCGAAACGGCCGCAAAATACCGCATGCCGATCGTCGTCATCGTCTACAACAACAACGCCTGGGGCACGTGGACCGGAAATGCGCGCAGTCCGCTGACGGTGAGCCTGCATCTTTTTCAGGAAAACGTGCGCTACGACAAGGTAGCCGAGGGGCTCGGCGCACACGGCGAGTATGTAACGAGGCCCGGAGATTTCCGCGCAGCGCTCGAACGCTGTTATGATCTGGCGGTCAGGGAGCGCCGTCCGTCGCTCATCAATTGTCAGGCGAAGAAGGAATTCTGGGTCCGTCAGCAGTACGAGCCGGGATTTCTGGGCACGGTTGAACCGGGCTGTATGTCTTACAACCACTGATAAGAGAGATAACGGAAGACACGAAAAACAACGAAAAACAACGGAAAATGGCGAGAACTCAGGCTATCGGCGTTGGGGAGATATTGATGGAATACGCCGATCGCGGTGTTCTGCGCGGTTTGAGCGAGGTTGAACGGGGGCGGTTCGGTTTTACCTGGTTTTACGGGCATCCGATGGAGATGGCGGTAGATTCGTCGCGGCGCGTGTTGTGTTTTCCCAAGCTGTTGCCCGGCGTGCCGCTGCGTTCGGAGCTTTACGGCGAACTGAAAAATTTCATACGCGACCGGCACGATACGTTGTTGCCCGAACATCGCCGCATAGACCTGCGGTTTGCGCGGGCGACGTGTTCAAACAGGCGCGGGGCGGTGTCGATCTCGATAAAGATAAAAGACGGCCAATACGAATACGGTGTAAGGAAACTCGTCAATCTGGTGCACGAACTGTTTGTGCACCTGCGCGACCGGCATCCGGATTATCTGGCGGAGAATTTCGATGTACCGCAGGAGTAGCAGCATTCTCACAATCGCCGCGGCGCTGGCGTTTACCATTACGGTCATTGGCGGGCCGCAACGCAGCGCCGAGGCGCAGAAGCTCAGGAATCCCGAATCGCCGAGCGCGGAGTCGATCGAGGAGGGGCGCAGGCTTTACGCGCGTCACTGCGCTTCGTGCCACGGACTCGGGGGCAAGGGCGACGGCGGAATGGCGCTTTCGGGCGGCACGCCCTCGGATCTTACCGACGACGAATGGGACTGCGGTGAAACGGACGGCGAGATATTCACCGCGATCCGCGACGGCGTATCGAGCGATATGCTGGCTTACAGGGACAAGCTCAGCGACAAACAGATCTGGCATCTGGTGAATTTCCTGCGCAGCATCGGCCCGAAACCGGCGGGAAAAGATCGCTGAATCTCAATATCAACATCCGATGAAGTCATATAAAAATCCATTGCCGTTTTCACTGCCGTTGTTGGGCGTCATCATTTGCGGGTTTGCCTTGTTGACCGCGTATGACCGTACGCGTGCGCAGTCGGCGACCTCGCCCGAAGGCGAAGCCATTTACAAGCAGCGCTGCGCTGTTTGCCACGACAACCCGCAGGACCGCATTCCGCCGCTGTTTCTGATTCGCCGCCGTTCGGCCGAAGACGTGATACAGACGCTGACTTCGGGTTCGATGCGGCAGCAGGCCGCGGGCCTGAGCGCCGACCAGATACGATCTCTCGCCGTACATCTGACCGGAAAAACGCCCGGTCCCCCGATTACCGCAAATATGGAGGCCAACCGCTGCACGGATGCGGGCGCGCCCATAGATCTCAATGCCCAGCAGTGGAACGGATGGGGGCGCGATCTCGATAATTCGCGCTTTCAGCCCAAACCCGGAATCAGGGCGGAAGACGCGCCGCGATTGAAGGTCAAATGGGCGTTTGCGCATCCCGGCCCGATGGCTACGGGGCAGCCCACCGTAATCGGCGACCGGATGTTTCTGACCACGGAAATGGGGCAACTGTTCTCGCTCAATGCAAAGACGGGCTGCACCTACTGGACGATGAACGCCGGAGCCGCGGTGCGCGCCGCGATGAGCGTCGGTAGATTGCCCGCAGGGTCGAAGGCGAAATTCGCGCTTTATTTCGGCGACGAAAAATCCTTCGTGCAGGCGCTCGACGCAATGACGGGCGAGGTGTTGTGGAAGACGAAAATCGAGACGCACTTTCTTTCGCGCGTAACGGGCGCGCCCGTGCTTTACCGCAACCGAATATACGTGCCCGTTTCATCGTTTGAAGAAACCGCCGGACGCGACAACAAATACGAGTGCTGCACTTTTCGCGGCAGCCTCGTAGCGCTCGACGCCGTTACGGGCAAGATCATCTGGAAGAGCTTCACGGTTCAGAATCCCCCGCAACCCTTCAAGAAGAATTCGGCCGGTACGCAGATGTACGGCCCGGCCGGCGGCGCCATATGGTCGGCGCCGACAATCGACGTCAAACGCCGCGCAATTTACGTCGGCACGGGCAACTCCTACACCGATGTCGATACCGGAGAAACCGACGCCATCATGGCCTTCGATATGGCGACGGGCAAAGTCCGATGGGTGAATCAGGCGACGCCGAAGGACAATTTTCTGGTCGGCTGCCGTCAGCCGGGCGTAGGCAACTGTCCGGATCAGGGCGGGCCGGATCACGATTTCGGCAGTTCGCCCGTGCTGCGCACGCTGCCCAACGGAAAACAGGTAATTCTCGGCGGACAGAAATCCGGCGTGATGTGGGCGTTCGATCCCGATAACAAGGGCAAGACGCTGTGGAGCGTCAAACTCGGTCAGGGCGGCGCGCTCGGCGGCATCGAGTGGGGATTCGCCGCCGATGCTGAAAACGTATACGTGCCGATGGCCGACGTAAGCGGACCCGCGCGCAAACCCGGCATTACCGCATTGAAGATCGCTACGGGCGAGCAGTTGTGGACCGTGCCCGCACCCAAGGCGCCGTGCAGTTGGGGCGCTACGCGATGCAACAACTCGCAATCGGCCGCCGCGACCGTAATTCCCGGCATCGTGTTTTCCGGCACAACCGACGGACGGCTGCGCGCCTATTCGACGAAAGACGGCAGCATCGTATGGGAAGTCGATACCTCGCTTCCCATACCCACAGTCAACGCCGGCGTGACGAAGGGCGGGACGCTCGACGGCGGCGGACCCATAGTTGTAGACGGCGTGCTTTATACGAACTCGGGTTACGGGCGCATCGTCGGGCAGCCGGGCAATCTGCTCATCGCGTATTCGGTGGACGGCAAGTGATGAAGAGAGATAACGGAACAAACGAAAAAGAACGAAATATACGGAAAAGAGGCTTACTTCCGTATATTTCGTTTATTTTCGTTTGTTCCGTTATCTCTCTAGCGTGCAGCAATGGCGCGGTGCGCCAACCCGCAATCGTGGTTTATGTGACGAACGAAGCATCGGGGGATCTGAGCGTAATCGATGCCGAAAACAATGAAGTCATCGCTACTGTTCCGCTCGGCAAACGTCCGCGCGGAGTGAAGGTATCTCCCGACGGCAAGACCGTTATGGTAGCGCTCAGCGGTTCTCCGATTGCTCCGCCCGGCGTCGATGAAAGCACGCTGCCGCCCGCGGACAAATCCGCCGACGGCATAGGCATCGTCGATGCGGTGCGCAACGTATTTCTGCGGCTGCTGCCCGTAGGCTCAGATCCCGAAGAGTTCGCCGTCAGCCCCGACGGCAATCGCATTTACGTAGCGAATGAAGATGTGGGTCTGGCGAGCATAGTCGATTTATCCAGCGGCCGAATAATCAGGTCGTTTCCAGTGGGCGAGGAACCCGAAGGCGTCGGCATCAGCCCGGACGGCCGCATCGTCTACGTCACTTCGGAAGACGACAACACCGTATCGGTGATCGATACTTCGGAAGAAAAGCTCATTGCAACGATAGAAGTGGGGCGGCGTCCGCGCGTCGCCGCATTTTTGCCCGACGGATCGCGCGCGTACGTATCGGCTGAAAACGAGGGCGCGGTCGATGTAATCGACGCCGCGAGGCACGTAAGGTTGAAAACGATCCGGCTCGAAGGCGAGGGAGTCAAACCGATGGGCATTGCCGTGGCTCCGGATGGAAAACGGATTTACGTGACTACGGGAAGGCACGGACACGTGGTTGCCATAGATGCGGAAACGGATCGCGTAGTCGGATCGGCGCAGGTCGGCGTGCGGCCCTGGGGAATTGCGATTACGCCGGACGGAAAGACGCTTTATACGGCCAATGGCCCTTCAAACGACGTTTCGGTAATCGACGCCGAAACGCTTGAAGTGAAGGCGAGGATCAGGGTCGGCGATCGTCCGTGGGGCGTGGCGATCAGATCGAGGTAATGCGTATGACTATGAAACGGATTTTTCCGCTGCTTTTCGCGTGTTCCGCGTTCTCTCTTATTCTCGGCAGCGGCGTCCATTCGCAATCATCGGGCGGGCTGGAAATTGCAATCCTGTCATCGCGGCTGGAATTTGTCAGCGGCGGCGATGCACTCGTAGAGGTCAGGGTTCCGGAGGGTGCTGCGTTAAACGACATAACGCTTGCGCTCAACGGCCGCGATGTTACACCTGGCCTCAAACCCGACACGGAGTCAGGCGCTCTGCGAGGTCTCATCGGCGGGATGAAACTCGGCGAGAATCTGCTTGCGGCAAAAGCCGGAAACCTTCAGGCGACGCTCAAGGCCACAAATTATCCGGTTACGGGGCCGATTCTGTCGGGTCCGCATCTGACGCCCTACGAATGCCGCACGGTGGAATCCGGACTCGGACCGCCGCTGGATGATAACTGCTCGGCTGCGCGCAGGATCGATTATTTCTATCGCGCATCGGACAACACGTTCAAGCCTCTTGCCGATCCTTCTGCGCCGCGTCCGTCCGATCTCGTTACCGCAACGACCAACGACGGAAAGACCGTGCCCTACATCGTGCGCGTGGATTCGGGCACGATCAACCGCAGCATATACCGCATCGCGATCCTCGACGATCCGCAACCCACCGAGGGCAACGGAGGATGGAAACCGGGCGCGGGCTGGAACCGCAAGCTTGCCGTAGGCTTCGGCGGCGGCGCAGGCACGCAGTACAACCAGGGCGTAAATCAGGCGACCAACGCGCTCAATCATACATACCTGTCGCGCGGCTTCGCCTTCATGATCTCCACCGAACTCGTCAATCAGCAGCACGGCAACGCCGTGCTTCAGGGCGAGGCGCTGATGATGCTCAAGGAGTATTTCATAGAGCGCGTGGGCGCGCCCAAATGGACCGTGGGCCACGGCGGATCGGGCGGAGCGATACAGCAGCTCGTCATCACGCAGATCTTTCCCGGACTCCTCGACGGATTGCAGCCGACGCTTTCCTACCCGGATTCCTCGCTGCATACGGCCGATTGCGGATTGCTGCAGACCTTCTGGCGCAAATCGGACCCCGCCGTATGGACGGATGCAAAGAAAATGGCGGTCGAGGGATTCACCAAGGGAACCTGCGCGGCGTGGGAGCGATCCTTCGTTCCCGTATTGACCGCGACCAACGCGCGCGGCTGCGCGCTCAACGATGCGAGCAGGATCTATCATCCGGTGAATAATCCGAAGGGCGCTCGCTGCACTATGCAGGAGATGCGCGCCAACATCTACGGCCGCGACCCCAAAACCGGATTCGCGCGCAAGCCGCAGGACAATACGGGCCTCGAATACGGGCTCGCAGCGCTCCAAAGCGGCGCAATCACCGTGGATGAATTTCTCGAACTCAATGAAAAGATCGGCGGCAACGATATTGACGGCAACTTCGTCGCTGAGCGTTCGTCCGGAGATGTGATTGCGATACGCGCGCTTTATGAAAGCGGGCTGGTCAATTCCGGCGGCGGCGGACTGGCGAACGTGCCGATACTGCACGCGCGCCCTTACACCGATGCAATCGGCGATATTCACGACCGTCACCGCGATTTAACCATACGCGCGCGATTGCAGCGCGCCAACGGACGCTCCGACAACCAGGTGATATGGACCGGTCCGCCGCGCGAGCGCAATCAGACGGGCGGCGTGGATCTCACATCGCTTTCAATAGACGTGATGAACCGGTGGCTCGACGCTATGGCGGCGGATTCCGCGCCGCTTTCGACCGACAAGGTAGTGCGTCATAAACCGGCCGAAGCCGTGGACGCGTGCTGGGACGCTGCGGGCAACCGCATAGTCGAGGCGGCGAGCTTCGACGGCAAGGGCCGCTGCAACGCGCTTTATCCCGTGCACGGCGAACCGCGCCTGATGGCCGGGGCTCCGCTTACGAACGACGTAGTCAAGTGCCGGCTTAAACCGATCGATTACGCCGTTTATAAAACGAGTTTTACCGAGCAGCAGAAGGCGCGTCACCGCGCGATATTCCCCGAAGGCGTCTGCGATTTCAGTAAACCGGGCGTCGAACAGCGCCCGATCAAGGGCGTCTATCAACGCTATTGAATACCGGGATGAAGAGAGATAACGGAACAAACGGAATGAGACGGAACAAACGGAAAAATCCGTTTTCTTTTCGTTTATTCCGTCTCATTCCGTTTGTTTCGTTATCTCTCTTTTTCTTCCTGCCGGGAGTCGCGGCGCAGATAGGCGCAGACATCATCGAGCGGCGCCGCGCCGAATTGCAGCAACAGGCGGCGAGTCCGGAGATGAAGCGCGAGCGCGGCACGCTGCCCGAAGACTGGGTGTTTGCGCTGCCCGAAGGCGTCAGGTCGCGGCAGGTGACTTTTTACAGCGACCGCACGCCGTGTTACGGCCGGATATTTTTCCCGAAGGGATTTGACCCGCGCGGCAAACGTCCAGCGGTTATTGTGGGCCACGGAATCAACGCGCAGGCCGTGGGCATCGAAAAATACGCCGCGCGGTTCGCACAGCGCGGACTCGTCGCAATGGCGATCGACTACCGCACCTACGGCTACAGCGGCGGCGACGTTCTGCTGCTCGAACCCGATACGACTACCGACGATCGCGCCGTATGGGAAAAGGAAGCGCGCATAAAGATCAAGCGGACGAACCTGAACAATTTTCGCGAAACCGAAGATTTCCGCGCCGCGATTTCATTCATCCAGACCGAGCCGGGAGTCGATGCGGATGCGATCGGCGTATGGGGATCGAGCAACGGCGCAAGCGTGGTGCTGATGGCGGCGGCTACGGATGCGCGCATCAAGGCCGTAGTAGCGCAGGTTGGAGGCGCGGGCGGGCTCGGCGCCGTTGGGCCCGTCGCCGTACCGCCGCAGATGATCGAGGACGGCGTCAAGCGCGCGCGCACGGGGCAGGGCGATGAAGTCGACGGGGGATTTTCCTTCCGCAGCAAGATCGACCGCTGGAGCAGTCAGGTCAACCGCGAGTTCCGGCCTGCGGCTCTTATCGACCGCGTGCCCGAAACCACGAAAATACTGTGGCTGCCCGTTGAAAAGGATGAACTCATTCCGCAGCGCGGCGTCATTGCCGCGTCGAAGGCGTTCAAGGGCGTATCGCAGGTATTGGAGATTCCCTACCTGACGCATTTTCAGGCGTATTCATACGCGGGCTTCGAGGTGGGATCGAATATCGCCGCCGACTGGTTTCTGAAATACCTCGGCGACAACGGCGCGCCGAATCCGGTGGAAAAAACATCTCTTGATGAGTACGCCGCGCGCCGGCCGCAGCGCCGCACCGCAGCCGCTTCACCGGGCGCATACGCACGCGACGCAGTTGCTGCAAAGGACGTGAGATTTTTCAGCGAGGGCATAGAGTGTCGCGGCCGGCTCTTTACGCCGAAAGATTTTTCTGTGGACGGGAAAGTTCCTGCGGTAGTATTGGCGCCGGGCCGGGGTGAAACCGCATCGATGATAGAGGAGTATGCGGCGTATTTCGCCTCGCGCGGGCTGGCTGCGATGGCGATCGACTATCGCGGCTGGGGCCGCAGCGGCGGATTTGTTTACACGGCGGAACCGGTGAAAACCGACGACCGGCTGCGCTTTTCGCAACTGACGGCGCGCGTGCGCATATACCGCAAACGCATCGCACCGCAGCAGCAGATGCTCGACATTCGCAATGCGCTTTACTTTCTGCAGGGCGAGCCCGGCATCGACCGCGCGCGCATCGGCGTGTGGGGCGCGGATCTTGCGGGCGGGCACGCCGTAGCAATCGCCGCTGCGGATGCGCGCATCAGGGCCATAGTCGCGCATACGCCGTGGCTTGCTGGTCAGAACGTTCAAAAGCGCGCATGGGCGCCCGAGATGCTGCGGGCCGAACAGCACCGCGCGCGCACGGGCGAGTGGCCTCGCGGCGTGATTGACTGGGAAACGCGCGCGGCGCTCGCCGAATATCATCCGTTCCGGTATGTAGAAGAGATTCCATCATCGGTCGCCGTGCTTTTTGTCGTCGATGAAAAAGAGCAGGGCGCAAAACAAACCGCGCAGGCCGCCGCTCGATTGCTCAAAGGCAAAAACGAGGTTGTAGGCGCTTCCGGCGCGGCGTTGGAAAAAGCGGCCGACTGGTTGCTGAGCAATTTGTAACGCAAGGGAAGAGAGACGACTGAATACTCTGTAAACAAAGTTCTTTGAG
>JAHBSF010000034.1 GCA_019639255.1 Acidobacteriota bacterium | reverse complement strand
TTTTCTGTCCCGAAGTCGTGTGGTTTGATTTAGCGATTCCGGTTTTTTTCTTTTTTGTTGACCGTGTGCGGAAATTCACCGTAGACTTCGCCTGACCTAACCTGATTGCGAGGGAACCAGACATGCGTTGCTTCAGCCGGGTTGTCGTACTCTCCATTCTTGCTTTCCTGCTCTCGACGCCAATGATCACAGCATCGGCCGCCGATCCGGGATTGTTAACCTTCACCAAGACCGCGCCGCCTGCCGCCGACGCCGGAAGCCAGATTATTTATCAAATCAATCTGACCAACGGCTCTGCAGAATTGCAGAACGCAACGGTTTCGGACAATCTGCCGCCCGGTGTGGCGTTTGTTTCCGTAACTGCAACGCCGCCCGCAGCGTGGAATTGTGCAGCGCCTCCGGTCGGCGGATCGGGCACGATCACCTGTCAACGCACGGGCGGCGTCGTACTGCCGAATGAAGAGGCGCAATTCACCATCGTCGTTCGCATATGCGCCGAAGTCGAGTGCACATCCGTAATCTCAAATCAGGCTGCCTTTATATCGATCACTCCGCCCGTATCGGTATTAACAAACATCGTTCAAACCACGGTTGAATCCCGCGCGGATCTGCGCATCACTAAAACCGGCCCGGCATCGGCTGCCGCCGGCGCCGACATCACATACACGCTGATTGCATCAAATCTCGGACCTTCCACCAGCATCGGCACAACCGTAGTCGACGCGCTGCCAGCGGGCTGGACGGTTGTAAGCGCGTCGACTACAGCGGGTAATTGCGCTGGCGTGGGAACGGGCGTACTCACCTGCAACCTCGGCGTTCTCGGGGCTTCTGCTCAATGCACATCGTCCGCGCCGGAATCGGCGACGATCACCGTAGTCGCGCACATACCTGCAATTTCGCCGCCCGGACCGGTCAACAATACCGCAACCGTGTCGAGCGAGAACTGCCGGCCCGATCCCGAGCCGGGAAACAACACCGCAGTATTTCAGACCAACGTAATTACGCCCACACTGGGGCCGGGGCTTGTTTATCCTGCGAGTTCTTCAACAAGCGACACGAAAGCGGGTTCGGTGCTGTTTTTCAATTTCTACGTTTCCGATCCCACGGATACGGCGAGTTCGAATACGCGCATCAGCCTGACGAACATAAATCCGACCGACGGTGTGGCGATACATCTGTTTTTTGTCGACGGTGTGACGTGCAGCGTGGCCGACCGGTTCGTATGCCTCACGCCCAATCAGACGACGAGTTTTCTGACTTCGGATATAGACCCTGGCACGAGCGGTTATCTGATCGCCATTGCTGTGGATAGGAATACGGGCTGCCCGATAAGCTTCAACTATCTTATCGGACAGGCGAACATCAAGCTGGCTTCTTCGCCGCGCCGGCAGGATGATCTGACGGCCGAATCGAGCGCGGCCGAGTTCGGAAGTCCCGTACCGGGCTGCACGCCGGCGAGCATCACCACTACGCTTAACTTCAACGGCGCGCCGAACGGCTACAACCCGCTGCCGCGAGTGCTGGCGCTCGACAACATAGCGAGCCGCGCCGACGGCAACGACACACTGCTTGTGATCAACCGGATAGGCGGCAATATGACCACGCGGGGCGCGCCCATAGGCAACATATTCGGGATACTTTACGATGACGCCGAACGCGCACACAGTTTCACTTTTTCCTCGAATCAATGCCAGTTGCGGCGCTCGTTAACAAATGCTTTCCCGCGCACGGCTCCGAACTTGGAGCAGGTTATCCCGGCCGGTCAAAGCGGCTGGATGAAGTTCTGGACCATTGACGACGGGGCGATACTCGGAGCCGCGTTCAATCGCAACGACAACAAGGCGATTTCGGCATCCGCCTTTGAGGGCGGTCACAACCTGCACAAGCTGAGATTAACCTCGAACGCGACCCTTACGGTTCCGGTCTTTCCGCCGGGATGTTGACGAGGGAAAGTACAGAAGTGCCGAAGGAGGAGAAGGAGAAGAAGTGCTGAGTGCTGAGTGCTGAGTGCAATATGGAACTGAATACTCTGCCAACAAAGTTCTTGAAGTTTTTCAGCCATGGAGCGGCGAAAGATCTGTAGCCCAGGGCGCAAGCCCTGGGTAGGTGTAGAGAGACCCTGTAAGCCCCGGAGGGGCGGAAGATCTTTCGCCCTTTCAGGGCTCGAACGCTTTTATAATCTGACCTGGCGCTCACGCACCAGGCTACAGATCTTTCGCCGCTCCGCGGCTGAAAAACTTCAAGGACTTTGTCGGCAAAGTATTCAGTTCCATATTGCACTCAGCACTCAGCACTTCTCCTCCTCCTTCCGCACCGCCGCACTTTCGTCCCCCGGGAGATGTCAGAGATGTTTCGCGCCTCAACACTGCCGCTGCTTCTGCTGCTGACGCTGCCTGCATCGGCGCAAACGCCTACACGACTCGAAACCAACCGCACTTTCGAGCGCTCGCTATCCGGCGGAGAAAAACACTCCTATTCGATTGCGGTTCTAACCGGTCAGTTTCTTCACGCGTCGGTCGATCAGCGCGGCATAGACGTCGTAGTTGCATTGCTGACGGCCGATGGCCGGGAGTTGATTGCAGCAGATAGTCCTACTGGAGCAACCGGCAAAGAACAGCTTTTTTATTTATCCCCGAATTCAGCGGAATTGCGGATCGAAGTGCGCGCCGCCGAAGATCGCGCAAGATCCGGACGTTATGAATTACGGATCGTTACGCTGCGCGCAGCCACTGATGCTGACCGCGCACTCATAGCGGCTGAAGCACTGATGGCTGAAGCCGACAAACTTCTTGACGAGCGCGCTCCGGAAGCGAGAAGGAGCGCAGGAGCAAAATATTCGGCCGCGCTCGAGTCCTGGAAGTCGCTCGATAATGCGTCAGGGCAGGCGCGCGCGCTCAAGGGAATCGGGGACGCGCATCGGATGCTCAACGAACGCGACGAGGCTCGTACGGCTTACGAGGCTTCGCTCCCGCTCTGGCGCTCGGCCGGCGACGCGCTCTACGAAGCGCTCACGCTTTACAACCTCGGCCTCGTGGCAAACGCGATGAACCGCAAGGCTGAGGCTCTGGATTATCTGAACCGGGCGCTGCCGCTGCACCGCGCGGTGCGCGATCGCGACGGCGAAGCAATCACACTCAACGCGCTCGGCGTCATCTCGAATGATCTCGGAGAAAAACGAAAGGCGCTCGATTATTACCGGCAGTCGCTCGAACTCAGACGCACGGGCGACGATCGTGCGGGCGTCGCGAGGATGCTCAACAACATAGCCGTCGTTTATCGCGATCTGGGCGAAAAGCGCAGGGCGCTCGATCAGTACGAACAGGCATTAAGGCTCTGGCGCGCCGTGGGAGACCGGGACGGCGAAGCCGCAACGCTCAATAATATCGGAGTCGTTTATCTGGATCTGGGCGAACCGCAACGCGCTCTGGACTCCCTGGCCCGATCTCTCCCGCTTCGCAGACAACCCGCAGCGCGCGCAATCACGCTCAACAACCTCGGGCGCGCTTACGACCTGCTCGGCCTCTCCAGCGAGGCCGTCAATCATTACAATCAGGCGCTGATCATTTTTCGCGAAGCAAAGGAAAAACGCGGCGAAGCGCAAACGCTCAATTACATCGGACTCGCCCAATGGTCGATGGGCGAAAGCGCATCTGCAATCGATGTATTCAATCAGGCGTTAACGTTGCGGCGCGAAGTCGGCGACAAGGCAGGCGAAGCGGCTACGCTAAACAATCTCGGCCTTGCATATGAAGCCGCAGGCGATACTGTACAAGCGCGCTCAGCTTACGAAGCGGCGCTGCCGTTGCACCGCGAGGTGAGCAATCCCCAGGGCGAAGCCTATACGCTCAACAATCTCGGATTTCTGAAGGAAGCAAACGGCGAGTTGATTGCAGCTTTGGAGGATCATCGCCGCGCGCTGGAGCTTTCGCGCCGCACGGGCGACCGTATGCGCGAGGCGAAGGTACGCTACGGCATCGCCCGCGTCGAACGCGCACGCGGCCGTCTCAACGATGCGCGCAAGGAAGCCGAACAGACGATCAGGATCGTAGAATCTCTGCGCACCAAACTTGCCGGCCAGGAGCTGCGAGCATCTTATAGAGCATCGGTTCAGCGTTATTACGACCTGTATATCGACGTACTGATGCGTATGGGCAGGCGGCAACCCCGCAGCGGCTTTACGGGTATGGCGTTTGAAACCAGCGAACGCGCGCGTGCACGCAGCCTGATCGAAATGCTTTCGGAGTCCGGCATTGAAATTCGCGAAGGAGTCGATCCGGAACTCTCCGCTCGGGAACGCGAACTGCTCGAACAGATAAACGACAAGACAACCGAACAGATACGTCTGCTTTCGGGCAAACCCTCCGAAGCGCAGACATCTGAAATCGCGGCGGAGATCGATGCTCTAACCGCGCAGTTCCGCGACGTGCAAAGCGAAATTCGCAGCCGGAGCCCGCGTTACGCCGATCTCGTTCAACCCGAACCGTTATCGGCGGGAGAAATACAGAAAACCGCGATTGATTCCGGTACTTTGCTGCTCGAATACGCACTCGGAGATGAACGCAGCTACCTATGGGTCGTCGACCGGGATTCACTGCGCGGTTACGTACTTCCCCGACGATCAATTGTCGAAGACCTTGCGCGCCGCTACTACGAGGCGCTCACTGCACGCAGCCTTCGAATAAATTCGGAAAGCGAAACAGACCGCCTGAAACGCATTGCCTCGGCCGATACTGATGCCCGAAGACTGGGCGTTCAACTCAGCCGCATGTTGCTGGGACAGGCGGCGGAGCACCTCGCTGCAAAAACGATACGCAGGCTGGTGATTGTGCCCGACGGCGCGCTTGCCTTTGTGCCCTTTGCTGCTCTGCCCCGACCTGGCGCAATGACCGCAGGGCGAAGAATCGGGAAGCCGCTGGTTGCTGCACACGAAATTTCGTATCTTCCGTCGGCATCTACCCTCGTCGTGTTGCGGCGTGAAGAAAAGGGGCGCACAACTCCGCTTAAAGATCTCGCTGTAATCGCCGATCCGGTTTTTGAACCTGACGACGAGAGAGTGCAGCGGGCGGGCGAGCGCACCGATCCGGCGGCAACCCCTGCATCGGATATAACACGATTGCTTGTAACCAAGTCGGCGAAATCGGCGAAATCGCAGGGTGCGGGCGAAGCGGGCTGGCAGGTTCCCCGCCTCCCGCAAACCCGTGAGGAAGCCGCTACCATTCTCGCGCTTGCAGAGGAAAACAAACGATCTTCGGCTTTTGATTTCGCCGCCAATCGCTCGGCGGTCTTCGGCGAAGACCTGGGCAGCCATCGCATATTGCACTTCGCTACACACGGTTTTCTCAACGGCGCAAATCCGGAACTGTCGGGACTCGTGTTATCGCTCGTGGACGACAAGGGAACGCCGCAGAACGGATTTCTGCTTGCACCGGAAATTTATAATCTGAAGCTGCGCGCTACGGAACTGGTAGTCCTGAGCGCGTGTCAGACGGGGCTCGGACGCGAGGTGCGCGGCGAAGGCGTGGTTGGACTGGTACGCGGATGGATGTATGCAGGAGCGCCGCGCGTAGTCTACAGTCTGTGGAGCGTGAGCGATCAGGCGACTGCGGACCTGATGAAGAATTTCTACGTTCGTATGTTTGAACGCGGAGCATCGCCCGCAGCGGCGCTGCGCGCGGCACAGAACGAAATGCTGCGGGATGCGCGATGGAGCGCCCCGTATTACTGGGCGGCGTTCGGTCTTCAGGGCGAGATGCGGTGAAAACCACAGAATTCACCGAAAACCTGATGCGGGAATACGCGGAGGAATTATGTACAGGCTGACAGTAATGTGCTTTTGTCTGGCGGCGATGACGTTTGCAGGGCTGCCGCAGCAACAACCGCCCGACGCGACGCGCGACATATGGCCTCCGGGCTTCCGGCCTCCCCCGGCAAAACCCTCCACACAACCGCGTCGCAACAGGTATAAACGCGTCACACCGCCCGTAGAATCCGCCGCCGAAAAATCGGTGCTGGGCGTGACCATTTGGCGCTTGCGCCCCTCGAAGGCGCTCGATGAAACGCGCATACTCGTCACCAAGGGCAGCCGGAAAACACCGTTTACACCCGAGCGGGTCGAGGCGGATACCCCTTTTTCGATCGGACAGATGCTGCGGCTTAGCATAGAGGCGCCGCGCGAAGGTTTCCTGTATGTGATCGACCGCGAGGAATACGCCGACGGAACCCACAGCGATCCGTATCTTATTTTTCCGCTCGATCCCTCGGGCGAGGATCATCGCGTAGAGGCAGGGCGCGTTATCGAGATTCCGAACCAGAATGATCCTGAAGCGTATTTCGAAGTCAGGGCATCCGCAGAACCGGGCCGACCTGCTCAAGTGGCGGAGATATTGACTCTGATCGTGGTTCCAAAGCCGTTGACGGATTTACCCGGTCAGACGCCCGGTACAACCGAACCCGAACCCATCAAACTGCCGGCAGCAATGGTATCCGAGTGGGAACGCAAGTGGGCCGTGCAGGTCGAGCGACTGGAGCTTGAGGGCGGCGCGGGACGAGCTTATACAAAGGCGGAACAGGCGGCCGGGAAACGGCGCGATGCAAGGCTGACGGCTGACGATCCGGCTCCGCAGAGCGTCTTCAGGCTGGCAACGAGCGGCGACGGCCCGATGCTGGTCAGGCTTGGGTTGAAGATCGCGAAATGACATTCATAACCATCGCGCCGGGAAAGCCCCGGGTGTGATGCGAAGAGATTGCACATTCCCAAGACTTCCGTAGAATACTAAATCCACAGGAGCTTGGTACAAAGCGTGAGACAAAAGAGAGATAACGGAACAAACGAAATAAGACGAAAATTACGGAAATATTCAACCTTTCCGTAATTTTCGTTTCATTTCGTTTGTTCCGTTATCTCTCTTTTATGCCCCGATGTCGTGTGGGTTGATTCAGGGATTTGACGGTATTGCCGATAATCGGAGCTTGCGGAATATGCAAACGCCGCCATCGAATGAAATTACGCCGCTGCTGCTGCGATGGAGCCGGGGCGACCCCGATGCGCTCGACCGGTTGCTTCCCGTCGTCTACCACGAACTACACAAACTTGCGCAAAGCTACCTGCGGGGCGAACGCCCGGACCATACGCTTCAGCCGACCGCTCTCATAAATGAAGCCTACCTCAGGTTGATCAAGCAGGATTTTCCGGAATGGCAAAGCCGCAGGCATTTTTTCGGGATTGCGGCGCAATTGATGCGGCAGATCCTGGTCGATCATGCGCGCGCGCGCACGGCGGGAAAACGCGGGGGCGGCGACCGTAAATTTTCACTCGATGAAACATTGGCGTTTACCGATGAAAAAGCTGTCGAAGTCGTAGCGCTCGACGATGCTCTTTTGTCGCTGGCCAAATTCGACGAGCGCAAGGTGCAAATCATCGAACTGCGCTATTTCGGAGGATTGAGTCTCGAAGAAACAGCCGCCGCCCTGAATCTCTCAATTACCACAATCGGCCACGAACTGAGGCTCGCACGCGCGTGGCTGCGCCGTGAAATGGAGGCTTCAAAACCGGGTTGATCGCTTCTGCAATACGTCATACCGATAAGCAATCCCGACGATGGAAATGGATCCCGAACGCTGGCAGCGCATAGAAGAACTCTTTCGCACCGTGGCCGAACGCCCTGAGGCCGAACGCGAAGCATACCTTGCTCGCGCGTGCGACGACGACGAACAGTTGCTTCACGAGGTGCTATCGCTTCTCGCCAGCGATACGCGCGAAGATTTCATACAAACATCCATCTCGAACGTAGCCCGTTCGCTCGCCTACGATCCCAACGACGATATAAGCGGAGTGCGAATAGGCCCGTACAGACTCGAACGCATGATCGGGCGTGGCGGAATGGGAGCAGTATATGAAGCCGTGCGCGATGACGATCATTTTCAGCAGAAGGTGGCGCTCAAGCTTATACGGCGCGGAATGGATTCGGACTTCGTGCGCGGACGATTCCTGCGCGAACGCCAGATCCTGGCGTCGCTCGATCATCCCAATATAGCCCGACTGTTTGACGGCGGCGCGATGATGGACGGCAGGCCATACTTCGTCATGGAATACGTCGACGGTATGCCCATTACCGACTACTGCAGCAACCGGTTTTCAATCAACGACAAACTGCAACTGTTCCGCGATATCTGTTCCGCCGTACAGCATGCGCACTCCAAGCTCGTCATACACCGCGACCTTAAGCCCAGCAACATTCTGATTACTCCCGAAGGCGCGCCGAAACTGCTGGATTTCGGTA
The DNA here is from genome assembly GCA_019639255.1 of Acidobacteriota bacterium. Lineage (GTDB taxonomy): Bacteria > Acidobacteriota > Blastocatellia > RBC074 > RBC074 > JAHBSF01. The sequence goes on along the minus strand of JAHBSF010000034.1, from coordinate 43,581 downwards.
TAGCGAAACTGCTCGCGCCCGATTCGGGCGAACCACTTACTCGCACGGCGACATCCGTGCGGTTGATGACGCCCGATTATGCAAGTCCCGAACAGGCTCGCGGACAAAACGTCGCTACCACAACCGATGTTTATTCGCTCGGAGTGGTGCTTTACGAACTGCTGACCGGAAGGCGTCCCTACGAATTCAAATCCTATTCGCCGGTCGAAATCGAGCGCACGATATGCGAGGTGGAAGCAGAAGCCCCGAGCAGGGCCGTCAGCAGTATGGACGGTGCGCCGGGTAAACTCGCCCGAAGGCTCGAAGGCGATCTCGACAATATTGTCCTGATGGCGCTGCGCAAGGAACCCTCGCGCCGCTATCAGTCGGTCGAACAGTTCTCCGAAGACATTCGCCGGCACCTTGCAGGATTGCCCGTACTCGCGCGCAAGGATACCTTCGGATACCGCGCGGGAAAATTCGTCCGGCGGCACAAGGCCGGTGTAGCCGTAGTTGCAATGCTTGCGATATTCGCCGTTGCATTGGCGGTGCTCGCCGTTCGCCTTGCTCGCGAGCGCGACCGCGCAAATCTGGAAGCGGCGACTGCGCAGGCGACCACGCAATCGCTGGTATCCGTGCTCGAGTTCGCCGACCCCGGCAAATCTCAGGGCAACCCCATCACTGCAAGAGAACTGCTGGATCAGGGTGCGGAGAAAGTCGTCCGCGACCTCAAGAGCCAGCCGGCTGTACAGGCGAAACTGCTCGATACGCTCGGCGGGTTGTATCAGGCCATAGGCGTATACGACAGAGCGCAATCTCTGTTTGAAGAAGCGCTCAGGATGCGGCGGCAGTTGAACGGAAACGAACACGGAGATGTGGCGGAGAGTCTGCATCGTATGGCGGTTCTGGCGAATCTCAGAGGCGACTACGCCGGAAGCGAGCGGTTGTTCCGCGAGGCGCTCGCAATGCGGCGCAGGCTTTTCGGAAATTCGCACGCTGATGCAGCGGACAGTATGGACGGATTGGGAAACGTGCTGATCGTGCGCGGAATGCTCGACGAAGCGGAACCGCTGCTGCGCGAAGCCCTCGCACTCAGACGCACGATTCTCGGAAGTGAACATAAGGATCTGGCCGAGAGCATCAACAGCCTTGGAAGACTTCTGGGCGAACAGGGAAAGTTCGCCGAAGCCGAAGCTCAGTATCGGCAGGCGCTCGATCTGCACCGCAAACTTTACGGGCCCGAACACCCGCTGGTAGCAACCGGTCTCAATAACGTAGCCGCAATGCTTCAGGAGCAGGAGCATATCGACGAGGCTGTAACTCTTTTCCGCGAAGCGCTCGCACTCAGGCGCAAACTTTTCGGTCCGGAACATCCGGAGGTTGTAATCAGCATCGCCAACCTTGCACTGGCGTTGCAGGACAAACGCGAGTACGACGAGGCCGAGCGGCATTACCGCGAAGCTCTGGAGCTGAGACGCAAGCTGCTTGGTCCCGATCACCCAAACCTGACCATAACGATGAACAACCTGGCGACGCTGCTCAGACTGAAGGGCGATTACCGTCAGGCGGAATTACTCTTTCAGCAAACATTAGCCATGCGGCGCAGACTGCTCGGCGAAACACACCCCGAGACTGCAACCAGTATGAGCAACCTCGCGGGCGTATACTTCGACAAGGGCGACTACAATGAAGCCGAGAGAATGTATCGTCAGGTGCTGGATGTTTACCTCAAATCGCTGCAACCCGATCACTGGATGATCAATCGCACCCGCAGCCTGATCGGTGGATGCCTGATAAGACTGAAGCGATTCCGGGAAGCCGAAGAGCAATTGCTGATTGCCCACGCCGGATTGAAGGTATCGCACGGCGACCTGCACACCGCTACACGCAGAACCGTCAGCCGCCTTCTGGAACTTTACCAGGCGTGGGATAAACCCGAACAGGCTGCACAATGGCGCGATCTGCCCAAATATCCGCAGTGAGAGTAAAGAGAGATAACGGAACATACGAAATAAGACGGAAACTACGGAAAAGTTGAATATTTCCGTTTGTTCCGTCTTATTTCGTATGTTCCGTTATCTCTCTTTCCTCCTGAACCGGGAATTGCCGCCTATTTGCACTCAGCACCTTCTTTTTGCCCTTCTTCTCGGTCCAAAAAATAAATTCTCCCCCTTCCGTCATTTCTTCCTGTTTTTTCCGCCTGTGAAGGTGAGCGGCAATAAAAGCCGCCGGACGGGACTGACATTAACGGAGTATAGGAGGGAGAAATGAACGACCGCACAGTCATCAGGTTACTGCTGATAATAACGATATTGTTTGGCGCGCAACTCAATCTGCTCGCGCAGGAAGGCGGCGCCGCAGCGAACGCTCTATCGGCGCAGGATGAGGTCATTCTGCAATGGAACCGCGTGCTCAGGGACACCGTCAGCACGCCGGGTCTGCATCCGCCGACGATTATGCCCGTGCGCAGCTACGCCATGATGCACGGCGCGATGTTCGACGCCGTAAACTCAATAGACGGAACGTACACGCCCTACCTCATCGATGTACCGGGCTCAAGCAATGCATCGATAATCGCCGCCGCTGCACAGGCGGCGCACGATGTTCTGGCCGCGCTATACCCGGTGAGGCGAACCGTATTCGAGGCGGAACTTGCCAAATCGCTCAGAACGGTTGAGAGAACCAGGGCGCGACAGGGTTCCAAAATAGGCAGTATCGCCGCTGCAGAAATGCTCGAAGCCAGAGCCAATGACGGGTGGAACGCCACCCCGCCCGCCTATGTGCTGCCCACGACGCCCGGCAACTGGCAACCGACGCCGCCGAGTTTTACTCCCGCTACCTTTACCCATTACGGAGCAGTAGTCCCATTTGCACTGGGCTCGAGTACTCAGTTTTCACCCAATCCGCCGCCCGCAATTACGAGTGCGGAATACGCTGCGGACCTCAATGAAGTAAAGGAACTAGGTTCTGCAACAAGCACTACGCGAACTGCAGATCAGACGCAGGTAGCGCGCCTGTGGGCGGGAGTGAATACGCCGACGAATTTTCTTTTCGTATGGAACAACGTAGCCCGCACGGTTGCACTCAATCGCGGATCGAATACGGTTGAAAATGCGCGGCTTTTTGCGTTGATCAACATCACGCTCCACGATGCGCTGCAAACCTCGATCGCCAGCAAATTTCAATACGGAACGTGGCGTCCGGTCACAGCCATACAGCGCGCCGATGAAGACAATAATCCGGACACCGCTCCCGACCCCAACTGGGTGCCGCTCAACGCCACGCCTGCGTTCCCGAGCTATACCGGGAACCTCGCGACGCTAAGCGAATCGCAGGCAACCGTGCTCGGGCTGCTTTTCGGGCGCGACGACATACGTTTCGACCATACGTGGGAAGGCCCGGGCGGGGCTACAAGATCCTACCCCGGCTTTGCAGCGATGGCTGATGAAGCGGCGCGCAGCCGCGTCTATGGCGGAATCCACTTCACGTTCGACAACGTAGCCGGTCAATCGATCGGACGTAACGTCGGCAACTACATTTTTCAGAATCTGCTGCGCCCGCGCAGTTGCATCCGATAGAAAACCAGGGAAGGAACAAGGAGAATAGTTATGAAATACAAAGGTTCAATTCGCATATTCACACTCGGCGTTGTCGTTGCGGCCCTGCTTGCAGCAGCCGGCGCCGTATCCATTCCCGCCGCACCCGCACCCGACCGCAGCCCCGAACTGCCGTCCCCCGTCTGCGATCTTGTGCAGGTTCCTCCGGGACACAAGGTGTCTTTCCGCACCTATGCAATAGGCGTGCAGATCTACAGATGGAACGGAGCAGGCTGGGATTTTGTAGCGCCTGAGGCAATGTTGTTCGCCGCGCCGAATTATCGCGGAAAGGTGGGCACGCACTACGCCGGCCCCACGTGGGAAAGCAATAGCGGCAGCAACGTCGTAGCGAGTCGTGTAGCGGGCTGCACCCCGGATGCGACCGCGATTCCGTGGCTGCTGCTCCAAACCGTATCGAGCGACGGCCCCGGCATTTTCAGCAATGTGACCTATATCCAGCGCGTGAATACTTCGGGCGGGTTGGCCCCGACTGTCCCGGGTGCATTTGTTGGCGCTGAAGCGCGGGTTCCCTATACGACCGAGTATTACTTTTATCGTTCGGAATTCTGAGCCCGCAACTCATCAGGTTCAATCAACAGAAAGGAGAAACGAGATGAGCGCAGCAATTCATTCCCTGTCCGAAATCATTGGCCTCAAGGCAAAGCTGAAGGGTGTATGGATGTCGGGCGATTTCGACAAAATCGCCCAGGTGATTGCGCAGGGCGCCGAGGAATTCATCGCTCGCCTGGAACTGAAACCTGGCAGCCGGGTACTCGACATCGCCTGCGGTACGGGCAATCTCTCAGTACCGGCTGCGCGCGCCGGAGCGAGAGTCACCGGCGTAGACATCGCCCCAAATCTGCTTCATACGGCGCGCAGGCGTGCGCAGGCGGAGAGTCTCGACATCAGGTTTGATGAGGGAGATGCCGAAGACCTGCCTTACGCCGACGCATCTTTTGACGAAGTTGTAACGATGTTCGGCGCAATGTTCGCCCCACAACCCAGGCTTGTCGCTGAGGAAATGGCCCGCGTATGTCGCAGCGGCGGGCGCATAACGATGGCGAACTGGACTCCGACGGGTTTTATCGGTCGAATGTTCAAGGTCACGAGCCGTTATGCGCCGCCTCCCTCTATGCCTTCGCCGCTGCTATGGGGCGATGAAGCTACGGCGCTCGAACGCCTTCACGTGGATTTCAGGGACATTCGTTTTATGCGGCGAATCCTGTTTATGAACTTCCCGATGAAGCCGGCGGAAGCCGTCGAGTTCTTCCGCACCTGGTACGGGCCGACGCACCGCGCGTTTGCCTCGCTCGATGAGGATGGACAATCGGCGCTGCGTACGGATCTGGAAAGGCTCTGGAGAGAACATAACTGCGCCGAAGACGATTCCACGAGCATTGCAGCCGAGTACCTCGAAGTCACTGCCATTCGAGTGTAAGAAGAGATAACTGAACAAACGATACTTCACGGGACAAACGGACGGGTTTGAACTTTTCCGTTTGTTCCGTTTAATTTTGTTTGTTCCGTTATCCGTCTCAGCGCGGTTTGATTTCGCGGCCGTTGACTGCGGGAGCCGCCGCTACGGCGTCGCGCAAACGCTCGATAACGGCGCGGCTCAATTCTTCGTAGCTGGCGGTTATGGTGAATCCCGCGGCGTTGCAGTGGCCGCCGCCGCCGAAGTCTTCTGCGACGCGCGCAACGTTGACGCGGTTTTTGGAACGCAGGCTTATGCGATAGGTGGAGTTGGGGAGTTCGCGGAAAAACGCGACGGCTTCCACATCACCGACCGTCAGTGGAAAGTTGATGATTCCGTCCGAATCATCCTCGGTTGCGCCGGTTTCCTCCATCGCTTTTTTCGTCATGGTAATCCAGGCGATGCGGCCCGATTCGTCGCGCTCGAGCGTCGAGAGCACGCGACCGACGAGTTGCACTTTCGCATAAGGGTAATTGTAGAAAATTCCCTGCGAGAGTTTTGCCGGTTGTGCGCCGTGGCGGACGAGTTCGCTTGCGATCTTGAAGGTTCGTTCGGTCGTATTGGAAAAGTGGAACGACCCGGTGTCTGTAAGCAGCGCCGCATACACGCAGCTTGCAAGTTCCGGGGTTATTCGCGCGCCAATGGCTTTGGCGAGGTTGTAAATCATCTCGCCTACCGCCGCCGCCGTCGAATCAATCCAGTTGACGTTGCCGAACAGTTCGGTAGTGGAATGATGATCTATATTGACGACGAACTGATCTTTCAAACTCGGCAAACCGGGGCGCGAGACATCACTGCACTCGATGACGAAAACAGCGTCGTAGTGGCGATCGACATCCGGGACTACGCGGACGCACTCGGCGCCCGGCAGTTTGACATAGGCGTGCGGCACGCGATCCGCCATTATGACCTCTGCATCCTTTTTCAGGCTTCGCAGAATCCAGCACAGGGCAAGCGAAGAGCCGAGGCTGTCGCCGTCCGGGCGGATGTGGGATGTGATGCTGAAACTTTCGTGCTTCTCGATCAGATCAATAACTTGACTCAACATAACGACCGACTCCGATGTCAGTGGGCGTCGGATCGGGGCTCTGAAGATTCATCAGCCCCATCCGGCGTAGTTTGCGCCGACTCATCGGGCGTCTCCTGTTTCAATTCGTCCAGTTTCAATTCGTCCAGAATGCGCTCCATACGCGCGCCCTGCTCGACCGAAGCGTCGAAGACGAAATTCAATTCGGGCGTGTAGCGCAGACGAACGCTTGCACCCAGCAACCGGCGCAGAAATCCGGATGCCTCGTTCAGGGCGTCGAGCGAGCGACGTTGCTCGGCCGGATCGCCGAACACGCTTACGTATACACGGGCGTAGCGCCGGTCGGGACTCAGATCTAGTCCGGTGAGCGTAGCAAAACCGACGCGCGGATCGCGCAGTTCACGCGCTATGAGCAGGCTCAATTTCTCTCTCAGCTCGTGTGCGAGCCGTTGAGCGCGATAGGACATGACAAGTGGTGTGTTTGTGAAGAGAAGAAGAAGTGCTGAGTGCTGAGTGCAATTAGGAAATCAGGAACTTTATTAACAGATGCTCTGTAATGAAGTTCTTCAGTTCCAAATTGCACTCAGCACTCAGCACTCAGCACTCAGCACTTCTTCTTCTCACTTCTACTCCTACAACTGCGTCGGCGCTACCTTCTCCGTGATATACGCCTCGATCACGTCGCCGACCTTGTAATCGTTGAAGCGTTCTATAGTGACGCCGCATTCGAATCCCTGCTGCACTTCGCCGACGTCTTCCTTGAAGCGGCGCAGACTGCCGATCATCCCCTCGAACACCTGAACGTTGTCGCGGAGCAGGCGTGCGTGTGCGGTACGGCGCAGATTTCCGTTTATTACCATGCAACCGGCGACGCTGCCGACTTTCGGAACTCGAATGACGTCGCGGATCTCTGCGCGTCCGATGACGACCTCCTTGATCGTGGCGTCGAGCATCCCGAGCATCGCGGCGCGGATCTCTTCCTCCACCTTGTAGATGATCGAGTGGAGCCGAATGTCCACATTTTCCTGACGCGCTATGTCGTCGGCGCGCGTCTCGGGACGGACGTTGAATCCGATTATTACCGTCGCAGTGCCCGTTGTTGTCGCATTCGATGCGCTTGCAAGCAACACGTCGCTTTCGGTAATCGCGCCCACGCCCGAGCGGATGATGCGCACCTTGACTTTTTCGGTTGAGAGCTTGACGAGCGTATCCTTGAGTACTTCGACCGAGCCCTGTACGTCGGCCTTTAGTATCACGAGCAGTTCCTTGATCTCGCCTGCAACCATCTGCGCGTGCAACTGGTCCAGGCCCCGCGCCGCCGAACGCGCAAGCGCCGCCGAACGGGCTTTGGTCTGCCGGTACTGCGAAATCTGCTGCGCTTTGGCCACGTCGGAAACAACCTGAAACTGATCGCCCGCCGAAGGTACGCCCTGCAGTCCCAACACTTCTACCGGAGTAGCAGGCCCGGTCTCCTGTATCTGCCTGCCGCGATCGTCTACCAGAGCGCGCACGCGCCCGAAAAACTGCCCGACTATGAACGGATCCCCCACCTTGAGCGAGCCGTTCTGTATAAGCACCGTGGCCACAGCGCCCCGGCCGCGGTCGAGTTTTGCTTCGAGCACGGTGCCTGTAGCGAGTCGCTTCGGATTGGATTTGAGTTCAAGCAGGTCCGAAGTGAGCAGGATCATTTCGAGCAGGCCCTCGATATTCTGCTGCTTTTTGGCGGAGACTTCGACCATCGTAGTGGTTCCGCCCCAGGCATCCCACAGCAGGCCGCGATCGGCGAGTTCCTTTCGCACGCGGTCGGGATTTGCATCCGGTTTGTCGATCTTGTTTATCGCGACGATGATCGGCACGTTGGCTGCTCGCGCGTGCTCTATTGCCTCCACGGTCTGCGGCATTACGCCGTCATCGGCTGCAACCACGAGTATAACGACGTCGGTGACCCGGGCGCCGCGCGCACGCATCATGGTAAATGCTTCGTGACCCGGAGTGTCGAGGAAGACGATTCGCCGCATCTCGGCCGGATTGTCCGGGTTTGAGACTTCAACCGAATAGGCGCCGATGTGCTGCGTGATGCCGCCCGCTTCGCCTTCGGCGACGCGCGCCTTGCGAATCGAATCCAGCAGGCTCGTCTTGCCGTGATCGACATGTCCCATCACGGTGACGACGGGCGCCCGCGATTCCGTATCTTCCATCGCCTCGGGCGTGATCTCAAATTCGGTCTCGACCGTCATATCCTCGAAGGCGCCGAACGTAACGTCAAATCCGAAATGAAGACCGATTTCCCGAGCTACATCAGCGTTCAGGGTCTGATTTATAGTAGCCATCACGCCGCGCTCAAAAAGCACCGAGACCACGTCCTTGGGCTTGATGTCGAGCTTTTCGGCGAACTCCCGCACCGTAGCTCCCTCGACCAGACGAACAGGCTTCAGTTCCGTGGGCGGGGCGGGTCGCATCTGCGGCGCGGGCTGTCCCGTACGCCGCGTCCCGATCTTCGATTGGTGCCCTTCCTGTTTGTCTGCTCCGCGCGGACGAGCGCCGTGGCGCCCTTTGTGGCGCGTGTCGCGCGGCGGAATGTAAACGCTGCGCTGCGGCGCACCCGAAGGCAGGAGGTGAACATCCGATCCCGGTTTTGCTTCGGTACGCGCGCCCCCGGATCTTGGCGGGCGTCCCTCGCGCGCCGCAGGAGTCGGCGCGGGGCGTCCCGACTGGGTACGACCCGTGGGAGCTCCGGCGCGCGGCGCTGCGGGCGTAGGCATTGGACGCCCCTTTGGCGGCGTCAGCCTTATTACATTTGTGCCGCCGGGCGTCGCGGGCCGCCCGTGCGATGAAACAGCCGGTGACGGCGGCGCTTTCGGTGCAGCCGGCGGTGCAGTCGGCCGTTCAATACGTTGTTCGGTCGCGGCCGGGGGCTCGGCCGCCAAGGGTATGATTTCCTCTACCACTGCAGATGGAGCGGCGGCGGCAGGCTCAATTTTCTCTTCGGCCGGTTCGGAAACGGATGGTTGTTCTTCGGGCGCTTCCGGCGCCGGCTTCGCAGCAGCATCCGCCAACTGCTCTGCAACGACTTCCAACACAGCTTCTTCGGCAGGCTCGGCAGGCGCCTCAGGTGCAGCCGGTGACGGAGCAGCAGCCGGTACCGGCGGCGCAAGCTTCACAACACGCGCCCTGGGAGCTTCGGGCTGCGGACTCGCCACGGTCTCGGCGGGCAATGCTGCGGTCGATTCGCGGCCCGGCGCGGGTTGCGCCGATTCGGGGCCCAAAGCCGGAGATGCGGTTTCGACGGCAGGCGCCGGTTTCACGGTTTTGACCAGGCGCGCAGACCTGTGAATCGTCGTCGACTCCTTCTTCGGATAATACATTTCCCGGATCTTGTCGGCGATCGGATCGTCGAGCGTGTTGGAGGGTACGCTGACGTCTACGCCCAGACGTCTGGCGTCCTCCAGAACCTTGCGGTTCTCCAGCTTCAATTCCTTTGCTAACTCGTAGATTCTAACCTTGCCCATGTATTCCTTATCGTCGACGACCTCAACGTCATCAGTACTCCATCCATACACTCAAAACCACCGAATATCCGGAATGCCCTACTCTTTATCCGGTTCACCGTCCGGCGCAGAAGTCATATCGGCATCCGTTTGAGCATCGCCGTTCCCGCTCGAAGCGGCCTGTACACCATCGTCGCTTTCCGGTTCGGCGTCTGTTTCACCGGATGATTGTTCAGATGAATCGCCCGATAAATCGGCGGAGGAATCACCCGCGTCGGCGAATTGCTCTGCCGGTTCCCGATCCTCGGCTTCGACTTCCGCCCCAAGGTCATCGAGGCTGGTTTCCAGTAATAGAGCCTCCGCCTCGGCTTGTTCCTGAGCTGCGATCTTCTCGGCTCGCGCCTGCACGATCTCCACCGCACGGTCGATCATATCCTCGGCCTCGTCCACGCTCAGATCGAGCCACTCGCACAGGTCGTCGACTGAAACTTCAGCGAGTTGCTCTATGGTCTCGATGCCGTGTTCGGCAAGCGCCTCGGTATCTCCCGGTGTAATCCCCTCGATGAGCGTCAACGGGACTACGGGCGCCGTAATCAGGCGCTCCATCTGCAGCGCGATCTCGCGCTTCATCTCCTCTTCGCTTCGAATGTCGATGTCCCATCCGACGAGCTTAGCCGAAAGTCGCACGTTTTGTCCGCGTTTGCCGATTGCAAGACTCTGCTGATCACTCTCTACTATGACCTGCAGTTTCTTGTTCTCGAAATCGAGCACCGTCACCTTGCTGACCTTGGCTGGCGATAATGCGTTTGCGGCGAAAATCGCCGGATCTTCCGACCACTCGATGATGTCGATCTTCTCGCCGCGCAGTTCCCTTATTATCGACTGTACGCGCGATCCTTTCATGCCCACGCACGCGCCGACCGGATCTACATCGCGCTCGTTCGACACTACCGCGATCTTTGCACGTTCGCCCGGTTCGCGCACTGCAGCCTTGATTACTACGGTTCCGTCGTATATTTCCGGCACTTCCATCTCAAACAGGCGTTTGATCAACTCGGGACTAGTCCTCGACACCTCGATCTGCGGCCCCTTTACGTCCTTGTGCACGTTATGGATCACGACGCGGATGCGCTCGCTCTGCGTAAACGTCTCGTGACGCGCCTGCTGCGGCTTCGGCATTACGGCCTCTATACCGGCGCCTATGTCGACTATGATACGACCGCCCTCGAACCGCTTCACATATCCGTTGATGAGTTCGCCCACACGACCGATGTATTCGTCATATATATTGCTGCGTTCGGCCTCGCGCACCTTCTGAAGGATTATCTGTTTGGCGGTCTGCGCCGCGATTCGACCCAGATCTTCCATCGGGCGCGGCAATTCGAGCAGGTCTCCTACCTCGGCGCCCTCGCCCACTTCGGCGTTCGCCTCCTCGACAGTCATCTCGCGCGCCGGATCCTCGACATCGTCAACCACGGACTTGACCGCGTAAAGCTCGATCGTTCCGCTGTCGATGTTGTATCTCGCGCGCAGATCTTCTCCGGTGCGAAACTGCTTTCGCGATGCGGTGACAACCGCATCCTCGATCGCGCTGATTATGATCTGCGGATCTATTTTCTTTTCTTTGCTCAGCAGATCGATATTCTGTGCAATGGAACTCAGCGTGTTCATATGGTACGTATTCCGCCCTCTTCAACCTCACCTGACCAAGTCTTAAGGGGGCCCGCTTCAGGGCTCCAACTCAATGTTTGCCTTCAATATCAAGCAAAGAGGCAACCGCAGCCGCTGCCCCTGCTCGTCGTCAAGCAGCGCAGCAGGCTCGCCCTCGCGGTCGAGTCCGGCAAGTGTGCCGTGAAAGTTGCGCCGGCCGTCCATCGGTTCAGAAAGGCGAATGTGCGCCGGGTTTCCGGCGAAACGCTCGTAATCCTCGGGTTTGTACAGCCCGCGATCCAGCCCCGGAGACGCTACTTCCAGTATGTACCGATTCGGTATCAGATCCTCGACATCCAGAATCAGCCCGACGCGGTTGCTCATCTGAGCGCAATCGTCCGCCGTTACGCCGCCCGGTTTGTCGATGTATATGCGCAGTATCTTCGACCGGCCGCCCATGAGTTCGACGTGAACCAGTTCGAAGCCCTCGCGCGCAGCGGCGCGCTCTACGATTTCCCGAATGCGCGGATCCAGACTCACCCCTCGGGTTTCTCCCCTGACGTGAAAAAGGTGGGCTCTCGCCCACCTTCGGAGTAAAGCAAATGCTAGCGGAAAGAAAGCGCGAACGCAAGGGCGCGGACCGGGAAAGAAAGCAGAATACGCGGAACATAACGGAAGGCGACATCCAATCCGTGTATTCCGCGTTATCTGTTATCTGCCGCCGACGGTCGTGGCCTGCGAATTGTTGGATTGCGGATCGCCTTCGATGTCGCGTTTGATGGCGTCGAGTACGCCGTTGATGAACTGCGTGGCCTCGTGCGTGGAAAAACGGCGCGCAATCTCCAAAGCCTCATTGATCGCTACGGTCTTCGGAGTATCGGAGTGGAACAGAAACTCGTATACGGCCAGCCTGAGCAGATTGCGATCCACGATGGCCATGCGCGAAATCCGCCAGTGCTCGGTGCGCACCCGTATCCGCTCATCTATCTCGGCCATATGCTCGATTGTGCCGAGCACGAGCCGGTCGGCGAACTCGCGCACATCCTCTCCCGCATCCGAGAGTTCGCTCCAATAGCTCTGCAACAACTGATCGACGGGCAACTGAGCCACATCGTACTGAAACAGCATTTGCAGCGCGCACTCGCGCGCTTTACGCCGGGCGCCCATAAGTTTTCAATTAACCGCCGTGAAAATTTTCTTCCCGTATGGAAAAACTATTTCGATATTGCCCGCAGCAGGTTGACCATCTCAACGGCCGACATAGCCGCCTCGAAGCCCTTGTTCCCCGCCTTGACCCCCGCACGATTGATCGCCTGTTCAACCGTGTCCGCCGTAATTATACCGTAACTCACCGGCACGCCGGTTTCAAACGACGCAGCCGCGATGCCTTTTGTCACCTCGGCTGCAATGTAATCGAAGTGCGGAGTCTCGCCCCTGATTACCGCCCCGACGCAAATCACGGCGTCATATCTGCCCGTGCCCGCTAGCCGCTTCGCAGCAAGCGGGATCTCAAAAGAACCGGGAACGCGCGCCACCGTTATTGAATCCTCCGCTGCGCCCAATCGCCGCAACGCATCCTGCGCACCGCAAACGAGCCGCCCTACGATCATTTCGTTCCAGCGACTCGCCACGATCGCAAATCGCATCCCGTCGGCGCGCAACGCACCTTCCAGCACCTCACTCATCCTTTTTCCGCTCCTCGGCTCCCGCTTCAGCCCTGTACAAACCGCAATCCAGTATAGTGACCCAACCAGACTAAATCAAACTACCCTACATTCGAACATAGAAGAGAGATAACGGAACAAACGAAATAAGACGAAAATTACGAAAATATTCAACAATATTCAACCTTTCCGTAATTTTCGTCAATTTTCGTTTGTCCCGTTATCTCTCTTTCAGTCTCACGCATCGCGCATTCCGCGGTTCATACCAGCGGCATTGGCCTCGGGTTCTTCGGGTCTGTATAGTCGTAAAACCCGCGCCCCGACTTGCGCCCGTAAAGCCCCGCCAGCACCATGCGCTTCAACAGCGGCGGCGGAGCAAATCGCGCTTCGCGGAACTCGTCGAACATTATGTCTGCGATGGCGCACGTAGTGTCGAGGCCTATGAAATCCAGCAGCGTTAACGGTCCCATCGGATAGCCGCAGCCGAGTTTCATCGCGTTATCGATATCCACGGTGGTTGCCAATCCGCCTTCGAGCGCGCGGATTGCGTCGAGCAGGTACGGCACTAGCAAACGGTTGACGATAAATCCGGTCCGGTCGGTCGTCCTCACAACCGTCTTGCCGCAGGCTTCGCCGAACGCGACGGCATCTCCATAAACATCGTCGTCGGTAAGAATCGTCCGCACCACTTCTACGAGCTTCATCAGCGGCGCCGGATTGAAAAAGTGCATGCCGACAAACCGCCGCTGCCTTTCGGGCGAGGTTGCAGTCAGCATCTCTGTAATCGAAAGCGACGAAGTATTCGACGCAAAAATCGTTTCGGGTTTGCATATGCGATCGAGTGCGGAATAAACCTCGCGCTTGACTCCCAGATTCTCGACAATCGCCTCGATGATCAGATCCGCATCGGCAAGCTCCTCACGGTTTGTGGTTCCGCGCAATCCCGCAAGCGCACCGTCGCGCGCCTCTGCCGTAATCGTTCCCTTCTCTACAAACCTCGCAAGCGATTTTTCTATGCCGCCGATTCCTTTTGAAAGCAGCGCATCGCTTACCTCAACTACGGTCACCTCAAACCCGGAAACGGCAGCAGTCTGCGCAATACCCGCGCCCATAAGCCCGGCTCCAAGCACACCAATTTTCCGAAATTTTCGTTTCATTTCGTTTGTTCCGTTATCTCCGTTATCTCCCGTCGTTCTCAGACTGGGTAATACCGAGGCGTTTGCCGTCGGTCCTGACCCATTCGGTCAACCGCCGCCATACGCGCTCGAAATCATTCGATGTCGAAGCAAGCCTCGCCTCGCGCACGAGCGGCGAAACCTCGGCAAGCGCGGCGCTGCGCAAGCGAAGCACGACAGCCAACTCGCGGCAGATTTCCTTTCCCGTTGCATCGGGCGCGCGCACAGAATCGAGTTCATCGGCAATCCGCTCCAGATCATCCTGCAATGTCCGAAGACGCTGCTGCCCCTCGCCGGTTCTCGCCCCTTCGCCCATAACCCGGCGCGCAGCATTCAGCGCGTCCAGAAAGGGATCCAGCACCGCCGTACGCCGCGACATATGTCCCGCACTCTCTGTCCACGCCCGCGCAAAACACCAACCCACAACCGCTACCGATACCGCAAGCATCAGCACCCCGGCCCGGCTTATGCGCTCCTGCCCCGGTTGCACATACGGCGCCACAAGCGCAAGCAACCCGCCCGCGACAAGCCCGCCGATGTGCGCCGAATTGTCGATTACCGGCACCGAAAAGCCTATGAAAAGATTGATCGCAATCACGGGCAACACGCCCGACCCGAAAGCTCGGCGAAATGCCGGCGGGAGTTCATGACGATACTTGTAGCCGAACATCGCCAGCACGCCGAACAGTCCGAAAATCGCTCCAGATGCGCCTACCGACGGCGTCATCGGATTGCGCCCCATAATCGAACTGCCGGCAAAACTTCCCACCACGCCGCCTATTCCGGCCAGCAGATAGATCATTACGAACCGCGCCGAACCGTACAGCCTTTCCACCTGCGGGCCGACGATCCACAGCGCGTAGGAATTCAGTATCAAATGTATTAGTCCGCCGTGAATAAACAGCGGCGTCACGAGCCGGAACCACTCGCGCTGATCCCACAGCAGTTCATTGGTCTTGGCGCCGAATGCGATGAGCGTAGCGGGATCGACGCCGTAAACGAAGTGATCGGCGAAATTGCCGCCGCTCGATGCCGTCATCAATATATATATGACGATGTTCAAACCGAGTATGAAGTAGGTAAACGGCGAGCGACGCGAAAAGTATGCGCGCGCAAATCGCTCGTCGGCGCGCTCAAGGTCGCTCTCAACTACGGCCTGAAGCGACCGCGCCCCGCAGTTTACGCAGTCGGGCACGTGCGCCGGAGTCGGACGCCCGCACCGCCGGCATTCGCGAAAGCGCCGCTGAGGATCTATTTCTATAGGTTCATTCCCCACGATTATCCCGTTTGTTTCGCCGGTTTGTTCGTTCAGTCAGACCAATGATGCGTCTTCGTATTGGAACGGGATTGTAGCCGAAGCTTTGCGCCGTTGCACGCCCGCAGCGCAAACTGGTACACTTCAGTCTCCGCACCGCAAATGGTTTTGTTTGGCATTGAAGGTCAAGGAATGACACCAATAAACTCGTCGGCAGAAACGCTTGATCAACAGACTTCCGAACCCGCTGCTTCCGCAGGGAGCGCAGGCATTTCAGGCGCTGATTCATCGGCAAAACGCGCCGCATCGGTCAAGGCTCCCGCGCGGTGGACCGTAGGCCGGGGCGTTGATGCGTTTCTCAACCTGATCAGTTCGGTTCGGTTCGGCATCATTCAACTCGTTCTGCTCATCATCGCCTGCATGATCGGCATGCTCATTCAGCAGGTGGAGCTCGAAACCTTCCCGAAATATTACGCCGAACTCACGCCCGCGGAAAAGATCGTTTTCGGCAATCTCGGGTTCTTCGATATTTACCACGTATGGTATTTCAACCTGCTGCTGCTGCTGCTGAGCCTGAACATCATACTCGCATCGATCGATCACTTCCCGGCCGCGTGGAGCTTCATACGCCGCAAAAAGCTGACCGCTTCGCCCACCTTCACGCTGGCGCAACGCTTCAAGGAAAAGGTTGAACTGCCGGGCGTCGGACGCGAACAACTAACCGAGCGGGCCAAGGCTGCGGCGCGCGCCTTCAAGTTCCGGATCAGGATCACAAAGGAAGAATCGCGCACGACTATCTTCGCCGAAAAAGGCGCCTGGAACCGCCTCGGCGCTTACTTCGTCCACATAGGCCTGCTCACGATCTTCGCCGGCGGATTTCTCACCAGCCGCGGTCACACTGGCGGGATGTGGGTCGAACCCGGCAAAACCAGCGACAAGATGGCCAAACAGATATTCAACCTCGAAAACGCCACCAACCAGTTCGCCGTGGGCCGAGTAGACCTCGAACTTCCGTTCACGATCGAGGGCCTGGACATCCAGCAGAAGCTGATAGATAAAAACAAGGGCATCGACGCCGGAAACACCCTCGACTGGCTTACCCGCGTGCGCATCACCGACAAGGAAACCAACGAGGAACGCGAAGCGCTCATTCACATGAACAAGCCGTACGATTACCGCGGCTACCGCTTCTTCCAGGCCTCGTTTATGAATCTCGGCAGCGCGCGCGAAATCCGCCTGCTCGTAACCCCGCCCGGCAGCACTGCAAGCGAAGAGGTTACCGTGGCGCGCAACGGCGACGCTCGCCTGTCGGACGGCACGCGCATCACTTACTTCGAGTTCAATCCCGACTTTACCGTTGACGCCAACAACAGGGTGGGCGTAGGCCAGGGCGCGGAAACCTTCGAGCGACCGGCCGCGCACCTGGATGTGCGCAAACCATCGGGCGAGCGAATCGACGCGTGGGCGTTTACCGAAAGCCTTCAACGCCGAATAAGCAATGCCCCGTTTCTCGCGCAAACCTACATCAATCCGGGCGGCTATCAGTTTACATTGCTGGATTTCGAGAAGGTGCCGCAGGCGCACATGCTCTCGATACAGTACGACCCGGGAGTAAAGGTGGTTTATGTCGGCTTTCTGCTGCTTTGTGTAATGCTGATTGCAGTGTTTTTCTTCTCGCATCAGCGGATGTGGATAGTTGTCGAAGACGGGGCGGTTTCGATGGGCGGAGACGCAAACCGCAACCGGCTCGGCTTCGAAGACAAACTGAAAAAAATCGCCGCCCGGATTCGCGGCGCCGAATAACTCGGGTCGTGCTATTGTCGGAATCCTGTAGTCCGTAATTTCCTTCTGATTCCCTGTATTACAGCGGTTTCGATTTTGGTGTTCAGTACTCTGTCAATTAAGTTCTTTTGAGTTATTCAGCCCCGGAGGGGCGAAAGATCTGTAGCCCAGGGCGGCGAGCCCTGGGTGAGTATAGAGAAGCGGCGCCAGCCCCGGAGGGGCGGAAGATCTTTCGCCCTTTCAGGGCTCAAACGTTCTTTTTCTACTGTCCTGGCGCTCACGCACCAGGCTACAGATCTTTCGCCGCTGCTGCGGCTGAAAAACTCAAAACTTTGTTTACAGAGTGCTGAGCACCAAAATCGAAACTGCTTTAAGTGTTCGTTCTCGTTCTGGAGGATCGCGATGAGTCAAGCGACAAAATCCATCAATGTACCGCTTCCGGCCGCGCCGAAAATCGACATCAAACGGTTCGGCCTGCTCAATTATTTGCCCGCCATACTTCCCATTCTGGGCGCAGCCGCCGTCGTCGTGCTCCGCAAACGCCTCGGCCCCTCAGCGATGCCCGATGACGGGTCGCTGATCGTGGTCGGACTGCTTTGCTACATCATCGCCGCCGCCGCGCTTGCGACCAATTTCTGGGCGCCTATCCGATTTCTACAGAAACTCGGCGTATGGGTAGCCTCGCTCGGATTCTTCTTCAACCTTTCGAGTTGGCTCGTGCGCTGGATAGCCGCCGGGGAACGCGAAGACTGGATTCGCATGACGAATCAGTTGACCGGCGAATACCATTACTGGTGGTTCTTCAGCTATATCCCGTTTGCCAACCTCTACGATCTGTCGCTCGCCTTCGCCTTCGGCGCCGCGTTCGCCACGCTGCTCATAAGCCACAGGCAGAACGCCAGATTCGTGGGCGCCGTGTCGATGCCGCTTCTGGCTTTGGTGCTGCTGCTTGCCGTCTTCATCGGCAACGAATTCATCAACCTGCCTCCGGTGCTCGACAGCTACTGGCGTCCGATTCACGTAGGAGTCGCATCGCTCAGCTACGGCGTAGCGCTCGTGAGCTTCGCCATCTCGGTCCTTTATCTCATAAAGGACGGAGTAAAGATCGAAGCCATGGCCGCGGCTGTCGCCATTTCAGTACTTGCCAGCATTCTGTACTTCAGCAACGCGTTCAGCCTTGCCGGTTTCAGCTACAACCTGACTCCAGTTATTCCGGGCGATGGCGGAGTAATGACGATCAAACCGCTGCGCGCGGCAGTGCCCGGCGTGGGTTTGTGGGTGGGAGCCACCGTTGCGCTAATGGTCACGGCTACAGTGTGCCTGCTCCTTTACCTCTTCAAGAATAACGAGAGGGCAGGGCGCATAGGCAATCTGTCCATACGCGCATCTCTCGCAACCCAGGCGGCGGGGCTGGCCTGGCTTTATTACGGAATGAAAACCGCTACGGGCGTGGGCGCGGGCATTCCCGCTACACAACTGCGCGGACTCGGCGAATGGATGGCGGGCGAATCGAACGCTGCGCAGATGCCCGTAGATCAACTCGTCCAGGGCGCGCAAACCTGGCTCGGCCAGAACAGCAGCCTTATGGTGTTCAGCGTTCGATCCAATCCCGTAGAACTCGCGGCGCTCGTTACGGCGTTTGTCGCTACGCTGTTTGTAGTCCTGTTCGGCATACGCACCGAAACGGTGCGCGCCAATCTGCCGGCGCTCGAAAAGCTCGATAACCTCATCTACAAGACCGTAGGCACGGCCTTCGCCGGGCTTGCGATACTGCTGGTGACGGGCGCTGTATGGGCCAACGAGTCGTGGGGCCGTTACTGGGGCTGGGACGCCAAGGAAACGGGCGCACTCGTGGCGTGGCTTGCGTATGCCGGTTATTTGCATACGCGCATAGCGCACGGATGGTCGGGCCGCCGCAGCGCGTATTTCGCGCTCGTCGGCTTCCTGCTCGTCATCTTTACTTATCTCGGCGTCAGTTACCTGCTGCCGGGTCTTCACTCTTACGCCTGAACTCGGGAGTACACCGAACGCGCTGAATAAAACGGAAATCGCGGAAAGAATATGATCTTTTCCGCGATTTCCGTTTTATTCAGCTTATTCCGCGGTTTCTCTTCTCAATCTCTTATGACCACCTCATCCAAAAATCTCGAACTCGCCTATACGCTCTTTTGCGAAGATGTGCGCTTTGAAGCGACGAATCATCTGAGCCTTATGGGCGTAACGCATCAGGTCGTCGTGCCGCGCCTGCCTGTAACCATGATCAAGTTCGCAGTCGTCACGCACTGGCGCGGCGCGGGCCAGTATCTGAACGAAGTGCGGATACTCACGCCCGATCGCCTGCACACCGTCGCCGTTTCGCAGCCCACGAGTTTTTCGGTTCCGCCCGACGGCTACTCGGATAACGTTACGGTTTTCGTCAATCTGAACCTCCAGCAGACGGGCAATCACGTAGTGCAGGTGCTCATCGATTCCTCGCTGTTCGCCGAAAAGATACTGCCCGTTATGCTCGTCGAACAGCACCCCGTGACCGAAAGTCCACACGTCAATTGAACCAACACAACAGACCCGAGGAGATATTCATGCCTGAGCCGACGCAGCTCGACCAACTCTCGATCAATACCATTCGCACGCTCTCCATAGACGGAGTGCAGAAGGCCAATTCCGGTCATCCGGGGCTGCCTTTGGGATGCGCCGACGCCGCCTACGTCCTGTGGACGCGCCACCTGCGCCACAATCCGAAAAACCCGCGATGGGCCAACCGCGACAGATTCGTGCTATCGGCAGGCCACGGCTCGATGCTCCTCTATACCCTGCTCTACCTCACGGGCTACGACGATTTCCCTTTGGAGCAGCTCAAACAATTCCGCCAATGGGGCAGCATGACTCCGGGCCATCCGGAATCCGAACTCACGCCCGCTGTAGAAACCACTACCGGCCCCCTCGGTCAGGGCTTGGCCAACGCCGTCGGCCTTGCAATCGGCGCCGAACTCCTGGCCGCGCGCTTCAATCGTCCGGGCCGCGATCTGTTTGACTACCACGTTTACGCCATCGTATCGGACGGCGACCTGATGGAGGGCGTAGCAGCCGAAGCCGCATCGCTTGCAGGCCATCTCAAACTCGGCCGCATTGTGTTTCTTTACGACGACAACAACATCTCTCTCGACGGCAGCACAGCTATGTCCTACACCGAAGATGTGACCCGCCGTTTTGAAAGCTACGGCTGGCAGGTGCTTTCCGTAGACGGCCACAACACCGCTGAAATCGATGAAGCGATCACCGCGGCCAAAGCAGATCCGCGCCCCTCGCTCATCCGGACAAAAACCATCATCGGGTACGGCAGCCCCAACAAGGCCGGCACGCACAAGGCTCACGGCGAACCGCTCGGCGTCGACGAAGTCAAGCTGACGAAAGAGAAACTCGGCTGGCCTTACGAAGAACCTTTCCACGTACCCGATGAAGCGCTGGCGAATTTCCGCCAGGCGGTAGACAACGGAGCAAAGCTCGAATCGGCGTGGGCGGAAAAATTCGCGGCTTATGAAAAAGAGTTTCCCGATGCAGCCGCCGAGTGGCGCAACTGGGCTTCGGGCGAACTTCCCCAAGGCTGGCAATCGAAGATACCCCAGTTCCCCGCCGGAGCGCAGATGGCCACGCGCGAGGCGTCGGGTAAAACCCTCAACGCAATCGCCGCAGACCTGCCGATGCTCATCGGAGGTTCGGCCGATCTGCGTTCGTCAAACAACACGTTCCTTCAGGGATTCGCCGAATTTTCAGCCGAGGTGCGCGACGCCCGCAACTTCAACTTCGGAGTACGCGAACACGCAATGGGCTCGATTATGAACGGCATTGCGCTCACGCATCCGCTGATTCCCTACGGCGGTACATTCCTCGCTTTCTACGATTACATGCGCCCGCCCGCACGCCTCGCCGCGATGATGGGCCTCGGAACGATCTACGTTTATACGCACGATTCGATCGGGCTCGGTGAAGACGGTCCCACGCATCAACCCATAGAGCAGCTCGCCGGACTTCGTTCGGTTCCGCACCTGACGCTGATACGCCCGGCGGACGCCAACGAAACCGCAGTTGCCTGGCGCGTTGCAATCGAAAACCGACACGGCCCCACGGCACTTGCACTAACCCGGCAGAAGCTTCCGGTCTTTGACAGAAGCAGATACGCCTCGGCCGAAGGCACGGCGCGCGGCGGCTACATCCTCTCCGATCCGGCCGAAGACGCCCCCGAGGTCATACTCATCGCTACGGGTTCGGAAGTGGCTCTCGCAGTCGGCGCGCAGGATCAACTTGCGGCTGAGGGCATCCGCACCCGTGTAGTCAGCATGCCGAGTTGGGAGTTGTTTGAAAAACAATCTGAGGAATACCGCGAAAGCGTGCTGCCCTCGGCAATCAGGGCCCGTGTAGCGGTTGAGGCCGGGACTACGTTTGGTTGGGCAAAGTGGGTAGGCGATGCGGGTGCGGTCATCGGCATCGACCGTTTCGGCGCTTCGGCTCCGTTAGCGGTACTGCTCGACAAATTCGGCTTTACCGCAGACAACATCGCGGCGACGGCAAAACGCGTGCTTGGCAAATAAAGAAGAAAGATAACGGAACAAACAAAAAAGCACTGAACAGACGGAAACAATACTTCCCCGTAGGTTTTGTATATTTTCGTTTGTTTAGTCATTTTTCGTTTGTTCCGTTTTCTCTCCTACCTCCCTGAAAGGACCCTCTCACCCATGAAACCGCTGGATGACGCAGACTGGAAGCGCGTCGCTCAAACTGCGGAGTTCAAATCTCTGCTTTCAGCCAAACGCCGATTCATCATCCCTGCTACGATTTTTTTCCTCGTTTATTACTTCGCGCTGCCCGTGCTTGTGGGCTATGCGCCGCGGTTGATGGAAAAGAAGGTACTCGGTCCGGTCAATCTGGCCTATCTGTTCGCGCTCTCGCAATTTTTTATGGCCTGGGCCATAGCCGCCTTTTACGTTCGGGCCGCGGGCCGCTTCGACCGCATGGTGGAACGCATCATCTCGATGATCCGCAGTTGGGGGCGAGGAGAGTAAACCATGTCGATCGCGCTGGTGATGTTTCTCGCCTTTGTCGTCGTAACGCTCGGCATCACGGGATGGGCAGCACGTCGATCGAGCGGCGCTAGTGCATACTTCGCCGCAGGCCGGAGAATAACCGGCTGGCAAAACGGCATCGCCGTAGCGGGCGATTACATGAGCGCCGCATCCTTCCTCGGAATCGCCGGAATAATCGCCTTTCAGGGCTACGACGGCTTTATGTATTCCGTCGGCTGGCTCGTGGCCTATTTAACGGTCCTGCTGATTGTCGCCGAACCGCTGCGCAACGCCGGGAAATACACGATGGCGGATGTACTGGCCTACAGGTTAAGCCCGCGCCCGGTACGTGCAATGGCGAGTCTGAGCACGCTTACGGTCAGCACGTTTTATATGATCGCGCAGATGGTAGGCGCCGGCGCGCTCGTATCGCTGCTGCTCAAGGATTCGGGACTGAGTTACGAAGCGGCGGTCATCGGCGTGGGCGTGCTGATGATCATTTACGTCGTATTCGGCGGAATGCTTGCGACGACCTGGGTGCAGATCGTCAAGGCGATACTGCTGATGGCGGGCACGATACTGCTGAGCATATTTGTGATGTCGCGCTTCGAATTCAGCTTTCCGTCGTTTTTTGAAGCGCTGACGCACGTCACTTACACCGAAAACGGAGTGCAGGTAACGCGCGATTTCCTGCAACCCGGGCTGCGGTTCAAGCCGCCCTACGGCGCGCTGGATCTGATATCGCTCGGTCTTGCGCTGATTTTCGGCACTGCCGGTTTGCCCCATATACTGGTGCGGTTTTATACGGTGCCGGATGCAAAAACCGCGCGCACCAGCGTCGTATGGGCGATGGCAATCATAGGGACGTTTTACATTCTTACGACATTTCTGGGCTTTGGCGCGGCAACGCTTGTAGGCAGGGATACGATTGCGGCGAATGGAGGCACGAATATGAGCGCGCCGCTGCTTGCGCGCGAACTCGGCGGCGAAATTTTCTTTGCCTTTGTTGCAGCGATCGCCTTTGCGACCATTCTCGCAGTAGTGGCCGGGTTGACGATCAGTGCATCGACTTCATTCGCTCATGATTTTTATACGAACGTCATTCACCACGGAAAGATGAAGGATCTCGGCGAAGAGGTGCGCGTGGCGCGCATCACCGCATTTGTAGTCGGCGCGGTGGCGATGGGAATTGCGATACTGCTCGGGCCGACGGCGAATGTAGCATTTCTCGTAGCCCTGGCGTTTGCAGTCGCGGCATCAGCAAACCTTCCAGTGATACTGTTTTCTGTGTTCTGGCGAAGATTCAATACGACGGGCGCCGTCGCGGGACTCGCAACGGGGTTGATTGCATCGATAGCTCTGATACTGATTGGGCCGAGCGTGAAGATTTTTGATCCGCCGATTTTCCCGCTCGAAAATCCCGGCATCCTCAGTATTCCGCTTGGATTCATCGGCGCGGTATTGGGTACTTTAATCGGTCGGGAACCGGAGGCGGAAGATAAATTCGATGAACTGATAGTCAGGGCTAATACGGGCATCGGGGCGGAAAAATCGACCGCGCATTAAAGAACAGACAATGGAACAACCGAATTGTTCCATTGTCTATGTTCACTTCCCGGACGTCACCGTATCCCCCTCGACCACCCTGATATATTTTCCGAGCGGTGGATTTACCAAACGATCCACCTTCCCGCTCGGCCATTTGATTTCTATACGGTCGATTTTCGTCGCAGCGCCTATGCCGAGGATTTCGCGCGGATCGTGCGATGAAAGATAGCTGCCGCCGC
The DNA here is from genome assembly GCA_019639255.1 of Acidobacteriota bacterium. Taxonomy (GTDB): domain Bacteria; phylum Acidobacteriota; class Blastocatellia; order RBC074; family RBC074; genus JAHBSF01. The sequence continues at coordinate 19,647 of JAHBSF010000034.1, read as the reverse complement.
CCGTCTTGTAGCGACTGCGCTTCACTCCGCCCGCTTCCCACGTAATGATTGCGCCCACAGCGGCCGGATTGCTCGCCTTTCCAATCAGGTGCAACCCCGTCCATCGACCGCGGTTTCCGCCCTCGTTGCGCAGCAGCAGCGGCGCTTCGCCGTTATTGATTATCAGCAAATCCAGATCGCCGTCGTTATCGTAATCGCCTACGGAAAGTCCTCGCGCGGGAAAGTCCTTTTTGAAAGCCTCGCCCGATTGTGCACTGACGTTTTTGTACTTGCCGTCGATGTTTTCGAACATAAGGAGCGGCTCTTTGTATTTGACGCGCGAAGACTGCGTCTCGACCATATCATCGGGATGGCCGTTGGCGAGTATCAGATCCGGGTCGCCATCGTTGTCGTAATCGAAGAACTTCAACCCCCAACCGCTCATCAACCGCGTAGCAGTTGCAATTTCGCCGGGCTTGTCTATAAAGGACGAATCCTTCTGATTGTGATAGAGACTGAACAGCTCCTGATCTATGTTTGCCACGAAAAGATCCTGCCAGCCGTCGCCGTCGTAATCCCCCGCGTCCACGCCCATCCCCGACCTTGGACTGCCTGAATCGCTGTACGCAACTCCTGCTGCAAGCCCGATTTCTTCAAACCTTCCCTTGCCCAGGTTCAGAAAAAGAAAATTGGCGAGCGTATCGTTGGCTACGAAAAGATCTACAAGCCCGTCGTTGTTAATGTCCGTAGCCACTGCGCCGAACGCCTTGCCGAGGTATTGCGCTATGCCCGAACTCTTGCTTACGTCTATAAACTTTTCGCCGTCGTTGCGGAACAGATAACTCGGGCGCGGCTTGAATACGCGCGGAATACAATAATAACGCCGCCCGAGCCGGTTATCGCCGCAGAAGATGTTGCCCGATGCGCTGTATTCCACGAAGCTCGAAACCCACAGATCGAGCCGGCCGTCGTTGTCGAAATCGAACCACGTAGCGCACGTCGACCAGTTGGGCGCCGCCACGCCCATTTTTTCCGTAACGTCGGTGAACGTTCCGTCGCCGTTGTTGCGGAACAGGACGTTTACGCCGTAGTTGGTAACGTAAAGATCCTGCCAGCCGTCGCCGTCGAAATCAGCGGCAGCCGCCCCCATGCCGAAATGCCCCATACGGCCGAGCGCGACTCCGGCTTTCTCCGTCACATCGGTGAACGTCCCGTCGCCGTTGTTGCGATAAAGAGCGTTGCGCAGCGGCGTTTTCGGTGTAAAGAAATCCGAGGGACCGCTGTTTACGAGGTATATATCCATCCAGCCGTCGTTATCGTAATCGAAAAACAGCCCGCCCCCGCCGCAGGTTTCCGGCAGATGCCGCAACTCCGACCGGCCGTTGTCGTGCACCCACGTTATTTTGCTTTCGCTCGGCGGCGCCTCGACAAACACTACTGCGGGTTTGGCGCCGGAAGGTGATTGTGCGGCGCGGGATGCCGCTTTAGGTATGACCGCTGCGGCGGCGGAAACCAGAATGATGAGCAAAAGCAATTCGACTGATTTCACGATGGAATTTCCCTGCACTTAAATCACTCCACACGACTTCGAGACAGAAAAGAGAGATAACGGAACATACGAAATAAGACGGAACAAACGGAAAATATTCAACTTTTCGGTAATTTTCGTATCATTTAGTTTGTTCCGTTATCTCTCTTCCCGTCAGTTCGGGTACGGTTCACCCGGCCTTACAATTCGGATCATATGATCGGTGAATTTGAAATGCGCGCCCGGCGGTTCTACTTTGGGCATATGGCACGAGGCGCAATCCTTCTCGCCTACGCTGCACGCTCGCAGTTCAGCCTTTGTTACTCCTTCAGCCGCAGTGTGACAGGCCATGCATTTTGCATCGTAATAAGCGGCATCTTCTTTAAGCGGCTCGTGAGGGTTGTGGCATGCGGTGCACGAGATCCGCTTATCGTCCGAGTAACATTTGCTTGTGAATATGCGGTAGGGCTGAAAACGCACGTTGTTTACGCCCATCGTTCTCAGCAATGAAAACTCTTCGCTCCCGCGATGGCACGATGCACAGAAATCCTGAGTGAGCGCATCGCCGCCGAGCCGCGCAGGATTGAATATCAACCTCGCAGCCTGCGCCTGTTGTTCGGTATTCTCCGATTTGTTGGCTGCAATATGGTCGCCGCCCGGCCCGTGGCACGCTTCACACCTGACGCCCGGAATCAGACTCTCTGTATGAAGCCCTGCACTGCTGACGGCTCCGGTCGAGTGACAGTTGAAGCATTTCAATGCGTCGTCTTTGGAAAGCCTTCGCCCAAGAGCCTCTTCGAGCGTTTTGGGTTCAGCAGGTGGAGCGCCTATGGTCAGATCGAGTCCCCGTATTTCGTTGTAATAACTCACGCGGCTTTCGTAATACGCGCCGTTGCGCTGAAAGACATACGTCTGCCCGGCCTTTCCCTGACCGAAGGCGTAGTCGATCGGAACCCGTATGACCTCCTTGTCGTCGGCAACGGTGAATATGCTCTGACTGCCGCGTCGCGTAATTTCGTATGTGAACCGGCCGAGCCGCAGCTTCATTTGCGGATTCGAGGTAAGGATGGCGGAATCGGCTACGGACTCCATAGCCTGCCCCATTGGAGTCGCGCGCTGAACTTCTACACGCGAGCGATGACATTCGATGCAGGCGCCATCGCCGGCAAACTCCACGCCCGCCGGAATTCGCACAGGGTTCCATCTCTGCGCAGTCCCGGAAGAGAAAGCTATCCGTTCGCGTAGTATCGCGGGAAATACAATGCAACCGCACGCTGCACAGAATATGCAGACGAGCAGCGCGCGCAGCAACAGTCGGCGTCGGCGATCCGGATGCATAAAACTCCCTATTCCGGAGGCTTTCTTTCGGCGCCGCCTTCGGGGTTTTCCCCGGCGGGCTGTCCCTCGCGCTGTGCGCGATAGAGTTTGTCGAGTCGCTGGAAGATTTCGCGCTCTCGGGCCGCGTCTTCCCTTCGTCCGGCGCGTGTGTAGGCCCGGGCCAGCGCGTAATGCATTTCGGGGCTTTCCGGCGCGAGACGCACGCCCTCTTCGAGTTCCTTTACCGCGCGCTCGACCTGACCGAGTTCGAGCAGTATGCGGCCGAGCGCATTGCGGCCGGGGAAAAGAGTCGGCGCAAGCTGTACGGCTTTTTCGGCCCACGGCAGCGCCGTTTCGTGCTCGTTGCGTTTGAGGTATTCAAACGCCAGTTGCAGCATCGACGGCACGTGCGACGGCGATATCTTCAACTCGCGCTGAAACTCTTCAATCGCGGCGTCGGCGTCCTGATTGAGCAGGAATATGCCGTATGCATAATGCACATTGGGCGCTTCGGGATAGCGTGCGAGCAGCACTTCGTACGCCTCGCGCGCTTCATTCATCCTGCGCGCCGCGAGATTGTACCCGGCACGGCCCGCAAGCAATGTCTGTTCTCTGCGATCGGGCGGAGCCTCGTTCGGCAAAAACGGCATTCGCAGCATCGTCAATCCGAACGCCTCTACCACCCTCGGGCTCTCGTTGCCCTCGCGCACAAACTCGCGCAGGATGTCATAAGCGATTTCGAACTGTTCGTGCCGGATATACAACAGCGCCGTGTGATAACGAACCACCGAACCCAGTTCGTTATTGCCGTCGAAACCGAGCAATCGCCCGCGCTGAAGCGATACGACGGCGCGGTCGAATTCGCGCGTTTGGAACTCGCACAAACCGAGCATCCCCCACGCAGGCCCGCGCTTGGGTTCGATCTCAACGAGGTTGCGGAACGCGTCGCGAGCTTCCGGATAGCGGTCGCCCTCGTAAAGAATCGCACCTACGAACCACCAGCCTTCAGCCCAGTCGGGGCGAATTTGCAAAGCCTGAAGATAGAGGGGAACGGATTCGGCCAGCCGGCCCGCATTGCGCGCTTCATCGGCGCGCTTTACCGCAGCGTCGAATGCGGCTTTGGATGATGACGCGCGCGGTTTGGCAGCCGGCCGCTTTCTGCCCGTAGTCTGTGCAGATACCGAAAAGGCAACCAGCACAAGGATCAGGAAAACACTGAATACGCGGAAACGAAATTGCACGTTTTGATCACGCCCTATGATATTGAGACCTGGAAGAGAGATAACGGAACAAACGAAATAAAACGGAACAAACGGAAATATTCAACCATTCCGTAATTTTCGTTTCATTTCGTTTGTTCCGTTATCTCTCTTACTGTCTCACGCTTTGTACCATTTGTAGACCAGTTTAAGGTTGCTTGACTACGGGTTCCCGATTGGGTGCGGTCTGTTTTTCCTGTTCGGCCGCCTGAAGGCGCTCAACGATTGCGCGTTCGCGATCGCCTTCCTCCTTGCGCTTCAAACGGTAATAGGCCTGCGCCAGCAATACACGGGCGTCTATAAAATCCGGCGCAGCCTTCACTACTCCTTCAAGAATCTGCTGCGCTTCAGCCGCTTTTCCGCTCACCAGGTAAATCGACGCTATTTGATAGCCTGCATTCAGATCGCCCGGACGAACCTGGCCGGCGCGCCGGAAATACATCAATGCATCGTCGGTCCTGCCTTCTTTTTTCCTGAGCATTCCGATGTATATATTCGATTCGAAATCGTTCGGATTGATTTCGAGTTCGCGCGCAAACGCAGTCGCAGCGCGCTCGGTTTCACCCGCATACATCAATGCTTTTCCGTAAAAGGCATTTAGGGTCGGCAATCGCGGATTGAGTTCCAGTGCGCGCTCGAATTCCTTTACTGCGCTCTGGTGATCGTTCGTAAGAAGGTGCGCCGCACCGAGCATAATTCGCGCCTCGGCCGAATCCCCGTCTTTCAATATCCGGTCAATGAGCACCTGCCCTCTTTCGATCTGCTTGTCGTGAATGAGCGCGGTGCCGAGCATATAGGCGAACGCGCGATCCTCGCCGACGCGCGACTGCAACGGCGAAAGCAGTTCGATTACCCGTTTGAACTCTCCCAGGCGCAGGAAACAATCGGCGCGCAGCAAAACGGGCTGCAACATTTCGGGCTGCGCCTCTGCAACAAGTTTCAATTCATCTGCAGCGCTTTCGTATAGAGCGGCCTTGTAGTATGCAAGCGCGAGGTTGAAACGTATTGCAGGATTGCCCCCCGAATCGGCCAAGGCTTTTTTGTATTCGCCGACTGCCTCTTCAAAACGACCGAGTTGTGCAAGTGCGGCGCCCAGATTCGAGCGCACATCTACGCGCGCAGGATGGCGTGAAAGTATGAGTTGGTATGCGCTGACGGCGCCGAGCACATCGCCCGCCCTGTGCAACGCAACGGCGCGGTCGAACTGATTGTCCGCGTCCTCAGGCGCGGTCTGCGCCGCCGCCTGCATTCCGAGGGCGATGAGCAAAACGCCATACATCGGCAAAAGAAATCGTAATCTGATTCTACCCATGACCAACAACAGTACGGTCGGCTTGATCGTTCGGGTTTATTTTGAGTTGTAAATATACCGTGCCGCCATATGCGCTGCAAGCAATGACAACCGCACAAAACCGGCGTATCATTGGGCATCGCGAACATACAGGTTTTTTCCGGAGAATTTCGCCGATGAGATCCGCGCTTCACCTACTGCTTGCACTCTCGCTCGTTGCGCCGCAAGCCGCAACCGCTTCCACATTCATTCAATCCGATCGGCAGACGGGCCGGCAAAACGACCAAACCATCCGTATAGGCACGGCCGAAGTCGCGCTCGATGTCGTGGTTCGCGACAAACGAGGCCGCCCGGTCAAGGATCTCACCGCTGCGGATTTCGAAGTCTATGAAGACGGCGTGCGGCAGCCGATACAATCATTCCGCCTCGTAGCCCGTGAAACCTCGGAGAGCACTGTAAAACCAACCACTCCGGCAGCGCCCATACAACCCGCAGAAAACCGCGCGCCATCACCCGCTGCATCCGATACAGGCATGGGACCCGGCGTAATCGCCCTCGTCTTCGACCGCATGTCGGCCGAAGCGCGCGGACTCGTGCAGCGCATGGCAGCCGCATATGCCGAAGAAGGTTTGGGCCGCAACGACTTCACCGGAGTATTCGGCGTAGACCTCTCCCTGCATACCATCCAGAACTATACGGACGACCGGCGACTGATTGCTCAGGCGATCGAGCGCGCTACGGCGCGCAGCGTTTCTACATTCGCCTCCACAAACGAACAGGTGCGCGGATTATCGAGCCAGAGTGCGGGACTTGAACGTTCGGGGGCGGCTGCCGAGTCCGCAGCCACGGCGGCGGGCGCAGGGCGGGACAGCGCGGGAGCGGCGGCGGCTGGAGCCGACGCCGGAGCCGCAGCGGTCGAGATGGCATTCGGGCAGATGAACATTCGAATGCTCGAAACCTTCGAGATGCTCTCGCGCAACCAGCAGGGTTACGCTACGGTTTATGCGCTGATTGCGGTGATAAACTCGCTGCGCAACCTGCCGGGCCGCAAGACGATGATTTTCTTTTCGGAAGGCGTAGCCATTCCGCCCGCGGTTCACGCGCGGTTTCTTTCGGTGATCCACGCGGCGAATCGAGCAAACGTCAGCATATATGCAGTAGACGCGGCAGGACTGCGCACGGAAAGCGTAAATGCTGAAGCGGCGCGCGAAATAAACGCGATCGCTGCGCGCAGGTCGCAACAGCTTGCACGCAGCCGCGACGACACTTCGGGACCGATGATGCGCGGCCTTGAACGCAACGAAGATCTGCTGCGATTGAATCCGCATACGGGCCTTGCCCAGCTTGCCGAACATACGGGCGGATTCCTCATCGCCAATACAAACGACCTGACTTCGGGGTTGCGCCGCATAGACGAGGATTTGCGCGTGCATTACATGCTCTCCTACGCGCCCACCAATCCCGACTACGACGGCAAATTCCGGCAGATTTCTGTAAAACTCAATCGCCCGAATCTGGATGTTCAAACGCGACGCGGCTATTACGCGATAGATTCATCGAGCGCCTCGCCCGTGCTCGATTACGAGATTCCGGCGCTTGCCGCGCTCAATTCACAGAATCGGGCGAATACATTTGCGCTGCGCGCCGGCGGTTTTCACTTTCCCGATGCAAAACCGCCCGGCCCCACGCCGATACTCGCCGAAGTCCCGCTGTCGTCTTTCACATTCAAAACCGACAAGGAAAAGAAAACCTACAGCGCCGATTTTACGATCGTAGCGGTTGTGCGGGATGAAACCAGGCAGATCGTTCAAAAAGCAAGTCAGATGTATCCGATTACCGGCCCGGCAGACAAGCTGGAAACCGTCAGGAAAGATGAAGTGCTTTTCTACCGCGAACTGGATCTTGCACCCGGTCGCTATACGCTGGATACCGTTGCTTACGACGCGCCCACTGGCAGGTCGAGCGTCGTATCGGTTCCGCTCGAAGTTCCGGATGAACACGATGCGAAGCTGCGCGTAAGCAGTCTGATGCTCCTTAAACGCGCCGACCGGTTGACGGCTGAAGAACAGAAGCAGGATCGCCCGTTTCACTTCGGAGAGGTGATCGTATATCCGAACCTGGGCCAGCCGCTGCAAAAAGCGACGAGCAAACAACTGGCCTTTTTCTTCACCGTGTGGAGCGAATCAAAGGAAACGCCCAAACTGACGATAGAGATTTTCCAGCAGGGCCAGCGTCTTGCGGGCACGGCGGCAGAATTGTCCGCCGCCGACGCCAACGGCCGGATCAAGTATGCAAGCGCGCTTCCGCTCGAAGGCTTCCCCCCGGGCCGCTATGAACTGAAAATCACGGTCGCCGACCAGCAGAGCGCAGTTACACGAGCTACACCGTTTACAGTCGAATAAGAGAGATAACGGAACAAACGAAATAAGACGGAACAGACGGAAATATTCAACTATTCTGTGATTTTCGTATCATTTCGTTTGTTCCGTTATCTCTCTTTATTCTTTGTTTGTTCCAGAGTCTTCAAAAGGCGCTTCGCTTCCTGTGAATACTCGCCGCGGGGCGATTCTTCCAGGTAGGCGTTGAGTGCACGCACGGCTTCGCGTTCGTCTCCGCGTTTAATGTAAATCTGTGCGAGGTGATAGTGCGCGGCAAACCCTTCAGCTCCGCCCGATATCAGCGCACGCGTCAGTTCTCTTTCCGCTGATGCGATATCGCCGAGTGCGAGTCGGGCTACTCCGAGCCACAAGCGCGCCTCCGCCCGCGTCGGATCAATCGAGATTGCCTGCATCAACTGCGCCGATGCATCGAGGGCGCGGCCCCGTTCCAGAAATACCAGGCCCAGGTTGTACTGCGAGTTGTAATGCTTCGGGTCTGCGGCAAGCACGCGACGAAACTGCGCTTCGGCTTCATCCAGTTGTTTGAGTTTCAGGTACTGCGCACCGAGGTCGTTGCGCGCAATCATATACTCGGGATAAAGCGACAATGCGCGCAGCAGATGCTCGATCGCCTCTTCGCGTTTTTGACGGCCAATCAGCCTGACCGCCTGCTGATACTCTTTGCGCGCAGCAACAGGAACATCGGCGCTCAGTTCAGCCGCAGATACGACGCGCGAACCCGGACTGGAGCTTGTGGTCTTGGATTTAGGCTTGAGCGAAAGGTTTACGTGCGCCATCTGTCCGCGGCTGAGGCGCACGGTTTCGGTTACAGAGTCAAACTGTTTTGCATCGCCCGTCGCTTGAAGGTAATAAGTGCCCTCGGTGAGGTTGAGGAATCGGAATTCGCCGTGTTTATCGGTGAAAAATGTGGTGAGCGTATTCTGCCCGTTGCTGAGCGTTATACGAACGTTTCCGTCCGCCGAGCGGCCCGAAGGCAGCAGTACACGGCCCTCGATGGTTGCGTTAGCGGGATCGGGCTGTACGAGACGAGGATCGGTGGGACCGCTGGCTTGCGCGCCGAGCAGGAATGCGAAACATATTGTTAGGGCTCCTGCGGCCATCGAGAAACTACGCAACAAACAGAAATAACGGAATCCGTGGAAAAGTTTAACACCTTTCCGCGGATTCCGTTATTGGTCCTCGCGTTCTGCGTTCTCTATACCGTCTTTAGAAGTAAAACTTCAACGCAAATTCCACGATCCTGCGCCCGCGCTTGAGCGTGACCTTGCCGAAGTTGTCGATCGTATCCTGAGTAAACGAATAACCGCCGCGCGGATCGCATACGCCGTCGCGCGTCCCGCCGATGCCGTCAGGTACGCCGTCAGCTCTGACGTTGCACGTCGTGTTGAGCGTCAGGTGGATGTCGCTGAGATTTGAGTTCTCCACGTTGACGCGCGTCGGATACGCCTGATTGAAGATGTTGAACAACCCGGCGCGGAACTGCAATCTCCGGCTCTCGCTGAAGTTGAAGTTCTTGAAAAACGATACGTCGAAATTGCTCCGGCTCGGCGTCCTCATATAGAAGGGCGGCTGGTGCGGCCCCGTTTGACCGAAGCCCGGAATCGTTATGGCATTGAGGCTCAGCAACCGGTCGCCGATGTTCTTGCCTTCGTATACGCGGGGATCGCCCGTGTAGGCGACTCCGACAGGACCGGCGTTGTTGCCGCCGTTGTTGAAGGCGTCGGAACCGAAGTACGCAAGACCTACGGCGCCCTGCGCAATGTCTCCGGTGAATTTCAACCGTATCGGATTTCCGGCCTGGAACGTCGTGATGCCCGACATCTGCCAGCCATTGAATACGGCGCGCCCAACGGCGTTGCTCAATACGCCGCGAGCGAGATCCGGCGCCTGATAGTTGTACGAGATGTTGAAGATGTGCGTGCGGTCAAACGGCAGTATGCCGTAGCTTCGACCTCTGATGTCGAGCGGATCGACCGTCGCGCCGGTTTCATCCACGGCGGTGGTGCCGAGGGCCTTAGAGAAAGTATAGGTAGCGAAATATTCGAGCCGCTTGCCCGCGCGCCGGCTGAGCGTCGCCTGCATCGAGTGATACGACGAGGTGCCGGTGAACTCCATAAACATTATGTTGTTATAGGCGTCAAACGGCCTGAACAGCTTGAGTGCAGCCGTATCGAGCGCCGAGCGGTGCAGCGGGTTCGACAGATCCGCGTTACCCACGGTTCCGTTGAGCAACCGGCCGAGCGGCACGACGTTGATCTGCCGGCGCAACGGCAGATGCCGCGCCTGTGTGCCGACGTATGCAACAGTGAAAATGTTGTCGAGCGGCAGCCGCTTCTCTATCGTAAGACTCAGGTTTGCCACGCGCGGATGCGCAATCGAGTCCGGATTGCGTGAGGTGAAGTCCACGTTCGCAATCGACGAGAATGGATCGACGTTCCTGAGATTGCCGAAGGTCAAACCGCCGTCCTGCGCCCAGTGGCCCGCCGAAGCGCGGTAGGAATTGGGCATCTGCTGGAGGGAATAGTACTCGTAGTTGCCCTGCACGCGGTTGTAGAAAAGGCCCGCGCCCGCACGGACTACAAGGTCTCCCTTGCCGCCCACATCCCAGGCGAAGTTCAATCGCGGCATCCACGAAATCGGGGGGTTTTCGGTCAATCCCTGCGGAATCTCGCCCCGCGCCGCGGTCAATACACCGTTCGGGCGCGTCAGATCGCCGTTTATGAACAATCCCTGACTGTGGTTGTAGCTTGCGGGATTGAAGATCACGCCGCGCGAGTTGCGCTCGATGTTGAGCGGCAAATAGGACAGCCGAAGCCCGTATTCGAGCGAGAAGTTGGGACGCACCTTCCAGTTGTCCTGGGCGTAGAATTCGTAATTGTAATAGCGGAAGTTGCCCGTGCCCACATCGGTTCCCAGGCTGACGTTTACCGGACGGCCTACGAGCAGGTCTCCGTAGTTGTTTCCGGTTCCGTTGGGCTGGCCCCACTGTCCGAGTTCGATGTTGACGTCGGAGTTGAAGTTCTGCTTCTTGTTGGCCTGCTCGATGTGAGCGCCGAACTTGAGCGTATGCGTGTTGTGCACCTTCGTCAGGTTGTCGGTAATCGCAAACGAATCGTTGTAGGCGAACAGCGGATAGCCGTAGGCGGTAAACAGGTCGCCGCCTATGCCGCCGCCCCACGCGTCGATGATCCCTACAGGCACATACGGATTGCTGTTCGGGAAAAATCCGAATGGCTGAATGCCGAGCCCCTGGTAGGATACCTTCTGCGGATCGAGATAATCGTTATCGAGTTTCAGCTTGCTGGCGCTAAAGAGCACCTCGTTGGTCATAGTCGGGCTGAAAAGATTCGTCAGATTCACCACGGCCGAACGGCCGAGGTTATCGCTCGTCAACCTGCCCGGAAGTTCATACGCCGAAGAATTCCACCAGAACCCGCGCGGGAAAAGCCCCTCTTCGTACTCGCGCGCGATGCGCGTGAAGAGTTTCGTCTTTTCGCTGACGCTGTAGTCTATGCGCGTAACGAACTGGTTGCGGTCAATCGGTCGCAGCACGCTGTAAACGTAATTGAAGCGATTGTTCGGGTCCGTGTAATTCGGAAGCGGATAGAGATTGATGAGCGCCCGCCCTACCGGATCCATGCACGGCGCAATGTTGTTGTTCGGCGCGGGATTGCCGGTCGTCACGCCGCCCACGGTGCAGTTGCCCGGAACCGTGATGATGCGGTCCTGGTTGAGATTTGCGCCCGGCCCGGTGAGCAACTCGCTGAAATCTCCCTGCCGCTGCCTGATCGTAGGCACGACGCTAAGTTGCGAGCCCTCGTCCACGCGCTGGTAGTAGTACTCGAATCCGGCGAAGAAAAACAGCTTGTCGCGGTTCTTGTTGATTCCCGTACCGGGAATGACGATCGGACCGCCTATGTTTCCGCCCGGATAATTGTAAAGACTCTTGGGTCTCTCCACGCGGTTGATGCTGTTTGAGCGGTCGTTGGCGCCGAACCTGTTGTGCCGAAGATAATCGAATACCTCGCCGTGGAACGCGCTTGCGCCGGATTTCGTCGTAACCGAAATCTGTATGGCGCTGCTGCCGTGCTCGGCGGCGTAGTTGCTCGACTGCACCTTCACTTCCTGCACCATGTCGGGGTTTGCCGTGAGGATCGTTCCGTTATTGGAGCCGATGTCCATCATTCGCGAACCGTCTACGGTTACCGTGTTGTACTCGCCGCGCAATCCGTTGACGTTGTAACCTGCATTGCGGTTGGCGCCCCCGCCGAAGGAAATGCTTTCGAGTTCCACCTGATCCGGCGCGACAACGCCCGGCAGTATGCGAAGCAGTTCGAGCGAGCTGCGGCTGATGATCGAAAGATTGTCGATCTGCTTGGCGGTGATCGTATTCTCTTTGGCGCCGGTTTCGGTTTGCAGCGTTTCGGTAGTGGCCGAAATCGTCACGGTCTCCGAAGCCGCTCCTACTTCCATCGTCAGATCGAGGCCGCGAGTATCGCCCGGACTGATTACGACCCGGGTCTGCTCGGTCGTCTTGAATCCCGATCCTTCGACCTTTATGGTGTATCTGCCGGGGTTGACCGCGCTGAATACATATATCCCGGAGTCGCTTGTCGAAGCCTTGCGCTCGTCTTTCGTGGCTTCATTTATGAGAGTTACGGTCGCTCCCGGAACTACCGCGCCCTGAGGATCGCGCACCGATCCGCGCAGCGTCGCGCTGCCGGTAGATTGCGCCGATGCAACCGACGCCGAAATCAGCATCAAACCCAGCACGCAACACAATCCAAGTATTTGCGACCAGATACGCATATCCGCCCATTTCATCGCTTTCACCGCTTTCAACGATGAACTCCCCGGATGAACGCGCCTCAACATGAAGCCTCCTTTGACCACTCTGAACACTTGTGCGGAATATCTTCCCGAACCCGTGATCCAGGTCTCTGCACTCTGTCTTTCAACTCTTGATCAGGATTTTCAGGCAGACAAACCGACTGATCGGCTACCTTGCAGACCAACCCCAGCCGGACGAACCCCGGCCACGCGGTATCCGCACCGCTTCAGTACCCGACAATCAGCAGATTTCATCCCAGCCTGTTTTCAGGAATCGCGTCGCGCGGCCCGATGAAGTATGCGGAAACTATCGTATATAATCACCAATGATAATCACCGATAATCACCAATGATAATCACGATTTCCGCTCAATCTCCTCTTCCCCGATCAAAATTCCGCTCATAACTTGCCCGCAGATTCTTTGTCGAGGCTTGATGGCGAGAGATTGCCCTGTTCCCGGACCGGGACTCTTCTTTAGGTCGGCACGCTTTATATAGCGGTTCATACTTAACAGTCAATCTGATTACCGCTACTTAACTGATATCCACATGTTAGATCCGGCGCCTAACATTCAATGATACCGGTAAGTTACGCCGCAATTGTTGCACTGCGTAAATTTCCCCACAGTAAAAAATCCATGTCTTCAACCGTTCAGGGGAAAGAGTACACTTCCGATGTATGCAACGATCATCGCGGTGGTTCCCATAATCGCGATGGTAGTAGACTTTGTGCGCAAAGTCTCAATCTCGGTAAGGCCGGTCATTGTACGGAATACCCAGAAGCCGCTATCGTTCATCCACTGGCCGACGAGGGAGCCTGCGCCGATGGCCATAACGAGGTAGACGGGGTTGTAGGGCAGCGGTGCGGCAATAATCATTTCGGCAAGCAGAGCAGAGACGGTGATCATGGCGACGGTTGAGGAGCCCTGAGCAAGTTTGAAGAGCGCAGCGAGCAGGAAGCCCAGAAGCAGCGGCGTCAGCCCGAAGCTTTTCGCCATTGCACTCAGCGTATCGCCGATACCGGCTTTGACCAGCATGCCGCCGAAAGCGCCGCCGGCGGCCGTAATCAGGATAATTGAGCCCGCGCTTCCTATGGCGGTTTCCACCGTACGGCCGAGATCGCGAAAACTCAATCGCTTGTGGCTTGCGAGAATCCACAGTGAAACTGCGGCGGAAAACATCAACGAAAAGTTCGGATCGCCCAGTAGCGACGTAACGCGCGCAAAAGCGCTTTGTTTATCCAGCGTATTTGCAATCGTGTTGGAGCTGATTAGCAGCACGGGCAGCAGAATGGGCGTGATCGATACCCAGAAGCCCGGAAGTTCGGATTCGGGCTTGGCCGCTACGTCGTGCATCTCGGCGAGCGAGAGTCCAGGCGCTTCGCGAATTTCTATGCCCAGTTTCCGGTCAATCCAGTTTGCATAAAGCCATCCTGCCAAAGACGCAGGCATCGCTACGGCAAGACCCACAAGGATCACAAGCCCTACATCGACGCCGAGCGTAGAAGCCATTACGAGCGGTCCCGGCGTAGGAGGAACGAATACGTGAGTTGCGGCGCCGCCGGCTGAAATCGAGAGCGCAAGCAGAACGTAGCGCGCCCCGCCCATCCTTACGCTCATTGCACGCGCAAGAGGCACGAGCAGGTAAAACACGGTATCAAAAAACACCGGCACGCCCAGCACGTAACCGCTTGCAATGAGTGAGAGCGACGAGCGTTTTTCTCCGATCCAGGCTACAAACCGGCGCACGATCTTGTCCGCCGCGCCGCTTTGCATGAGGCATTCGCCCACGATCGTCGCCATGGCGATTGCAATGCCTATGTTGCCGACCACAGTACCGAAGCGCTGCGCGGTTTCCTTCATCACATCCGAGATCGGCACCTTGTCCGACAGCAGGCCTATGAGCGCCGAGGCTGCAATCAGCGCGACAAAGGCGTGCATACGCAGGCGCACTATCAGCACAACGACCACCAGAACGGCGATTACGAGTATGGCAACAGGCGGCATCTCAACTCCTCACTAAATGTGCGGGAAACGAACATGGAACACGCGGAAAAAGACGGAAATCACGATAATCGTCTGCGGATTCCCGCGATTTCCGCCTTTTTTCTGCGTATTCCGTGTTCTCGTTTTTAAGCTTGCCGAACTTTCCATTCTTCCCGCAGAATTGTCAATCCGATAGAACCTGAAAGAAGGAAAAATTCTGCATGAAACAAAGAAAAACTCCCGATCAGTTGCGCAGCCATCGCTGGTTCGGCCGCGACGACCTCCGATCCTTCGGCCATCGCTCGCGCGCAAAACAGATGGGTTATGCGGCCGAAGACTTCACGGGCAAACCCATCATCGCGATACTCAACACATGGAGCGACCTCAACCCCTGCCACAGCCATTTCCGTACTCGCGCAGAAGATGTAAAGCGCGGCGTATGGCAGGCCGGAGGATTCCCCGTAGAGTTGCCCGCGCTTTCCATTACCGAAACCTTCATGAAACCTAGCCCCATGCTTTATCGCAATCTTCTGGCGATGGAGGTCGAGGAGTTGCTGCGCAGCCAACCCGTAGACGGCGCGGTATTGATGGGAGGGTGCGACAAAACGACGCCTGGACTGCTTATGGGCGCGTTGAGCGTCAATCTGCCGGCGATTTATCTACCGGCAGGCCCGATGCTGCGCGGCAACTGGAAAGGACAAACGCTCGGCAGCGGAAGCGATGCGTGGAAGTACTGGGCCGAAAGGCGCGCAGGCGCGCTTTGCGACAGCGAGTGGTTTGAAATCGAAGACGGCATTGCGCGCTCGCCGGGCCACTGCATGACTATGGGCACGGCATCCACTATGACGGCGATTGCGGAAACGCTCGGACTGACGCTGCCGGGCGGGTCTTCCATTCCTGCGGTCGATGCCGCGCATGCGCGTCTGGCTGCGGGCAGCGGCCGGTGCATAGTCGAAATGGTGTGGGAGGATCTGAAGCCGAGCGACATATTGACGCGAAAATCGTTTGAAAACGCCATAACGGTCGATATGGCCATTGGAGGGTCTACAAATGCGATCATACATCTGATTGCCATGGCCGGAAGGGCGGGGATAAGGCTCGAACTTTCGGACTTCGACCGTATATCGCGCAGCACGCCGATGATTGCGGATTTGCGCCCGTCGGGAAGGTTTCTGATGGAAGACTTTTATTTTGCGGGCGGACTCAGGGCGCTGCTTGCGCGCATCTTTGAACTTCTCGCACCGGATTGTCTGACCGTAACGGGCCGCACTCTCGGCGAAGAAATTTCAGGCGCCCAGGTATTCAATGACGATGTAATCCGGGGGCTTGACCGCCCCGTATTCGCCGAGGGCGGTACGGCGGTGCTGTACGGCAATCTCGCGCCGCGCGGCGCAGTCATTAAACCGACGGCGGCCGAAAAGCGATTATGGAAGCACGCCGGGCCTGCCATTGTCTTTCGCAATTACGACGATCTGGCCGCGCGCATCGACGACGAAACGTTGAATGCAGATGAAAACTCGGTGCTCGTGCTTCAACACGCAGGCCCGCTCGGCGGCCCCGGCATGCCCGAATGGGGCATGCTGCCGATACCGAAAAAACTGCTCGCGCGCGGCATACGCGATATGGTGCGGATTTCTGATGCGCGAATGAGCGGAACATCGTACGGGACCTGCGTACTTCACGTCGCACCCGAATCCTGGGTAGGGGGGCCGCTTGCGCTGGTCAGGGACGGCGACATTATAGAACTCGATATAGAAGCGCGCCGTTTGGATATCCGCGTCAGCGATGAAGAACTTGAAAACCGGCGCAAAGCCTGGGCGGCGCCTGCAAAAAGGTATGAGCGGGGTTACGGCGCGCTGTACGCCGATCGCGTTACGCAGGCCGACGAGGGGTGCGATTTTGATTTCCTTCACTCGGGGGCTCAGACGCCCGAACCCGAGATCCATTGAAGTGAGATAACGGAACAAACGAAATTAGACGGAAACTACGAAAATAGTCAACTTTTCCGTAATTTTCGTCTTATTTCGTTTGTTCCGTTATCTCTCTTTTCGTCCTGATGTCCGTGTGGAATGATTTAGAATCTGACTCTTACCTTGTTGGCGGCTTTACCGTCCGCAGTCACTTCAACATCCACATCTCCGCGTCCGGCAAGCGAGCGCGGCAACCATACGTTGACCTGATCCAGCCCGGCAAAAGTCGGCTGCGCATCGGCGTAAGTGACTTCGGCGGGCAGTCCGCCTACGCTGACTGAAACCGCGCGCTGGTCGCTGCGCCCGCGCAGCCCCGTCCCGAAAAGAATCAGGAAGAGTTCATCACCTTCGGGCCCGAAATCTACAGGAGCAGCAATGTAGCGTCCCGAAGTTTCGTCGAATGTCACTGCGGGTTCGATGCTTTGCCGATTGTCCGGTTTTACACGCACATAATATGCAGCCGCGGGCCCCGCGCCGTCGAAATTCGCCGCAAACATACCGGGATCGATCCGCGTGAGTTCGATCAACTGGTTGTAGATCAACTGCGGTCCATTATGGATCACGATAATGGCCTGTCCCAGGGCGGCTTCGGCGGGCATCAGAAAATTTATCTGCTGCGGCGACACGAAAAACAGCGGCGCATCGTAAAGAGATCCGAGCCGGTCGAGCACCTGTATGCGAACGCCGCCGAGTTCCGCAGGCAGCGGCCCATCAGCAGCAGGAAGTTCCGTGGTTGATGCGATGCCTACGCCGAAAGCGGCAAGTATCTGCGAGCGGGCGGACGCGGGTTGAAAGCTTGCGGCTGAAACAATTGCATTCACGCGCCCTCGGATTGTGATCTCGCGCGCTTCGGATTCGCGGCCCTCCGAATCCACGACGTAAATGATTGCGCGTCCGCTCCATGTCTGAATCGGCAGTGTAACGCTTATTCGATTGATGGACTCTTCCCCTCCCTCGCCGTTGGCGGCGAGTACGTGCCGGCTAAGGTCTCCATTTGCATCCCATTGTTCTACGACCACGCGGTTATTTGCGGATGGAAACCATCCCCGGATAGTCGCAACCGATCCGGGGAAAAATTCTTCGCCTTCACCGTTCAGGACCGCGCGGCAGGCGCGCAATACGGGAGCGCATTCCCCGCACTCTACGCCTATGAATATTGGGCGGCCGGGGGAGGATCTGCCCTCCGAATCCGTGACATAGAGAATGGCATCCCGGTCTGATTCGAGTCCGGTTGGAATCCGCAGGTTGATACGGTTTGCCGATTCGCTCCAGTCGGAATCCTTTTCGATCTCGATTGTGCGCTTGAGCCTGCCGGGAAGGCGCTGCTCTATGAATACGCGGTTGCCCGAAGGTGAAAATGCACCGAAAATTGAAACCGCGCGTCCCGGCAATACTCCTTCAGTGAGGAAATCAGCGTCGAGCACTCCACATTCGGCATTGATTTGCGGGCAGGCGGAGCAGGCTAGCACTGCCATCTGCGCGTTTGAATCCACACCATTTGCATCCGTAACGTACACCCAGGCTTCGCCCGGTCTACGTCCGGCGGGAAGCGGCGCGGTAATACGAGTTTCGGATTCGGTGAAAGCCGGAGTATCGGCGGCATTCAGGCTTAGTTCTTCTAAAAGCTGCGCGACGTGCACAGAGTTGCCGGAAACGGAAAAGGGCGATTCAGCGGTAATTGCGAGCCTGCTGTCGGGATGGAGATGAAATGAGGGTTGCCCCGTATCGGCATCCACCACGCCCCATTCGGGCGGCGGGCGCAGTATGCGGGGGCACGCAACGGTTTCGGGCTCTGGAATTGACGCAAGAAACCGCTGGTAGGTCATACCGAGGCGAGTTGGTTCAAGCGCCCCGTTCCTGGTGCGGAACAATCCGAACCGGTCGTCGATCAGGCCGTAGATGGGGAAGTTGTCGATGATCTGCCAGTAAACTGCGTAGGAAATGCCGAGAGCATCCGGCCCTTCGAGAGCATCGACGAACTCGGTGAACATCTCCGCTGCGCGGCATTCTCCGAAAGTTATGCGTTCGAATCCGTACTCTCCGATCAGGAAATTCGCTTCCGTGATTTCAGAACGTGCGGCGCGCACGAGGTCAAGTGCAATTCTCAAATCCGATTTGAACGCATCGGCCACACCCAGCCCCGGCTCATCGTAAATTCTGCGAATCGTCTGCCACGCGGAGTAGGAGTAATAATCCACCGATACGCGCGGAGCGACATAGTCGATCACGCAGCGGTTGCGAAGCGGATTGGCGTGTACCGGGTCGGCGGCGGGCGCGCCGCACTGTTCACCCGTTCGCGGGCTGCGAATCAGGGTGAACTCAAGCCCTGAATATACTCTCGCCGTACTTTGCGGAACGGCGTCACGGGCCGCGCGCACTCCATCGGCGCGCGACTCTATCCAGGCGGTAAAGGCATCCCATATCGATTGTTTGTGCGACAGGCGGAACATGGGATTGTCGCCCTCCCAGTTCAGGATGATGAATGTCTTGCCGGCGAACGCGGGATTTGTTAACAGATATTCGCTCAGTCTTTTGATTTCGTCGCGTTCCGAAGCGTACTCGGACGGGGTGAAGCCGTCGGCCCAGTTGTTTCGCATATCTGCGAGCGAATATGCGGTCAGCAGGTACGTAGTAAAACGCGTATCACGGAACAGGCGGTCGTAAGCTGTCGAAGCGGCAAGGTCGGCTAGGTCGGTTACGCCCGGCGGATTCACCGAATATACGTCGCGTGGGCCGATGAATACGCGGATTGTGCGGCTCCCCGTTTCTGCTACGCTATCCGCGCCCCAGTTGAGACGGTCGAGATCGCCTGCGGGAAATGCCCGGTCATCCACATTCCAGTTGTAGACGCCGAAACGCTCGGCGCGCGACGCCGGAAACTGACCCGGCACAGGCGGTTCTTTTCGCCATCCCGTCAATAAAAGCAACGAGGCTGCAAGAAGCAACGCGACGCCAAATTTCATATGCCTCTATTCCCGCGTATCGAATTTATATACTCATTCTATTCAAAGATATTGTAATACATTGAATATGATACTAGTACTTCATCAAGCTAAAACTGATGGATGGTCTTTGAAAAAGGCGTCGCC